>PKWL01000077.1 GCA_003133225.1 Janthinobacterium sp.
CGCGAGGGGGAACTTCAGTTTAGCGATTTGCATATGCCGAAGATGGATGGTTATGAATTAACTGCCGCGATTCGTACCCAAGAGCAGGGTTTCCGCCGCATCCCGATCGTGGCCCTGACCGCCAACACCCTCAAAGATGAAGCCGATCGTTGCCGGGTGGCCGGCATGGACGCTTACCTGAGCAAGCCCTTGCAACTGGCGGATCTGAAAGCGGCCCTGAAAACATGGCTGCCGGACGCAGTATCTAATCTGGATTCACGCGCCGAAGTAGTCACCCATGCAGTAACCGGAGGCGCGCCCGCTCAGGCGGTAGACGTCGGCGTGCTCGAAAGCCTGATTGGTAACGACCCTGCCGTGATTCTCGAGTTCCTAAACGACTTTCGGATCAGTGCTGGAAAGATAGCTCTCGAATTGAAAGCCGCCTGTACCGATGGTCGGTCGGCTCCGGCAAGCGAGCAGGCGCATAAGCTCAAATCTTCGGCGCGCGCCGTGGGCGCCTTGGCTCTCGGCGAGCTATGCGCGCAGATGGAGACCGCCGGCAACGCGGACAGCACTGAAGCGCTGGCGGCGCTATTGCCCCCGTTCGAGCAAGAACTAGCCGCCGTGAACGCATTTCTCGATTCCTGGCAGGCGTAGCGTGCAGATCGCCGCGACGTTGTTAAATGAAAGACAGCGAGAATGAATAAATCAACCCTTAGGATTCTAGTTCTCGACGATGAGCCCTTCATGCTCAAGCTGATCGCCCACATGCTAGTCGGGCTGGGATTTACCTCGGTGACGACTTGCGATAACGGATCTGCGGCGCTAGATTGTGTCAATGCCACCGGCAACTCGCCAAATCTGATCCTGATGGACTTGAACATGCCAAGGATGGACGGAATCGAATTCGTTCGTAAGCTAGTCGAGCACAACTATAGCGGCAGCCTCATATTGGTCAGTGGCGAAGACGAACGCGTGCTGCAAATGGCGGAGAAGCTGGTTCTGGCACACAGCATTACGGTGCTGGGGCATCTGAACAAGCCCGTTTCGTTAGCGGGACTATCCACGTTGATGGAAAAGTCCATACGTGTGAAAACAGCACCGCAAACGCCTAAAAACGTGTACAGCGCAGACCAGGTGCGAGCCGCCATCGCCAACGGCGAGCTCGTCAACTACTACCAGCCCAAGGTGGCCGTCGCCAGCGGCGCGGTCGTTGGCGTGGAGACGCTGGTGCGCTGGCGCCATCCGGCGCATGGACTAGTGTTCCCAGACCAGTTCATCGGCGTTGCCGAAGAGCATGGATCGATTGATGACCTGACACGCGTGGTGCTAAGTAGCGCGATGACTCAGGCCAAGGCCTGGCGGCAAGCTGGGCTGCACATTCGCGTGGCGGTTAATGTATCGATGGACAACCTGTCGTCGGTGACTTTTGCCGATTTCGTGGTCGGAGCCGCCGCCGCGGCAGACGTGGCGGCACAAGATATCGTGCTGGAGGTGACGGAAAGCCGCCTGATGCTGGACCAGCGCGCGCCGCTCGAGATCCTGGCCCGGTTGCGGCTTAAGCGTTTCCGCCTTTCCATTGATGATTTCGGCACCGGCCATTCTTCGCTGGCTCAGTTACGCGACATCCCCTTCGACGAACTCAAGATCGACCAAAGTTTTGTCCACGGCGCCTGGCACGACGCGACCGCGCACGCAATATATGACGCCAGCCTTGGTCTGGGCAAGCAACTCGGCATGGAAGTGGTCGCCGAAGGGGTGGAAGACCGCGAGGACTGGGACTTGGTGCGACGAACGAAATGCGACCTGGCGCAAGGTTATTTTATAGCGCGGCCAATGCCAGCCGCTGATCTGGCCGGCTGGCTGGATTCCTGGCAGGGGCGCAAAGCGCAATTGTTGAAAGCCGGAACCGTGACGGAGAACAGCCCCAGGAGCGAGCCTGCCAGAGATAGCCTGGCTACCCTCATGTCCCAGGTAACACCAGCAATTCCGCGCTAGTCGAGGTCGAATCAGAAGTCCGATTATGAAACTTACTAAGCCGTTGGCATACTGGAGTTTGGCAGCGTATCGGTGGTATCAAGATGTGAAAGATTAGTGATCACAACGCCAGCATCACCAACCTAAAGAGTCTGCAACATGGATATTTTGCGAGATCGCCAATTAACGTTTCTGGCCTACCCTTTATGGAAGGAATTCCTGACGGTTGGAATACTCTTCGTCTTGCTCGCAGGGTTGCCGATCGCGGCATGGCTCGACATGAAGGGCATCACGGAAGCTGCGTTGCAGCGCCAGGCGACCGACCTAAATGCGATCATGAACGGGATACGCAGTTTTTATAGTCGCGATGTCGTCGCTCGCGTTCTAGCGAAGGACGGCGAATCGATCCAGGTTCTGCACAATTACTTGGAAGTGCCGGGTGCGATTCCGATACCGGCGGCGTTTTCGCTTGCGCTTGGCAGTGTTGTTTCAAAAAACCAATCGAACGTGAATTATCGTTTTGTCTCCGACTATCCATTCAAGAATCGCCAGCCGCACATGCTCGATGAATTCGAAAAGACGGCATTGGCGACATTACGGTCGAGTGCAGAGAAAACACCACAGGTGGAAGTCATCACCACAGGGTTGAACACACGCGTGCGCGTGATAACACCGGTTCTGATGAGTGCCGCCTGCGTCAGTTGCCACAATTCTCATATCGAGAGCTTAAAACGCGATTGGAAAGTCGGGGATGTGCGCGGCATCCAGGAAATCTCTGTTAACCAACCGCTTCCCCTTAACGTATGGACGTTTAAATTCACGCTGCTGTATTTGCTGTCCATCGCAGCGGTAGGCCTATCCATTATTTTTTTGCTGCGCAAACAAAACCACGCCAGTCAATACATGAACAAGGCGCTGCGCGAGAACGAGGCTGCGCTGCAGGCGGCACGCCAGAAGGCCGAAGATTCCGCCATGGCAAAATCCGATTTCCTATCGGCCATGAGCCACGAAATCCGCACTCCGATGAACGGCGTGATCGGCATGGTTGACGTGCTGCATCAGACCAGTCTCAAGGGCTATCAGTTGGAGATGGTCGATCTCATCCGTGAATCGGGATTTTCGCTGCTGGCCATTATCGATGATATCCTCGACTTCTCCAAAATCGAGGCCGGGAAACTGGACATCGAGCGGGTTCCCATGTCGTTGGCCGACGTAATGGAAAAGACCTGCAATATGCTGGATCCCTTAGCCGAGAAAAATGGCGTGGAACTGACCCTTTTTGTCGACCCGGCGTTGCCCGGAAAAGTCCTGGGCGATGCGTTGCGCCTGCGCCAGGTGCTGGTCAATCTTACCAACAACGCGATCAAGTTTTCCAGCGGTCAAGAACGGCGGGGCCGGATATCGATGCGCGCGCTGCTGACCGGGCACAACACGAACCAGGTAATGGTGGAGGTTCAAGTAACCGACAACGGTATCGGAATGGACGAGCAAATCGTGGCGCGCCTGTTCACTTCGTTCACTCAGGCCGACAGCTCAACGACCCGGCGTTTTGGTGGCACCGGGCTGGGTTTGTCCATTTCCCGCCACCTGGTGGAAATGATGGGTGGGGAAATCGCGGTGCAAAGTGTGCCGGCTCAAGGCTCCACCTTCACCGTGCGTCTGCCCTTCTTGCCGCTGCAGGGCGCTAGCGAACCAATGCCATTCCAGGTGGCCGGGCTTGCGTGCCTGGTGGTGGGGGATGCGGACGAGCTGGCCGATGATCTCGCCGCGTATCTTACATACGATGGCGCGACCGTCGAACGGGTTCCGGACCTCGCGGCCGCCGAGGAAAAAGCTGGTACGCTCTCGTCCGGCTTGTGCGTGTGGGTCATCGTGACAGAGGGAGAATTGCAGGCGCCGGACGATTTGCGCGCTGCAGCCGGTACCCGGCAGGAGCTTGATGCCCGCTTCGTCGTTGTAGAGCGAGGACAACGCCGACGACTGCGGGTCGAGGCGGCCGACATGGTGATCGTGGATCGCAATGCCCTCAACCACCAGACGCTGCTGCGCGCCGTGGCAGCCGCTGCCGGTCGCACCAAGCACGACGAACCGCCGCAGCGAACCGGCAAAGACGAAGCTGCAATCCAGCCGCCGTCGCGTGACAAGGCTCGCCGCCAAGGAAGGTTGATCCTTGTGGCCGAAGACAATGAAACGAACCAGAAGGTGATCCTGTACCAGCTTCATCTGCTCGGGTTCGCCGCAGATGTGGCCAACGACGGCCAGCAGGCGCTCGAGCGCTGGGAGTGCGAAGACTACGCGCTGCTTCTGACCGACCTGCACATGCCGACAATGGACGGCTACAGTCTCACTCTCGCCATCCGCAGCCGTGAAGCAGACGGCAAACAGCGTATTCCGATCATCGCCCTGACCGCCAACGCCCTCAAGGATGAGGCCACGCGCTGCCGCGCCATTGGCATGGACGGCTATGTGACCAAGCCAGTACGGCTTGAAGATTTGCAAGCCGCACTGGAAAAATGGCTGCCAGCCGCGACCGAATTAAGGCTGGCGATCCCAATGTCTACCGCATCCGGCGCCAAGTCGGGACCTGTAAATGTGAGCGTACTGAAAACCTTTGTGGGCGAAGATGCGGCAGTGATTCAAGAGTTTTTGCAGGATTTCCGGGCCAGCGCGTCCAAGGCTGCGGTCGAACTAAGGCGTGCCTGCCAGGTTGGAGCAGCCGCGGAAGCGGGCGCGGTGGCTCACAAGCTCAAGGCCGCGGCGCGCTCGGTGGGCGCGCTTGCGCTTGGCGATCTGTGCGCGGAGTTGGAAGGCGCTGGCAAGACTGGCGATACGGAAGCGATGGGGACGCTATGGCCAAGGCTTGAGGCGGAAATGACAGCCGTGGACGAATATCTGGGGTCCCATGACGAGCGCGCCTACCAGAACGCGCATGACTAGCAAGAAAAAACCCATGGATGAAAAATCCAAATGCAGGAATCGATGGTCGAAGTTTTATGATTGGAAAAAACTGAAATGAACAAGCCTCCTGCCGCAACTATCCTGATTGCATCGGACAGCACAGCCGACGCGGCGTTAGTAAAAAAGCTGCTGGATCCGGAATTCGATCATGTCTTCACTTCCATGGATCCGGAGCGTGCGGTTGAGGATTTCGAGCAGCGCCGCCCTGACGTACTGGTGCTGGCGTTCAACGCACTGGAAAAATCCGAACGCTATTACCTCGGGCTTTATCGCCGCGGCGGCAAGCTCAATTTGCAAGACCATCGCACGATCATTTTGTGCGACAAGGACGAAGTCAAACGGGTTTACGAGTTGTGCAGGAGGCAGCACTTCGACGACTACGTGCTGTTCTGGCCAATGACGAACGACGCACCGCGCTTGCCAATGTCGGTGCATCATGCACTGCGCGATTTGGCCGCGACTAGGGGCGAGGGGCCGGCGCCGGCGGAATTCGCGGCCCAAGCAAGGCGTTTGGCGGAGCTGGAAGCCGTGCTAGATCACCAATTGGCGCAAGGTGGACAACGCATTGAGGCCGCCAGTCGCGCCATGGAACAGGCTGAACTGGGAGTTGGCGAAGCGCTGGACGGATTTTCACGGCGACTGATGCAAGGCGAACTGCCGGAGGTGGCCGAGATTAAGAGTGTCGACGGCTTGAAGCGAGAGATCAACCGCATCAGGCGCGACGAAATCGGGCAGAGCTTCAATGCCGCTGCCGAGTTAGTGCAACCACTCAAGCAGTGGGCAGACGAATTCCGGCAGGAATGTTCGCCTCACATTGAATCAGCTCGCGCCCTGAAAGCGATGGCCGAACGCATACGGCCAGTTGTGCTGGTGGTGGATGACGACGATTTTCAGCGTAAGATCGTGGGCAAGTTGCTCGAAACGCAGAACTATCGCCTGGTGTTTGCCGCCAGCGGCGCCGACGCGCTAAGCATGTTGCGCACAATGCGCCCCGACGTCATCCTGATGGATGTCGTCATGCCCGAGATCGACGGCATGGAAGCCACTCGGCGCCTAAAAACCATTCCTCATTTTACCGACGTGCCGGTGGTAATGATAACCGGCAAGAGCGACGGAAATGTTGTGCTCGATAGCATAAAGGCTGGAGCGACTGATTTTGTGGTAAAGCCGTTTGATCGCGAAACCCTAATTGCCAAAATCGCTCGCGCGTTGGGTACAACGGCCGCATTACCAGCCTGCCTGGAACCATAACTTTGCCGCTTGCAAACTTATGTTTTCGGGTCAAGTATCGCGTTGGCTTCTGCGTGGGAGCTGACCTGCACCTTACAGCTTGCAGCCGGCCCCCCAATCTCTGGAGCATGGCTTTCCAAGGGGCACACACAGGATTCGGAAAAAATCGGGCGCTAAGCCAATTCACTCGTCTTTTTGAGGTGGTTCCGCAGCGGCCGAAATTGTTCGTTGACCTTCCAATTTTGGCGCCATATGTAATCCCCGGTCAGGTTGATGTGTTCCCGGCCAGCCATGGGCGACAGGTACTGCAGCAAGGAATCGTCTTTCAGGCTGCCGCCATCGCGCAGCGCGCTCGTTCCAGATAAACCATTCCCAGGCACGATCACCACCGTCACCAGGTTTGACCGGCGGATCATTTGCAACTGAATTGCAAATGATCCGCGCTTGCACTACAATCTGCATTTACAAATGAGTTGCACAGGTGTCACGATGGCAACACTATCCTTATTTGAGCACGCAGAAGCACTCATCAAGCAACTCGGCGCACGGGCGACGGCAGCGCGGATCCGAGTGTTGGTCTTTTTATTGACGCAACAAAGTGCGGTAACGCACCACCAAATCGAGTTCGCCTTGAATGCAGACGGGAAAATCGATCGGGTTACGTTATACCGTGCGCTAGACTGGCTTACCGAGACGGGCTTGGCCCACAAGGTCGTCGGTGTCGATCGCGCCTGGTGTTTTCTGGCAAACAGTAGCGATATCGCGCATCACCAGCACGCGCACTTCAAGTGTCAGCGCTGCGCCAAGGTGATTTGTCTCAAAAATTTGCGGTCGAGCGGCCAAGTGCCACTTTTGCCTGAGGGCTATCGCGAAATGGAAATCGAAGTGACCGTAAAAGGGTTTTGCGCGCAGTGTGCACATGAATAATGGGCTTGGGCAAGACAGACCCGTTTTTTTGGGATGTCATGGTGGAAAGTCTTGACGTGAGCCAAAACTGAGGTCGAGCAGCGAGGTAGCATAAAACATTATGCAAACTCGGCACGCTGATGGTGTGCTTTGCGAAAAATAGTACTTTTGTAAAATCCGCCGTTTAAAACAGTCTGTAAGACAAGACGAAATGATTTCATTGTAAGCGGGTAAGTGTGCTCTCTATGCGGGTAAGCAAATATTTTGGTGGTTGTATGCATCGCAAGGCGCGGTTTCATCGCGTCGTGGCGTGCGTCGTTCTGCTTATGCTCGCCATACAGCTATTCGGCATGGCACACCACAAGCACGCCTATGCGGAAACCGCGTCCGATTGTGCCGCTTGCAGTTTTGCGCAGCACCTGCCGTCCGGTCTTCCTCCGTTCGCCGTCGAGGTGGCACCGACGGTGGCATTGGTCAGCTACCAACGGATGGCATTCGTTAGCATCCTCTTCGTCCTCTCTCAGTCGAACTATCTGATTCCGCACGCTCAAGCGCCGCCGGTCCACATTCCCTCGCACTAAATTTGTTGTCGTAGAAATGAGCATCAAGGCGCGCCATCGCCTGCGGGCTTGTGGCCTGCTCACATCTCATGACAATAGCCCGAACCGCGCGTTCGCGACCCTTTTCGCGCCTATCACCCGTGCACTGCCCGACGAAATGCCGGATGGAGCAGTTCATCCGGCGCAAAGCCATGCCAAGAAAGTCGCGCCCAGACATGCTCGATACGTCGTTCATTATTATTCGCCTGTGGCGCGCCAGTCTGGGTCGGCTGCCGCAAGCATTTGCGCATGGAAGATGGCGCTCGCTCACTGCGCTGTGCATGGCGCTCGCGTTTGCCTTATTGCTGATGACGGCGGCGAGCCATCACCATAAGGACAGTCAAGAGAGCCGCGCCTGCGCCGTATGCGGCGCAATCATCGACAAGCTTGCCGGTCACCCAAGCACGCCCACGGCGGTTTTCGTCCCGGTGCTGTTGTTATACAGAGTCGAGATCGCGCCGCAGTATCATTTTATTGTCTCCCTTCGACGAATACTGCCGCCAAGCTGCGGCCCGCCCACCATCGTCTGAGCGAACCCTGGTTCGCGTTCCGCCGACTCCCTTTTTGAGGCGCCCGCTCGCGGCCGCGCCTCGCACTTGCTATTAGAGGTTACCCATGCACCGTATTCCCCCATTGCGCACACTGCCGCTGATTCTCGCCGGCTTGTTCATCGCTTCGTCCGCCTCGTCGGCGGCGCCCGTTATACCGGAGCCGGCATCCGATCCGGCGCTCTCCGATGCCGCCGCGCCGGCTGCGGAAATGCAGCGGGTTGAAGTTGCCGCCGCCCATTTGAAGAGTGAACGGATCGAGCTGTCGCCCAAAATCGGCACCACCGTCTACACCATCGACACCCACATGATCGATGCCTTGGGCCAAGGCAGCGACACGCCATTCAATGAAGTGTTGCTGCGCCTGCCTGGCGTCGATCAAGATTCAAAGGCGTCCGGCTCCCTGCATGTGCGCGATGATCACGGCAATGTGCAATATCGCGTCGACGGGGTGCAACTGCCGGAAAGCATTACCGGATTTGGCCAGTCGATCGACACACGGTTCATTGAGCAAGTCGACTTCGTGACCGGGGCTCTGCCGGCGCAATACGGCTTGCGCACGGCCGGCATCGTGGATATCCAGACGAAGGAAGGGGACACGGCGCCGGGCGGGCGCATCGGCGTACAGGTTGGGAGTCACAATTATCTTGAGCCGAGCGCGGAATTTTTCGGTAGCGTGGGCAAGTTCAATTACTACCTGTCCGGAAGCTATTTGGCGAATTCACTTGGCATCGAGAACCCGCTGCCGACATCTAATGCGTTGCACGACAAGACGACGCAGGAAAAATCCTTTGGCAACTTGTCCTATTTTGTGGACAACAGTACCCGGCTCGGCCTGCTGTTTGGCACCTACAACGGGAAGTTCCAGATACCGGATAATCCATCCCAAACTCCGCAATTTTCCTTGATCGGCCTTAGCGACGCGAATACCGGGTATAGCGCGATTCCTTCATCCCAGATTAATGAGAATCAAGACGAAGTGAATCGCTTCTTTGTGCTGTCGTTCCAAAAAAGTCTGGGAGACTTGAGCTATCAGGCATCGTTTTTCCATCAATATTCCGATCTCCACTATACGCCGGATGTGGCAGCGGACCTGATCTACCTCGGCACGGCGTCCGACACCTTGCGCTCTAACACCGCGAATGGCCTGCAGCTCGACGCGAGCTTCAAGCTCAATGCGGATCATACGGTGCGTGCCGGAATAGACTATACGCGGCAGGTGACCGCAAGCGACAATACCGTGAGCGTCTTTCCGACCGATAGTAGCGGTGCGCAAAGCAGCACCAATCCGATCACCATCATCGATAACTCAGGCAAGACGGGAACCCTCGAAAGCATCTACTTGCAAGATGAATGGCACATCTCCAAACCAGTCACGCTCAATTACGGTATCCGTTACGATCACGTCGATGCGTTCATCAACGAGCAGCAATGGAGTCCGCGCCTTAACCTGGCCTACAAGATGAGCGACAGCACAGCGTTCCACGCCGGTTATTCGCGTTATTTCACGCCTCCCCCGCAAGAGCTCGCATCGCAAAGCAGCATCAACTTGTACGCCAACACCACGAACGCCCCCAGCGTTCCCGTGTCGGATCCGGTGCGGGCCGAGCGCACCAACTATTTCGATCTTGGGGTTAGTCAGAAAGTCGGTGAGCGTCTGACGCTGACGGCCGATACCTACTATAAAAAAATCGCAAACCTGATCGACGAGGGGCAGTTTGGACAAGCCCTGATCTTGTCGCCCTTCAATTATGCGCAAGGATATGCGAAAGGCCTGGAGTTGTCCGGTGTCTATGCTCAAAAACAGTGGGGCGCGTTCCTGAACTTTACCGTCGAAAAGGCGCAAGGCGAAAACATCACTTCCAGCCAGTCGCTCTTTTCACCGGACGAGTTGAGTTACATCGCCAATCACTATATCTACCTGGATCACGATCAGACGATATCGATAACTGGCGGCATGCACTACCATTTTGGGGATTCGCAGGTGAGCACTGATTTCATCTATGGCAGCGGCCTACGCAATACTCCTGCGGGCGGGGCACCGAACTCAACCGAACTACCTGGCTACACGACGGTCAACGGGGCATTGACCCACACATGGAAGGGAACACCGTTCGGCAAGGTGGAAGGCAGGCTGGCAATCATCAATATTTTCAACAAAAGCTATTTATTGCGTGACGGCACCGGTGTTGGCGTTGGTGCGCCGCAATACGGGGCCAGCAGGTCACTTTTCGCCGGTCTATCCACGAACTTTTAACCGAGCAGAAAGTTGAGTTGACGTGAGCGGAGGCGAGGTTTATTGGGCTCGCCTCCGCAGCCGCATCGATTTGCTGTATTGATGGGTTTTTGGGTTCGTTCCAATGACTTGATCTCCCGGATTTTAATTTCCAATGGCAGTCCCTCTAGGCATTCTGAATACGCCAACGCACACAGGATTCGGAAAAATCGGGCGCTAAGCCAATTCACTCGTCTTTGAGGTTCCGCAGCGGCCGAAATTGTCCGTCGTCGACCTTCCAATTTTGGCGCCATACGTAATCCCCGGTCAGGTTGACGCCGGCGCAGCTCGACGTTTTGTAACCAGTCCAGGATGAAAAGCGTGAGTTCGATGCGGCCCAGCTCGCGCAGCGCGATCGCCAGGCCGTTCTGGCGCGGATAACTGCCGAGCTTGCGCAGCATGAGCGATGCTGTGACGGTGCCATGCTTTATCGACGCCGCCAGGCGCAGGATTTCGTCCCAGTGCGATCGCAGGTGCTTGATATTCAGCGTGCCGCCAATCATGGCCCGCAAAGCTGGATAGTCCTGGATGCTTCCCGGTATGTACAGTTTGGTGTCGCCGAGGTCGCGAATGCGCGGCGCGAAGCGAAAGCCCAGCGTATGCATCAGCGCGAACACGTGGTCCGTGAGGCCGGCGGTGTCGGTGTAGTGTTCCTCGATGCGCAGGTCCGATTCGTGATAAAGCAATCCGTCGAGCACATAGGTCGAGTCCCGGACGCCGACGTTGACCATCTTGGTGCTGAACGGAGCGTAATTGTCGGCAATGTGTGTGTAGATCATCTTTCCCGGTTCAGCGCCATACTTCGGGTTGATGTGTCCGGTACTCTCGGCCCGGCCGGCGGCACGGAAGCGCTGGCCATCCGACGACGACGTGCTGCCGTCGCCCCAGTTGATGGTGAACGCATGGCGGGACTGGGCGTTGACGAGTTCGGCCAAACTGGCTGAGTAGGTTTCGTCCCGGATGTGCCACGCCTGCAACCAAGACAGCTTCGAATAGGTCGCGCCTGGGCTCGATTCCGCCATCTTGGTCAGGCCGAGGTTGATTGCGTCGGCCAGGATCGCCGACAGCAGCAGTGTCCGGTCCTTGGCCTGCTCGCCGTTTTTTAGGTGGACGAAGTGGCGGGTGAATCCGGTCCAGTCGTCCACGTCCATCAGCAGCTCCGTGATCTTGATGCGCGGCAGCATCCCGCTGGTGAGGTCGATCAGTGCCTGGGCCGACTCGGGCACCACTGCATCCTGCGGGCTGATTCTTAGGCCAGTGTCGGTGATGATTGCGTC
This sequence comes from Janthinobacterium sp., assembly GCA_003133225.1. Taxonomy (GTDB): domain Bacteria; phylum Pseudomonadota; class Gammaproteobacteria; order Burkholderiales; family Burkholderiaceae_D; genus Janthinobacterium. Next base: position 11,750 of record PKWL01000077.1, read on the forward strand.
CGGCAGTTCGTTGGCCAGCGCAAGCCGGTTGACCGTGGCCAGCTGCTGGTTCAGCAGCAGCACGCGTTCAAGTAGGTACTCGTCGAGGTCGGGGTTGATTGCAATAGGCAGCGTGCGCGCCTGCCTGAGTTCGCTGAATTTTTTCGGCGGCAGCAAATATTCCTCGAAATCCCGAAACTGGCGGGAACCCTGCACCCATATATCGCCAGAGCGCAGGGAATTCTTCAGCTCGGATAGCGCGCATATCTCGTAGAAACGACGGTCGATGCCCTCGCCGGTGACGACGAGCGGCTTCCAGCGCGCTTTGACGAATGCGATGGTAGCGTCTTCCGGCACCTTGCGCGCTCCGGTATTGTTCATTTCACGCACCACGTCGATGGCATCGAGCACTGCTTGCGCTGCCGGCGCCGCCTTCAGCTTGAGCACGTCAAGGAACTCGGGCGTGTAGCGGCGCAGTGTGCTGTACTGCTCTTCGATCAGCTGTAGATGGTCAAATGTCGCGGGCCGAGCGAGCTGGGTGGCCTCGGTAACGCTTTGTTCAAATTCAGTCCACGGCAGCACGGCCTCGATAGCGGCATAAGGATCGCCGCCCGATTCTTTGGCTTTGACCAGCGCGCGGCCAATTCTAGAATACAGACGCACCTTGTCGTTGATCGCTTTGCCTTGCTTCTGAAATTGCTCCTGATGCTTGTTCTGATAATTATGGGCTTAACCCCATATTATCAAAACGCGAAGCAGGAGTCATTCTGGGGCCGCGTCGAGGGGCGCCTGATGGCCATGCTCGAAGGCGAAGTCAGCCTCACCATCGATGCGCTCAATCTGTCAACGCAAGCTTGGGTTGAACAAGAATACCACCGCACGCGCCACTCGGAAATTGACGCAACGCCGCTGGCACACTATCTCGCAGGCCCGAACGTGGCCCGTCCATGCCCAGCGACTGCCGTGCTCGTTGCCGCCTTCCGCATCGAAGTCGTACGCCGCCAGCGGCGCTCAGACGGCACCGTCAGCCTCAATGGCGGGCGCTTCGAGATACCGTCCCGTTATCGCCACTTCGAACAAGTTCACCTGCGCTATGCTCGCTGGGATCTGTCCCGAATAGATATGGTCGATCCGCGTACCGGTGCCATCCTGTGCCCGGTCAAGCCACTCGACAAGTCAGCCAACGCCAACGGCCAGCGCCGGCGTCTGTCCCCGGTGACGGCCGATCTGTCGCCGCTGCCACCGAAGGGTCTGCCTGCCTTGATGACTGAACTGCTGGCCGACTACGCCGCCACAGGCGTGCCGCCAGCCTATCTTCCCACCATAGACGAGAGTGCTGCATGAATCAGAAATTACTCGCCCTCTATGGGCTCAAATGGAATCCTTTCTCCCCGGAGTTGCCAACCGAGGCGATCTACATTCCGGCCAAGATCGAGAACTTCTGCTGGCGCATTGAGCATGCGCAGATCCGCGAGGGCGGCTTCGCCATGATCCACGGCGATCCAGGAAGCGGCAAGAGCATCGTCTTACGTTTGCTTTCCGAACGCCTTAAAAAACTGCCTGACATCACTGTCGGCGCCATAAATCATCCGCAAAGCAATATGGCTGATTTCTATCGCGAACTTGGCGAAATCTTCGCGGTGCCGCTGAGGCCAAGCAATCGCTGGGGCGGCTTCAAGGCCCTGCGCGAGCGCTGGTTCACTCATCTCGAATCGAGTCGCTGCCGGCCGGTCCTGCTCATCGATGAAGCGCAGGAAATGACGCCTCAAGTTCTCTCTGAGCTGCGCCTCCTGGCCAGTGCCCGCTTCGATTCCCAGCCGCTTCTGTGCATCATCATCGCAGGGGATGCCAGGCTGATCGAAAAACTACGACGCGAGGAACTCATCCCATTGGGCAGCCGCATCCGTACCCGGCTTTCCACCGAATTCGCCAGCCGCGAGGAGCTGCTGGCCTGCCTCGATCATTTGCTCGCCGGCGCCGGCAACGCCAGCCTGATGACGCCTCAGCTGTGCCACACCCTGTGCGATCACGCCGCCGGAAATTACCGCATCTTGACCACAATGGCTGCCGAGCTGCTCGCCGCCGCGGCGCAACGCGACTTGCCTGTGCTTGATGAGAAGCTCTATCTGGACGTGTTTGCACAACCCACTTTGCCCACACAGCGCCGCACTGCTGCCCGCTGACCATCGAGAGAGTCCACCATGAAAAATCTACATGACCACGGCATACCATTGCCTCCGCTTTCCGACGAAGCTGCCTTCGAGATTCTCGATTTCCTCGGAGCCATGTACCAAATATTTGAAACGCGCTACGCCGATCAGATCGGCCGTTACTATCAGACCAGCAATATCGTCCAGTCGCCATCCAAAACCAATAACGACGAACCTTTCTGATTGTTTCACATGTGCAAAACGCCGCGAGATCTCGAGTCTGGCGGCGTTTTACTGTCAAAGTTACACGTCAAATAGCCATCGCCAAACGTGAACATCGGAACATCAAATTAGGTGAGCACACTCACGTGGCCGGTGGCATCGGCGCTAGCCAGCACTTTATCTTTCCAGACCGGCTTCTTCTGCAAATCCGGAAAGCGTGACTCTAGACGAACCTCGATCGCCTTCGGCGTCAGACTGTTTGACGCGTCCCGCTCGCCTATCGGCTGATCAGACGCGTCACTGGCCGAGGTGCGGATGGGGCCTTGGCTTTGGTGAGGAGATGCAGTCCCATTTGCGCGAGAAAAGCCGGTGTGGACCTTGTAGCGCAGTGAGCGGAACGGGAATGGATGAGAGCAAGAGCGAAGGTTATACACGAGAAATGTCGCGTCCGCCCGATCCCCCAGACTCAACCATTTTCCTGCGGCCACCAATGTGGTCTCACCTTCGAACGGAAAGAAGCCTTGTGGATAGATGCTCTGCTGGACGACCGATGCTTTCAATGCCGACGTGCCGATATGCATCGCAGCACGCCAGGCGACAGGATCCAAATGCATCCGGCCAATATCTGCCGCTGACGCGCCGGATATTTTTTCGGCCAGGTCGAGGACAAGGCGCTTGGTAATTGGGTCGAATTGAGGTCTGCCATAGAGGGATTTGCGCTGCAGCGGCGGCAAGAACAGCTTGGTGATTAGCCCGCTCGACGATCCGAAATAGAATCGAATAAGCTCGATGCAGGGAATAATTAGTTGGCGGTCACCTGGCAGCTCTACCATCACACAATAGGAATGCGTGCAGTGCAAATGCCATGGATGCTCCGACAAAGGTAGAAGGAAGCCCTTGTCGTCCAAATTCAACCCAGCCTTGACCAGGTGGACTGTGCTTTCATTGATCTGTAGCTCAACGAAGCGCTCGAGCTGGTAGTCAGGACTCGCTTCTAGTTTGCCGCCACGCCAAATATCACCGATACACAGTAGCGGCAGGGTGCCGGCCGAAATCCACACCTTCCGTTGGAACCGCGCCGGTGTTGTCGAGTCGGGGGAAAGTAAAACGGAAGGATCGCTATGAAAACTGCTGTCGAGGACCTTGGAGAGGTGCACGAGCAGTGAAGGCTGAGTCCGGCGAAATAGACGGTTCGGGAAAGCCAACTCTCCGAACCAGTCTATTCGCCAAGAATTTTCGCCCTTGGCAAGCGCCGATATTGAAGGCAACTCTCTGTTTATGAATGACTTTTTATGATTCAATACCGTGTAACCAGCATAAATTGTCTCATCAACTTCTGAATTTGTCTCACTAACTTCTGGATTGTCTCACCAACTACTGATTGTTCACATCCACGCCGGCGTTATGCGCTTGCTGGTCAGCGTGGTAAGAGCTGCGCACCATCGCGCCGACGGCGGCGTGCTGGAAGCCCATCTTGTACGCTTCCGCTTCGAACATCTTGAACACGTCAGGATGCACATAACGGCGCACCGGCAGATGGTCGCCCGACGGCGCCAAGTACTGGCCGATGGTCAGCATGTCCACATGGTGGGCGCGCAGGTCGCGCATCACCTGTAAGATTTCTTCATCGGTTTCACCCAAGCCAACCATGATGCCCGACTTCGTGACCGCGCCCGGATAGAGCGCCTTGAAGTCACGCAGCAATTCCAGCGAATGAACGTAGTCCGCCCCCGGGCGCGCTTCCTTGTACAGGCGCGGCACAGTCTCCAGGTTGTGGTTCAAGACGTCAGGCAAACCATTCTTGAAGATCGCCAGCGCTTTGGCCAAGCGGCCGCGGAAGTCCGGCACCAACACTTCGATGCGCGTGTTCGGCGCCAGCGCGCGCGTTTTCTGAATACATTCGACAAAATGGCCGGCGCCGCCATCTCGTAGGTCATCGCGATCGACCGAGGTGATGACCACATAATTGAGGCGCAGCTGAGCGATGGTCGTCGCCAAGTTGGTCGGCTCATCGATATCGAGCGGATCCGGACGGCCGTGGCCGACGTCGCAAAATGGGCAGCGGCGGGTGCATTTGTCGCCCATGATCATGAAGGTCGCGGTGCCTTTGCCGAAGCATTCGCCAATGTTTGGGCAGCTCGCCTCCTCACATACGGTCACGAGCTTATTCTCGCGCAAGACATCCTTGATTTCGTAAAAGCGGCTCGAGGCTGAGGCCGCCTTAACTCGGATCCAATCCGGCTTTCTCAGGCGCTCGATTTGCTCGATGGGCACGATTTTGATCGGGATGCGCGCCGTCTTGCTGGCGCCTTTTTGTTTCTCGCTCGGGTCGTAGGGGACGGTGCTGGAGGTGGTCTCGGAAGTCATTGGCGGCATGCCCAAGCGGGCTTTGTACGTTAAAATTGCGTTATTCAAGGTCTTGCTGGGGGCGTGTGCCGCCATTCATATCGAGCATTACGGCTAATTCGCGGGCCAGTGCCATTTGCACCTCGGCCAACGCCACCTGGGCCCCCATGGTTCGCATGTCCACCGTCGCTAGGCCGGCGTAGCCACACGGATTGATCCATGAAAACGGCGCCAGATCCATCGCCACATTGAGCGACACGCCATGGTAGGTACAGCCATTACCGCGCACCTTCAAGCCGAGCGCCGCGATCTTGGCGCCGCGGCGCGCTCCGCCTGCGATGTAGATGCCGGGCGCGCCGACTATGCGCTCACCCGCCAGATTATACGCCGCCAGCACATTGATGACCGCTTGCTCGATTTTGGTAACGAATTGGCGTACGTAAAGTTTGGCCCCCGGTTTGTGGCGGCGCAAGTCCATCAGAAGGTAGATCACGACTTGGCCGGGGCCGTGATAAGTCACTTCGCCACCGCGGTCGGTCTGAATGATGGGGATGTTGTGGGGCGGGATGTCGCCGCCTGATAGCAAGTGGCTGCGGTCGGCCGCCAGCCCCAGCGTAAACACGGGCGGATGCTCGACGATCCACAATTCGTCAAGCGTATCGAGCTTGCGTGCATCGGTGAAGACGCGCATGGCGGCAAACGTCGCTTCGTATTCGGCATGGCCGAGATGACGGATCAGCGCCGGATCGGGTCGGAAATTGGGCATGGGCAGATCGAAAATAGGGTCTCGCCCATTATACGGCAGGGTCAGTTTTGGCCCGGCTCCTGCCGCTCGCCAGCGGAAATGGCGGTAATGGCAGCGCCTCCTAAGAGAACTTCGGCCCGAGCACTACAACACGATCTTGACCATCGGGTGCGCCGTCAGAGCCGTATACAAAGCATCTAATTGTTCGCGGCTGGTGGCCAGCACCGTCACCGTCAGGCCCGTATAGTTGCCTTTACCGGACGGCCGAGCCTCCATCTTTCCCTTGTGGAATGTAGGATCAAAACCAAGCACCACCTCCTGTATCGTCGACTCAAAGTCGATGTGGGTCGGGCCCATCACCTTAATGGGAAAATCGCTCGGATAGTCGATAAGGGAATCAGTGCGCGGGATCGCATCCATGTTTATTCCAGTCAAATTTGATAATCAATTCAAAGCGTTGCCGGCCGCATACAACGCCGTCGGCAACGCTCGCGCTCGATTCGATCGGCGCCTCGGACACTGGTTGTCACATCGGGCATACGCCGCGGCTGGCCTGCTGCCGCTCAGATCTCTTGCGCCAGAGGCCGGTTCATGCCGGCGCACCGCGCTTGACAAAAAACAATGCCGTGCCGACCGCCATCAATATGCCGCCGAAGAAGCGATTTTGTTTTTTTACAGCGCGCGCATCGCGGAAAAAACGCTGCATCGACGAGGCTAGAAACGCGTACCCATGCATGACGGCCAGATCAATGGCGCATATGGTCGAGGCCAGTATCAACAACTGAGGCAGCAACGGCGCCTCGCCCGTGATAAATTGAGGCAGCACCGCGACCATAAAAATAATGCCTTTCGGATTCGTCGCATTGGTTAGAAAACCAGTCAGAACGCGCTTTTGCGGCGACGGCAGGTCGGCCTTGAGGCCGCTCTCGGCGTCTTGCGCCGCGACGCCGGTCCGGGTGCGCCATTGGCAAAATCCGAGGTAGATCAAATACAGAGCGCCCACGGTCTTGACCAGATTGAAGGCCAGTTCCGACGCTAGCAGCAGCGAGCCGACGCCGGCACCGGCGATAAAAAAGATCAGCAGCAAGCCCGCCTCCAAGCCAAGGATGGTGACGCTGGCTTTTTTCACGCCATACGACAAGCCATGCGACATCGACAGCACCGCCCCGGAGCCGGGCGAGACCGCAATGATGAGGGCGGCAATGATAAAAGTGATCCAGGTAGTTAAGCTCATGCGCATTCAATCGTTGAAATAGGTCGGCAACGACAATTTTACACGGTTCTCGGCGCGGCCGGTCGCCTGGCCCCGTCACCGGGCGCAGGCAAGAGCCGCGGTTCCATGGACCCGCGCCGGTCAAATTGACGCGTCTGCTATTTTGGCCCGCTCCGCTGCCCCGTCACGCGAGCAGCGGCAAAGCGGCGACCAGCAGCAGTCTTGGCGCCGGCTCATGCAAAAGTGCGCCTCATATGACGACGCGGCCTGATATTGGCAGCCGTTGCCACCCGATGCCAGCGCCCTGGGTGGCGCTGGCATCGCAAGAATTGTGCGCTCCCTGGAACCAAATTCAACGGGCGCACTCGAATGGGAGTGCGAGGTGTCAAGCTCGCTCCATTTCGAACCACGGTTGCCCCATGAGAAACCTTGAACGACGCTTGCACTTGGCATTGGAAGCTGCGCACATGGCGATTTGGGAGTCGCGTATCGTCAATGGCGAAATCATCGACGGCACCGTACATTGGTCGGATCATGGCGCCGCACTGCTGGGACTCAAGGCGCAGCCGCTGACCCAGTTCTTTCGAGCATTTCTTGAGTTCGTCCACCCGGACGAACGAGCGCGTGTGATTGATGCCATACAAGATGGCGTTGCCCGCCGCGGCGCGTATGAGGTCGAGTACCGGGTGGCATGGCCGGACGGCTCGCTGCATCAGTTAGCCACCAGGGCGCGGGTGTTTAGCGATGAGCGCGGTGCGCCAGAGCGCACTTTGGGCGTCATCTGGGAAATCACCCATGCAAAGCACACGGACGCCGAGCGCACCGATCTGGCCGAGGCGGCACTGGGCTCGATTTGCGATGGCGTGATCATCGCCGACGCCAATGGCAAGACGCAGACCCTGAACCGCGCCGCGGAACAACTCACCGGCTGGAGCTACAAACTGGCCCATGGCGTCGATATTGGCGAGACCCTAAAAGTGGTCGATGACAGCAGCGCTGTGGCACTGGAAAACGTGGCCCTCACATGCTTGCGCAAGCGACAGGCCATGAGCCTATCGGCGCACAGCGAGTTGCTGCTGCGCGACGGGCGCAGCATCGCCGTCGAAGGCGCCGCAGCCCCAATCTGGTCGCCCCTTGGCGATATTTTGGGAACTGTCGTGGTGTTCCGCGACGCCAGCCACAGGCGCCAGCCGCCGCCACTTTCCTGGCCGGCGAGCCATGATGCGCTCACCGGGCTGATCAACCGACGCGAGTTCGAAACGCAGGTCGCCGCGGCGCTGGCCTCGTCCAAACAGGACGGCCACTTGCATGCGCTACTGTATATGGATCTGGACCAGTTCAAGAGCATCAACGATGCTTGTGGCCATGGCGCCGGCGACGTCTTGCTGCAGCTGCTGGCAAAATTGGTGCGCACCCGCAGGCGCGCCAGTGACATGCTGGCGCGCCTAGGCGGCGCTGAACTGGGCCTGTTGCTGCCGCGTTGCCGGCCCGACCATGCGCTGCTCATTGCAAACGAGCTGCGCCAGTCGATCAAGGATTTCTGTTTTGTCTGGGAAGCCCGTTCCTTCGAACTGGGCGTTAGCATCGGCTTGGTGGAAATCAACGAAAATAGCAACTCCATGACCGAACTCGTGACTGCGGCCGAGCAGGCATGTTACCTGGCCAAGGAGCAGGGCCGCAACCGGATTCACGTCTACCAGGAGTCCGCCCTGATGCTGGCGCCACGGCGCGGCGACAGGGCGTGGGTTGCGCGCTTGAACGAAGCCTTCGAACGCCAGTTTTTCAAGCTGTATGCGATGCCCATCGTCAGTTTGAGCACCCCGGCCGAGATCCACGACGAAGTGCTGATCCGCATGCAAAACAGAGTGGGCAACCTGATCTTGCCGGGCGCGTTTATGCCGGCCGCCGAGCGCTACGATTTGATGATCCCGATTGACCATTGGGTAATTAAAGCCGTCTGCCGCCATCTGAAGTCGGTGCGCGACAGCCTGCCCGTGCTGGACGCCTTCGCGGAGAACCATCGGCGCGCCTTGGCCCGCTATTCCATCAATCTGTCAGGCGTATCCATCGCCGCCCCCGGTTTGCACGACTACATCACGCAACAGTTTGTTCAATACGCGATCGCCCCTGAACAAATCTGCTTCGAAATCACGGAAACGGCGCTCATCGCCAATCTGCCGCAAGCGCAAGTGTTCATGGGCAAGCTCAAAGAGCTCGGTTGTCGTTTTTCGCTGGACGCTTTCGGCAGCGGCTTGTCATCCTTCACTTATCTGCAGGCCCTGCCCGTCGATTACCTGAAAATAGACGGCGCGTTTGTGCGCGATATCGCCACCAATGTCTTGCACCGGGCAATGGTCAAAGCCATCAACGAAGTCGGCCATGTGATGGGGATAAAAACCGTGGCCGAATACGTGGAAGATGCCGATAGCCTGGCCGTGGTGCGCGAGCTCGGCGTTGATTATGCGCAAGGTTATGCGGTGGGCAGCTTGCGCCCCCTGACGGCGGGCGCGGCATATCTTTAGTTCGCACAAGGAATAACCGCAAGGCCCTACTTCCCATCAACTTGGGGGATTTTGATCTACATCAATAGAATTGGCGCGGCGACTACTTACACTTGATTCCGCCTTGCAAAGTCGCAGGCGCTGCCTATCGATACCTGCCTAAAAGCCATCATGCGTCAAAATTTGCCCGTCACGGCCCTCGAAATTGAAGTCATGGAAGGCCACGCCATCGTTTCCAAGACGGTTTTGGCAAGCCATGTCGTGTGTGACACTCGGATCAGCGGCTTTTTCGCACAGATAGTGATCGGCGCGCCGCACATGCCGGCGCCACCTGCTAGGGCGCCGTCGCCTGCCTGGCTGGCGCCACCGGCGGGCCGCATGCAACGGCTGGCCACGGCATAGGCCGCGGCCCCGGCACCGCGGCCAAGCATGCCGCCGCGCCGGCCAATTTGAGCTCGGCCTCATCCCTTTTTCAACTTCCAACCTTGAATCGAAATTATGTCCACATCAGCTAGTCCAGCAGCAGCCTCCTCTTCGGTTGTCTTCGACGCCGCTATCATCAGCAAGATGAGCCAGTCGGGGCCGCGCTACACGTCGTACCCGACCGCCGACCGTTTCACCGCCGATTTTGGATATGGTAATTTTCTCGAAGCAGTGGCCGCCTTGCGCATGCGCGGCGGGCGCCGTCCGCTGTCGCTGTATATCCATATTCCGTTTTGCGACACCATTTGCTATTACTGCGGCTGCAACAAGATCGTGACCAAGGACCGCAGCAAGGCGGCCACCTATCTAAGCTACCTCAAGCAGGAAATCGAGTTGCAGGGCAAGCTATTTACGGGCATGAACCTGATCGAACAGTTGCATTTCGGCGGCGGCACGCCGACCTACCTGAGCGACCGTCAGATGGAAGAGTTGATGGCCCATCTGCGCCACTGCTTCGAATTCGCGCCCGACGACGTGGGCGAGTACTCGATTGAAATCGATCCGCGCACAGTCAACCGCGAGCGCGTCTTGTCGCTGCGCGCGCAAGGCTTCAACCGCATTAGCCTGGGCGTGCAAGACTTCGACGCCGAAGTGCAAAAGGCGGTAAACCGGATCCAGCCGGAAGCGCAGACCCTGGAAGTGATCGCAGCGGCGCGCGAGGCCGGTTTCCGTTCCGTCAGCATCGATCTCATCTATGGCCTACCCAAGCAGGATGTGACGACGATGGAAAATACCTTGCAAAAGGTGCTCGTCGCCAACCCGGACCGCATCGCTCTCTACAACTACGCCCATCTGCCGCATCTGTTTAAGACCCAGCGCCGCATTCACGACAGCGATTTGCCGAGCAGCGCCAGCAAGCTCGACATGCTAGCGCTTTGCATAGCGCGCCTCACGGCAGCCGGTTACGTCTATATTGGCATGGACCATTTCGCCAAGCCGGACGATGACTTGGCAGTCGCCCAGCGCCAAGGTCGCCTGCACCGCAATTTTCAAGGCTATTCGACCCGCGCCGAGTCCGATCTGGTCGCTTGTGGCGTGTCCGCCATCAGTTCCGTGGGCGCCATCTACAGCCAGAACGAAAAAACTCTCGACGCCTATTACGAGCGCCTCGATGAAGGCAAATTGCCGATCGCGCGCGGCATCAAGCTCGATACGGACGACCTGCTGCGGCGCATCATCATCCAGATGCTGATGTGCAATTTCGAGCTGTCGGTCGCCTCCATCGAACAAGCTTACCCGATCGATTTCGCGCAGTATTTCGCGCCGGAGCTGGCGCAACTGGCTCTGCTGCAGGAAGATGGCCTGATCGGGCTCGACAGCAAATGGCTGAGCGTGACGCCGAAAGGGCGGCTGCTGATCCGCAATATCTGCATGATATTCGACCGCCACTTGGCGGCAGCCAAAGAAAATGCGCCCCAGCCTTTGCGTTATTCGAAAACCATTTGAGGACACGTTGAATCTGCTGCCGGTTTTCATCGTCGGTTTGGTCGGCAGCGTCCACTGCGTCGGCATGTGCGGCGGCATCATCGGCGCTCTCTCGGCGGCGCCCGGGCCCGTGATCCGGATCAGGCCGCTCCACCGCCAAGCGGGCACGGTATTGGCCTATAACGCCGGGCGCATCGGCAGTTATATGGCCGCCGGGGCACTGGCCGGCGGCCTGGCGGGCGGCGTCCTGGCGCTGACGCGGATCTCGGCCCTGCAAATTGGCATCTACTGGCTGGCCAACCTCATGCTGGCCGCGCTCGGCCTGTATTTGATGGATGTGTGGCACGGCCTAGCCCGCCTGGAAAAGGCCGGCCAATTCTTGTGGCGCCGCCTGCAGCCGCTGCTCAAGCCTTTCCTGCCGATGGATAGCGCGTTGAAGGCGCTGGCGCTGGGCGGTCTATGGGGCTGGGTGCCCTGCGGCATGGTGTATAGCGTACTCCTGACGGCCATGCTGAGCGGTTCGGCTGTGGCCGGCGCCGGCGTGATGCTCGCGTTTGGCCTTGGCACGCTGCCGGCCGTGGTCAGCCTCGGCCTCCTCGGCGTGCGCCTGCGCCTTTGCATGCAGCGGCGCGGCGTGCGTCTCGCCTGCGGTGCTCTCGTGCTAGGCTTCGGCCTGCTTGGCCTGGTGCGCGCGGCCAGCGGGGTCTCGCTCGGCTGGCTCGACGCGCTTTGCCTGACGGGCCATGCATGAACGCCGTCCTCAAAGCCGAGCTCCTCTGTTACCACTGCGGCTTGCCGGTCCCCGCCGCCAGCAACTGGTCGGTCACGATCGAGCTCGCGCAGCGTCCGATGTGCTGCCCGGGTTGCCAGGCCGTGGCCCAGACGATTGTCGATATCGGCCAGAGCGCGTATTACCGCATGCGCTCGCAATTTGCCGCCAGCGCCGGCCAAACCATGTCGGCTGTGCCCGAACTAACTCTATATGACCATGACGACCAGTTCCGCCTCGACGACGACAGCAGCGACGCGACCCTGTCGGTCGAAGGCATCCGCTGCGCCGCCTGTGTCTGGCTGATCGAGCGCCGCCTGGCGTGCCTGCCCGGCATTCAAAAAGTGCATCTGAACGTTGCCACCGAACGTCTGTACGTGCGTTGGCAAAACGGCGCGTGCAAGCCAAGCGCCATCTTGCAAGCAGTGCGCGAAGTGGGTTACGCGGCCTATCCTTACGACGCGGTGCGCCACGGCGAGCAGCTGCGGCGCGCCGCCAAGACGCTGGGCCGCCAATTGTTTGTCGCCGGCCTTTGCATGATGCAAGTGATGATGTACGCGGTGCCGGCCTATCTGGCCGACGATGGCACCTTAGATGCCAACATGGCGGCCCTCATGCGTTGGGCCAGCCTGCTGCTGACGCTGCCTGCGATCTGCTACTCCGCGCTGCCGTTCTTCCGCGGCGCGCTAGCCGGTGTGCGCGCCCGCTCGCCGGGCATGGACCTGCCGGTGGCGCTGGGCATCGCTGCCGCCTTTGGCGCCAGCGTCATTGCGACCTGGCGCGGCCAAGGCGACGTCTATTTCGACTCGACGACCATGTTCATTTTCCTGCTGCTGGGCAGCCGCTACCTTGAATTATTGGCGCGGCGCAAAGCGGCCTTTGCCTTGGAGCGTCTGCAAAGTGCCCTGCCGGCGTCGGCCGCGCGCCTCGCAAATTATCCGGCCAGCCGCGCTAGCACGATGGTCGCGGCCGCGACCTTGGTCGCGGGCGACATCATCTTGGTCAAGCCGGGCGAGGCGATTGCCGCCGATGCCATCATCGTCGAAGGCAAGAGCGCGCTCGACATGTCCTTGCTGACGGGGGAAAGCGCGCCCCAATCCAAAGAGGTGGGCGACTTTGTACCGGGCGGTGCCATCAACGCCAGCTGCGCTTTGCTGCTGCGCGTGACAAGACCGGCGCAAGAGAGCACCTTGTCCGACCTGATCAAGCTAGTTGAACGGGCTGGCCAGAGCAAACCGAGAATCGCCTTATGGGCCGACCGCGTGGCGTCATGGTTTGTCAGCGCCCTGCTCTTGCTGGCGCTGGCCACTTTCGGCTTCTGGTACTGGAGCGACCCGGCGCGCGCCTGGCCCATCGCCATTGCCGTGCTCGTCGTATCGTGCCCCTGCGCCCTGTCCTTGGCCACGCCGACGGCGCTGGCGGCGGCCACCGACCGCCTGCTGCGGCAAGGCGTGCTGATCATCCGCCCGCACGTGCTGGAAACGCTGTATCGCGCCACCCATATCGTGTTCGACAAGACCGGCACGCTTACCCTGGGCCGGCCCGCGCTGCAGCAAGTGGACGTGTTCAACACGCTGTCAAAGGACGATTGCGTGCACATTGCCGCCGCCCTGGAAGCGGCCAGCGCGCATCCCTTGGGCCACGCCATCGTCGCCGCTGCCCGTTTGCTCGGCACCGCCCCGCCCGATTGCATGGACGCGCAGGGCGTGCAAGAGTTGCCCGGTCAAGGCCTCGAAGGACTGGTGCAGGGGCGCATCTACCGGCTCGGCAGCGCGGCCTTTGTGGCAGGCATTTGTGGTGGGCCGATCGAACATGCCATTAGCGACGGCAGCACGCCGGTCTACCTTGGCTGCGAAGGCATGTGGCTGGCGCGCCTGCGCCTGAAGGACGCGGTGCGCGCTGACGCCGCCGCCGTCATCGATTATTTTCGCCGCGCCGGCAAGACCTTGGTGCTCCTGAGCGGAGACCAAGACGATCTGGCCCAGACGGTGGCCCGGGATTTGGGCATCGGCAGCGCGCGCGGCGAAGTTTTACCCGACCAAAAACTCGCGTTCGTGCAGCAGTTGCAAAGCGCCGGCTTCGTGGTGGCGATGGTGGGCGACGGCATCAATGACGCCGCCGTCCTGCGCGCCGCCGACGTCTCGTTCGCGATGGGCTCGGGCGCTGTTCTGGCGCAGGCACACGCCGACAGCGTGCTGCTGTCAGGCCAGCTGGGCGCCATGGTGGTGACGGCGCGCGTTGCCGCAAAAACGATGGCCGTGATTCGCCAGAATCTGGCCTGGGCCGCACTGTATAACGCCGTCGCCATTCCGGCGGCGGCGCTCGGTTATTTAAATCCTTGGGTTTCGGGCGTAGGCATGGCGTTCAGTTCGGCCGTCGTCATCGCCAATGCCTTGGGCTTGCGCCGCATTTAGGAGGCCACCGCCATGGAAGCGCTTTACCTACTCATCCCGCTTAGCATCGGCATCGTTTTTCTTGCATTATGGATATTTTTCGCCGCCTCCGACAGTGGCCAGTTCGATGACCTGGTGGGCCCTGGCTTACGCTTGTTGCAAGACGACGACAGCGGCGTGCAAAGTGAAGCGGCAGCGGACATTTGTGTGCCATGTCGTTCCGGCAATTTTGATCCAGATCAAGGTTTTTAGCTGCTCCAGCCAGTAATCTTCATCCCTAACCTATTCGCAGCACTCAGGAGAGCATTTGTGGACATAGCACTGAACTACAATTACAAGATCGTCAAGCAGTTTGCGATCGCCACTGTGGTCTGGGGCGTCATCGGCATGTTGGTCGGCGTGATCATCGCCGCCCAACTGGCCTGGCCCGCCCTCAATTTTGATATCCCCTGGCTGACGTATGGGCGCCTGCGTCCGCTGCACACGAACGCCGTAATCTTCGCGTTCGGCGTTAGCGGCCTGTTCGCCACCTCGTACTATGTGGTGCAGCGCACCTGCCAAGTCAGATTGTTCTCGGACAAGCTGGCCACGTTCACCTTCTGGGGCTGGCAAACGGTGCTGGTCTCGGCCGCCATCACGCTGCCATTGGGCATCACGCGCGGCAAGGAATACGCCGAGCTCGAATGGCCGATCACGCTGCTGATCGCCGTCGTCTGGATCGCCTATGCGGTCGTTTTCTTTGGCACCCTGATCAAGCGCAAAGTGGCGCACATCTATGTGGCGAACTGGTTTTTCGGCGCCTACATCATCGCCGTCACCTTGCTCCACGTGGTCAACGGCGCCAGCATGCCGGCCTCGATGTGGAAGTCCTACTCGGCCTACTCGGGGGTCCAGGACGCCATGATTCAGTGGTGGTACGGCCACAACGCGGTCGGCTTCATCCTCACCGCCGGCTACCTCGGCATGGTCTATTATTTCATCCCGAAACAGGCCGAGCGTCCGGTTTATTCCTACCGCCTGTCGATCGTCCATTTCTGGGCCTTGATCTTCACCTACATGTGGGCCGGCCCGCATCACCTGCACTATACTGCCTTGCCCGACTGGACCCAGTCGATCGGCATGGTGTTCTCCTTGATCCTGCTGGCGCCATCGTGGGGTGGCATGATCAACGGCATGATGACCTTGTCGGGCGCCTGGCACAAACTGCGTACCGACCCCATCCTCAAGTTCATGATCGTGTCCCTGTCGTTTTACGGCATGGCCACCTTCGAAGGCCCGATGATGGCCATCAAGACCGTCAACGCGCTCTCCCATTACACCGACTGGGGCATCGCCCACGTGCATGGCGGCACCCTCGGCTGGGTCGGCTTCATCACCATGGGCTCGCTCTACTATCTGCTGCCGCGCTTGTCGGGCCAGAACCGGATGTACAGCACGCGCCTGATCGACTTGCATTTCTGGGTCGCCACCATCGGCATCGTGCTCTACATTGCCGCCATGTGGATCGCCGGCGTGATGCAAGGGCTGATGTGGCGCGCGGTCAATCCCGACGGCACCTTGACCTACACCTTCGTCGAAGGCGTGAAGGCGACCTATCCGTACTACGTGGTGCGCTTTTGCGGCGGCCTGCTGTACCTGAGCGGCATGCTGGTAATGGCCTTTAACACTTTCATGACCTTGCGCAACCGGCAGACGGCGGCGGCCCGTATTCCCGCGCTGGCCGTGGCGCACGCCTGACTTTTGGAGTAATCGATGAAATTTTCACATGAGTGGATCGAAAAAAACCCCTGGCTCTTGATCGTATTGGTGACGCTCGTCGTCAGCATCGGCGGGCTGGTCGAAATCGTGCCCCTGTTCTTCCAGAAGTCGACGACGGAGCCGATCGCCGGCCTCAAGCCCTACTCGCCGCTGCGCCTGACCGGGCGTGACATCTATCTGCGCGAGGGCTGCTACGGCTGCCATTCGCAAATGATCCGGCCTTTTCGCGCCGAGACCGAACGTTATGGCCATTACTCCGTGGCCGGCGAATTTGTCTATGACCGGCCGTTTCAGTGGGGCTCGAAACGCACCGGCCCCGATCTGGCGCGGGTCGGCGCACGCTACAGCGACGAGTGGCACCGGACCCATCTGAATAACCCGCGCGATGTCGTGCCAGAATCGAACATGCCCGGTTACCCATGGCTGGCGGCGACCAAGTTGGTGCCGGCCGACGTGATGCCGAAGATGCGGGCACTAAAACGCCTGGGCGACCCTTACACCGAGGAACAAATCGCGCAGGCGCCGGCGGAGCTTGAAAACAAGACCGAAGAAGATGCCTTGATTGCCTATCTGCAAGGGCTCGGCACACTAATTAAGACAAGGAACTAGCATGGGGATCGAGAACCTGTTTGAACGCGCCAGCAGCATCATGACGGTGATTAGTTTCGTCACCTTCGTCGGCATCTTGTGGTGGGCCTTCATCAGCTGCCGCAGCAGCGATTTCGAGAGCGCGGCGCAACTGCCGTTTGCCGACGACGACGCCGTCGCCAACGGCGTGGAGTCCAGCCATGTCTGACTTTACGAGCGGCTTTTGGAACTTTTATATCGTTGTCTTGACCTTGCTCGGGATCGCCGGCTGCGGCCTATTGCTGTACTCGCAATCGACCCACAAGGTGAGCGCGCCGAAAGAGGGCGCCGACCCGGTCGGCACCACCGGCCATGTGTGGGACGAGAATCTGAGCGAATTGAACACGCCGATGCCGCGTTGGTGGATGTGGTTGTTCTATATCACCATCGTGTTCGGGCTCGCTTACCTGTACCTGTACCCGGGCCTTGGCACCTACGCCGGACGTCTAGGATGGAAATCGAGCGGCCAGTATCAGGAAGAGCTGAAAAAGGCCGACGCCGAATATGGGCCCCTGTTCAAGCAATACCTGACGCAGGACTTGAAAGTGGTCGCCGCCGACCCCAAGGCGCATGCCATCGGTGAACGGCTGTTTTTGACCTATTGCGCTCAATGCCATGGCTCGGATGCGCGCGGCGGCAAGGGCTTTCCGAACCTGACCGACAATGACTGGCTGTTCGGCGGCACGCCGGAAACGATCCAGACCACCATCTTGCATGGCCGCAATGGGCTGATGCCGCCCATGGGCGCTGCGCTCGGTTCCGACCAGGATGTGGCCAACGTGGCCCAATATGTGCTCAGCCTGTCAGGCTACGGCGCCGACCCGATCAAGGTCGTCTTTGGCAAAGCCAAATTCGGCGTCTGCATGGCCTGCCACGGCCCCGAAGCCAAAGGCAATCAGGCCATCGGCGCGCCCAACCTGACGGACAAGATCTGGCTCTTTGGCGGCAGCCCCGAGACGGTGATGGAAACCATCCGCAAGGGCCGCAGCAGCACCATGCCAGCCTTCATTGACTTCCTCGGCGAGGCCAAGGTGCATGTGCTGGCGGCCTACGTGTGGAGCTTGTCGAACCGCCCGGAATTTAAGCCATGATGGAGCGCATACGAACATGAACACGGCAGCGCCACAGGTGATCAAGATGTACGCCGCGCGCGAAGAGATTTATGCGCGCGCGGCGAAAGGGCGCTACGCCAGCTTGCGCTGGGCCTGCGTCTGGCTGACCCAGCTCGCCTTTTACGGCGTGCCATGGCTGACCTGGAACGGCCGCCAGGCCTTGCTGTTCGACCTGGTCGCGCGCAAGTTCTACATCTTCGGGCTGGTGCTGTGGCCGCAAGATTTCATCTATCTGGCGGCGCTGTTGATCGTTTGCGCCTACCTGCTGTTCCTGGTGACGGCGGTGGCAGGCCGGGTCTGGTGCGGCTTCGCCTGCCCGCAAACCGTGTACACGGAGATCTTCCTGTGGATCGAGCGCAAAATTGAAGGCACGCGTAGTGCCCGCATGGCGCTCGACAGGCAGGCGCCCTCGTTCGCCAAAGCGGCGAAGAAAACCGCCAAGCACACGGCCTGGGGCGCCGTCGCGCTATGGACCGGCTTCACCTTTGTCGGCTACTTTACCCCCATCAAGGTCCTGGGCCAGGAAATGAACAGCTTCGCGCTGGGGCCTTGGGAATTCTTCTGGGTCGTGTTTTACGGGGTCGCCACGTATGGCAATGCCGGCTGGATGCGCGAACAGGTCTGCAAATACATGTGTCCGTATGCCCGTTTCCAGAGCGCCATGTTCGACCAGGATACCTTGATCATCACCTATGACGTGGCGCGCGGCGAACCGCGCGCGCCGTTAAGCAAAAACCGCATCGCCGCCGACAGCGCTAGCGCGTCCCAAGGCGACTGCATCGACTGCACGATGTGTGTTCAAGTGTGCCCGACCGGGATCGACATCCGCCACGGCTTGCAGTACGAATGCATCGGCTGCGCGGCTTGCATCGACGCCTGCGATGGCGTGATGGACAAGGTCAAGCTGCCGCGCGGCCTGATCCGCTATAGCACGGACCACGCGCTCGCCAATCACTTGAGCCCGGCGCAGATCAGGGAGCGCGCCTTGCGCCCGCGCGTGCTGATCTACAGCGCCATCTTGCTCTTGATCGTGGCCGCCGTCGGCACTTCGCTGTACCTGCGCGTGCCCCTCAAGCTCGACGTCATCCGCGACCGCGGCGCGATGGGGCGCGAAGCCGAAGACGGCACGATCGAGAACGTCTACCGCCTGCAAATCATGAATACGTCGGAACGCGCGCACCGCTACAAGATCAGCGTCTCCGGGCTGCCCTCGCTCACTTTGACGACGCCCGACGAAGTGAGCGTCGACGGCACGCAGACCTACGCGCTGCCGATTCGGCTGCGCGCCGCAGCCGGCGCCGGCAAGCCCGGCTCCAACAAAGTCGCCATCGAACTGCAGGCGCTTGACGACGAGCGCCTGCATGTGACGGAAAAAGCCGTGTTTTTTGTACCGCGCTAAAAGGAGAAACGGATGACGAGCGTATTGTTCCAGACGACGAGGCCATGGTACCGCTACCGCTGGCCATGGCTGCTGATGCTCGGCCCCTTTCTCGTCGTGCTCGCTGCCAGCTACACCGGTTATCTGGCCTTTTCGCGCCAGGACGCTCTGGTGGTGGGCGACTATTACAAGCGCGGCCAAGCCATCAATCAGGACCTGCGGCGCGACAGCAGAGCGGGCGCACTGGGGCTTAGCGTAACGATGCGCTACGATGCGGCCAACGCCATATTGAGCGGAACCATCCAAAGCCATGACAAGGCGCTCGCTAGCAGCGCCCTGTCGCTGCACCTGGTGCACGCGACGCAACCGGAAAAGGACATCCACCTGGAATTGCACACGGATGGCGCTGGCGCGTTTCAAACGGCGCTGCCGATGCTCGAACGCACGCGCTGGCTGGTATTAGTCGAGAATGAACAACGCGATTGGCGCCTGGAGGCCAACTGGATTTGGCCGGCCCAGCGCGAAATCCATTTCTTCGCCGAAATGGCGCCCGCCGATTAATTGCAGGTGTCGGTGCCGGCCGTAATCGCCTTCAATCGGGCCGGATTGAGCAATTCGATTTCGCGGTTGGAAACGCGCAACAGGCCGTCCTTTTTGAATTTCGACAGCAGGCGGCTGATGCTCTCGATCGTCAAGCCGAGATAATTGCCGATCTCTTCACGCGACATGCGCAGCTGAAATTTGGTGCCGGAATAGCCGCGCGCTTCATAGCGCGCGGCCAGGTTCGAAATGAATGCGGCAAAACGCTGAGTTGCCTGCATATTACCGAGCAAGAGCATGACCCCTTGCTCGCGCGTAATTTCCTGACTCATCATGCGGTGGAAGTGGCGCAGCAGAGTCGGCATATCGGCCAGCAATTTCTGCAGGCTCGAAAAGGGAATTTCGCACACTTCGCTGTCTTCCAGAGACTGGGCGTTGCAATGATGACGGTCGGCGCTGATCGCATCCATGCCCAGCAATTCGCCTCCCATCTGAAACCCCGTCACCTGCTCCGCGCCGCCCTGGTTGATCTGATACGTCTTGAAGTGGCCTAAACGGATCGCATATAGGTTAACCAGAGGGTCGCCGATGCGAAACAAGGTGGCGCCGCGGGACAGCTTGCGGCGCCGTCCGATGATCTGATCAAGCCGGTTCATATCGGCCGCATCCAGCCCCATCGGCAGGCACAGCTGCTGTATGCTGCAAGTCGCGCAGCTCGCGCGCAAGATTTCCACCGGCACGCTGGGCAAGGTTAAAGAGGGAAGCGCTTGGCTCATGACGTCATGCTTTCTGATGGATGCTGCCAGCAGTCTACTGCATCAATCCCGTGCGCGGGTCTAATTCGTGCGCATGGGACTAGGCGCATGCGCAATTTGCAGAAGCGGTGCCGGGCGGGGACGCCAAGATGGCGCGCCGAATGGGCCTATCGGCCTGGTGGGCCCGTTTGCGCGAAGCGTCGGCGTGGCGAAATTTTCAATTGAGAATGCGTTTGTGATCATAACTTTTATATGAAATGTAAAATTAACACAATCGAGGGAGCATGGACGTGACAATGAATGCCGTAACGGCAATAACCCAAGCCGAACCAGAGGACGCCCAACGCCTGGCCATCTTGCAAAAATTGCGGATTGTGATCCGGTCAGCTCAGCGCCATTCGAGCTGGATCGAAAAGCAATGCGGCGTCAGTGGGGCGCAGTTATGGATCATGCAAGAACTACACAGCGCGCCCGGCCTTCGGGTGGGCGAAATTGCCGGCAAGCTGGCCATTCATCAGACCACGGCCAGCAATTTGTTAGATGAGTTGCAAAAAAGGGCCTTGGTCGTTAAGACGCGCGACGCCAACGACCAGCGCGTGGTCAAGCTCACTTTGTCGGACGCGGGCGAACAATTGCTGGCGCGGGCGCCCAAACCTGCGCAGGGACTGTTGCCGGCCGCACTGCTTCAGATGAAGGGGGAGCCGCTGCAAGTACTCAGCAACGGCTTACAAGGTTTACTGGACTGTATTAACCTTCTCGATGAGGAATACGGCATGTTACCGTTGCCGTTTACGATGTAAGAGCGCTCATCATTGCGCTTTTGCATGCCGGCCAAGGGGATGAAAGTGCGCGCCATCCTGGGCGCGGGCTTGGCAGGGATGACCTGCGTTTCAAACGTGCTCGGCGTTTTCCGGCAAGAAGCGAGCGGGCGCTGATTTTTTTGTTTCGAAGGCGAGCTGAAGGCCATGGTTTTCCCAGGTCGTTTATACTGAACGCCGGACGCGCCTGCGACCATCCGGCAATATTGCTAAAAATTCCAATATGGCAGTCGGCACTGGGCAGCGCCGTTTTTCCGGTGAGGGAAATTTGTTCGTGTATTTCGCACGCGACTTGAATAAATAGACGTGAGCGTGGCATCAGAAGGCCGAATCTGGCGTTCAGGCCGGGATCTTATTATGGGGATTAGCTCGTAGTTGCTGACAGCGGTCGGTGCCTGCGAGATTTTTTTAGAATCAATGGCTGCTTGGCCAGTGCGAAATTTCAAGGATTAATTCATGCATAATTTAGAAAGCGCTGCCATTGCTTTGGCGGTACCGCAAGACATTTCAAAAGAAGTCTTGATCGAGAAGTACGCCAAAGGCGACGAAACCTCGGCCAACGAAGTGTTGGCGCGGGTGGCCAAAGCGTTGGCTGAGGTCGAACCGACAAAACGCCGCAAACAGTATGCCGATACCTTTTTGTGGGCCATGCAACATGGCTTCATACCGGCCGGCCGCGTTGCCAGCGCTGCCGGTACGGGTTTGCAGACGACCTTGATCAATTGCTTTGTGCAGCCGGTGGGAGATTCGATTACAGAAACAGTGGACGGCAAGCCCGGCATTTATACGGCGTTGGCGCAGGCGGCGGAGACCATGCGCCGCGGCGGTGGCGTCGGTTACAATTTTTCCGGGATCCGCCCGAAAGGCGCCCACGTCAAGGGCACAGGCAGCAGCGCATCCGGACCAATTTCGTACATGAAAGTATTCGATCGTTCCTGTGAAACGGTTGAGTCCGCGGGTGCCCGGCGCGGCGCGCAAATGGCCGTCATGAACATCGAGCATCCGGACATCCTCGAGTTCATCACCGTCAAGCAGGAGCGCGGCCAGCTCAATAACTTCAACATCTCGGTCGGCGTGACCGATGCGTTCATGCGCGCCGTGGAAGCCGATCAAGAGTTCGAACTCGTGCATAGGGCCGAGCCGAATGCCGACCTTAAGGCGTGCGGCGCGCACCGCCGCGATGACGGACGGTGGGTATACAGGACGGTTCAAGCCCGGGATGTGTGGGATTTGATCATGAAGAGTACTTACGCCGCCGCTGAGCCGGGCGTGCTGTATCTTGACCGGATCAATCAAGAAAACAATCTCGCCTATTGCGAAATGATTGAGGCGACCAATCCATGTGGTGAGCAGCCTCTGCCGGATTATGGCTGTTGCTGTCTGGGCAGTCTGAATCTGACGGCCTATGTCAAGGCGCCCTTTAGCGCGGCGGCCGAATTCGATTTCGACTTGATGTCGGAGGTGACCAAAGTCGCCGTACGCATGCTCGATAACGTGCTCACCGAAACCAAATGGCCGCTCGAGGAACAGTCCAAGGAAGCGGCGGCCAAGCGCCGCCTGGGCCTCGGTTTCACGGGCTTGGGCGATGCCTTGATCATGCTGGGCGTGCGTTACGACGGCGAGCAGGGGCGCGATTTGGCCGTGAAAATCGCCTGTGGCATGCGCGACGCCGCCTACGCCGCTTCGGTCGATCTGGCCAAGGAACGGGGCCCCTTCCCATTGCTCGACGCCGAGCGCTATCTGGCAGGCGGCTTTGCCGCGCGCCTGTCTGAATCGCTGAAGGAGCAGATCCGCCTGCACGGCATCCGCAACTCACACTTGACCTCGATTGCGCCGACCGGCACGATTTCGCTGGCTTTTGCCGACAATGCGTCAAATGGGATCGAACCGGCATTCTCATGGTTCTACAGCCGCATGAAGCGCATGCCCGATGGCAGTAAAAAGGAATACACGGTAGAAGACCATGCGTACCGGATGTACCGCGCGCTGGGCCACGACATTAGCAATTTGCCGGAAGCCTTTGTGTCGGCACTGGAAATATCCGCCACGGATCACATGCTGATGGTGGCCGCCGTGGCGCCCTATGTAGATGCGGCAATCTCCAAAACGGTGAACGTGCCGGAAGATTACCTGTACAGCGAATTTAAGAATCTGTATATGGATGCCTGGCGCAAGGGCCTCAAGGGCATCACCACCTATCGCCCCAATAGCGTGGTGGGCTCCGTATTGTCGATACCGACAGCGGCTTTGGAGCCCGCGGGAAATCCGCAGACCATGACGCTGTCGGAACAGGACAAGCGCCTGGTGCTGACCGAAGTGACGATGTCGCCGCCCCTGGCATCGCTGCGTTGGCCGTCCCGTCCTGGCTTGCCGGCCGGGGCCGCCGGCTGGGTCAGCGAAACCATTCCCAGTCCGCACGGCGACTTTGCCGTCGTCGTCTCCGACAAAGACGGCGTGCCTTTCGAAGTATGGGTGCTGGGCGGGCAACCGCCGCGCGGCTTGGACGCGATCGCCAAGACCTTGTCGACCGACATGCGCGCCAACGACAGGGGCTGGTTGCGTAAAAAGTTTTCCATTTTAGCGCATGCCTTTGGCGACCCGTTCAAGATGCAGATGCCGCCCAATGGCGACCTCATTCAAGTACCGAGCGCGACGGCAGCTCTGGCCAAGTTGATCGAATGGCGTTATCAACAGCTGGGCGCGCTCGATTCCAAGCCAAATGAACCGACACCTGTTTTAAATGCGCTGTTCGCCTCGCAAGAGCCGCGCACCGGCACCGATGGCACCTTGGCCTGGGTGGCCGATATCCGCAACCCATCGACCGACGATGATTTCGTCCTCATGCTAAAAGAGCTGCAAATGCCCGACGGCAGCAGAAGGCCCTACAGCATGTGGCTGACGGGCGGCCATCCAAGGGCGCTGGACGGCTTGTGCAAGTTGCTCAGCCTGGATATGCGGGTGATCGATCCCGCCTGGATCGGCATGAAATTGCGCAAATTATTAAATTACGCCGAGCCGCGCGGCGATTTCATGGCGCGCGTGCCAGGCAGCGAGCGGCAGGCCAGTTATCCATCGACCGTGGCCTACATTGCGCAACTGGTGATCCATCGCTATGCCATGCTAGGCATTCTGACCAAAGAAGGGTTTCCCATCAACGCCATGGGCGTCGTCATGGCCGAGCCGACCCATCGCCCCGTCGCCAGCACGACGCTGGCCGGAAAACTGTGCCAGGAGTGCGGAAACAGCGCCGTCATCAAGAAAGATGGCTGCGAATTTTGTACTGCCTGCGGGGCCATTGGCAGCTGCGGCTAGGCGCGCACGGCGGCAGGATTGTGGGTAAGCTGGCGCCATCCTGAAAGTTGGCGTGCGCCTCGCGCACCTTGTGCGGAAAACCTGGCCGTGGCCAGGTTTTCTTTTGCCCGTCTCCATTATGCAAATTACCCTGCCGATTACCCGGCAGGCGGAACGCGATGGGCGCAGCCCGCGAAATCGAGCAAAAGCACCAATTTACCGCCAACTAAAATGGCAGTAGCAAGAGGGGCCATCACGGAGAATGTGGCGCAATTAATCAGCCACCTCTGGTAAGTGGGAAGGGTCTTGTCCGTTATAATTGACGCAATGAGCTATCTTCAACCTCTATTTAGTATGTGGACGCCGATTTCGCCCCCCTTGAAGCGAGTCCTGATAGCCAAAACGACCCAGTTGGGTGATCTCGTCATCAGCCTGCCGATGGCAGCGGCCTTGAAACAACGGGATCCGAACTGTACGGTTATTTTATTGGCCAATCGCAAAACGGCGGAGCTTGCCCGGTATTGCGCCGATATTGATGAGGTATACAGCGAGCCGGACACGGCCGAAGAGTTGGTCGCTTTGCTCGATTCCCTCCATATCGACATATTCATTCAAGCCAACAATGCGCAGCGCGCGGCAAAAGCGGCCTACGCGGCGGGCATTCCAATTCGCATCGGATCCCTGTCCCGACTCTACAATTTACGATGGTGCACTCACCTCGTAGCAGTCTCGAACCCCTATCACGGCCTCAACAAGCGCATCCTTGATCTGCAGTACCTTCGTCCCTTAGGTATCCGCGTCGATGGTTTAGACGCCGTGTTGGACCTAACCCATTTGGCTCCGCCACCTCTGGCCCCGGATTTATTGTCCGTCCATCCCGACCGCTTGGCCCAAGGGCGCCACACCATCATCCTCAGTCCAGCCTTGATCACGGCCCGCGCCCACCAATGGCCACTGGAATCGTATACCAAGCTAATTACGAGTTTGGACCCAAGCCAATTTCACTGGTTCATCTGTGGCGTGGCGGGCGATCGGGAAAACCTGCGCCCTTTGCTGGAACGGCACCAGCACGAGCCCAACGTGACGGACCTGGTTGGTCAATTCACCTTGACGCAGTTCATGAGTTTCATGGCCGCTTGCGATGGTTTGATCGCCGGCAGTACGGGCCCCCTTCATTTGGCGGCCGCCTTGGGTATCCATACTTTGGGCTTGTTTCAATCTCGCAAAATGGATCTGCAACGGTGGCATCCCTTAGGACGCTCGGCGGCGGTGATCCACAGCGATGTGCGTTGCCTAGGCGAACGGCGGGCGGCGGGCGGTGGGGGGGGCGCTCCCTGTCCGTGCATTGCCGCTATCAAACCGGAAACCGTCGCCGGCCGGGTGCGGGCGTGGTTCGAGGAAGTTTCCTAAAATCGCTGTGGGCATCGAGCGCAATTTTGCGCGAAATACAAGACCGTGCGGGAAACGCTTGTTACGGATTCATGCCAGCGTGGTCAAAGCGTCCGATTCGAATCGGACGCGCTGTCCCGGCCCAGGCCCCGCTGGGAAAGCCGTCGCGCTTCGTCCGAAAAGTGGGCTGCGCGATGGCGCTCACAGGGGGACTGCGCGCGCGTCACCAGCCTCGGCGAGGCTTGAACCGAGGCCAATGGGCTCTGGGGCAATCATGGCAATACGGGTAAACAGTTCGACGTAGAGCGGATCGGGCGGGTATTTTCCCGTCAGGGGGTCGCAGTTGCTGGCGAACGCGGCGTCCAGTTCGGCCCAATCGGCGTCATCAAGAAACTTTTCGGCCTCGGGCAGGATCACGGATTCTTCCAGGCGCATATGGCCCAGATAGAACGCAACATAGCTGTTGGCAGCGGCGTCAAATAAACCCCGGCGCGACTCGCCCAGCAGTTCCCACGCCAGCAAATGGTGCTGCAACTCGCGCACAGCGCCTTCCACGAACCGGTGATCTTGCTCAAGCTGCGCCACTGTGGCCGCCACGTGAGGCGCCAGACGCAGCACCTTCGGAAACAACAAATCCGACTCTTTGGGGTGGTGCCTCCGCTCCGGAAATTCGTCGATATAAAACAGCATCGCGCGCAAGGCGTCAAAAAACTGCTCTCGATCATTGGCTGGCCCGCGCTCGACCATCAAAGAGAGCGAGCGCAACATGGACGCCAGCGCCCCGTGTTCGTCGCGAATGATGCGCATGCTTTCATGGGTCATGCTAGAGACTCCTTCCAATGGGTAAACGCTCGCGCGGCTGTGCCTGGGACTTGCCCGCACTTTTGATCACCATTTGCTAGGCGTATGCATAGGAGCATCCTGCGAGCAGTCAAACTGCAACTGTTTTGATTCTGGTCGCCGCCCTAAGCGCCGCTGGCACTGGGCCGCTAGGGTCGCGCAGCTGCGCGCATGCCACAATCGGTTTCGCCCGTCTTAAAGAGAACCGGGCGAGCTAAATGTTAACCATTTGAACCGCGCCATCGACACTATGTCCGAACTTGCCAGGCGCAGTCAAGCGCGATGAAGGAAAATCTGTTTGTGGGCCGCTGCAGGGCGTGCACGGCACCGGCCCATATGACAAAGAAGCCCATCGCCCGAGGGGGCGATGGGCTTCAAGTGCCGGGCCGCAAAATGTCTTGTCGGCGACGGCTTTTTCGAGACTGGTCGCTCGCATTGCTGCGCGGGCGGCCGCCCATCACTATAGTGATGGTGATGCGAAGTGCGCCAACTTAGTCTTCGTTAGGATCTTTATATTCCTTTGGCAACAGATGGGCGATTCCCTTGTGGCAATCAATACAGGTCTTGCCATCTTTTTTCGCCTCGGCGTGGTTCAGCTGCGCCTTCGGTTTTTGCTTCCTGGAATCCATGGCATCGAAATTATGGCAATTGAAGCATTCGCGTGAACCGGACGCCTTCATCCGATCCCATTCGTGCGTCGCCAGCACAATGCGCTTGGCTTCAAATTTTTCCCGGGTATCGATGTCGCCGGTCAGCTTGCCCCACACTTCGAAGACTGCCTTGGCCTTGCGCAGCATCTTGCGGCCCCATTCATGCGGCACGTGGCAGTCCGAGCAAACGGCGCGAACACCGGTGCGGTTGCTGTAATGGATGGTTTCCTTGTATTCCATGTAGACGTTGTCGCGCATTTCATGACAACCGATACAGAACTCGAGCTTATTGGTCGCTTCCATCCCCGTATTGAAACCGCCCCAAAATACGATACCGGCAATGAAGCCCACCACCAGCAACGTCAGCAACGAATACTTGGCGCTGGGTCTTCTCAGGATCGCCCAGAAGCCGGTTTTCTTTGATATATCATCATTCATAATTTTTCCTCCGTAGGTAAAGCAATTAATTGAAAAACAGAATGCCGGAGATGCAGCCGGCCATCGGAAAAATCCACGGCGAAAGGCCCTGGATCTTCAAATGGCCTTTTGCTGCCTGCGCATTCATGATTTTTCGTGTGCTGCTAAAACGATTTCTCAAAAAACATTGCAGTGACGGCGTCACTGCAATAAAAAGTGCCAGCAAGAGCCCACGCAAAATACACGCGAGACACGCTTGCCGAAACAGACTGCGTGCTGTGCCAGCCACAAATTTTTTAAGGCTTTACTTCCTTTTGATGCTCGTACAAAAACGGGGCCATATAAGCGCCCCGTTTTTGAGGATGAAGCTATTACCGGCTACAACAGCTCTGTATCAGCGGCGGTATTTTGCCGCTGACACAGAGCCAGACACGATTTACGAGAGCGGCGAAATGGGCATGGATACAAAGTAAAGATCATGCTCAATTTCACCGGTTTTCTTAAAACGTGTAGATGTAGCTCGCGCTAACGACATTGACGATATAGCTTTGCGGTTGCTGATTGGTTGGCAGCACGCCCGTCGAGTTGAAGCCATATTGCAAGGCGTTATACGCATAGTCAGTCGACCTGAGCTTTTGGAACAAATAACCCACAGCAATTTTGCTTGCCTTGTTGAGTTGATAGCTGCCGCTCAGTTTTGCCCTAAACATCTCGCTCTTGATATCTGGGGTACTGCCGCAAGTGAGTGAAGTTGAAAGACCACAGGTAGGATTGGCTACAACACCAGCAGCGTTGGTTTCAGGAGAAGTCGAATAGCTAGTCGTTCCCAACGAGTAGGTCAAATCGCCGCCGAGATCAAGTTTGCCGCCCATCAACCCCTTTTGCGTTACGTTGACGCCAGCCGTGTTGTCTTTATCTTTGAGCTGGTTGGTAAACGTATTGACGGGAGGAGTCTGGGGCAGGGGGAAATTTCCCACACCATTCGTCAAATCGCGGTGCCGGTTTTGCGCAGTGAAATACGCTGACACAGCGCCTTTTTCCATATAGGCATAGGTGGCATCCAGATTGGCGCTCCAGTTGGCACCCTTTTGCACGCCCAGCGTCGAGTCGTCGTATTTGTCATCGCGGTACTTACCACTTAGACTCACGCTCAACTTGTCGTTGGCCTGCCAGTTGACACCCGCCTTCAGCATCTGCTCTTTGCGTGAAGCATCAAAGAAGGCAACATACCCTGCATTCTCGTAGCCTTGCGATTCAGCCTGCAAAGGACTGTAGAAGAACTGGTTGACATCAGCTTTTTTGTCCGCATAGCTATAGCCGGCATTGAAAGTAAGCGCATCGCCGGCCTTTAGCTTATAGTCGCCAACCAGCTTATTTTCATTGCTTTCAGGAACTTGAGCGCAGGAGGTACTGATATAGCCAAGTCCTGCTGCAACAACAGCGGGCTGCGCACGCGCACCGGTCTGGTTGTTGTTGGCCAGATCATTGTCGCACCAGCGCTTGATACCCTCATACTCATAAGCCAAATGCAACTTATTGTTCGAGTCAATGCGGTAATCCCCGGACAGTTCCGCCTGGGTTTTCTTGTTGCTCATGGGCGCGTTCACCGACGTCTCATTGCCACCACCGAGAGTGATGAACTTGTAGATATTCGACGTCGTTTGATTATCGCGCTCGTTATACTTGACCCCGGCGCCCAGCGTCAGATCCTTGATCGAGTTGTCCGTCACCTTCAAATCGGCGTGCGTGGTCACGACCAGCCCATCGAGCGAAGTTGCCGGCAGTCCGCCTGCCTGCACGATGGCAAACGGATACAGCTCGTTTTGCCTGTTGCGGGCATACGACAAGCCGCCCACCAATTTCGTTTCTGGCCGGATGCTATAACCACCGGTCAGATTGAACTGATTAAAATCGTTGCTGGGCGCGGTGCTAAGCGTGTCTAGCGGCAAATTAAACGCGGTACCCGTGGGGACTGCAGGAGTGCCGCCAGAGACGAACGGGTTCGGCCAGGTCAAGCCGTCGAAGCCGTCGCGCAGGAAGGAGCCATAGTAACCGACTGTGAAGAAAGCGTCGTCTCCCGCCCAGTTGAGGTTCAACGTGTAATTGTTGGTCGTGTAATTGGTTGGATTCAACAAAAAGATGCTTTTCTCGTTGCCAAAGGTGCTGCCATTCGGTCCCTTACCGTCGGCATCGGTACCCGACCCGATGAGTTTGGCGCCGCTTTGCGCGATCCGGTTGTAATCGAACTTGACGTTCCATTGCTTGTCGAAATTGTATCCTGCGGCAAAGCCGGTCGTCGAACGGTCCGAGTGAACATCAACCGTGTGGAAGTCACCTAGCTGAGCGGGGGTCAACGCTTGTGCGCCTTGCAATCCGCCCACTTGGGCTGCACCGAGGACAGGCAAGGCGGTATTGACAACGCCAAAATTAGATGGGAAGGTGAAGGCGTTACCGCCCATACGTCCCACTAACGGCGTTTGAAAATCGTCCGCGATGTTGTGATGCAACTCATCGTAGGTGATGCCAAAATTCCATTTCCCTTGGTCGCTTATGGTCGCGCCCAGATTGCGGGAAGTGGTGCCGAGGTCGGTTCCGTTGACGTCCCAACGAGTCGTACCTACACCGCCGTCGTAGGCATTGTAGGCGTCGCCGCCGCGAATGCGGAAGTTGCCAATCACATCCGTGCCTTTTTCGTCGAGGCCGTTATACTCGCCGAATTTGGCGGAGTCCCGGGAGACATGCTCGGCGCCGAGTTCGATAAAGTTGGTCGGGCGTGTCAAGGCCGCGACGTCATCGTCCGCAGCAACCGCAACGAGCGGCATCGCGAACATTGCCAGCAAGGCCCCTTGCACCGCCAGGGTGAGAGTGCCGACAACAAAAATTTCTTTATTTGTTTTCATAATAAATTTCTTTCCCTGAAATTAGCGATGCAGAAACGCGCCGGATGGGGAGTTCGACCCATGGACCATGACATGGCAATTCATGCAATCGCGAGCGCCAGCACTTGGGTTCACAGCTTTGCCTGCCGCAGCAGTAAGACCACCTTGAACGCCGGCGACGTTGCCAGCAATTGGGCCACTACTTTGATGGGGACCGTTATGGCACTCGATGCACAGGAACGGAGCGCGCGATTTCAGGAGCGGGGTGATGTTCGAACCGTGCGGCGTATGGCAGTTGGTGCAGTCTTCCGTCACAGGCTGATGTTCCCACAGGAACGGGCCGCGTTTTTCAGCGTGGCAAGTAAAGCAGGTTTCCGTCACGGTATTTTTCTTGAGCAACTTTGGACCGGCCGAGCCATGCGGATTGTGGCAGTCTGAGCAAACGACCTTGCCGGCATCAATAGGATGGGTGGAGATTTTGTGGGTGTCGGCTCTTTGCTCTTTGTGGCAGGCAAAGCAGACTTCGGTTTGCGTCTTCTTGCTCAGCACCTTGTCAGCTGGTGCATGCACCGTATGGCAGTCATTGCAAGCGAGCTGGTTGATCTGATGCTGACTACCTTCCCAATGGGTCCGAGCGGTTCCCTTGTGGCAAGTCAGGCAGACAGCGGCGCGCGCTTTTTCATCGGACTTTTTAAATGCGCCCTTGTTGAAAACGACATCCGGTGCGGCGCGGCTTTTCCCGTTCTGATCGCCTTTCAAGTGCTCTTCACTTGAACCATGGCAAGATTGGCAGCCGGGGGTGCGTGCATCGCCCTTGACGCCGTGTTTGGTCTGGTAAATTGACAAGACGGGTTTGTTTTCTGACTCATCGTGACACTTAGTACAAACCGCATCGCCCTTCAAGGTTCTATCAGCAGCTGGAGCATTGTTCTGTGCCAGTGCCGATCCACCGATTCCTAGGCTCCCTATGAGCCCGACTACCGCCAACATTTGTCGCATGAACTTCATGTTATCTCTCCCGAGAATTCATTGCTTTTAAAAAAAATAAACGAAACATCAAAAAATGTCGCTGCTATTGTCGCAGCTTGAATTTCCCCAGTTTCGCGTCGATCCTAGACGAACCTCTTCAGGCTCGAAATTCCTTGTTCGCTATTACAGCGACAAAATCCAATCAACAACGTTTTTGATTTCGCTCATATCCTTGGTCTTGATGATCTTGTGATCTTCTTCATGACCGTCTGGGAATTTGGCTTTTTCACCGCTCGTGATATGTTTGATCAGGCGCGCTTCTGCGTCGCTTTTGCCGCGGTATTTCTCGGCAACGGAGTGGTACGAAGGGCCGTCCTTGGCCTTGGTGATCGAATGGCATTTGAAGCAGCCGTTTTGCCGAACCATCGTTTCTGCCGCGGCGGCGTCGAGCGCATAGGCGGAAGTCGAAATGAGCCCCGTCGAAGCGAAGGCGATCATTGCGACCAGCTTGCTGATGTTACATTTTGATTTCATTTTTTTCTCACTGACTAGTAGGTGGATGAAACCGGTTTTTTTTTGGGACCATGTTTCAAGCCTTTATTAAGCAAAAATAAGGCCAGGCAAACAGCATTGGCCCGCCCGTCTTTTTTGCACCGCAAACTGAAGGCGCGCGGTGCCGTTTGCAGGCCCACGAAGGGTAAGAAAATGTTCTTGAGGAGCTGCCGATGCACTCCATGCGTGTCTTTGGGGCATGAATCCACCTTGTTGATTACATTGATTTTTTTCCCGTGTGGAAAGGATGGATCGGGCTTTGGGCAAGACGCGGCACACAATTTTTGGCTTGTAAGGTGGCGCCAGCCCTGATACTTTGACGCGCCTTGATCCACCTCCTATGGCAATATTGATTTAAATCAATACGAGTACGAATTTCTCACTGACGGGAAAAAAAGAAAGGGAATAGTCAAAGTTGAGAAACAGCCGTTGGCCGATCTGGCACGCGCCACCAGTGGTCTTCGCCGCTTCGCCCCCCAGTTCGACGCTTGCACGGCAAGTAGGCTTAAAGCCCACCTTCTCTCGACCTCGCCCCCCGGCGCGGACGCCTCATCTTGAGAATTCCGCCGCAGCGCCCTGAGTGGGTTTGTGTTGGCGGCGCTTGGTCACCATTTTGGCCTGGCCCCAAAAGGCGCCGCAACTTCTCGGGCCGTCAGCGGGTGAAATTGGCGTATCCGCACTCGAACGCACAAGCGGCAATGGCAAGAGCGATACTCATTGCAAGTGAAAGTCGATCCCCGACGCATCTGGAGCACAGGCCGTTCCCAGCGAGAGGTCAAGCGGTTGGTCTTCGAAAGCGGCTTGCCGAGCGGGCCGTTAAGGGACAGCGCCAATGCTTAGGCGGCGCTTCCCGAATCTGAGAGAAACGCTTTTGCGCGCCCCATTTGCGGGAAAAAAATGGATTTTCCAAATTTTGGCACATAGGCCAATAATCAATGAGTCACTAATTAACCCGCACGACAGTATGGGACCGCCCATTCATGAAATGGCGGCAGTTGCGGAAAAAATAACGCAAGACGGATGCAAAGTGCTCGCCCGTTGAAAAGACGCTTTCCGTCTGGAACGAAAATTGCTGTGACCAAATTAATGGAGGTCTTCTGAACTTTGCCGTCGTCTTTGTTTCGGCGTCGGCATTGTCCTGGGCTCCAACTGGGAAAGTGTGTGGATCCGTCGAGCTTGACGGGGGTTGCATGAGTGCAGGTCCCCGCTCACAAGCCACGGCAAAGAGAGAAATCGCAATGAATCGAGGGTATGTGCCCATTAACGGTCAGTCTCGGCTTGTGCCCGCCGTGTTATGCGCTCTGGTCGTCATCGGGCTCGCACTCATCGGTGCGATGGAGTACCTGGGAGTGGTGAGTCTGACGGCAAACGCGCCGTTGAAGCAGCTTTTTTCCTATAAATTGATTAGCTACGCCAATCTTCTACTGATTGGATCAACCATTCTTTACGTCGCCCACCTGTGGTTTACGGCGCCGGCCGTGGGACTGTGGGCCACTGGCACGGCGGCCGTCGGGGCCCTTGGCCTCGTAGCCGGACTGGTGGCGCGCGCGACGGAACATCACACCGGGCAGATTCCCCTGATTGGTCTGTCCGAGGTGATGTCGCTGTTTATAGCCATGACCGTCGTCATTTACCTGGCCATGGAAAGAGCCTATCGCACCCGCTCGGCGGGCGCCTTCGTGATGCCGATCGTGGCCATTGCCGTATTGTTCGAGGCATGGCTCGTATCGGACTATCTGGTGTCGCCGGGGAACCGCCTTCCTCTCCTTCGCAGCTACCTGATACATATTTATGTTTTGGCCAATCTCCTTGCCTACAGCGCATTTGCGGTGGCGGCCGCGGTGGGCGTCATGTACTTGCTGCGCCAGCACGTGGAAACTCATCCTCTGGCACCCGGGTTTGCCCTGCGTGAACGGCTTGGCTTGGCGCCAATAGCGCGCCTCCTGCATCTGGCCATTTTCCTGGGCTTTGCCGTGTTTTCTTGCGCGACGCTGCTTGGCATTGCCTTAGCCCATGAGGCCGGGGAGCCGTTTTGGGCATGGGATGCGAAAAAAACAGCGGCGCTCCTAGTTTGGATTTGGTATTTCGGCTACTTTTATCTGCACTATGGAAAAAAATGGCGCGGCATGCGCATGGCGTGGTGGGCCATCCTCGGCTTTGCATTGACCGTGTACGGCTTCCTCGGTCTGAACCTGTTTTTGCCCGTGTTACATGCATATGGTTAAAGTAAGCGTCAGGTAAAGGGACGCTAAGCTGGCACCGCACGCTAAATAATCGCGGCTTGCTGGCCAGAATATCTTTTGGACCTGCATGTCGAACCGAATGAGTTAACATGGAGCTTCTTGACGGTAAATGAATAATTGGTGTCGCGCCCGCTTCCCGAGCGCGCGCGGCATGGGGTGAATGCGGCTGGGGGGGCGCCGATGGATGGGCGCTATTTTTCCCTAGGCGCATCGCGCCTTAGTCCGTGCGCAGGCATCCCTTGCGGGAATCGGCTTCGAACGCCGCGCGTGGCCCAAGCCCGCATGTGCGTCTCAATTTTTAATTTTCAGCGTAAGCGATGTTCTACCATCCTAGCGTGGGACAATGTCGGGCCAGCGCGCGCTCCTTAGTTCGTTCCACTGAGCCGGACCATGGCGGCGCCCTGGCGCGGCCATGGCAAATACTTCTAATATGTTGGGATAGCAAATCTGGCTTACTCGCATGTTGGCAGCGCCCATGGGCTTGTCCGCGGACCCGTGTGAATGCGCCAGGCCGGGCGAACTGGACAATTTCGCGAGTTCGTGCGGGCGCGGCCGAGGAAAAAGCTGGTTCGCCACTAAACAATTGAGTATGTTCTTGATAGCAAATTGATGAAGCTGATATCTTTTTTCACCCGGCGCCCGATGCAGCCCGACAACGCGCGGGCAGCGGGTGTCCCCGCGCCCGCGCCGAAGGAACCGCGTTTCGTCCTGTCCATCAGAACCAAGGGTTTGATCGTCATCACGACGCTCATTGCCTATTCGATCATTATCGCCATTTTTGCATTTAATCAAAAAAACCTCTTGTTGCACGATTTCGAAGAAATACAAGGGGCGCTTGAAACCGAGGCCATGTTAAAGCAGGCCGACCTATCGGCCTTCCATGCCGTCATGGCGATCTTTGCCAACGTCGATGCGGCCGACCATGTGGAGGCCATGCAGCGCATCGAAATGCATCATCAGACCTTGCTCGATCTGGAGGCCGAGTTGTCGGCGCGCCTGCCCAACGATTCCTTAAACGAGGCTGATTTGAACGCGGACTGGGAACTGGCCAATAAGAACCCCTCCAAGGCCAATTTGAACCGGCTGGTCGTCGAACTGATCAAAGTGAAGAATGATTTCGCGTTACTCACGGAACAAGTGCAGGAAATCCGTAAATCCATGTCCGCCCGTTACCGCACCCAGACCGATTCGGTGGCGATGACCACCCTCTTGCTCGGCATGCTGGGCCTGGGCCTCTTGGGCGCGATCATCATCTTGTTTTTCCGCCGCTTGACGGACGATTTGCGCATCCTGCAAAGCAGGGCGCTCGACATCGTGAATGGCTTTCGCGGTCAGCCCATGGCCATTACGCGTCACGACGAAGTGGGCCGCCTGATGGTCGCCGTCAATAACATGGCGGCCACACTCGACTTGCGCGATAAAGAGCTGATGCTGGAGCGGCAAAAGTATTTTCATCAGGAAAAGATGGCGGCAATTGGCACCTTGGCCGCCGGCGTCTCGCACGAAATCGGCAATCCCATCGCCGCCATTTCCGGCATCGCGCAAGACATGATCGAACGGCGCACGGGGAACGGCGCCGATTGCAGGACGGGAAATTGTCACGATTGCCGGCCCGACCTCATTTATGTGCAGACCGAGCGCTTGGCCGCCATCACGCGCGAAATTGCGGAGTTCGCGTCACCGCGCGCGGTTGAGCCGCAGCTACTCGACTTGAATGCGCAACTGCGCAGTACCAGCAGTTTGATCCGCTATGACAAGCGCCTGCAGGGCGTCACCTTGCGCCACGATTTGGATCCCCAGTTGCCGGCGATTTACGGCGTCGCCGATCAACTGACCCAGCTCATCATGAATCTGTTGATCAATGCCATGGATGCCCTGGAAGGCAAGGCGGACGGCACCCCCACCATCGTCATCACCACGCGCGCCGACCCTGAGCGAGCCTGCGTCGTGATCGAGGACAATGGCCAAGGCATCGACCAGGAAACGCTGGCCCGCGTTTTCGAGGCTTTTTTCACGACCAAGCCGGCCGGGAAAGGCACCGGCCTCGGATTGTCCTTGTGTTACTCGATCACAAAGCGCCACGGCGGCACCATCGAGATCGATTCCACCCCGGGTTTGGGGACGCGGGTCCAGGTTTTTTTCCCTTTGAACGATACAGTTTATAACGAAATGAATTCACTATGAAATCCCTGGACGTGATGGTGATTGACGATGAGCCGGCGATCCGCCAGATACTGGCAGCGCATTTGCTCAAGGCCGGCTGCAACGTGTGTCAGGCGCCCAACGGCCTCGAGGCCTTGGAACGTTTGTCCAAGGGCGATATCGATGTCGCCATTTGCGACATCAAGATGCCCGACATCAGCGGCATCGAACTGGTGCGCCGGGCCCGCGCGTCCGGCCTCGAGACCAATTTCATCATGATGACGGCGTTCGCATCGGTCGACACGGCGATCGAAGCCATCCAAGCCGGCGCCTCCGATTACATGATCAAACCGGTACGCAACGAAGAGGTGCTGCACCGCCTCCTAAAAATTAGCGACATGCGCGGCCTGCGCGCCGAAAACCGCGTCCTGCGCAGTTTGGTGCAGGGCAATAAGGAAGACCAGTTCGCCTTCCTCTCGCCCGTCATGCGCGATCTCGATCGCTTGATCGACAAAGTCTCGCCCACCGACAGCACGGTCCTCGTGACCGGGGAAAGCGGCACCGGCAAGGGCGTCATCGCGCGCCGCATTCATCAGCAAAGCCCGCGCACGAATGCCCCATTCATCCCCGTCAACTGCGGCGCGTTGCCGGAAAATCTGATTGAAAGCGAATTGTTCGGCCATACCAAGGGCGCCTTTACAGGCGCCGACAAGGCTCGAAAAGGCCTCTTTCTGGAAGCCGATGGCGGCACCATTTTTCTCGATGAAATCGGCGAATTGCCGCTGCTCATGCAAGTAAAACTGCTGCACGTGATCGAAGAGAAATCAATCAGGGCCGTCGGCAGCGAGCAGGCGCGGCGGGCCGACGTGCGGATCGTGGCGGCCACCAATCGCGACCTGGCCCAAATGGTGGCCGAAGGGCGCTTTCGCGAAGACTTGTATTTTCGCTTAAGCGTTTTCCAGATCCATGTCCCGCCCTTGCGTGAGCGCAGCGAGGATATGGCGAGATTGGTGCAGTTTTTCCTGCACCGGGGCATGAAACGCATGAACGTGGAGGGCGCCATTTCAGTCGATCCGGAAGTCGAAGAGCTGCTCGACGCCTACGAATGGCCGGGCAACGTGCGCGAAATGGAGAACGTCATCGATCGCGCCTTGATTTTGGCGGACAAAGGGCAAATCACTTGCGCCGATCTGCCCCCGCAAATCATCAAGAATGGGCGCGCCGCCACGCCCGAATTGGCGATACAAGATTGCGGCGAGAGCCTGCGTGACCAGGTCCGGCGCTTCGAGAGTGCGTTAATCGGCAAAGCGATCAATGAGGCCGATGGCGATCGCCGCGTGGCCGCGCAAAAATTGGGGATGGGCTTGTCCAGCCTGTATCGCAAACAGGAAGAGTTTGAAACGCTTGGACTGCTGTAGTTTAGGGCCCGAGGCGTTCGCCCTTGCGTGCCGGAACCAGTGCGCGAAAAAGTGCCGGGCCGCTTTGAGGCGCGCGCCCGGAGCACTGGGCGGTGCCATGGAGACGACGGCAGGTGAGAATTTGAACGGCCAGTTGCCGTCGTGAACAGGCCTCCAAGCGCTACGATCTATGTGCGCGCCACTGCCGGCTGCTACACCAGAACGCGCTGGCTGTGCATAGGAGTCACGCAGCTGGTCTTCTACGGCTTGCCGTGGTTGCGCTGGAACGGACGCCCAATGGTGCTGTTCGACTTGGCGGCGCGAAAATTTTATCTCTTTGGCATCGTGCTGTGGCCGCAAGACCTCATTTATCTGGCCGCGCTTTTGATCATCTGCGCCTGCACGCTTTTCCTGTCAAGTGCGCTTGTCGGGAAACTCTGGTGCGGCTTCGCGTGCCCGCATACGGTCTTCACTGAAATTTTCATGTGGATTGAGCGCCGCATAGAAGGGGGGCGCAGCGCGCGCATGCGGCTAGACATGGAACCCGCCTCGCGCCGCAAATTGCAAAAGAAAGCGATCAAGCATGGCGCCTGGTTGCTGCTCGCGTTTTGGACCGGATTGACTTTTGTCGCTTATTTCACGCCGATCCGGGCTCTGCTGCAGGGCTTGGCGAGCGCCGCTCTAGGCCCGTGGGAATGGGTTTGGATTGCACTCTATGGCGCGCTCGCCTACGTCAACGGGGGCTTGATGCGGGAGGCCGTGTGTCGCGACATTTGCCCCTATGCGTGTTTCCAGAGCACCCTCTTCGACCGCGATACGCTGGTCGTGACCTACGACACGGCGCGCGGCGAGCCGCGCGGCCTGCGCAATCGGAAAAGTCTTAGCCAAAACCTGCGCCAGGGCGATTGTATCGACTGCACGCTATGCGTCCAGGTGTGCCCGACCGGCAGCGACATCCGCCGCGGTTTGCAATCCGATTGCATGGGTTGCGCCGCCTGTATCGATGCTTGCGATCTGGTGATGGACAAAATCGGGGCAGTGCGCGGCTTAATTCGCTATTCAACGCACAACGCCCTCGCGCGCCAACTGTCGCCGCGGCAAATGCGCGCGCGCATCCTGCGCCCGCGCGTGCTGGCCTACGCGGGCATGCTGGCAGCGCTTTGCGCCG
The DNA here is from genome assembly GCA_003133225.1 of Janthinobacterium sp. Lineage (GTDB taxonomy): Bacteria > Pseudomonadota > Gammaproteobacteria > Burkholderiales > Burkholderiaceae_D > Janthinobacterium. The sequence continues at coordinate 50,901 of PKWL01000077.1, forward strand.
CTTTTGCCGGCTCGCTTGGCACGCGCCTGCCCTTGAAGTTGGACGTGATGCGTGACCGCCTGGCCTTGGAGAGCGAGGCGGCCGAGGGCGTCGTCGCGAACGTCTATCGGCTCCACATCATGAATACGGACGAGCGAGCGCATCGTTACCATATCGCCGTCTCCGGAATCGACACCATCACGCTCGCATCACCCGCCCAAGTCGTCCTGGAAGGGGGCGCCGCACGCGACGTGGCGGTGCGCGTTGGCGTCACCCGCGGCCACACCGCGGCGGGGGCGCACCCCATCGTCTTCGAGCTGCAAGACGAGAACGATGCCCGCCTGCGCCTGCGGGAAAAAGCCGTGTTTTTGGTGGCACGCGCGAAAGCGGCGCCCTGACAGCTAAAAATTCCAGGCCTTTGGCAAAAAAAATGAAGGGCTTTGGTGTGAAAAACCGCATCCGGATGACGCATAAAACAAGGTTGCAACAATGGGCTTTCGGTGAAAAAAACCGACTTGGGGCACGCCCCGGTTTTCATTCACAAATAATGTTGGCTTTTTTAAGCCGTTGTTTTAGCATGCGTTTTTAATTTATGACGGCAAGGTGAGAGCTTGATGCCGTGTGATTTCCCGGGCGCTTATGGCATAATTTGATCTGGATCATAAAAATGCGAATACCATGTTGGTATCATGCTGCTTGATCTTGAACAAGAAACATGAAAAAACGATGGACGATGTCACGCCCAACCTGAAAAGCATTCTCGCCAATACGTCCTTGTTCCAGATGTTAGACGAGAGCCAGCTTGACGAAATCGTAGCCAAGACCAGCCCGCTGCGCCTAGCCCAGAACATCTGCGTCGTCAATCAAGGCGACGCCGCCGAAGGCACATTCTGGGTCGTCTATGGCCAGGTGCAAATTGGCCTGTATAGCAAGCAGGGCGGCGAAAAGACGCTCGAGATTTTGGGACAGGGCAAATGCTTCGGCCTCGGCGAAATGCTGCTGGAGCAGCCCCATCTGGCTTTTGTGAAAACCACCATCGACTCCATGTTACTGCACACCGAACGCGCTGCGATTTTGCAAATTGCGCAGGAAAATTTCAGTTTTGCCCATTCCTTGATGACCTGCGTCGGGCGCCAGCTGTATGGACTGGTGCGGGACATCGGCAGTTACGCGCAAACGGCAAGGCAACGCCTGGCCGGGTATTTACTGCAGCAACGCCGGCGCGAGAGCAGCGACGATATTGAACTGGTTGCCAACAAGACGCTCATTGCTTCCCGCCTCAGCCTGACGCCGGAAACCTTGTCCCGTTTGTTCCATGACTTTTCCGCCGAAGGATTGATCAAGGTCTCCGGACGCCACATCACGTTACTCGACTGTGAAAAATTGTCGGCCTTGATTTCCTAAATTAATGATGAAACGCAAGAAAATTTCGGCGCAATTTGCGTGCGCGCCGCTTGCGTGTAGAGGGGGCAAATGAGTCTACAAGCGTATCACTTGGCTTGCACGCGCGGCGAGCGCGAACTGTTCCAAAACATCGGCTTCGACCTCCATGCGGGCGACGCCATGCGGGTCGCCGGCGCCAACGGCAGCGGCAAAACCAGCCTGCTGCGCATGCTGTGCGGTCTTGCCTTTCCGGCGGCGGGAGAAGTGCGCTGGAACGGGCGCAACATCCGCTCCGCGCGCGAGGAATTCGGCAGCGAACTGATCTATCTCGGCCATGCCAACGGCGTCAAGGACGATCTGCTGGCCTGGGAAAACGTGGTCGTGGCCGCGACCTTGTCGGGCACCCCGGTCGGGCGCGACCAAGCTTACGCCGCCCTCGGCGCACTCGGTTTGGCCAGGGCCGCCGATTTGCCGACGCGCGCCTTGTCGCAAGGGCAACGCAAACGGGTCGCGCTGGCGCGCCTGCGCCTCAGCATGCAAACGCCGCTGTGGATACTCGACGAGCCCTTCGCCGCGCTCGACCAGGATGCGGTCACGGAACTATGCGCGACGCTCAACCTGCATCTAGCGCAGGGCGGCATGGTCATTTATACAACTCATCAGGAAATCAATCTGACTTCGCAGCGCTCGCTCCATCTCGACCTGAGCCGGGATACCCTATGCTAAAGGCACTTTGCTGCGTCATCCGGCGCGACTTGCTGCTGGCGTTTCGGCGCCGCTCGGACGTGTTGACCACCTTATTCTTTTTTATTATCGTCGCTACCCTGTTTCCCTTGGGCGTGGGACCTGAACCTGCGCTCTTGCGCACAATGGCACCGGGCATTCTCTGGGTGGCCGCGCTGCTGGCATCAATGCTGGCGCTCGGACGTTTGTTCGCGCTCGATTTTGCGGACGGGACCCTCGAGCAAATGCTTCTTTCCGCCGAACCTTTGACCGTGATCGTGATCGGAAAAGTGATGGCGCATTGGCTGGTATCGGGTCTGCCGCTGGTCTTATTGGCGCCCTTGCTGGGCGTCCAGTTCGACCTCTCGCGCTCGTCCGTGGCGGTCCTGTTTTTCAGCCTGCTGGTGGGGACCCCCGTATTGAGCCTGATCGGCGCGATCGGCGCCGCCCTGACGCTGGGCGTGCGCGGCGGCGGGGTGCTGGTATCGCTGCTGGTGCTGCCTTTGTACATCCCCGTCTTGATCTTCGGCGCCGGTGCGGTCGGCGCCGAAGCGAGCGGCTTGGGTAGTAGCGCGCATTTGCTGCTGCTAGGTGGCATACTGGCAGGCGCAGCCGCGCTAGCGCCCTGGGCCACCGCGGCCGCCTTGCGCATTTCCCTCGAATGACATGGCACGACAATTGCTTAAAAGGAATAAAACTGATTTTATCACGCGCCCTTGCGCCACCCCCTGCCTTCTTGGCTGTAACACGCGGGCGACGCCGAGCGGGCGCAACGCGTCTTTTTCTCATTTTCGGGAAATCCAATTTCCTCGTGTAGCGGGGCGGCGTAGCCCCCCAGACCCTATTTTTTGGAGCATATAAGGTGTCCATTTCCAACAACATTCCTATCGGCGCACGCGAATCACACCGCATCCACTGGTACAAATACGCGTCGCCACAGACTTTTTTCCCGATTGCGGGAAAATTGATCCCCTGGTTTTCCGCTATCGCGCTTGTCCTTGGCGTCATTGGTGTCTATGTCGGCTTTTTCATGGCGCCAACCGACCGTCAGCAAGGCGACGCCTATCGCATCATTTTCCTGCACGTGCCGGCGGCATGGATGTCAATGGTGGTCTACCTGATCATGGCATTTTGGGCCGCCATGGGCTTAGCCTTTAATACGCGCCTGTCGTCCATGATGGCCAGCGCGCTCGCGCCCACGGGCGCCATGTTTACTTTCCTCGCTTTGTGGACAGGCGCGCTGTGGGGCAAGCCGACCTGGGGCGCCTGGTGGGTCTGGGACGCGCGCCTGACCTCGGAACTGATCTTGTTGTTCTTGTATGTCGGCTTCATGGCGCTGCAGGCCGCGATCGACGAACCGCGGCGGGCCGATCGGGCCGGCGCCGTGCTCGCCTTGGTCGGCGTCATCAATGTCCCCGTCATTTATTTTTCCGTTCAATGGTGGAACACCTTGCACCAGGGCTCGTCGATCAACTTGAAGAGCGCCCCGAGCATGGCGCTCACCATGCTGATGGGCATGCTGATCATGGCGCTCGCGTTCTGGGCGTACACGATTGCCATGACGATGCTGCGCCTGCGCTGCATCGTGTTAGAGCGCGAGCGGCATACCGATTGGTGCAAACAATTCATGGAGACACAACGATGATCTGGGACAGCTGGAGCGACTTTTTCGCGATGGGCGGCTACGCCTTGTACGTTTGGGGCTCGTTTGGGGTGGTTTTCGGCTGCATGGCCGGCGAAGTGCTGCTCGTCTCGCAGCGCTCGAAATCGATCCGAGCGCAGCTTTGCTCTGCGCGCGCAAGGAACAAACAATGAAACCGAGGCATAAACGCTTGATCCTGATCGTCGTCGCGCTGGGCGTGCTGTCTCTGGGTGGCTGGATGCTGGCGTCGGCATTCAAGAAGAACCTCGTGTTTTTCTTCACGCCCACTCAAATTCTGGCCGGCGAAGCGCCGCGGGGCAGCAACTTCCGCATGGGCGGCATGGTCGAAAAAGGCAGCTTGCAACGCCAGAGCGACGGCGTGACGGTCGCCTTCGTCGTCACCGACACCGCGCACAGCATCCGCGTCCATTATCGCGGCATTCTGCCCGACCTGTTCCGCGAGGGCAAAGGCGTCGTCGCCGAAGGCAAGCTGGGCGACGACAAGCTGTTTTTAGCCGATGAAGTGCTGGCCAAGCACGATGAAAATTACATGCCTCCAGACGCCGCCTATGCGCTGAAAAAGGGCAAAGAAGCCAATCTCGCCAAAAACGCCAGCGCTGCCGCTGGCGCCACCGTCGGCAACCAAACCAAGGGTAGCAAATGACTCCTGAAATCGGTAATTTCTGTTTAATGCTGGCGCTGTGCCTGGCGCTGGTGCAGGGCATCGTTCCCATCGCCGGCTCCTTTCGCGGCAACGCGCGCTGGATGGCGCTGGCGCGTCCGGCCGCGGCCGGGCAGTTCGTCTTTGTCTCGATCGCGTTCGCATGCCTCGTTTCCGCCTTTGTCACGAACGATTTTTCCGTCAACTATGTAGCGTCCAATTCGAATTCGACCTTGCCGCTGTACTACCGCATCGCCGCCACCTGGGGCGGCCACGAAGGATCGTTGCTGCTGTGGGCCCAGATGCTGGTGCTGTGGACGTTCGCCGTCGCCCTCTTTAGCCGCCAGCTGCCCGATGAAACGATCGCCCGCGTGCTGGGCGTGATGGGTTTGATCAGCGTGGGCTTCCTCAGCTTCATGCTGTTTACGTCCAATCCGTTCGAGCGTTTGTTGCCGGCGGCCGCTGATGGACACGATCTGAATCCTTTGTTGCAAGATTTTGGCATGATCATTCATCCGCCCTTGCTCTACATGGGCTATGTCGGCTTTTCGGTCGCCTTCGCCTTCGCTCTGGCCGCCCTGATGGGGGGCCAGCTCGATGCCGCATGGGCCCGCTGGTCGCGGCCATGGACCTTGGTGGCGTGGATGTTTTTAACGCTCGGTATTTTCTTGGGCAGCTTCTGGGCCTACTATGAGCTCGGCTGGGGCGGCTGGTGGTTTTGGGACGCCGTGGAAAACGCATCCTTCATGCCGTGGCTGGTCGGCACGGCGCTGATCCATTCATTGGCCGTCACGGAAAAGCGCGGCAGCTTCAAAAATTGGACCGTGCTGCTCGCCATCATCGCCTTCTCGCTGTCGCTCCTGGGCACCTTCCTCGTGCGTTCCGGCGTCTTGACGTCGGTGCACGCCTTCGCGACGGATCCGCGCCGCGGCCTATTCATCCTCGTGTTCCTCGCGGTCGTCATCGGCGGCTCGCTCTTACTGTACGCTTGGCGCGCACCCAAGGTCGGCCTGGGCGGCAAATTCGGCCTCTTCTCGCGCGAATCCATGTTGCTTGTCAATAACGTCCTGTTGCTGGCTGCGGCTGGCACCGTCTTGTTGGGCACGCTGTATCCTCTGTTCCTCGATGCCCTCGATCTGGGTAAAATTTCAGTGGGGCCTCCGTATTTCGAAGCCGTATTCGTACCCTTGATGATCCCCGTTCTCTTGCTCATCGCGGTGGGGCCGTTCGTGCGCTGGAAGAATGCATCGGTGCAAGGTCTACTGCATCGGCTGCGTTATATTGCGCTCGCCACGCTGCTGTTTGCAGTGGCCGCAGCCTTGTTGTTCGCACCCTCGCCCATGGTGGTGCTCGGTGTCACCTGCAGCGTCTGGATCCTCTTGGCCACCGCATCCCACCTGCTCGAGCGCTTGCGCCATGCGCCGGCCGGCGCCTCGCTGTGGCTGCGCATTTCAAGTCAGCCGCGCAGCTACTGGGGCATGCTGGTCGCGCATGCCGGTATTGCCGTGTTCGTTTCCGGGGTGACGCTCGTCAAAGGCATGGAGACGGCCAACGACGTCAGCATGCGCGTCGGCGACACCACCAGCGCCGGCGGCTATACCTTCCGCTTCACGGATTTGAAGGACATCAAGGGCCCCAACTACACGGCGACGCAAGGCACTTTCGAAGTCACCTACGGCGGCACCAAGATTGCGACGATGACCCCGCAAAAGCGCCTCTTCACAGTGCAACAGATGCCAATGACGGAAGCGGCGATCGACCGCGGCTTTACGCGCGACCTGTACGTGTCCTTGGGCGAGGCGACCAGCCAGGATGTGTGGGTGGTGCGCGTGCAGCACAAGCCTTTCGTCGGATGGATCTGGGCCGGTTGCCTGATTATCGCTTTCGGCGGCTTCCTGGCCGCCTCCGACCGCCGCTATCGGATGGCGTCGAGCCGGCGCCGGGCGGCGCAGGAAGCAGCGCCCGGCGCCGCCCTTGGCGTTGCCGTTTGAACGAAGGCGTTGCGCGCCGCGCCCAAGCAATATTGTTCGACGGCATGAGCTGTGGCGTCGGCACCCGCAAACTGAAGACGGAAAGTTGGGACAATGAAACGATTTCTTTTACCCCTAGGCATATTTATCGCATTGCTGCTGTTTCTCGGTGTCGGGCTGCGTTTGAATCCGCGCGAAGTACCGTCGCCCTTCATCGGCAAGCCGGCGCCCAGTTTCAAATTGTCGCAACTAGGTGACGCCGAACAGACCATTTCGCCGTCGGACATGGCAGGCCAAGTCTGGCTGTTGAATGTCTGGGCCTCGTGGTGCGTGTCGTGCCGCGAGGAGCATCCCATCTTGCTGGAGTTCTCGCGCCAAGCGGTGGTGCCGATCGTGGGCCTCAACTATAAGGACGCGCGGGCCGACGGCAATGGCTGGCTGCGTCAATTTGGCAATCCCTACAAGGTGTCGGCCTTCGATGCCGACGGCCGGGTCGGTATCAATTATGGCGTGTATGGCGTCCCCGAAACATTTGTCATTGACAAGCAGGGCGTGATCCGCATGAAGTACATCGGCCCGGTGACCCTTGAGGTCATCAACACCAAACTTTTACCTTTGATCAAAGAGTTAAATCGTGCGTAAATTATTGTTCGGCTGTTTGCTTGCGCTATCGAGCGCGCTCGCCCTTGCCAATGTCGCGCTACCGGTGGCCGCTGATCCGGTGCTGGAAATGCATGTCATGGCCCTATCTGCAGAGCTGCGCTGCCTCGTGTGTCAAAACCAGACGATCGCCGACTCGCATGCCGATTTGGCGATCGACTTGAGAAACCAAGTGCGCGAAAAGCTGGCCCAAGGCATGTCGGACCAGGCCGTGGTCGACTACATGGTGGAACGCTACGGCGATTTCGTTTTGTATCGGCCCCCGTTCAAGGCCACCACCTGGCTCCTGTGGTGCGGTCCTTTTCTGTTGATGATCGGCGGAGTCGGCTTCCTCATTCGAAATCTGCGCCGCCGCCGCCCCCAAGTGGACGCCTTGCCGCCAGCCGAAACGGAGCGCGCCGCCAACCTGCTGCGCGCCACTACTGAAACTAAGGAAACGAAATGACCGCATTTTTAATCGTCGCCGCGCTCTTGATGGGCGGTGCCCTGCTGTTCATTTTACCCACGCTGTTGCGTAAAGAAGCCGTCGTGACCCGGCATGCCCTGCGCGATGAAGCCAATTTGGCCGTGCTGCGCGACCAGTTGCGCGAACTCGATGCCGATCTCGCGGCCGGCACCATCGATGCGCCCGGCTATGACAGCTCAAGGAAGGAACTGGAAAGACGCGTGGCCGAAGATGTGCAGCCAGGCGTCGCCAGTACCGATTCCAAGGGGGACCGGCGCTGGAGCGCCGTGCTGCTCGGCCTAGCCATTCCCGTCGTCGCGGTCGCGCTGTATTTACTGCTTGGCTCGCCTGATGGGCTCGACCCGGCGCAGATCGCATCCAAGGACCAAGCTCATGAGGTGACCAAACAGCAGCTGATCGACATGGTCGCCGGGCTGGCCCAGCGCTTGAAAGACAAACCGGACGACGCCGATGGCTGGAACATGCTGGCGCGCTCTTACGATACCTTGGGCCAGTTCCCCGAAGCGGCCGCTGCCTATGCACACTTGGTGACACTCGTTCCCGGCAATGCCGATGTGCTGGCCAACTACGCCGACACCCTGGCCATGTCACGCAATAGAAGCATGCAAGGCGAACCGGAACAGCTAATCGAGCGCGCACTCCTGGCGGACCCGTCGAATGTCAAAGCGCTTTCCTTGTCCGGCAGTGCCGCATTCGAGCGCCACGACTATGTGGCCGCGGTCAAACAATGGAAAAAAATCCTCTTGCTGGTTCCACCAGAGTCCGATACGGCAAGCACCACCATGAGTAATATCGGCGAGGCGCAAGGCTTGGCGGGTGATCCGGCCGCCGCGCAAAAGCCTGTTGCTAAGGCGCGCGCCGCAGCCGCCACCGAAGTGGGAGGGACCGTCGAGCTTGACGCTACGCTGCGCGCCAAAGTGAGCGGCGCCGAAACCGTGTTCATCTTCGCCCGCGCCGCGCAAGGACCGCCTTTCCCACTGGCAGTCCTGCGCAAACAAGTGAAAGATCTTCCGTTCAATTTCGTGCTCGACGACAGCATGAGTGTCATTTCCAGCGCCAAACTATCAAGCTATCCAATGGTGGTGGTTGGCGCGCGCATTTCAAATTCGGGCAGCGCGACGCCCAGTGCCGGCGACTTCGAGGGTGTGACCGAGCCGGTTCGTCCAGGCGCGAAACATGTCAAGATCCTCATCAATTCGCAACGCAACTAAAGCGTGGGTGCCGCTGCTCGTGGCGCTCGCCAAGGGGGCCGCGGGCCAGTTGGAGCCTACCGGGAGCCAGCTTGGCCCTGGGCTGTCGCCCACACGCAGCGAACGGCCAATGGGCGACGACGCCGCGGCGGAAGGCTCGGCAAAGTAGCTTGACGCAGGGCCCTGGCCCGGTGGCGGCGCGCTGCCGGATCAAGCGCTGCGTCTGCACGGTCCCCTTTCGAGCCCGCCGCAGGGGCCAGGCCACACGGCGGGGCGCAGCGCGGAGCGACAACGGAGCCCGACTCAGCAGCAGAAAATTCGACCCACGGAGCCTTTATGACGCGGCGCAGGGAACAAAAAAACAAGCAGCAAACTTCGACTACGGGCGGGCAGCGCCGGCGCCAGTCGGACCAGGCTCGGCGCGATGCGCCCAAAGCCGACAACCGCGCCTCCGGCACCAAGCCCGCCGCCGCCACGCAAAGGTGCGCGCGATCCTTGCCGTGGACGGCCGGCCGGACACCTGCTGGCGCGCCTTCAAAAACCCAGGACATGGCAATCTTGCGCGCCGACTGCCTCCCATGCAAATTCACTTGAATTCTATTTTGGCCAAAACATACCTATGGACAAGCATTATCTGACCCCGCTGTTCTCGCCCACCTCCATTGTCGTGTTGGCAGGCGCGCCTGACGAGCCTGAACGTCAAACCAGCTACGGTCGCAGCATCAGCGCCCAGATACGCGAGAGCGGCTTTGCCGGGCCCGTGACGTTTCTCGACGTTAGCATGAGCGGCACCCTAAGCGACTTGGTCCACGCGCGCGCCGATTTGGCGGTGATCGCCCTGCCCAACGAGGAACTGGCGTTTGCGCTGGAAGTGGCCGGGCGCATCCAGTGTCAGGCCGCCATCATCATTTCATCGGGCGTCGATCTGGCGCATGCAAAAGAGCTGCATGCGATCGCCCGTAAATACGGCATGCAATTACTGGGGCCAAACTGCCTCGGCTATCAACGTCCGCGCCTGAAAATCAATGCCAGCGTGGCCGGTGTCTTGGCGCAACCGGGCTCACTGGCGCTGGTGTCCCAGTCGGGTGCGCTGACCTCGTCGATATTGGACTGGGCCGGCAAGAACGCCGTGGGCTTTTCGACCGTGGTGTCGCTGGGACAAAACACATCGGTCGATTTGGCGCAAACTCTCGATTTTCTGGCGACCGACCCGGCCACCCAAAGTATCGTGATCTACATGGAAGGCATACACAATGCGCGCCGCTTCATCAGCGCCTTGCGCGCCGCCGCCAACACGAAACCGGTCGTGGTGCTCAAGGCCGGGCGCAAGGCTGCCGGATCGCAAGCCGCCTTGACCCATTCTGGTGCCATCGTCGGCAGCGACGAAGTGTTCGACGCCGCCTTGCGCCGGGCCGGTGCGGTGCGCGTCAAATCGTTCGTGCAACTTTTTTCCGCCGCCAAATGTCTGGCCTCGAACCATCGCCCCGTCGGTTCCCGCCTGGCGATCGTGACCAATGGTGGCGGCCCCGGCGTCTTGGCCGCCGACTGGCTCACCGAGCTTGAATTGGACCTGGCCTGCCTGTCACCGGCCACGGTCACGGCACTGGCGCCGCAACTGCCGCCGCTCGCCACCCTCACGCACTTGGTCGACCTGTCGGAGGAAGCGGGCCCGCAACATTACCGCGCCGCCATCGAGGCTTGTTCCGGCGATGCCGCGGTCGATGGCGTTCTGGCCATTTATTCGCCCAAGCTGGGCAGCAACCCGACGGAAGTGGCTGCCGCACTAACCAGCTTGCATGCCGGCATGAGCAAACCCCTGCTCACGTGCTGGATGGGCGATGAAAAGGTCGCCGAAGCCCGGCAAGTGATCAACGGGGCCGGCATTGCCACCTTCCGCACGCCGGAAGCGGCGGTCGATGCCTTCCATAACATCGCCTCCTTTTACCAGAACCAGCAACTGCTGCACCAGACGCCGCCACCCTTGTCGCAACTGGCGCAGCCGGATCTGGAAGGGGCGCGCATGTTGATCGAAAGCGTGTTGGCGGAACGGCGCATGGTGCTAACTGAAATGGAGTCGAAAGCTCTTTTGGCCGCTTTCCATATCCCCATCACCCAGACCATCTTGGCGCGCAGCGCCAACGAGGCGATCTTGATCGCCAGCCAGATCGGCTACCCGGTCGCCCTCAAAATCGACTCGCCCGACATCGCGCATAAGTCCGATGTGCAAGGCGTCGTCCTCAATGTTCTAAATGCCACCGGCGTACGCGACGTCTACAGCGACATGATAGCGACCGTGCGCAGCCTCAAGCCGGAGGCGCAGATCAACGGCGTAACCATCCAAAAAATGTCTGGCAAGAAGCGCGGGCGCGAACTGTACATCGGCCTCGTCACAGATCAGCCTTTCGGGCCGGTCATCACTTTCGGCGCCGGCGGCACCATGATCGAGCTGATCGACGACCGGGCGGCTGAGTTGCCGCCGCTCAATCAATTTCTGGCGCGACGCCTGATCCAGCGTGTGCGCTCGGCCGCCACCCTGGGCGAATGGCGCGGCGCCCCGGCCGCCGATCTGGAAGCGATTGAACACGTCTTGCTGCGCGTGTCGGAAATGGTGTGCGCCTTGCCGCAATTGCGGGAAATGGACATCAACCCCTTAATCGTCGACGACGCCGGGGCTTTGGTGGTGGACGCCCGCATTGTCGTCGACCATGCGCCGCCATCGGCCCACCGCTACGACCATCTGGCAATCCTGCCCTACCCGTCAAATTATGCGCAGGACTGGCCGCTGCGCGGCGGCGCCCAATATACGATGCGCCCGATACAGCCCGATGATGCCACGATGCTGCAAGAGTTCATGCGCAAATTGTCGGACAAGGCGCGTTACTATCGCTTTGTCTCATCCATGCGCGAACACTCAGAACGCATGCTGGCGCGTTACACCTTGATCGATTATGACCGCGAAATGGCACTCGTTGCCGTCTACAAGCAGCGCGCGCCGACCAGCGACGGTGAATTTAGTGAAACCGAACGCATCATCGGCGTCTCGCGCTATGTTGCCAACCCCGACCTTAGCAGTTGCGAGTTCTCCCTCGTCGTCGATGACGAGTTCAGCGGTCAAGGGTTGGGCTCGCGCTTGATGCAGTCGATCATGGACGTGGCGCGCCACAAAGGCTTGACGGAAATCGACGGTCTGGTGCTCACGAAAAACACCGGCATGTTGAAATTGATGAAAAGCCTTGGCTTCGACATCCAGTATTATGCGGATGACCCGGATTTCAAACTCTGCAGCAAGGCCTTATAGGTAAGTCTACCAGCGGCCCTGGTACGGCGTGTCGGAAGCGGCGCATGGGAAGTACGCATGGTCAATGGTCGGCAAACCTGGAACCTGCCACGGCGGCCCGCTGCGTGCAGCTGATGCAAAAAGCACTGGAACGCATGAAGGGGAGTACGCAGAATTCGGAA
>PKWL01000132.1 GCA_003133225.1 Janthinobacterium sp.
GGTTGCCAAGATCCTCGCGTAAGGAAACCCACTGGACTTCCAACTGGCAATTGCCAAGTGGTAGAATAGTGGTTCCTCTAAAGTTTTCGTAGGGACGTAGCTCAATTGGCAGAGCGTCGGTCTCCAAAACCGAAGGTTGGGGGTTCGATGCCCTCCGTCCCTGCCACCGTTCTGGTGCAGGGCACCGAAAGTAAAAAAGTATGTCAAATCAACCCGTGCAAACTGTCAGCACGTCGAACGACAAGGTAAAAGTCGCACTGGCCGTATTGGTCGCGATTGCAGGTGTGGTCGGGTTTTATTACCTATCAGACAAACCAGCTCTGGTGCGCGCAGGCGCACTCGTGGCTGGTTTGGCTATTGCCGTTCTGCTCTTGTGGACTTCGACGAGCGGACGCGAATTCCTCAATTTCGCCAAAGAGTCCGTGCGCGAAACCAAGAAAGTCGTGTGGCCGACCCGCAAAGAAGCGACCCAAATCACGGCGATCGTGTTTGCCTTCGTCCTCGTCATGGCTGTATTCCTCTGGGGCGCGGATAAGTTGCTTGAGTTCTTGTTGTACGACGTGATTTTGGGTTGGAAAAATAAATGAGTGAAAATGTGCAAGATGATGTGCCGGGCAACGTCTTGCCGGGTAGCGCCTTGCCGGATGAGAATCCGGCGCCAGATGGGGGCGCAGCGCAAGCTGGCGCAGCGCAAGCTGGCGCAGTGCAAGCTGGCGCAGCTGTGCCCGTAAGCAACAAGCGCTGGTACGTCGTGCATGCGTATTCCGGCATGGAAAAAAGCGTGATGCGGGCCTTGACCGAGCGTGTGGAGCGGGCCGGCATGCAAGACCAGTTCGGTCAGATCCTGGTGCCGGTCGAGGAAGTCGTTGAAGTTAAAAATGGCGTGAAATCAGTCACCGAGCGCCGTTTCTTCCCCGGTTACGTCCTAGTCGAGATGGAAATGACGGACGAGACGTGGCATCTGGTTAAGAACACGAGCAAGGTCACCGGCTTTATCGGTGGCAAGTCGAACAAGCCGACGCCGATTCCCGCGCGCGAAATCGACAAGATTATGCAGCAAATGCAAGAGGGCATTGAAAAGCCCCGCCCAAAAACGCTTTACGAAGTGGGCGAGCAAGTACGGATCAAGGATGGTCCGTTCACCGACTTCAACGGTTACGTCGAGGAAGTCAATTACGAGAAATCCAAAGTGCGCGTCTCGGTCACCATTTTTGGTCGCGCCACCCCGGTCGAGCTCGATTTCGGGCAAGTCGAAAAAGCATAAATAACGCCCAGCCGGAGCGTCGCGTTTTGCGAAAATCCGGTCAGAGGAGCCCCGTTGACGCAGTCGCCGGCGGGGCGCTACTACTCAATCCAAGTTAGGAGCCAATCATGGCAAAGAAAATCATTGGTTTTATCAAGCTGCAAGTGCCAGCTGGTAAGGCAAACCCGTCCCCTCCGATCGGGCCGGCCCTCGGTCAGCGCGGCCTCAACATCATGGAATTTTGCAAGGCGTTCAACGCGCAGACGCAAGGCGTTGAGCCAGGCATGCCGATCCCCGTCGTGATTACCGCGTTTGCGGACAAATCCTTCACGTTCGTGATGAAAACGCCGCCGGCCACTTACCTGATCAAGAAGGCCGCGGCAGTCACCAAGGGTTCGCCGACTCCCCATACCGACAAAGTCGGTAAGCTGACACGCGCCCAAGCTGAAGAAATCGCTAAATTGAAATCGCCGGATCTGACCGCGGCCGACATGGATGCTGCCGTTCGCACCATCGCCGGTTCTGCGCGTTCGATGGGCATCACGGTGGAGGGTCTGTAATGGCTAAGCTGTCCAAACGCATTAAAGCAATGAAGGCCAAGGTCGATCGCACCAAGGCCTACCAGTTTGACAACGCGGTGGCGATCATCAAGGAATGCGCCACTGCCAAGTTCAACGAATCGATCGACGTCTCCGTGCAACTGGGTGTCGATCCTAAAAAGTCCGACCAAGTGGTGCGCGGCTCTGTCGTGCTGCCCGCCGGTACCGGCAAGAGCGTGCGCGTTGCCGTCTTCGCCACCGGCGAAAAAGCGGAGCAAGCGAAAGCTGCCGGCGCCGACATCGTTGGTATGGAAGACCTGGCCGAGTCGATCAAGGCGGGTAACATGCCTTTCGACATCGTCATCGCTTCGCCCGACACCATGCGTATCGTCGGTACTTTGGGCCAAATTCTGGGACCTCGCGGCCTGATGCCTAACCCGAAAGTCGGCACTGTCACGCCGGATGTCGCAACCGCGGTCAAAAACGCGAAAGCGGGTCAAGTTCAGTACCGTACGGACAAGGCCGGTATCATTCACGCGACGATCGGTCGCAAGTCGTTCGCTGATGCCGACTTGAAATCGAATCTGGTGGCATTGATCGAAGCGTTGACCAAAGCCAAGCCGGCAACCAGCAAGGGTGTCTACCTGCGCAAGGTGTCGCTGTCATCGACCATGGGCGCCGGCATCCGCGTCGATCAGACGACGCTGGTCGCCGCTTAAAGTTAAGTTTTAGAGTCCTGATGGCGATGTTGCCATCAGGCGCATCTTTGGGCTGGTGTTGATATGGTTTGCATATTAACGCCAGGCAATCAAAGACCGTTGGGCCGAGTGCGAACACATGCATGAGGTTAATCGCTACCGGGCAGCCGGCGGCGCCCAACGCAGATGGTGCACCCGAACAAGTTTTGCAGTCCATGCTGCGCGTATGTATCCGCCAGTGTTTGTACTCCTAACTTCGGACGCCGTGTTCGAACCGATGCGAGGCGCTCAACCACTCGGTTGAGATCGCCAAACATCATTAAAGGAGGTTGATTGTGAGTCTCAATCTGAATGACAAAAAGGCCGTCGTCGCCGAAGTTTCCGCGCAAGTTGCAAACGCGCAAACTATCGTCGTGGCCGAATATCGTGGCATCCAGGTTAGTCACTTGACGCAACTGCGTGCCAAAGCGCGTGCCCAAGGCGTGTACTTGCGTGTGTTGAAAAACACATTAGCTCGTCGCTCCGTTGAAGGCACCGCATTCGCTAGCCTCGCCGATTCCATGTCCGGTCCGTTGATCTACTCGATCTCGGAAGATGCCGTTGCTGCCGCCAAGGTCATTTCCGACTTTGCCAAAATCAACGACAAACTGGTCATCAAGGCAGGTAACTACGCTGGCAAGCCGCTCGATAAAGCGGCCATTACAGCGTTGGCTAGCATCCCTAGCCGTGAAGTCCTCATCGCCCAGTTGTTGGGCGTCATGCTGGCTCCGGTGTCGGGCTTTGCACGTGGTCTGGCTGCCCTGGCAGCGAAAAAAGAGGCTGATTTCGCAGCGTCTGCCCCAGTGGCAGCCGTGGCCGAAGCGCCAGTAGCAGATGCGCCGGCAGCGGAAACGCCAGCGGTGTAATAGCCGCGCTTTTTTCTTTCAGTACCGATCTGATGTAACTAACGTAATCAATTTAGGAGTTTCAAAATGGCAATTAGCAAAGACGATATCCTGGAAGCCGTAAGCTCCATGTCCGTAATGGACCTGAACGACTTGGTCAAAGCATTCGAAGAAAAATTCGGCGTCTCCGCCGCAGCAATGTCGGCTCCTGCAGCCGGCGGTGCCGCAGCAGTGGTGGCTGAAGAGCAAACCGAATTCAACCTGATCTTGAATGAATACGGCGCGAACAAGGTTGGCGTCATTAAAGCAGTGCGCGAAATCACGGGCCTCGGTTTGAAAGAAGCGAAAGACTTGGTTGATGGCGCGCCAAAAACGGTAAAAGAAGCGGTCTCGAAAGCGGACGCTGAAGCCGGTAAGAAGAAACTGGAAGATGCAGGCGCAAAAGCCGAAATCAAGTAATTTAGTTGGTCGGCGGCACGTTGGCGCCCGAGTCAAAGCCTGTGGTTCTCCCGTAAAAAGGAGAAACCCGACTTTGGCTCCTTTGTCGTCTGCATCGTATTTGTAACAGTTCAGAGTTGTCCCGATTAAACCCGGAATTAATAGAACCTTGAGGTTTCGTCTGTGTCACACGCAGTCGGCGCGCACTCGCAAAACCTGAATTTTCTATCCTTTCTGTCACTCACGGAGTGTCCATGCACTACTCATTTACTGAGAAGAAACGCATTCGCAAATCTTTCGCGAAGCGCGCCAACGTTCACCACGTTCCGTTCCTGCTGGCGACCCAGCTCGAGTCTTATCATAGCTTCTTGCAACAAGATGTGCCACCACCTCAGCGCAAGAATGACGGTCTGCAATCGGCTTTCACCTCCATTTTCCCGATCGTGTCGCACAATGGTTTTGCGCGCCTCGAATTCCTCTCGTACGTCCTGGGCGATCCCGCCTTCGACGTCAAGGAATGCCAGCAGCGCGGACTGACGTTTGCGTCGCCGCTGCGCGCCAAGGTGCGCTTGGTGATCCTGGACAAGGAATCCCCGACCAAGCCCGTGGTCAAGGAAATGAAAGAGCAGGAAGTCTACATGGGCGAACTGCCGCTCATGACGATTACCGGCTCCTTCGTCATCAATGGCACCGAGCGCGTCATCGTCTCGCAGCTGCACCGCTCGCCTGGCGTCTTCTTTGAGCATGACCGCGGCAAGACCCACTCTTCGGGCAAGCTATTGTTCTCGGCCCGCATTATTCCTTACCGCGGCTCATGGCTGGACTTCGAATTCGACCCGAAAGACATCTTGTTTTTCCGCGTCGATCGACGCCGCAAGATGCCCGTGACGATTTTGCTCAAAGCCATCGGAATGTCGCATGAGCAGATCCTGGCGAACTTCTTCGTGTTCGACAATTTCAATCTGCGCTCCGAGGGCGCTGAAATGGAATTCGTCGCCGAGCGTTTGCGCGGGGAAGTGGCGCGCTTCGATATCGTCGACAAGTCGGGCAAGTCGCTGGTCCTCAAGGACAAGCGGATCAACGCCAAACACGTGCGCGACATCGAAGCGGCCGGCATCAAGCATATTTCCGTGCCTGAAGACTATCTGCTCGGTCGCGTCATCGCCAAAAACATTGTCGATGCCGACACCGGCGAAGTCGTCGCTAGCGCCAACGATGAGCTGACCGAGGACTTGCTGGGCCGCTTGCGCGAGGCGAACATTCGCGAAATCCAGACCTTGTATACAAACGACTTGGATCAGGGCGCCTATATTTCGCAAACCTTGCGTATCGACGATACGGCCGACCAGATGGCGGCGAAAGTGGCGATCTACCGCATGATGCGCCCGGGCGAGCCGCCCACGGAAGATTCGGTCGAAGCCCTGTTTAACGGCTTGTTTTATAACTCGGACCGGTACGACTTGTCGGCTGTGGGGCGCATGAAGTTCAACCGCCGCATCGGCCGCGATGAACTGACGGGCTCGATGACGCTGTCGAACGAAGACGTGCTGTCCGTGATCAAGATCCTGGTGGAACTGCGCAATGGCCGCGGCGAAGTGGACGATATCGATCACCTGGGTAACCGTCGCGTGCGCTGCGTGGGCGAACTGGCCGAGAACCAGTTCCGCGCCGGCTTGGTGCGCGTCGAACGGGCCGTCAAGGAACGCCTCGGGCAAGCGGAAGCGGACAACTTGATGCCGCACGACCTGATCAATTCCAAGCCGATTTCGGCGGCGATCCGCGAGTTTTTCGGTTCTTCGCAGCTGTCGCAGTTTATGGATCAGACCAATCCCTTGTCGGAAATCACCCACAAACGGCGTGTCTCTGCGCTGGGACCGGGCGGCCTGACCCGCGAACGCGCCGGTTTCGAGGTGCGCGACGTGCATCCGACCCATTATGGCCGCGTGTGCCCGATCGAAACGCCCGAAGGACCGAATATCGGTCTGATCAATTCCTTGGCCCTGTATGCTCGCTTGAACGAATACGGCTTCCTGGAAACGCCGTACCGCAAGGTCGAAGACAGCAAGATCACCGACCAGATCGATTATCTGTCGGCCATCGAAGAAGGACGTTACATCATCGCCCAGGCGAATGCAACGATCGACAAGAACGGCGTCTTGTCCGATGAACTCGTGTCGTCGCGCGAAGCGGGGGAAACGATCCTCGTCTCGCCCGAGCGTATCCAGTACATGGACGTGGCGCCGGGCCAGATCGTATCCGTTGCGGCCTCGCTCATTCCGTTCCTGGAACACGATGATGCGAACCGCGCCTTGATGGGCGCGAATATGCAGCGCCAGGCCGTGCCTTGCCTGCGTCCTGAAAAGGCGCTGGTCGGCACCGGTATCGAACGCACCGTTGCGGTCGACTCTGGCACCACCGTGCAGGCGCTGCGCGGCGGTATCGTCGATTATATCGATGCGGGCCGAGTCGTCATCCGCGTCAACGATGACGAAGCGACGACGGGTGAGGTCGGTGTCGACATTTACAATCTGATCAAGTACACGCGCTCGAACCAGAACACCAACATCAACCAGCGCCCCATCGTCAAAGTGGGCGACCGGGTCGCCAAACGCGACGTGATCGCTGACGGCGCCTCAACCGACTTGGGTGAACTGGCGTTGGGTCAGAACATGACCGTCGCGTTTATGCCGTGGAACGGCCTCAACTTCGAAGATTCGATCCTGATCTCGGAAAATGTCGTGAAAGACGACCGCTACACGTCGATCCACATCGAAGAGTTGTCCGTCGTCGCCCGTGACACCAAGCTGGGCGCGGAAGAAATCACGCGGGATATCTCGAACCTGGCTGAAAATCAGCTGGCCCGCCTGGATGAATCCGGTATCGTCTATATCGGTGCGGAAGTCGAGGCTGGCGACACCCTGGTCGGTAAGGTGACGCCAAAGGGCGAAACTCAGCTGACCCCGGAAGAAAAGCTGCTGCGCGCCATTTTCGGCGAAAAGGCTTCCGATGTGAAAGACACGTCGCTGCGCGTGCCCTCGGGCATGATCGGCACCGTGATCGACGTCCAAGTGTTTACCCGCGAAGGCATCGTGCGCGACAAACGCGCTCAGCAGATTATCGATGACGAATTGAAGCGCTATCGCCTCGACTTGAATGACCAGATGCGAATTGTTGAGGGCGATGCCTTCCAGCGTTTGGAAAAAATGCTGATCGGAAAAATCGTCAACGGCGGCCCGAAAAAGCTGGCGAAAGGCGTCAAGATTTCCAAGGACTACTTGGACGATCTGGACCGTTACCACTGGTTCGACATCCGCCCCGCGGACGACGACGCGGCCATAGCGCTGGAAGCGATCAAGGAATCGATTGCCGAGAAGCGTCATCAGTTCGACCTGGCCTTCGAAGAAAAACGCAAGAAGCTGACTCAGGGCGATGAACTGCAACCTGGCGTGCAGAAAATGGTCAAAGTATACTTGGCCGTGAAACGCCGCTTGCAATCGGGCGACAAGATGGCTGGGCGCCACGGGAACAAGGGCGTCGTGTCGCGTATCGTGCCGGTCGAGGACATGCCGTATATGGCCGACGGGACGCCGGCGGACGTGGTGCTCAACCCCTTGGGTGTTCCTTCGCGCATGAATGTGGGGCAGATTCTGGAAACCCACTTGGGCTGGGCCGCCAAGGGTCTGGGGCTACGCATCGGCGAAATGCTGAAGGCGCAGGCAAAAGTGGTGGAAATGCGCAAGTTTTTGACCGTCATCTACAACGAGAACGGCAAGCCGGAAGACCTCGACAAGTTTAGCGATGAAGAGATCATGAAGCTAGCCGAGAACTTGAAAAAAGGTGTTCCGTTTGCTACCCCCGTGTTCGATGGCGCCAATGAAGAGGAAATCCGGCGCATGCTGGACTTGGCGTACCCGGACAGCATCGCTGCGAAACTGGGCATGACGCCGTCCAAGAACCAGGTGACGATGTATGACGGACGCACGGGTGAAGCGTTTGAGCGCAAAGTGACCGTTGGCGTGATGCACATGCTCAAGCTGCATCACTTGGTTGACGACAAGATGCATGCCCGTTCGACGGGGCCTTACTCGCTAGTGACGCAGCAGCCGCTGGGCGGCAAAGCCCAGTTCGGCGGCCAGCGTTTCGGTGAAATGGAAGTGTGGGCCTTGGAAGCGTACGGCGCGTCCTACGTGCTGCAAGAGATGCTGACCGTCAAGTCCGATGACGTGAACGGCCGTACCAAGGTGTATGAAAACCTGGTCAAAGGCGACCATGTCATCGACGCCGGTATGCCGGAATCCTTCAACGTGTTGGTGAAGGAAATCCGCTCTCTGGGTATTGATATTGACCTGGAAAGAAACTGATAACGAGAACTTCTCGCTAATTGGTTTGTGACGGGCTCGCCCGGCGGGGAAACCTTGCCGGGCAACGGCCGTCTCAGAAATGAAATTTAATCACCTGGAGTGATACATGAAAGCACTGCTCGATCTATTCAAGCAAGTTCAGCAAAACGAAACCTTCGACGCCATCAAGATTGGTCTGGCGTCGCCTGAAAAAATACGTTCCTGGTCCTACGGCGAAGTCAAAAAGCCGGAAACCATCAACTACCGCACCTTCAAGCCTGAGCGCGACGGCTTGTTCTGCGCCAAGATTTTTGGCCCCATCAAGGACTACGAGTGCCTGTGCGGCAAATATAAGCGCTTGAAGCACCGCGGCGTGATCTGCGAGAAGTGCGGTGTCGAAGTCACGCTGGCGAAAGTGCGGCGCGAACGCATGGGCCACATCGAACTGGCCTCGCCGACCGCGCACATCTGGTTTCTGAAGTCCTTGCCCTCGCGCCTGGGGATGGTGCTCGACATGACTTTGCGCGATATCGAGAGGGTCTTGTATTTTGAAGCCTACGTCGTCACCGATCCCGGCATGACGCCTTTGAAAAAATGCCAAATCATGTCGGAAGACGATTACGCCGCCAAGTACGAAGAGTACGGCGACGACTTCACCGCCTTCATGGGCGCCGAAGGCATCCGCGAATTGCTGCGCTCGATCGACATCCACCGCGATGCCGAAACCTTGCGCGTGGAGTTGAAGGAATCAAAGTCCGAAGCGAAGATCAAGAAATACGCGAAGCGCCTGAAGGTGCTTGAGGCATTCCAGCGTTCGGGCATCAAGCCGGACTGGATGATCATGGAAGTACTGCCCGTGCTGCCGCCCGAACTGCGTCCCCTGGTGCCACTCGATGGCGGCCGTTTCGCCACCTCCGACTTGAACGACCTGTATCGCCGCGTCATCAACCGCAACAATCGCTTGAAGCGCTTGATGGAATTGCGCGCCCCGGAAATCATCACGCGTAATGAAAAGCGCATGTTGCAAGAAGCGGTCGATTCCTTGCTCGACAACGGCCGGCGCGGCAAAGCCATGACGGGCGCCAACAAGCGTCCATTGAAATCCTTGGCAGAAATGATTAAGGGCAAGGGCGGCCGTTTCCGTCAAAACTTGCTGGGCAAACGCGTCGATTACTCGGGCCGTTCCGTCATCGTGGTGGGTCCGCAACTCAAGCTGCACCAGTGCGGCTTGCCCAAGCTGATGGCGTTGGAATTATTCAAGCCGTTCATTTTCAACAAGCTCGAGTTGATGGGCTTGGCGACGACGATCAAGGCCGCCAAGAAACTAGTCGAGATCCAGGAACCGGTGGTCTGGGATATCTTGGAAGACGTGATCCGCGAACATCCGATCATGCTCAACCGTGCGCCTACGCTTCACCGCCTGGGCATCCAAGCCTTCGAGCCCGTCTTAATCGAAGGCAAGGCGATCCAGCTCCATCCGCTCGTTTGCGCGGCATTTAATGCCGACTTCGACGGTGACCAAATGGCGGTCCACGTGCCGCTGTCGATTGAAGCGCAGATGGAGGCGCGCACGCTGATGTTAGCGTCAAACAACATCTTGTTCCCGTCGAATGGCGAACCTTCGATCGTGCCTTCGCAAGATATCGTGCTCGGCCTGTATTACGCGACGCGCGAAGCGATCAACGCCAAGAACGAAGGCATGATGTTTCCTGACGTATCCGAAGTGATCCGCGCCTACGATAACAAGGAAGTCGAGCTGACATCGCGCGTGACTGTGCGTATCACGGAATACCCGAAAGATGCGGAAACGGGCGAGTTCGTCAAAACGATCACGCGTTACGAAACGACCATCGGGCGCGCCATTTTGTCGGAGATCTTGCCCAAGGGCTTGCCGTTCTCCGTGCTCAACCGCGCGCTAAAGAAGAAGGAAATTTCGAAGCTGATCAACACCTCTTTCCGCAAGTGCGGCTTGCGCGCGACCGTCGTCTTTGCAGACAAGCTGATGCAGTCCGGTTTCCGCCTTGCAACGCGCGCCGGCATCTCGATTTGCGTCGATGACATGCTGGTGCCGCCGCAAAAAGTGACCTTGATCTCGGCCGCCGAATCGGAAGTCAAGCAGATCGAGCAGCAGTATGCTTCCGGTCTCGTGACCGCGGGCGAGCGTTACAACAAGGTCGTCGACATCTGGGGCAAGACCTCGGACGAAGTCGGCAAGGCCATGATGGACCAGCTCAAGGTGGAAGACGTGATCCGGCGCGACGGCACCAAGTCGACGCAGGAATCGTTCAATGCCATTTATATGATGGCCGACTCCGGCGCGCGCGGTTCCGCCGCCCAGATTCGCCAGCTGGCCGGTATGCGCGGCCTGATGGCCAAACCGGATGGTTCGATTATCGAGACGCCGATTACCGCGAACTTCCGCGAGGGTCTGAATGTTCTGCAGTACTTCATTTCCACTCACGGTGCCCGCAAAGGGCTGGCCGATACCGCGCTGAAAACGGCGAACTCAGGTTATCTGACGCGCCGTCTGGTCGACGTGACGCAAGATCTGGTCGTCATCGAGGACGATTGCGGCACCATGAACGGGGCCGTCATGAAGGCGCTGGTGGAGGGCGGCGAAGTCATCGAAGCCTTGCGCGACCGTATTCTGGGGCGCGTTTCCGTGCATGATATCGTCAATCCGGAAACCCAGGAAACCCTGTACGAAGCGGGCAGCTTGCTAGATGAAGACATGGTCGAAGAGATCGAGCGTTTATCGATCGACGAAGTCAAAGTTCGCACCCCGCTCACCTGCGACACGCGCTTCGGTTTATGCGCCATGTGCTACGGGCGCGACCTGGGCCGCGGCACGATGGTCAATGCCGGTGAAGCCGTCGGCGTGATCGCGGCCCAGTCAATCGGTGAGCCGGGTACCCAGCTCACCATGCGCACCTTCCATATCGGTGGCGCCGCCTCGCGCGCGGCAGTGGCATCCTCGGTCGAAGCAAAATCGAACGGCACCATCCGCTTCACGGCCACCATGCGCTACGTCACCAACGGCAAGGGCGCCCAGATCGTCATTTCCCGTTCCGGAGAAGTGCTGATCACGGACGATCATGGCCGCGAGCGTGAGCGGCATAAGGTGCCGTACGGTGCTACCTTGATCGTCAAGGACGGCCTGGTGATCAAGGCTGGCACTGCGCTGGCCACCTGGGATCCTTTGACGCGTCCGATCATTACCGAATACGCGGGTCTGGTGCGTTTCGAGAACGTCGAGGAAGGCGTCACGGTGGCCCGTCAGGTCGATGACGTCACCGGTTTGTCAACCTTGGTTGCGATCGATGCCAAGCGGCGCGGTTCGCTCACCAAAATTTTGCGCCCGCAGGTCAAACTGCTAAACGAAGCGGGCGAAGAAGTCAAGATCGCCGGTACCGAACATTCAGTGGCGATTGGTTTTCAGGTCGGCGCTTTGATCATGGTCAAGGATGGCCAGGCGGTGTCGGTGGGCGAAGTGCTGGCGCGTATTCCCACTGAATCGCAAAAGACGCGCGATATTACGGGCGGTCTGCCGCGGGTTGCCGAGCTGTTCGAGGCGCGCTCGCCGAAAGACGCCGGGATGCTGGCGGAAGTGACGGGTACGGTTGCGTTCGGTAAGGAAACCAAGGGCAAGCAGCGTCTGGAAATCACGGACATGGACGGCAACAAGCACGAATTCCTCATCACCAAGGACAAGCAAGTGCTGGTGCATGACGGCCAAGTCGTCAACAAGGGCGAGATGATCGTGGACGGCCCGGCCGACCCGCAAGACATCTTGCGCCTGCTCGGTATCGAAGCTCTAGCGCGCTACATCGTCGATGAAGTGCAAGACGTATACCGTCTGCAAGGCGTGAAGATCAACGACAAGCACATTGAAGTGATCGTCCGTCAGATGTTGCGCCGGGTTCAGATCGTCAATGCCGGCGATACCAACTACATCGTTGGCGAGCAGGTCGAGCGTTCCGAACTGTTAGATGAGAACGACCGCATGGCCGCCGCGAGCAAGATCCCGGCGACCTACGAAAACGTGTTGCTGGGGATCACCAAGGCATCGTTGTCGACGGATTCGTTCATCTCGGCCGCGTCGTTCCAGGAAACCACCCGCGTGCTGACGGAAGCGGCGATCATGGGCAAGCGCGACGGTCTGCGCGGCTTGAAGGAAAACGTGATTGTCGGGCGCTTGATCCCGGGCGGGACTGGCCTCGCCTTCCACCGCGCGCGTAAAGAGAAGGAAGCGTGGGAAGTGGAAGAACGCAACGCTCTGCTGCAGGCGGAAAAGACGGCGCATGCGGGCGAAGCTGAAACGGCAGACATTACGGCACCGCACGACGACGAAGCGTAAGCCTTCGCGCTGTTGCATGCCAAATCGGCGCCGGGGAGTTTTCCCCGGCGCCGATTTTTTTGTGCGCCGCTCGATGGCGCGCACGCCGTCAGGCGCCTGCGCCCGCGCCCGCAATTTACAGCGAGAGCGCGGCGTTCAAGGCCTTGACCTCGGCTGCCGATTCTTCCAAGATGCAGGTCAAGGCCTCGCTATCGATGAACAAATCGAGCACCGAGTCGGACTGTTGCAAGGGGTTGCTGGGGCTCCGGTCCAGCGGCGACGGGACCGGTGATAGCTGGTTGGCCAGCAGCAAAGTGTCAAGCAAGGTATCGGGCGGGATGGTCAGCAAGCCGTCGCGCAGACCTTCAATGACGCTGCTGATCGGTTCCGGGATGAATAGCTTTTTCAATACTTCGCGAGTGATCAGCTCGGCGCCGGCATCGATCCAGTTTTCTGGATCGTCGTCGAGTAAGCCTGGGAACTCGTCGGCCCGAGACAGCAGGTAAAAGTTGCCCACTTCGTGAACGATCGAGGCGAACATGGCTGTTTCGGCATTCACGTCTGTGACCCGGCGCGCGATGCTGTGCGCGAGTGCGGCCACGTGGATCGTGTGCTGCCACAGCTGTTCCGCCTTGGCGGCAAGGACGGGGTCGCTGATGCGGCTGCCGAACTGGCGCACGACCAAAGCCGCAGCCAAGGTGTACAGGTTCTGAAACCCGACCCGCATGACGGCCGCGCGAACGGTCGTGACGATCGTGCCGCGGGCCAAATTGAAGCCCATCGAATTGGCGAGCCCGACCAGCCGCGCCGCCAGCAGCGGCTCGGCCAATACCAGCTTGACGGCTTGCTCGAGATGGCAATCCGGGTTCGCGAGCGCTAGTTGCAGCTTGAGTGCGGCGTTGACACTGGTGGGGAACATCAGCTCTCCCTTGCTTGCCTGAGCGGCAATGTGTGCGAACGCTTCCAGTTTATTCATATAAATACGCCGTTTGTTCCAATGATTATACTAGTCCCATTTTCGGCTGCAAAAAAGTCGGCAAACGGGGCGCCAGACGCGTGGCCGCGCCAGTTGCGCGGAGCGCCGCGCCGCCAGTGAAAACTTCGCCATTCGGGCCCCATCGATCCAGGTTCGAGCGCAGCGCCAGGTTCAGCATGCAAGTTTTGGCATCCGCCACGCCGGCAGCCGTGGCGGCCGGTTCTGCCCGGCATTCTCCACATTACTCCTTGGCATCGCTAATTTTAGGCGATGGACTGTTTGTGTACGATAGCGCACAGTCGTTCGGGTCGTGTGCGCTTAGGATGGGTAAAACCGCCCATACTAAGATTTCCGTGCCCCGTTCAAGATTCGTTGCACCGTTTAGCGGGTAACGGCGAACGTCGGCCCACGACGCGCACAAAGTGAGCTCTATGTTGAACCTGTACACCAGGCTGGCTTCTCAAATTCAGCTTAAATGGAATGCATTGGTCGCCCCCACGCAGCGGGGCGATAGCGACGTCAATAACGTTCTGCCGCTCAGGTCAGAGTTGTTTAGCGCGCTGCAAATGGCGGCCCACGGCAAAACCCTGGCTGCGACGCATCAGCTAAGCCGGCGCGGCGGCCGCGACCGGTTGCTGTCGCGGTTGGCGAAAAATGGCGATGTCATCACGGCCACCTGCCAGGAACTGACGGGCGCCATCAAAGCGGGACGCCAGATGACGCCCGCCTCCGAATGGCTGCTGGATAACTTTTATCTGATCGAAGAGCAAATCCGCATTGCCAAGCGGCATCTGCCGCGCAACTACAGCAAGGAACTGCCGCGCCTGGCCAACGGCCCGGCTGCAGGCACCCCGCGGGTCTATCAAATCGCGCTGGAAATCATTTCACACGGCGATGGCCGGGTCGATCCTGAAATCCTGTATCGCTTCGTCGACGCCTACCAGGACGTCGTCACGCTCGCTTTGGGCGAACTGTGGGCCATTCCGATCATGCTGCGCTTAGCCCTGATCGAGAATCTGCGGCGCGTGGCGGCGCGCGTGGCCGACAACCGCGTGCAGCGCGATCTGGCCAATGCCTGGGCCAATCAGATGACGCAGATTGCGGAGAAAAACCCGAGCGGCCTGATCTTGCTAGTGGCCGATATGGCGCGCTCCAATCCGCCCATGACGAGTGCCTTCGTGGCCGAGCTGGCGCGCCGTTTGCAAGGGCAGAGCCCGGCTCTGACCCTGGCGCTGTCCTGGGTCACGCACCGCTTGGCCGAATCGGGCCAGACCATCGAGCAGCAAATCCAGACGGAGATTCAGCAACAGTCGGCCGAGCAAGTCTCTCTTAGCAACAGCATCGGCAGTCTGCGTTTCCTAGGCACCATGGACTGGCGCGAGTTTGTCGAGTCCATGAGCGCGGTCGAGCAAACCTTGCGCCAGGATCCGGCCGCCATCTATGCCAGCATGGACTTCGCCACCCGCGACCAATACCGCCACGTCGTCGAGCGCATCGCCAAACGCAGCCCGCGCTCCGAAGTGGCCGTGGCCGAACAGGCACTGCAATTGGCCATCACCCACAAAGGCGACGCCGATCCGCGCCATGGCCACATCGGCTTTTATCTGATCGGGCGCGGCGTGATGGCTCTCGAAAAACAGATGGGCATGCGTTCCCCGTTCGGCGAGTCCATGCAAAAGACCATGCGCGCTGCGCCCTTGACGGCCTATCTGGGCGCCATCGCGGTTCTGACGCTGCCAGTGACGGGCCTGCTGCTACAACGGGCACAACATGAAGACGTGCACGGCGCAGCGTTGGCCGCAATGGCGCTGCTGGTATTTCTCGCCGGCAGCCAACTGGCGCTGGCCTTGGTCAATTGGATCGCCAGTCTGGTCACGACCCCGGTCCCCTTGCCGCGCATGGATTTCAAGGACGGCATACCGGGCGATGCGTGCGCCATCGTGGTGGTGCCCACGCTCATCTTCAGCAAGGAAAACGTGGCCGACCTGTGCGAACAAATCGAGGTGCGCTACCTTGCCAACCGCGACCCTAACCTGCGTTTTTGCCTGCTTACCGACTTTGCCGATGCCGAAGCGGAAGTCATGGCGGCCGATGCCCTCTTGCTGCAGCAAGCCGAGGAAGGCATCGGCCGTCTCAACGAAAAATACCGCGCTAGCGTACCGGCGCCTTTTCTTTTGCTGCACCGCCCGCGCCAGTGGAACGCGCAGGAGCGCACTTGGATGGGGCGAGAGCGCAAGCGCGGCAAGCTGTCCGACTTGAACCTGTATTTGCGCGGCGCCGCTCGCGACCAATTCTCGCTGGTGGTGGGCGAGCTTGACGGCTTGCAGAACATCAAATACGTGATCACGCTCGATACCGACACGCAACTGCCGCGCGACGCGGCGCGCGCCTTCATCGCCACCATGCGCCACCCCCTAAACCGGCCCCAAATCGACCCGCTGCGGCGCCGCGTCAGTGCCGGTTACGGCATATTGCAGCCGCGCGTAGCCCTTAGCCTGCTCAGCGAAAACGCTTCGTGCTACGAGCAATTGTTCGTCGGCGAGCCCGGCATCGATCCCTACACCCGCACCGTATCCGACCTGTATCAGGACGTTTTCGAGGAAGGCTCCTTTATCGGCAAGGGCATCTACGATGTCGACGTCTTCGAGGAAGTGCTAGGAAAGCGCTTGCCCGATAACCGCATCCTCAGCCATGACCTGTTGGAAGGCTGTTACTTGCGCGCCGGCCTGCTTAGCGATGCCCAGCTGTATGAACAGTATCCGGCCCGTTACAGCGACGATGTCAGCCGCCGCCAGCGCTGGATCCGCGGCGACTGGCAACTGATCGGCTGGTTGTTCGGACGCGTGCCGGGCCCATCAGGCAGGAGGGAGCCCAATCCCCTGACGGCACTGTCGCGCTGGAAGCTGTTTGACAACCTGCGGCGCAGCTTGAACACGACCGTGCTGACGCTCGCCTTGCTTTTGAGCTGGGCCGTCTTGCCCAAAGCGGGGTTCTGGAGCGCTGCCGTGCTGGCCGTCATTTTCGTGCCGCCCCTGGTCTCCGCCCTGCACGACTTGCTCAAAAAGTCGAGCGACACGCTGTGGCGCCAGCACCTGAGCGGCTCGCTTCGGCGCGCCAGCATGCAAGTGGCGCACGGCGCTTTGAGCTTGACGTTCTTGCCTTACGATGCCTGGTTCAGTATCGACGCCATCTTGCGCACGCTATGGCGAATGACGGTGTCGCAGCAACACCTGCTGGCGTGGCGCGCCTCCGCCTTGGCCAATTCCGGCACCACCTTGGCCGCTAACTGGCGCCGCATGTGGATCGCGCCGACCCTGGCGCTGGCAACGGCGGCCGGCCTAGTGGCAAGGCGCCCGGATGCCTTGGGCGTCGCCGCCGTCGTCTTGCTTTTGTGGTTTTTCAGCCCGAGCGTAGCTTGGTGGATCAGCCGCCCAATCGTACGCCCGCAGGCCAATTTGAGCGCCGCACAAGTGCTGTTCTTAAATAATCTGGCGCGCAAGACTTGGGCCTTTTTCGACGCCTTCGTCGGCCCCGACGACAACTGGCTGCCGCCTGACAATGTGCAGGAACGTCCGACCTTGGTCGTTGCCCACCGCACATCGCCGACCAACATCGGCTTGGCGC
The DNA here is from genome assembly GCA_003133225.1 of Janthinobacterium sp. Taxonomy (GTDB): domain Bacteria; phylum Pseudomonadota; class Gammaproteobacteria; order Burkholderiales; family Burkholderiaceae_D; genus Janthinobacterium. The sequence goes on from PKWL01000132.1 coordinate 17,079, forward strand.
TGCTGGCCAACCTGAGCGCCCATGACTTCGGTTACATCACGGGTGGCGAACTCATTTTGCGCACCACCAACACGCTGCGCACGATGGACCGGCTGGGACGCTACCGCGGCCATTTTTACAACTGGTACGATACCCAAAGCCTGCGCCCGCTGCATCCGGTCTACGTGTCGACGGTCGACAGCGGCAATCTGGCCGGCCATCTAATGACTTTGCAGGCGGGCTTGATCGGCCTCTTCGATCAGCCCATCCTGGCGCCGCAAATTGTCGACGGCATCGGCGCCACGTTCAAGGTGTTGCAGGAAGTTGCCGGCGGCATGGACGGTCCGGCGCACACCATGCTAGCTTTGATCGAAAGCGAAGTGGGGCAGGCGCAATCATCCGACCTGCCCCAATTGCACGCTTACCTGACACGGGTTTGCCGCGCGGCCGAGCAATTACAATCGTCGCTGGTGCTGGCGGCCGACTTGACTTTGCACCTGTGGGCCACCTTGATGGCAAGGCAATGCAAAACGGCTCTGGACGAATTGAACGAGCTGGCGCCGTGGCTGGCGCTAACGGGCGGCGCGTTGTCCGACCTTAAACTGACGCGCCACTTGACCTTGCGCGAACTGGCCAATTTCCCGCTGCCAGATGGCACGCAGTCGGAGGCGCCGAACGGGCCCGATCATCAGCACAGCTTGGCCGAGTTGGTCGCGCAAGGTAGCGCCCGCGCCGCGCAACGCATGCAGGCGATCGCTCATCTGGTCGGGCAAACGCGTTCTTTCACGCAAATGGATTACGGCTTTCTGTACAACCACACCACCAAGCTGCTGGCGATCGGCTGCAACGTGACCGAGCGCCGTCTCGACGCCAGTCATTACGACCTGCTGGCCTCGGAAGTGCGCCTGTGCAGCTTCGTTGCCATCGCCCAGGGGCAGTTGCCGCAAGAACACTGGTTCGCGCTGGGCCGCCAACTGTGCTTCGTCGCTGGCAAACAGGTGCTGTTGTCGTGGAGCGGGTCGATGTTTGAGTATCTGATGCCGCTTCTGGTCATGCCGAACTACCCGAACACCTTGCTCGATCAAACCTACATTTCCGTGATCGAGGCCCAGATCGATTATGGTAAGCAGCGCAATGTGCCGTGGGGAATTTCCGAATCCGGCTACAACGCCGTCGATGCCAGCCTCAATTACCAGTATCGTGCTTTCGGCGTGCCGGCGCTGGGCTTGAAACGGGGTTTGGGCGACGACCTGGTGGTGGCGCCGTACGCCTGCATGCTGGGACTGATGATCAAGCCGGAAGCGGCTTGCCAGAACCTGCAGCGCATGCAGGCGGCCGGCTTCATGGGAAGCTACGGCTTTTACGAGGCGATCGACTACACACCGTCGCGATTGCCTCGCGGCCAGGACCATGCCGTGATCCGCTCCTTCATGGTGCACCACCAGGGCATGGGCTTCTTGGCTCTCAGTTACCTCTTGCACGACCGGCCAATGCAGCGCCGCTTCGAGTCCGATCCGCTGCTTCAATCGGCTTTGTTGGTCCTGCAAGAGCGCATACCACATGCGGGTGCCTTCTATTCGAGTTTGACGGAAATGGCGGCCTTGCGCCTGGGTGCGAGCGAGCAGGCCATGCCGATGCGCATCTTAACGACTGCCAACACCGTGACGCCGGAGACGCAGCTGCTGTCAAACGGGCGCTATCACGTGATGGTGACCAACGCCGGTGGCAGCTACAGCCGGTGGAAGGATCTGGCCGTGACGCGCTGGGCCGAAGACAGCACGCGCGACAACTGGGGCAATTTTTGCTATGTGCGCGACGTCGACGACGCCACCTTTTGGTCCACCACCTACCAGCCGACCTTGGTCGAGCCGAAGAAATATGAAGTGATCTTCTCGGAAGGACGCGCCGAGTTCCGTCGCAGCGACCAGGGGATCGACCTGTATACTGAAATTGTGGTCTCGCCCGAGGACGATATCGAAATGCGGCGCACCCGCATCACCAACAACTCGGAGCGCGCGCGCGTCATCGAGATCACCAGCTTCGCCGAAGTGGTGATGGCACCAGCTGCGGCCGATGCCGCCCATCCCGCGTTTAGCAAACTGTTTGTCCAGACTGAAATCGTGCGCCAGAAAAACGCCATCCTGTGCAACCGCCGGCCCCGCTCGCAAGGCGAGCAAATGCCGTGGCTGCTGCACGTGATGATGGTGCATGACGCCCTCATCGGCGCCGTCTCATTCGAGACCGACCGTTCGCGCTTCATTGGGCGCGGCAACACGGTGCAGGCGCCGCAGGCGCTGCAAGACGGCGCGCCCTTGGCCGGTGGCGAAGGCTCGGTGCTCGACCCGATAGTGGCGATCCGTTACCAGATCACGCTCGAACCGAACCAGGTGGCCATTTTTGACATTGCCACGGGCATGGCGGACACGCGCGAGGGCGCCTTGCACCTGGTTGACAAATACCAGGACCGGCACCTGGCCGACCGCGTATTCGAACTGGCCTGGACCCATAGCCAGATCGTGCTGCGCCAGCTAAATGCCAGCGAGACCGACGCGCAATTGTACGGTCGCTTGGCCAACTCCATCATCTACCCGAACCCGGCGCTGCGCGCCGACGCCAGTATTCTCATTAAAAATCAGCGCGGCCAGTCCGGTCTGTGGGCCTACGCGATTTCCGGCGACCTGCCCATCGTGTTGCTGCAAATGAAGGATCCGGCCAACATCGAACTGGCGCGGCAACTGGTGCAGGCGCACGCCTACTGGCGCCTCAAAGGGCTGGTGGTCGACCTCGTGATCTGGTATGAGGACCTGTCAGGCTACCGGCAGCAGCTGCACGAGCAAATCATGGGCCTGATCGCATCGGGCACCGACGCCCAGACGATTGACCGGCCAGGTGGCATCTTCGTGCGCCTGGCCGAACAGATCGCCAATGAAGACCGGATCTTGCTGCAATCGGTGGCGCGCGCGATTCTAAGCGACAGCCGCGGCACCTTGGCCGAGCAGATCAAGCGGCCCGGCGCGCCGCCGCTGCGCATGCCCGCCTTGATGCCCGACACGCGCATCGAATTTCCTATGCGTGGCCCTAGGGCGCGCCAGGCGCGCCCTCTCATCCTCGAAAATGGCGTGGGCGGCTTTCGTCCGGACGGGCGCGAATATATCATCACCACCAGCGAATCGCAGCGCACGCCGGCGCCGTGGTCGAACGTGCTGGCCAATCCCCAGTTCGGCAGCGTGGTCTCGGAAAGCGGCCAAGCGTACAGCTGGAATGAGAACGCCCACGAATTTCGCCTGACGCCGTGGCATAACGACCCGGTCTCGGATTCCAGCGGCGAAGCGTTTTACCTGCGCGACGAACAAAATGGCCGCTTCTGGTCGCCCAGCGCCTTGCCGGCACGCGGCCAGGGCGACTACGTGACGCGCCACGGCTTCGGTTACAGCGTATTCGAACACACGGAAATTGGCATCAGCTCCGAATTATGGATGTACGTGGCGTTGGACGCGGCAATCAAGTATTCAGTGCTCAAAGTGCGCAACGAATCGGACGTGACCAGGCGCTTGTCGGCCACCGGTTATGTCGAGTGGGTCTTAGGCGACATGCGCTCCAAATCGGGCATGCACATCCAAACCGAGATCGATCCCATCAGCGGCGCCCTGTTTGCCAAGAACGCCTACAACTCGGAATTTCCGGGCCGGGTCGCGTTCTTCAACGCCGATGCCACGCCGCGCTCGGTGAGTGCCGATCGCAACGAATTCATCGGCCGCAACGGCACCTTGGCCATGCCGGCCGCGATGCGCCGCGTGCGCCTGTCGGGCCGGGTCGGCACCGGGCTCGATGCCTGCGCTGCGATCCAGGTGCCGTTCGAGCTGTTGCCCGGCGAGGAACGCGAAATCGTCTTTATGCTGGGCGTCGGCGGGCGCCGCAATGCCGATGCCAGTAGTCTGGTGCAGCGCTACCATGGTGCCGTCGCGGCCCAGGGCGCGCTTGACCTGGTGCACGCGCATTGGGCGAAAACGCTGGGCGCGGTACAGATCGAAAGCCCCGATCCGGCCCTCGACGTCATTGCCAACGGCTGGCTGATGTACCAGACGATCGCCTGCCGCCTGTGGGCGCGTAGCGGCTATTATCAGTCCGGCGGTGCGTTCGGTTTTCGCGACCAGCTGCAAGACGTGATGGCGATGATCCACACCGAGCCGAAGTTGTTACGGGGCCACCTTCTGCTGTGCGCGGCCCACCAGTTCATCGAAGGCGACGTGCAGCACTGGTGGCACCCACCGTCGGAGCGCGGCGTGCGCACCCATTGTTCCGACGACTATCTGTGGCTGCCATTGGCCACCTGCCGCTATGTCAACGGGACCGGCGACACGAGCGTCTTGAGCGAGCTGGCGCCCTTCCTGGAAGGGCGCGCGGTCAAGCCCGACGAGGATTCCTACTACGACCTGCCAAGCCGTTCCAGCCAGAGCGCCGACCTGTATGAACACTGCGTGCGGGCCATCAGGCACGGGCTGCGCTTCGGCGAGCATGGCTTGCCTTTGATCGGCACCTGCGACTGGAATGACGGCATGGACAAGGTCGGCGCCGAAGGCAAGGGCGAAAGCGTCTGGCTCGCCTTCTTCCTCTATGACGTGCTGCAGAACTTCGCGCAAGTTGCCGAGATGCATAACGACGCCCCGTTTGCCGCGCAGTGCCGTGCCGAGGCGGAAAAGCTGGCTGCCAATATCGAAAAAAATGCATGGGACGGCCAGTGGTACCGGCGCGCCTATTTCGACGACGGCACGCCACTCGGCTCGCACCTGAACGCGGAATGCCAGATCGATTCAATCTCGCAAAGCTGGGGCGTGCTCTCGGGCGCAGCCGATCCGGAACGGGCGAAGTCTGCCATGCAGCAAGTCGATGCCCGGCTCGTGCGGCGCAAATTCGGCCTGATCCAGCTGCTCGACCCGCCGTTCGACAAAGCCAACCTGAACCCGGGCTATATCCGCGGTTACGTGCCGGGCGTGCGTGAAAACGGCGGTCAATATACGCATGCCGCGATCTGGACCGCGATGGCGTTTGCGAAAATGGGCGACAGCGCGCGCGCTTGGGAACTGCTGCGCATGATCAATCCGGTCGAGCATGGCAACACGGCGCACGGCAGCGCAATCTACAAGGTCGAACCCTATGTGGTGACGGCCGACGTGTACGCGCTCGCGCCCCACATCGGACGCGGCGGCTGGAGCTGGTACACGGGCTCCTCGGGCTGGCTGTACCGCTTGATCCTCGAGTCCTTGCTCGGTGTCGCGCTAGCGCCCGGCAAGCTGACGCTCACACCGCAATTGCCAGCGGAATGGACGTCGTTCAAGTTGCATTATCGCTGCGGGGCGAGCTTGTACAGCATCCGCGTGGCCCGGGCCGGCCCTGACGCGGCCGGCTTGACCGTCGATGGCAGGGTGCAAGGCGGCAATGTGCTGACGCTAACGGATGACGGCTGCGACCACGCCGTGCAGTTGCTATTAGCCCCCTAGCGGGCGGCGGGTGCAAGACAGCGTCATTGGCCGAGCATCCACGCCTTGAGACCCGTCACCCATGATTTGGCGGGCAGGTTCAGGCGGCTTTTGATGGCGGCCGCCCGCTCGTAGAGCACGCCAAAATCGATCTGGGGCGACTTTTTGAACGCGATCACAACGATATTCGAGTCGTGTACCTCCGGCACCCAAACGACGGCGTCAAATATCAGCGCCATGGCTTCCAGATTTTTGTCGTAGTTGGAAAAGTCGCCGAACACGTTGGCGGTCATGATGCCGTCCTCCGTCAGGCAATCGAAGCAGCCCTGGTAAAACTCGGGCGTATCGAGCACCGGGCCGCGCGCTTCCTCGTCGTACAAATCGACTTGCAAGACATCCACGCTGTTCTTGTTGGCCTCGTCCATCACAAAGTCATTGGCATTCATTTCAAGCACCGAAAGGCGCGAGTCATTGGGCTGCAAGCCGAACTTGGCGCTGCAGATCGCGATGACGTTGGGGTTTAATTCGATGGCCGTCACGCGCGCCTCGGGGCAGCGGAGGTAACAAAATTTGGTGAGCGCGGCGCTGCCTAGGCCGAGCTGGACGATATGGCTTGGGCGCTGATTAAACAGCAGCCACATCATCATCATCTGCACGTATTCGAGTTCGATGGCATCCGGTTTGGACAGGCGCATTGCGCCTTGCACCCACGGCGTGCCCAGATGCAAAAAACGAATGCCCCCGTCTTCCGTGATGGTGGCTGGCGGGTAATCGGGCTGATTGAATATACTCGTGCTGGTTCTGCTGTTCATGTTTTATCTGAAAAATGGGTGTTACCCAGTTTACCAGTTGGCCGGCGCCGCCCAGCCGATTCCCGCGTCGCGGCGCTAAACAGAAAAACAGACCCGCCAATACCCGAGCCGAAGGGGACGTGCGCCGTGGCGAACGCCCCTTAGCCCCTTAGACCACCCGCGGTGGCCGCTACCCTAGCGGACGATGTACAAAGGCTTGGGCGCGACATAGGCGATGACTTTATGGTCAAGGACACCGGGTGGCGCCGCCAAGCTTAAGTCAAACGGGGAAACGAAGGCCTGGGTATCAAAATTCCATGCAAAGGCCTTGTCGCCCACAACGAACTTAACCGTCTCGCCGCCCGTTACGTTCACGTACTTGGTAGCCGGGTCGATCACGATGGTTCTCGACGCAGCCGTCAGCGGTACCGGGTCGCCTAAAAGATCAACGCGAGCGATCGGTGGCCCCGTCATGGTGCAAGCCGATACGGTGAGCGCAATAATGGCTGAAAAAAATAATTTACCGTCCATGCCGCGACCTCCCAAGGTTTCCTGGCGTCGTACCATGTCTTGTTGGCGTTATTGGGGCCACGCCGGCAGCCAACGCGGCCAGTACCGAAAAACCAGGCATTTCGTCACATTCGAACTCCACCTGTTTAGACTAATGGCCCGCCGCGCAAGTTCAACACTTGACCCTTAACGACAAGGCTGGCGGCCTTAAAGCTTGCGCCCCATCAAAGCGCCTAGGGGGGCCGCACCAACCTAGGTGCTCCCAAGGGGGGCGCTTGCAGCTGGGGCAAAGGCGTGCTCGAGCGGGGCTATTTTTCCTGGGCCATCGGTTTATTCTTGTCGATTACTTCGCGGCAATCGCCCTTGATCAGGGCATTGTCGTAATCGGTCCAGCCATAACTGTCGACATAGCGCTTGTGCTGCTTGAATTTCTGATTGACGAAGCTCCAATCGAGGCGCTCGCTGCCATAGTGGATATCACCCATGTCGAGCACGGTGTGAAAGATGTTTTCCGTCGCCAGGCGCGCCTTGCGGTGACGCTTTAGTTGCGCCACCTTGGCCGGATACCGTTCCTGATACGGGTCGGAGTACCAGACAAAGGCCGGCACGTGGAATTCGAACTGCGTGTTGTGGCCGTGGAAAGCGAGCTGACAGGTGCCGTCGTACAAGGTTTGGCCATGGTCGGACACGTAGAGCAGGGAGCTTGTTTGCCCGCTTTGCTTTAGCATGCCGATCACATGCGACAAGAACCAGTCCGTATACAAGATCGAACTGTCGTAGCTGTTATTGAGCTGCGGCTTGATCTTGATGTCCGTGTAAGCGGGCTGATCGACGCCGAACAGGGATGGCCGCCACTGGTCAAATTGCTTCGGATAACGCTGGCTGTAATTCCAGTGGCTACCTAGCGTATGCAGCACAATCAGCTTTTTCGGGCTGGGATCGGCCAGGGCATTTTTCAGTGGGTCAAACAAGATCTGGTCATAATTGGAATCGTTGGTGAAGCCGCCCAAGTTCAAAAACTGCAACACGTCGGCCTCTTTGGCAAACACCGACACGGGCGTGTCGAACTTGCCGAACGAAATCTGGTTCGACAGCCAGTAGGTCTTGAAGCCCGCCTCCTTATAGGCGGTCAGGAACGATTTCTCGGAAAACCCGTCTTTCAGGCTCTGCGTGGCCGGCTTGCGCGAGATGATGACCGGCACCGACAGCCGGGTCGCCGACACGGCAGTGATGAGGTCGGGAAGCACGATCAGGTTGCGCTCCCCCTTGAGCTGCGGATTGGTCTCGCGCTCATAGCCGTTCAGGCTCCAGCGATCGTAGCGCGACGATTCGCCGATGACGACCACCACCACCTCGGGCGTGGTGTTGGTAAAGGGCTGGTGGGCGCCGAACTTGAAGGAGCTGTTTTTTTTGCTCAAGTCGGCCAGATAGCTGCGTTCATTGTAGAAGTCGACGCCGCGCGCCATCAGGCCGAAGGGCCAGGAATTGCTAAATACATCGAAGTCGAATGGCAGCTTGGCCCAGTGCGGCAGCGGCGCCATCTTCCGCCCCGGCAGCGCCGGCGCCACATGGGCGACTTGCGGCTTGCTGCTTTCGTCAGCGTCCTCTTCATCGTCGGCGGCGTCGGCGGGCTCGCCAAAGCCCGTTGCCGCCAGGCTGGCGCGGGCCGCCGTACTGGGCCGCGCCACGCTCGGCGCCGCCGCGCGCACGGGCGCATGCGAAGCCGCCGCCACCTCGGCCTGCACGCCAAATTCATGCCCATACAACCAGACGCCGGAAATGAGGGCAAGAGCGCCTAGCGCCACATAACGGGAAGAGTCGTCCCAGTCCAGTTCGCGCGTCTGGCGCGCCAGGCGCCACGTCAACAGCCACCACGCCGTCACGCCGATCATCACGGCGCCCATCAGCCACACTTTCTGGCCGAGAAATTCGATCGCTTCTCGGGGACTGGTCTCGGCGATAATGCCCAGGTGGTGGGTCGAGATCGGCTGGCCATAGAAGATGAACAAGTAGAGCTCGGTTGGCAAGGCGAAAAAAGCGGGGATCAAGAGCCAGTGGAACCAGGCCGGGCGTTTAAATACCGCCCACACTGCAATCCAAGCGACCCCCTCCAAGCCCAGCATCTGCCACGGCCGCTCCCAGGGTTTGCCCAATAAGATAGGCACAAAAGGGACGGCCGACAAAAGGGCATAGGTGATGAGGATGAACAGCTTGGCTGGGCGGAGCGAGAGGGACATGAGTGAAACAGAAGAAAAATAGTTCGCTATTATCTGCCTTTTGGCGCCAATGGCGTGGCAAGCGGCATCAAATTAACGAGAACACGGCTCTGTGACGATAAAGCACGCTGCGCAGATGGGGCGCGCGCCCCGTTTTTTAGGGCGCCTCGCCAGGTCGGCGCGGGCAGCCGAAGGCGCATCGGGCCCGCCCAGTGGCCCCCCCGTCGGGCCCGATGAACGGGCCTTTCCCGACAGTGATGTCGCGAAAGTGATTGACCGCTTGGCATACCGGGTCTATACTCGCGAGTTCTCGAATTTATTCTGCACATCGTTTAGACGTTGGTTGCTGCTCCATGGCGAGCGGCTGCGGGCGCCTCCTTTGTCAGTTCGAAACGGGACTAGGGTTTTAGTCCCCGGGCCAACCGCCCGGGTTATCAACAGTGGTAATTTTGTTGGATTTAGAACGATGCCAACCATCAATCAATTGATTCGCCAGCCGCGTGTTTCCGTACGCGTCAAGAGCAAATCGCCGGCGCTGGAAAACAGCCCGCAAAAACGTGGCGTTTGCACACGTGTTTATACAACGACTCCAAAGAAGCCAAACTCGGCTTTGCGCAAGGTCGCTAAAGTTCGCCTGACCAATGGTTTCGAAGTCATTTCGTATATCGGCGGTGAAGGCCATAACTTGCAAGAGCATAGTGTCGTGCTGTTGCGCGGCGGACGCGTGAAGGATTTGCCGGGTGTGCGTTACCACATGGTGCGCGGCGCCCTCGATACCCAAGGCGTGAAAGACCGCAAGCAGTCGCGTTCGAAATACGGTACCAAGCGCGCCAAAGCTGGCAAGAAATAAGAGTTAATAAAAGAGTTTCGCTGAGTCGCTGCTAGCTAAAAGTGAATGTAGTCGACCGCATCTGGTCGAGTAAGTGGGTGACTATGATGGTCGTCCGCGAGTGTGCGATGCGCACGCTCAACTGAAGATTGAAAGGAATTGATATGCCACGTCGTCGTGAAGTACCCAAGCGGGAAATCTTGCCAGATCCAAAGTTCGGCAACACGGATGTCGCCAAATTTGTCAACGTGCTGATGTTGTCCGGCAAGAAGTCCATCGCCGAAAGCATCATCTATGGCGCTTTCGAGCACATCAAAACAAAATCGGGCAAGGATCCGCTCGAAGTGTTCGCCACCGCCATCAACAATTGCAAGCCAATGGTTGAGGTGAAATCCCGTCGCGTTGGTGGTGCAAACTACCAAGTGCCGGTCGAAGTTCGCCCAGTTCGCCGCATGGCCCTGTCCATGCGTTGGTTGCGTGAGGCGGCCAACAAGCGCAGTGAAAAATCGATGCCGCAACGTCTCGGCGGCGAGTTGCTAGAAGCGGCCGAAAGCCGCGGCGGCGCAATGAAAAAGCGCGATGAAGTGCACCGCATGGCGGAAGCAAACAAAGCGTTCTCGCATTTCCGCTTCTGATAAAACGCCAGCTCCCGCCAGGGAGCTGGCAGCATTTGTTGTTCGAGGCCGGGCTCATTTTTGAAAAAAAATGCGGTCCGGTTTTGTCCATTCATTTAGGATTAATTATGGCTCGCAAGACCCCCATTGAGCACTACCGCAATATCGGTATCTCCGCTCATATTGATGCTGGTAAGACGACGACAACGGAACGCGTGTTGTTCTATACCGGCGTCAACCACAAGATTGGCGAAGTGCATGATGGCGCCGCCACGATGGACTGGATGGAGCAAGAGCAAGAGCGCGGCATCACGATTACGTCGGCTGCGACAACTTGCTTCTGGAAGGGAATGGCTAATAATTTCCCTGAGCATCACATCAACATCATCGACACCCCGGGTCACGTTGACTTCACCATTGAAGTGGAACGTTCCATGCGCGTGTTGGACGGCGCCTGCATGGTGTACTGTGCGGTAGGCGGCGTGCAGCCGCAGTCGGAAACCGTGTGGCGTCAAGCCAACAAGTACAAAGTGCCGCGGCTAGCGTTCGTCAACAAGATGGACCGCACCGGCGCCAACTTCTTCAAAGTATACGAGCAAATGCGTGCACGCCTGAAGGCGAACCCGATTCCGCTGCAAATTCCGATCGGCGCCGAAGAAAACTTCCTCGGCGTAATCGACCTGGTCAAGATGAAGGCGATCTACTGGGACGACGCCTCGCAAGGCATGAAGTTCGACTATCGCGACATCCCCGCCGAGCTGGCAGCACAAGCGGCTGAGTGGCGTGAGAAAATGGTCGAAGCGGCGGCCGAGGCGAGCGAAGAATTGATGAACAAATACCTCGACGAAGGCGACCTGACGGAAGCCGAGATCAAGGCCGCGCTGCGTCAGCGTACCATTGCGTCGGAAATCGTGCCGATGATGTGCGGAACCGCGTTTAAGAACAAGGGCGTGCAGGCGATGCTTGACGGCGTCATTGAATACCTGCCGTCGCCAGTGGACATTCCACCGGTCAAGGGCATGGACGAGGATGATCAGCCCGTTGTGCGCAAGGCAGACGATGCTGAAAAGTTCTCCGCACTTGCCTTCAAAATCATGACCGATCCGTTTGTCGGTCAGCTCATTTTCTTCCGCGTCTATTCGGGCACGATCAAGTCGGGTGATACCGTCTACAATCCGATCAAGAATAAGAAAGAGCGTCTTGGCCGTATTTTGCAGATGCATGCGAATCAGCGCGAAGAAATCAAGGAAGTGCATGCCGGCGACATCGCCGCGGCAGTTGGCTTGAAAGACGCCACAACTGGTGAAACCCTATGCGACCCAAGCTCGATCATCACGCTCGAAAAGATGATCTTTCCCGAGCCTGTGATTTCGCAAGCGGTCGAACCTAAGACCAAGCCCGACCAGGAAAAAATGGGTCTGGCCTTGAATCGCTTGGCCCAGGAGGATCCATCGTTCCGCGTCAAGACGGACGAGGAATCAGGGCAAACCATTATTTCCGGAATGGGCGAACTGCATCTGGAAATCATCGTCGACCGCATGCGTCGCGAGTTCGGCGTGGAAGCGACTGTCGGCAAGCCGCAAGTGGCTTATCGCGAAACGATTCGCAAGGTTTGCGAAGAGTCCGAAGGCAAGTTCGTCAAGCAGTCCGGTGGTCGTGGTCAATACGGCCATGTGGTGTTGAAGATCGAACCGCAAGAGCCGGGCAAGGGCTTCGAGTTCATCGATGCCATCAAGGGCGGCACCGTGCCGCGCGAATACATCCCGGCAGTTGAAAAGGGTGTGCGCGAGACCTTGACCTCGGGTGTGATGGCAGGTTACCCCGTCGTCGACGTCAAGGTCACGCTGTTTTTCGGCTCTTACCATGATGTCGATTCGAACGAAAATGCCTTCCGCATGGCCGCTTCGATGGCGTTTAAGGACGGTTGCCGCAAAGCCTCGCCCGTCATTTTAGAGCCGATGATGTCGGTGGAAGTGGAAACGCCGGAAGACTACGCCGGTTCCGTCATGGGCGACTTGTCGTCCCGTCGCGGCATGGTGCAAGGCATGGATGAGATCGCCGGCGGCGGCGGCAAGATCATCAAGGCCGAAGTGCCTTTGTCGGAAATGTTCGGTTACTCGACTTCGCTGCGTTCCGCAACCCAGGGCCGGGCCACGTACACGATGGAATTTAAGCACTATTCGGAAGCGCCAAAGCATGTGACGGAAGCGATCATCAGCGCTAAGTCCAAGTAATTGCGGTTCCGGGCCGGTGGTTCATGTGAGCCATCGGCCCCTACACTAAACTCATTGTTCTAAGGAAGAATAAAATGGCAAAAGGCAAATTCG
>PKWL01000059.1 GCA_003133225.1 Janthinobacterium sp.
CGTGCAAAATAGTGAAACAAGAGCCACAATTTAGTGGCAGGCGAGCGCGAAGCGGCGCTCCCGATCGCCCGCGCGTATTTCCTTGCGATGCACATGCAGCGGATCGAAGCGGCGAATCAGTGCGACGGCTTCGGCGTCCGGCAAAGGCATCGGTTCCAGGCGCTCGGCCACACGCAGAGGAAAGGCCGTGCTCGCGGCGACCTCGGCGAGATCCACATCGGGGTACAACGCGCGCAGGCGAAGGTGGCCCTCAGTGTCGAAGTCGAACAGGCCGAGCTCAGTGACGAGCCAATCCGGTCCGCCGCCTCGGTGACCGAGCTCGCTGCGCGTGCAGCCATCAACGGCACGGTGGCCGAGCGTGGTCACGAAGTCACAGTGTTCAACCAAGCGGAACTGACGTTTTCCATCTTTCCCAGGTGGACTTCGATGGGCCGGGGTCCACAGCGTGAAGTTGCTGACATCGCAAGACAGATTGCACCCGCCGCCGCCGCCGGGCAACTTGAGGCGAAGGCGGTCGTGACCAAGTCGGGTGACATTGGCGTTGCCCCAACGGTCAATTTGCAGGCCCGAGAGAAACATTCTGTCCATCCGTCCCGATGCCGCCAGATCGAAAAGCTCTTCAATGTCAATTGAACACTCAGTTCCCCGGTCGAGCGCCCAGTCGTTTGAGGTCGGCGTCAGGAACGGGGGCCGTGGATTCAAGCCGTAGGTCGCGCCGGCCACGAATACCAGGTCGGGCGCGTGTGTGCGTTTGGCCAGGAGCAGCGCCAACTGCACCAAGGGAGATCCAAAGCCGTGAAACGCGAGATCGCCGTTTTTAACGGTGCGGGCCAGGTTGAAGATCATTGCCTCGCCAAGGCTGCAAGTGCCGCTCATGTGGACTCCTCCTGGTATAGCTTCATCCAAGCATCGTCGCCGTCATCCCAAGTCGCGAGACGCGCGCGCAAGGCGGCGCCGCCGATTCGCTTCAGGTACTCTTCATGATCCGGGCATTCGAAGACGAATGGATCGAGGTATTGCGCTTTGAAGGTGGCGGCACCGGCACCTGCTGCCGCGTAGTAGGCGGCGGTATGGGGCCGGTCGTAGGCGTACATCGGGTAGCACGCAGTCGGGTGCGCGCCGAATGGCACCTCGGCCAGCGCGGCGACGTAAAAATAGGGCACATTCGCGCCGCCCAGCGACTGCAACTCGTGGTTCGAGACCATCCGCTCGACCGTCGCGATCACCTTCTTCGACGCCCGTGCCGCCAGAATGTCGGCAACCGGCGGCCCTTCGATGCGCAGGTTGCCGTGGGCGTCACCATACTGTGCATGAATTAGGGCAACATCCGGCTGCAAGGCAGGTACCAGCAGCAGATCTTGGCCCGTGTACGGACACTTCATCGGCACGTACTCCGGGTGCATGGCCGCGAAACTCGTGCCGCGCACCGAACGAATCGGGAGAAAGGGCAATCCATAGGCGGCAGCGCGCAGTTGCTGTACTACGGTGTAGCAGCAGCTATCGGCAACCTCGACTTCGCCGGACTCACAAGCACGGCGATAGTTGGGCGCCATGCCGAAGTCCTGCTCGAAGCCGACGTAGCTCTCGGCCGATTTCACGACGGCTCCGGCGCCGCAAAGCAGATCGATGTCGATGCCGTGCGCCGAACCGACGACTTGAAGGTTTCTGCGGCCGGCGCGGATCAATTCTCGCAAAAGCGCCATCGGCTCGCGCGAAGAGAGCCCGCCGCCGACGGCAATCCAGTCACCATCCTTCACATGCGCGGCCAGTTCATTTAGACTGACCCGTTTGTCGCTGTTGGAAAATACCGCACTCATATCGACGTCATCCCGCCATCGACGGCGAGGATTGATCCCACACAGAAGCTCGCCGCATCGGAGAGCAGGAAGACGACCGCCGCGGCGATCTCCTCCGGTTTGCCGAAGCGGCCAATCGGGTACTTTGCGAGCCGCTTGTTCATCGACTCTTCACTGGTGTCACTGCCAAGCAGCGATTTGCCCATCGCCGTTTCGGCGATGGTCCCGGGACACACGCAGTTCACACGCACGCCGTACTTCGCATACTCGGCCGCCATCTGGCGCGACAAGTTGACGATGGCCCCCTTGGCCGCGCAGTACGCCGCCATGCCAGGAATTCCAATGACGCCGGCCACGGAACCAACGTTGACGATCGCGCCCCGCCCTTGTGCCATCATCTGCGGCAGCACAGCACGGGACGCCAGGAAGGTGCCGGTGACGTTGACGGCCCAGATGCGTTGCCAGCTCTCTGGCGTGCTCTCATGGACACTGCCGAACCCGGCGATGCCAGCGTTGTTGAACAAGCCGTCGATGCCGCCGAGTGCTTCGCTCGCGGCGACAACCGCGCGCTCCATGCTCCCCGCATCGGTGACGTCGGCGGCAAATCCATATGCCTTGGCGCCGCCATTTTGAAGCTCCTTGGCCGCAGCCTGGGCCGCCGAACCATCGACATCGAGGAGCGCGACGGCCGCTCCTCGGCGCACCAATTCGCGCGCCGTTGACAGTCCGATTCCCGCCCCACCGCCTGTGATGACCACTTTTCGCCCCGCCAATATGTCCGTCATTTTTGTCTCCATC
>PKWL01000153.1 GCA_003133225.1 Janthinobacterium sp.
CCGCATTCGTATCGTCAATTATCGAATCCGGCGCCAGTCCCGATAACATGGGCGCAGTCAGGGCAAGCTTGGCCGAACTGGGGCTCCCCCCTTACGATTGCTTGTCGCCGGCGTTGATGGATGCCATCGCCACCCACACGGCCAAGGCCAACGGCGTACTGCGGTAACTGGCCGCCGGTTTGGGCGCAACGCGCAAACCGGCCTGCGCCCGTGCTGCGCGGGCAGAAACCGTCTGCCGGGACGGGCCTACGCTGGCGCCCACAGGTGACGAAAGAAACTGGCCCTGTGTTCCATCGTCCTAGCGACGGGGGCCGTCATTGAATAGGTAAAGGGTTAGTCCAACACGATGAACAGATTCCTACCGCTTGGCTGCCAGATCGCGCGATTCGCAAAAACGCTGGCCCGGCAATTTCCAGATTCCTTTTCCCTGGACAACAACCAGATGATGGTGGGCACCGAAAATACGCCGCTGCTGCGCAACGGGCGCGCCGTGCTGAACCTAAATTTTGCGGCTCTCGATCATTTCTCGGCCGAGACCGGCACCAGTGCAACGATCTTCGTCAAACGCGGCAACGATTTCATCCGCATTGCGACCTCGGTCAAGACGGAAGACGGCGCCCGCGCCGTCGGCACCCGGCTTGAGCATTCGCATGCCGGCTACAAGGCGCTCCAAGCAGGCCAGCAATATGTCGGGTTTGCGCAATTGTTTGGCCAACAGTACATGACGCAATACGATCCCGTCACGGATGCGCGGGGCAAAGTCATCGCCGTGCTGTATGTCGGCATCAACATCGGCAATCGTCATCAACTTGGCATCAGCGCCAAGGTCAGCATGACGGCATTTGGAGTCATCGGATTCATTTTCGCGCTCTTCATCATGGCTACCGGCGCGGCCACCTCAGCTTTGGTGTCGCAGCCAGGACAAAATATGGCCGCGCAGATGGGGCAACTGCAGGCACGCTATGCTTGGTTTGCTCTGGTTGGGGTCTTGCTCGCCGTCGGCCTGTTGTATCTGGTCTTGCAAACGATGGTGACGCGACCGCTCAAGCAAGCCATCCAGGCGGCGCAGCAATTGGCCAGCGGCGACCTGACGACTCAGGTCCATGTGGGCCGACGCGACGAAATCGGCCAGCTCATGCAAGCGATTAACGGGGTCGGGCAGGGGCTGGCGAGCTTGGTTGGCAATGTGCATACGATTACCGAACACATCAACATCGCTTCGAGCGAAATCTCCACTGGAAATAACGAGCTCTCCGCGCACACGGCATCGCAGGCGCGCGCCTTGCAGCAGACCAGCTCTTCGATGGACAAGTTTAACTCTACCGTCAAGTGCAGTGTCGGGCATGCGCTTGAATCGAGCGTGCTGGTAGCGTCGGCATCGGCTCAGGCACTCAAGGGTGGCGATGTGGTTGGCCAGGTGGTGATCACGATGGGCTCAATCAAGGATAGTTCGCGCAAGATTGTCGATATTATTGCGGTGATTGACGGCATTGCCTTCCAGACCAATATCTTGGCGTTAAATGCGTCAGTGGAAGCCGCGCGCGCCGGCGAACAGGGGCGTGGTTTTGCCGTGGTCGCCGCCGAAGTGCGCAATCTGGCGCAACGTTCGGCCGCAGCAGCCAAGGAAGTTAAATTGCTGATTACCGACTCGGTGGAGAAAGTTGGCCGCGGCAGTGATCTGGTCGATCAGGCCGGCAAAACCATGCATGAAATAGTCATGTCAGTGCGTAAGGTCTCAAGCATCATGAGCGACATTGCCGCCGTCAACACGGAACAGAGCAAGCATATTGAGCAAGTCAATGGCGCCATCGGCCAGTTGGACGAGATGACGCATAAAACTTCGGCTGTGGTGGAACAAGCTGCCGCTGCCGCTGAAAGCCTGCACGACCAGGCCGAACAGTTGTCGAAGAACGTCAGCATCTTCAGGCTGGCGCAAAATATGCCATCGCGGGACGCGACAGCACTCGCCGCGGTAAATTTTGCCGGCCGTACGGCTTCGGACTTGGCACAGCGCGGGGGCTGACACGAATGCGTTTAGTGGGCAGGCACAGAAATTCTTCCTTGATGCCCGGCTTCGTTTAAATCATAAGGGATATGAATTTTGGCAGCGCCCCGACATTCAGCCGATTCGTCGTTGGCGCTGGCAGCTTTTGCGAACGGCAGGCCCGGCATTTTATGCGCGGGTTGCCGGACCTGGCCTCTTTTCCGTGTGACGGCACGCGCGGCGCGCCGCGTGCGGCAGATTTCGGCGCCCGTATTTTGCGAGGTTGAGCACGAATTGGCGCAGCCGCCGGCCGCCACAGATCAAGCGCAGAACACTAGCCCGACTGCCCACGGAAATCGACCGGTACCACTTATTAGAGGTAATTCCATGCAAGACCTTTTACTCTATTATGTTCGATGGTTTGCCATCGTTTGCCCATTGATGTTTTGTACCGATGCCACGGCGGAAGCCGTGGATAAATACTGGGGCGCCATGCAAAAAGAATATTTTCCGGGCAAAGTCTTACAACCTAGCACTATCGTACATTTGACTGCGCCCCAGCGCGCCGATAGTGGGGAACAAGTCCCATTTGCATTCGACATCGATTACCCGACCAGCGCTGATAAATTTATAAAAAACGTTTCAATATTTGTCGATGCCAATCCCGTTCCCTTGGCGGCAATTTTTCATTTCACAGCGAACGGCGCCAAAGCGGAAATTTCGACACGGATTCGGCTTGAATCAGACTCTTTTGTGCACGTGGTAGCGGAGGCAAGTGACGGCATGTTTTACATGAACGGCATTCCAATCCGAGCCAGCGGCGGATGCGGCGGCGCAATTGATGGAGATGAATCGGCAGCTAGAACCGATGCCGGAAAAATGAAACTGGCGGTGGAAAAACCAGTGACGATGGGAAGATTAAACCATATAAATCTTTTAATCAAACACCCCATGTATACAGGCCTGCAACGTGATTTGGTATCGCAGGGATTCCGCCCTGCATTCTTCATCAACAAAATTGAGGCAAAATATAACGGCGTCCCGATCATGCAAGCTGACATATTCATCGGCATAAGCGAAAACCCAAACCTCCGATTTGGGTTGGTAGCGGACGCACCGGGAACATTTGAAGTGACAATCCAGGATAACGAAGGTAAAACATTTACCAAGTCGATTGAGGTCAAGGACCAATGAAGCCGCCGCCGCCATTAACCAAGCCAGCACCGGTCTGGGCACTCCTAGTAGTGCTGTTATTTTTTTCACTGCAAGCTGAAGCCGTTCCGTTGACATTACAGGAAGTGGCGCATGGGGTTTATGTTCACCAGGGTGCAAACGAGGATTTCGATGGAAACTATCATGGCGACATCGCAAACATCGGCTTTATCGTTGGACGGGATGCCGTCGCCGTTATCGATACCGGTGGCTCGTACCGTGTCGGATTGCGCTTAAAAGAGGCAATCCGACAGGTCACCCAGCTTCCTATACTCTACGTAATTAACACGCACGTTCATCCTGACCATATGTTTGGTAACGCGGCTTTTAGCGTGGAGCATTCTATTTTCATAGGTCATGAAAAACTGCCGGGCGCAATGGAACAGCGGCAGGCGGACTATTTGAGAAACCTAAAAAACGTATTAGGTTCCGAAGCTGAAAAAAGTGAAATAATTATTCCGAGTAAGACGGTCGGCAGCACCTTGAGGATTGATCTGGGAAATCGCGTGTTGCAATTAACTGCATGGCCGACGGCGCATACCAATACTGACCTGACGTTATTCGATATAAACACCAAGACCTTGTGGACCGGAGATTTGCTTTTTATTGAACGTACGCCATCGATCGATGGTGACGTTCAGGGGTGGATAAATGTCATCGGCAAGTTGGAAGAAATAGAGGCGGATCTGACAATTCCCGGACACGGCAAAGTCACGAGAGATAAGAAGGGAGCATTAGATGACGAGCGCAGGTACCTGGATAGGTTGCTACAGGATGTCAGGTCCAGCATCAGGAATGGCGAAGGTATGACCCGAACCATGGGTTCGGCGGCAATGAGCGAAAGAACGCGTTGGCTTCTGTTCGACCAAGTCAATCCACGCAATGTCAATTTTATTTATCCGCCGTTGGAATGGGAATAAAAACAAGCGCAAAGATCAGGCTGGCGAAATCGCGTGCCGAAATGATTCTTAAAGATTGAATTTATCGGAGCGCAATTCACAGGAAGACAAAGTGGCGGCGCCGTTCATAGTTGGCGCCTCGGCGCGCGGTGCTGGACGCGAGGATCAACTTAATGGCCGGGAGGCTGCCCCGTCAAATTTCAACTGGCATTTTCGTAATTATTATTTGCAGGGTATGCTGAACAAAATTCGACGCAATGAGGACTCATGTGTAAACTCCCGTTTATTTTTGCTTTCTTTGCGCTCATCAGTGCCGCCGCTGCCAATGAAAATGATCAGCATACGCGTATTTTGGCAGCATCGTGCGCTGCCTGCCATGGCACGAATGGGTTAAGCCAAGGAGGCACTCCGCTTCTGGCCGGACTGGATGAATCGTACTTTATTGGGCGCATGATTGAATACCGGACTCGATTAAATTCCACTGCAGTGATGGTGCAACATGCCAAAGGATTGACGTTGGAGGAAATTACGGCGTTGGCAAAATATTTTTCAAGCCAAGCGTGGGCATGTCCCTATTTCAAAAGAAATTGTTTGCCGGATCCGATTCCATCCACCCCGGAGAATTAAGTGCATAGAAGACAATTTTTAAAGTTTGGGGTTGCTGCGTCGCTGCTGTGCTCGGCGCCACTTCGGGTTGCTGCAAGTAATAATCGTCTGGGACGAGTGGTTATAATAGGGGCAGGATATGGCGGCGCCACAGCCGCTAAATATCTACGCATGTGGAGCCGGGGACGCATAGAAGTCATTGTGGTGGAGCCAAATGACCATTTCGTGTCCTGTCCTTTGAGTAATTTGGTTTTGGGCGGGGAATTGACGCTAAACGATATTACCTTCGCGTATGATTCATTGATACAAAATCATGGCATAAGGTGGATTCGGGATCAGGTGATCGCGATTGATCCAGATAAAGCCGAAATTCGCCTGCACGCCGGCGCTCTTTCTTACGATCGGCTGATAGTTTCGCCAGGCATAGATTTTATTTATGAACGTCATCCCGCGCTCTCAAGTAGGGAGGCGCAGGATAAAATTCCTCATGCCTGGAAGGCTGGATTGCAAACTCAGAATTTACTTAGTCAGATCAAGTCTATGCCAAACGGTGGAATATTCGCCATGACCATTCCGCTGCTGCCCTATCGCTGCCCGCCCGCGCCATATGAGCGCGTTTGCCAAATAGCCTTTTACCTTAAAAATAATAATCCAAAATCAAAAATTATGGTGCTTGACGCGAATCCGGCAATCACGTCTAAAAGACCGTTGTTCGAACGGGCCTGGCGCGATTTGTACCCCGGTCTCATCGAGTATCTGCCCGGCAGCGATTTACAGGAAATTGATATAGCAACAAAAACTGTTAAAACTGTTTTCGATACGCTGAAGGCGGATGTATTGAACGTGATACCGCCGCAACGCGCAGGCGCGCTGGCCTTGGCGTCCGGGCTGGCCAATGTTAACAGGCGATGGTGCGAAGTGGATTTTCTCACCTACGAATCAAAAGTACTGCCCCGAGTCCATGTGCTGGGCGATGCCGTAGATTCAAGCTTGCCCAAATCGGCACATATTGCAACTTCTCAAGCGAAGGTATGTGCCAATGCGATAGTGTCGCTGATGTCGGGAGGCAATCCGGAGCCGAACCCTGTTTTTGCCAACACTTGCTATAGCTATATCGATGACAAGATGGCGATGCATGTCGCCAATGTATATAGGTATGATGCAGCAGAAAAAGTGATGAAACCTGCCGAAGGTGGTGGAATTTCGGCTCATGCGTCTTATCAAGAGGGCTTGCAAGCCAAATCATGGGCGCTTAATATGTGGGCGGATGTTCTTACCTAAATTTGGCTGCTTGCCACTGCCGTAGCGGGGGAGAAAGCCTCAAAAGCGCAAGGGGGGAGCGTGACAGTTTGCCTGCCACGGCTGACAATTTGACGGATTTTTCCCGGTAGGGAAAGGAAACGCTTGCCACATGCATAATGGCGTTCAGTTCGGGCGCTCAGTTCGCTGCGTGGCGTCGCGCTATTCGTTCTAATGACACAACTTTTATCTTTGACGCCTGCCCGCTTGAGCCGAACGCGTCAAAGCGCGCTTGGCATATTTCCTTGGCCGCGGCCATGGCATCCTTGAAAAACTGGCGCGGATCGATTTCGGACGGATGCTGGGCCATGCTGCGGCGCAACGCCCCCGTCATGGCCAGGCGGATATCGGTGTCGATGTTGACTTTACGCACTCCGTGTTTGATGCCTTCCATAATTTCTTCGAGCGGCACGCCATAGGTTTCCTTAATGTCACCGCCATGTTGACGTATGACTTTCAGCCATTCCTGCGGCACGGAAGAGGAGCCGTGCATCACCAAGTGCGTATTGGGAATGCGCGAATGGATTGCCTTGATGCGGCTGATGTCTAAGATATCGCCGCTCGGTTTACGGCTGAACTTGTATGCTCCATGGCTGGTGCCAATCGCAATTGCCAGCGCATCCACACCGGTTTGTTTGACAAAGTCCGCCGCTTGCCCTGGATCGGTGAGCAACTGGTCGCGCGTCAGTATGACGTTGGCGCCGGAGCCGTCTTCATCGCCGGCCTGACCGGATTCGAGCGAACCCAGACAGCCAAGTTCACCTTCGACCGACACGCCGACGTAATGGGCGAAGTCCGCCACCTTGCGCGTGACCGCCACATTGTAGTCATAGGACGATGGCGTTTTCATATCTTCCATCAGTGAGCCGTCCATCATCACGCTGGAGAAGCCGGAACGGATGGACGCCTGACATACGGCAGGGCTGCCGCCATGATCTTGATGCATGCAGATCGGGATATGGGGATAGGTTTCGACTGCTGCTTCGACCATCTTGCGTAGAAACGCCTCGCCGGCATATTTGCGCGCACCGGCCGAGGCCTGCAGGATCACTGGGCTGTCGCACGCATCGGCTGCTTGCATGATGGCGAGGATCTGCTCTAAATTGTTGACGTTAAAAGCAGGCAGGCCATATTGACGGTCGGCCGCATGGTCCAACAATTGGCGTAGCGATACAAGGGACATGTAAATCTCCTTTAAGGGCAGGTTAAGCGTTGCATTCGTTACCGATGCGCACCATGTCAAAGGTGTTCGCGGCGGCGATGTTGATTGTTGATTGATGCTGCCACCCGTGCATAGAGACGGTCAACGCTGCTATTTTTTCAAGTAGCGTGGCATCAACCAAACGGCTTTTTGGTATGACGTGGCATGAGAAACGGGCAGCTCGCGCTCGGGCGCGCGGTGCGGATGGGCAGGGCAGCCGAAGCAGGCCGCCCCCTTTTAGATGATGCGTTGCCAGCAGCCGTGGCAATTGCCTGGGCGACGCGAAAATCGCGAGCTCTTGCGGAATCGCTACGCGCTAAGGCATCGGTCTGGTCCATCCGTTTAGCCCTTCATCACGGCGCGCGCACATTCGGCGACATGGGCGGGCGTCAGCTTAAAGTGTTGATACAATTGTTCCGCAGGAGCCGATTCACCAAAGGTATCGATCCCAACTGCAATGCCGCGCTCGCCTACGACGGCACGCCAAAACCAAGTGACTCCGGCTTCGATGCTAACGCGTGGAACATCGTGCGGCAAAACGCCATTGCGGTAATTGGCGTCCTGGGCATAAAAAGCCTCAACGCAAGGCATCGAAACCACGCGCACGGCGACCTTTTCGTCGCTTAATCGCATAGCAGCCGCAGCAGCGATTTCCACTTCGGAACCGGTCGCAATGAGCACCACCTGAGGCTGTGGGCAATCGATCAAGACATAGCCGCCGCGCGCGATATCGCTAACTTGCTCATGATTGCGTGAAAAAGGCCTTAGGGCCTGACGCGATAGCACGAGGCAAGTCGGGCCGTCCGCGCGCATGATCGCTTGTTGCCAGGCAACGGCGGTTTCGACCCCATCGCACGGACGCCAGAGGCGGTTGTTGGGGATCAAGCGCAGGCTGGCAGCGTGTTCGATCGGTTGGTGCGTCGGTCCATCTTCACCCAAGCCGATGGAGTCATGCGTGAGGACGTGAATCACGCGTTGCTTCATGAGCGCCGCCATCCGGATCGCATTGCGCGAATAATCCGAGAACGTCATGAAAGTTCCGCCGTATGGGATGAAGCCGCCATATAGTGCCATGCCGTTCATCATCGCTGCCATGCCGAACTCGCGCACGCCGTAGCTTAAATAGTTTCCGGCGCCACGCAAATTGACCCACACTGAGGCTTTGACGGCGGTCAGGTTGGAGCCAGTCAAATCGGCAGAGCCACCGAAAAATTCCGGCAGCGCGGCGCTGATGTGTTCGAGTACGACTTGCGAGGCCGTACGGGTTGCCACCTTTTTGTGCAGTTCGCCTGGGGTATTGACCAGTTGCGCAAACTGCTCGGACAGCGCGGCTGGCAGAAGGCCCGCCAAGCGGCGGGTGAGTTCAGTTGCCAGCGCCGGATAGGCGCTCCGATAGGCGGCAAAACGGGCGTCCCATTCAGCCTGAAGGGCGCGGCCGGCGGCGCGCGCGTCCCACTGCGCCGCCATGTCAGGCGCCACGACGAAGGGTGCGGCAGTCCAATTTCTTTGTGTCCGCATCGCCGCAATTTCCTCGATGCCAAGCGCCGCTCCATGCACACCGTGCCCCCCCGCTTTGGTCGGCGCACCCTGACCGATCACGGTTTTGCAGCAGATGAGGGACGGCCTGCTGCGCTGCGACTTGGCGCTCAAGATCGCGCAATCGAGCGCGCCGACATCATGGCCGTCGACGCCAGCTATGACATTCCAGCCATAAGCGGCGAAGCGCTTAGGTGTGTCGTCGTTGAACCATCCTGTGACGTCGCCATCGATCGATATGCCGTTGTCATCGTAAAATACAATCAGCTTGCCTAGTTCTAGCGTACCGGCTAGCGAGCACACCTCGTGACTGATCCCTTCCATCAAACAGCCGTCACCCACGAACACATAGGTATGGTGGTCGATGACGGTGTGACCGGGGCGATTGAAGCTGGCCGCCAGCATTTTTTCAGCTAGCGCCATGCCGACCGCATTAGATAGCCCCTGGCCCAGCGGTCCCGTAGTGGTTTCAATGCCTGGCGTCAGGCCGACTTCGGGATGGCCCGGCGTTTTAGAATGCATCTGGCGAAATTGTTTGATTTCCTCGATCGGCAGGTCGTAACCGGTCAAGTGCAAGAGCGCGTAAATCAGCATGGAAGCGTGGCCATTAGACAGCACGAAGCGATCGCGGTTGATCCATTTCGGATCCGCCGGATTATGGCGCAGATGGCGGCGCCACAGTACGTCGGCGATTTCGGCCATCCCCATCGGCGCGCCGGGATGGCCGGACTGCGCTTTTTGCACCGCGTCGGCGGCTAAAAAGCGCAGTGCGTCTGCGGGAGCGGCTGCCATTGCCGATTTGTCAGGAGCGTTCATGGGAAGCCTTTCTTAAAGTGTGCCTAGAGCGCGCTTTTTGCGCTCCATCATGCGCCAGATAAAAGGCGTGAAGATCAATTGCATCGCCAATTCCATTTTTCCGCCCGGCACCACGATGGTATTGGCGCGCGACATGAACGAGTCGGCCACCATATTTAGCAGGTACTGGAAATCAATACCATTTGGATTGGCGAAGCGGATAACGACAAAGCTTTCGTCAGGCGCGGGGATTTCACGGGCAATGAAAGGGTTGGATGTATCGACGCACGGCACACGCTGAAAATTCACGTGTGTGCGCGAGAATTGAGGACAGATGTAGTTCACATAATCTGGCATGCGACGCAAGATGGTGTCGGTGACCGCCTCCGTCGAATAGCCGCGCTTGGACTTGTCGCGCCACAACTTTTGAATCCACTCCAGATTGATTACAGGCACCACCCCGATCAGCAGATCGGGATGCCGGGCGATATCGACGGCGCCATTCACGACGCCGCCATGCAGCCCTTCGTAAAACAGCAAATCGGTATCTATGGGCAAGTTTTCCCAGGAAGTGAAGGTCCCTGGTTCCTGGTGGTAAGGGGCGGCCTCCTCGCTATCGTGCAGATATTTGCGACGCTTGGCCGTGCCCGTTTCGCCATACGTGCGGAAAAGAGCTTCCAGTTCCTCGAACAAATTGGTGTCGGGGCCAAAATGGCTGAACTTCATGTCGCCGATTTGTTCGGCGGCGGCAAGTTTCAACTTCATTTCGTTGCGGTCGAAGCGATGAAAGCTGTCGCCCTCGACGGTGACAGAGCGGATTTTCTCGCGCCGAAAAATATTTTCAAAAGTACGAGTGACCGAGGTGGTACCGGCACCAGACGAACCGGTAATAGCAATAATCGGATGGCGTTCAGACATGGCGGGAACTTTCAAAAATGCAAATTAGGCGGGCATCCGGAACAGGCTGCGCTCGTTGAACAGGGGATTGCAAATTTCGACCGGTTGCGGTTCATTGTGATAACGCTCGATTCGATCGACTTCGTTCTTGGAGCCGAATACCAGGCCAATGCGCTGGTGCAGGGCGGATGGTTGCACGGCTAAGACTGGTTCACGCCCCGTGCTGGCGCGCCCGCCTGCCTGTTCAATGAGAAAGCCAATCGGATTGGCTTCATATAGCAGGCGCAGGCGGCCCTGCTTACTCAGATCTTTCGTATCGCGCGGGTATAGAAAGATGCCGCCGCGCATCAGGATGCGATGCGCCTCGGCCACCATGGAGGCGATCCACCGCATGTTGAAATCTTTGCCGCGCGGTCCGGTTTTACCGGCCAGGCATTCATCTACATAGCGTTTGACGGGCGCTTCCCAGAAACGGCTGTTGGAAGCGTTTATCGCGAATTCATGCGTGTCTGGCGGGATCTGCATGGCCGCATGCGTCAGAATGAATTCACCCAAGTTTGGGTCCAGGGTAAAGGCATTGACACCGTTGCCCACCGTAAGCACCAGCATCGTCGCCGGCCCATACAATGCATAACCGGCGGCAACTTGCTCCGTGCCCGGCTGCAGGAAATCTTGTTCCGAGACCTTCTGTCCGCTGGAGGGCGCGCGTACGATGGAAAAAATGCTGCCAACGGTCACGTTTACGTCCACGTTGGCGGAGCCGTCGAGTGGATCGAACACGAGCAGATATTTGCCTTTCGGATACCGGTCCGGGATCTGGTACGGATCCGTCATTTCTTCGGAAGCCATGCCAGCTAGGTGGCCGCCCCATTCATTGAACTGAAGGAACATGTCGTTGCTTACCACATCCAGTACTTTTTGCGTCTCGCCCTGTACATTGACGGCGCCACCGGCATTCTCCGGCACCGCCCCCAAAGCACCGAGCGCGACCGAGCGTGCAATGCTTTTGCATGCCAGTGCCACGTTCAAAATGAGACTGTTGAAATCGCCGCCGGCGTGTGGATAGCGGCGCCGCTCTTCGATCAAGAACTGCGTCAGCGTCGTACGATGTTGAGTAAGTGGCATGATGAGCGTCTCCAATGGTCTTGTTTTATCCGGCAGCGGCAGCCTTGTACCACTGCCAAATGAGTTTGTGTAAGCAAGATTCACTCCTGCCAAGTGTCGGCGCCGACCCGTTTGACGAGGCCAAGCTGGTCCGCGTTTGCCGCTGCCGTAAAGCGCGCCAAGTTAGCCAGGCGGCCTCAAGAAAGCGTATTTGCTTCACCGCGCCCCGAAAAACCGGCAAATCGATGCGCGCTGCGTGAAGCCTTTCAGATGTTGATCAGACCCGCTTCAAAAATCCGATCGGGCCCGGGCCCGATCGTTGCAGCGTTACGGGCGGCGCCGCCGGGCGCGCCGTCTGTATCAAAAATGGATGCACTCACCATGCTCTCCTAAAGCCGGCAGCGCCAATACGCGACTTGCCAACAGATCGGGCGCGGTAATAGTGGTTAGCGAGCGTTCGTCGGCCTTTGCCGCGGGATCATTCAATAAGCGCGACGCATGCCTTAGGCGGGCGCGATCTAATGCATTGCGCACGCTGCGGGCATTGGCAAAATTGGGTTGGGCCATGCGGCGCTCGAGGTATTGGACGAATACCGCGCACGCTTCATCGTCAAACCGGTACTGCATCGTTTGCAGCATCAGGCTGGCAATCTGCGACAGTTCGTCCGTTTGATAGTCAGGGAAATCGATGTGATGGGCGATACGCGAAGACAGGCCGGGATTGGATTCAAAAAACCTATCCATACGGCCTTTGTAACCAGCCAAAATGACGACAAGATCATCGCGGTTGTTTTCCATCACTTGCAACAGGATTTCAATCGCTTCTTGCCCGTAGTCGCGTTCGTTTTCCGGGCGATACAGGTAGTACGCTTCATCAATGAACAATACGCCGCCCATGGCTTTTTTTAGTACCTCTTTGGTCTTGGGCGCCGTGTGGCCGATATACTGGCCCACCAGATCGTCGCGCGTGACCGCGACCAGATGCCCTTTACGGACATAGCCCAGGCGGTGCAATATTCCCGCCATGCGCAAGGCGACGGTTGTTTTTCCCGTGCCTGGATTTCCAGAAAAGCACATATGCAGGCTCGGCGCTCCGGCCGAAAAGCCCCGCTCCGCGCGCAATTTATCCACCAATAACAATGCTGCAATGTCGCGGATGCGTTGTTTGACAGGAGCCAAACCGATCAGCTCACGGTCCAGCTGCGCTAGCAGTTCCGTGATGCCGGAGCTGGCAAGCGCTACCGCGAAGGGATTGGCTGACGTGACGATGGCGCTGTCATGTGTAGGCATGATGAACTCGTTATGGGCGTGGTTTTAGATGAACGGATGACAGTTGGGCGCTTAGCCACTAATAGCGCGCGCCTTCCGGATTTGCCTGCACCGCGTAGCTTTCGATGCTGTAGCGCACGGTGCGTCCTTTGTCTTCGTGCCGTATCAGACGAAACCCCGGCTCGATTTTTGGGCGATTGATCATGAATGCCATCACAATTGATTCCACACCAAGACTCGAGTCGAATGCCGTCAAACGGATGTAGTAGCTGGCAAAGGTGTTGCGGCAGCTACTAATCTCATGCATGATGCCGGCGGCGTCACGGACGTCGAACATCGGCGGCCCGAACATTTCCCAGTACGTGTTGCGCGGGTGTGGGTCGTCGGTATATTCGACTGCCAGTGCCCAGCCTCTGCCGAGGCAATACTCGATCTGTCTGGTGATTTGTTCGTCCGTCAGATCTGGTAAAAAAGAAAATGTGCCTTGTGTGATGCGCATGATATTCCTCTTCAAATTTTGATGTGAACGCTGGGGTGGAATTAAGAAACGGAAGCCGTTGGGGAAAAATCAGACGTGTCGGTCGGCGCGTAGTTAAATGAAATCTCTCCCCAGGTATCAAGTGCCGCTTTCAGTGGCGCGCACCATCTGGCCGCGTCACGCAGAATTTGTGGCCCTTCGTTCTTGATGTCGCGCCCTTCATTACGCGCCAGCACCATGCTTTCCAAGGCGACGCGGTTGGCAATCGCGCCCGCTTGAATCCCCATCGGATGGCCGATGGTGCCGCCGCCAAATTGCAGCACCACATCGTCGCCGAACAGATCGAGCAACTGGTGCATTTGACCTGCGTGAATCCCGCCGGATGCGACCGGCATGACCTTGCGCAATGCGCCCCAGTCCTGGTCGAAGAAGATCCCGCGCTGCAAATCGACCTCGGTATGGGTGTCGCGGCAGATGTTGTAATAACCTTGTACCATCATCGGGTCGCCTTCTAGCTTGCCCACTGCCGTTCCCGTATGTAGATGATCGACACCGCACATGCGTAACCATTTGGCGATCACGCGAAACGATATGCCGTGATTTTTCTGTCGCGTGTAAGTACCATGTCCAGCCCGGTGCATGTGCAGCATCATGTCGTTTTGGCGGCACCAGTTGGACATCGATTGAATCGCGGTCCAGCCGACCACGAGATCGACCATCACAACCACGGAGCCCAGCTCCTTCGCAAACTCGGCACGCCGGTACATCTCTTCCATGGTTCCGGATGTCACGTTCAAATAATGCCCCTTCACTTCGCCCGTGGCCGCCGACGCCCGATTAACCGCTTCCATCACAAACAGAAAGCGGTCGCGCCAATGCATGAACGCTTGCGAGTTGATGTTCTCGTCATCTTTCATAAAGTCGAGGCCGCCTTTGAGCCCTTCATACACGACGCGGCCATAATTGCGCCCTGACAGGCCAAGCTTGGGCTTGGTGGTGGCGCCAAGGAGCGGGCGGCCGAACTTATCTAGCCGCTCGCGCTCGACTATGATGCCCGTCGGTGGACCAGGGAAGGTCTTGACATAGGCAACCGGGAACTTCATGTCTTCCAGGCGGGCCGCCTTCAAGGGCTTGAAGCTAAACACGTTACCGATAATTGATGCCGTCACGTTGGCGATCGAGCCCTCTTCGAACAGCGACAAGTCATAAGCCACCCAGCAGAAATACTGGCCCGGATTATTTTGCACCGGGTCGAGTCGATACGCTTTGGCGCGGTAGCTATCGCTGGCCGTGAGACGGTCGGTCCAGACCACGGTCCAAGTTGCGGTCGACGATTCGCCGGCTACGGCAGCCGCAGCCTCGATCGGATCGACGCCCTCTTGCGGTGTAATGCGAAACAGGGCCAACACGTCAGTTTCCTTCGGCACATAATCCGCATCCCAATATCCCATCTGCGCATACTTCAGAACGCCCGCCGTATACCGCGTTTTTGAGTCCATGATCTGCACCGCGTCGTTGCTACCCATCGTGTTCTCCTTAACTGGGCCGATGCCCGTTGTCCATAGACGTCACTATATAAAACGATTAACATCAAGTCTAATAAATAAAAATCGAAGTTCCATCAGTAAAACCTTATAGATTAATTGCGATGCGCCGCTACACTCTCCGCCAATTAGATACATTTCTCGAAGTCGCTCGCCAAATGTCGGTGTCGCGCGCGGCAGATCAGCTGCATGTCACTCAGCCTGCCGTGTCAATGCAGATACGGGGATTGGAAGAAGCGGTTGGGATTGCCTTGTTCGAGCAGATCGGCCGCAAGATCCGGTTGACCGATGCAGGCCTGGATTTTCAGACGTACGCCATCGCCGCCACTGCTCAACTCAAGGAATTAGATGATGCGCTGGCGCAAAGGCTTGGCCTAAAAAAAGGACGCGTGGAACTTGCCATCGTCAGCACGGCTAAGTATTTCGTGCCGATGCTGCTGGTGCACTTTCGCAAAAAATATCCTGGAGTTGAAGTCGTGCTATCGATCCATAATCGCGAGAGCATCGTGACCTTGCTAACACGTAACGAGATCGATCTGGTCATTATGGGGCGCACGCCCGACACCATTGAATGCGCTGCAACTGCATTTGCAACCAATCCGTTGGGAATTGTCAGCGCCCCCGAGCATCCTTTGTCGCGCCGCCGCCATGCGCCGATGGCGATCCTAAACGATCAAGAGTTTGTCGTGCGGGAAATCGGTTCCGGCACGCGCCAGGCCATGGAGCGACTGTTTTCCGAACACAGCATCAAGCCTCAGATCGTGATGGAAATGCCCAGCAACGAAACCATCAAACAAGCCGTAATGGCCGGCATGGGACTCAGTTTCCTGTCGCTGCGTACGATCCGCCATGAGCTGGCGTCTGGCCATCTGGTGCAGTTGCATATCGAAGGCTTGCCTCTGGTGCGCCATTGGTATGTTGCGCATTTGAGTTCCAAACGGCTATCCCCGGCGGCGACCGAGTTGAAATCGTTTCTGATCGAGGAAGCGGGGCCGTTAGTCAATTTGTGGGCCTAATAAAACATCAAATTTGTTTAAATCTTTACCTCTAATTTGTGCGCAGGCGTTGCCCGATGCCGCTAACAATGGGATGGGCACTATCGTTCATCGCGGAGCGCGCCGCCAAATGGGGCCGCGTCGTTGGCCCATATCCAACGCGATGTCATGTTGGCTCCCCCCGGCGCCAACGCTAAAAAAAAGCAACAGCAAATGGCGCCGGGCGCCGGGCGGGCCGTGTATAGGGGGCGCACTTCGCGCCGCAACGTATGTGCTGGTTGTTGCACAGTAAATGAAACGCTGTGTCATTTTTGTATCAACCTCGACCGGCTCCAAGCTTTGGCCTGGCATATCGTCCAGTTAGCTCCCGTCGGCGTCTCCCGCCAGGACGAGCCGTTATGCACGCCGCTGCCGCGTCGGGGGACGACTGGCGCGGCAAGGTCCGAACTGAAATACCCCGGCAGCCGGGCTTTGGTCCCGCCCGTTTTTCCCATGTGTCTATTCGGGAATACATGCGATGCCTGCCAGCGGCGGGTGAGCACTCCAAATTGAACCGCTGGGCACTGCGGCATGGAAATTGCTAATCTCAATCTCAGCACGGTGGTCCGAATTGTTATTTCGCATCACGGCCCAACACAGCAATCGAAAGCGGCACAATTTTCTTAACGACGGGAGGCAGTCATGACATGGATAGATTTCCCAACTTGGCCGTGCCACAGCGCCCGTCGTATCCAACATTGCACGGCGATCATGAAAACTATCGGCGCCCCTTGTTTCTGCTTTAACTCAATCAAATAATGAAAATTGTCGTATTAGGTTCTTCAGCCGGTGGCAGATTTCCCCAGTGGAACTGTAATTGCCGCAAAGGCGACGGCCCGCGCCTTGGCGCCCTCAACGCCATGGCGCGCACCCAATCCTCGATTGCCGTTTCGGCCAACGACGGCGATTGGGTTTTAATTAATGCATCGCCCGACATCCTGACGCAAATTTGCACGACGCCGGCACTGCAAAGCAGTCGGAAAAATGGTGATTCGGGCCTTGCCGCCGTGCTGCTGACCGGCGCGCAAATCGATAATGTGGCTGGATTACTCATGCTGCGCGAAAGTAAAACACTGCCGATTTACTGCACACCGTCCGTTTGGGATGACCTGACGACCGGCTTGCCGCTAATGCATGTGCTATCGCATTACTGCGATGTGCAATGGCATCTTTTGCCAATAAACAACCGCCAGAATCATCAAGCTTCGATGCAACGCCCTAGCATCGATGGTATTCGCTTTACCCCGCTGGCGCTCAAGGGCAAAGCCCCTTCCTATTCGTCCCGTCGCGAACAAGCCCGCGCCGGCGATAACATCGGCCTAGTCATTGAAAATATGATGACTGGGAAAACGCTGTTTTATGCCCCCTGCTTGGGCGAGATCGAGCCGCACATCGAGGCTGCGATGCACAGCGCTGATTGCGTCTTGGTAGACGGCACCGTGTGGACAGATGATGCAAAGACCGAGCCAGGCTTTTCCGAAACGGGATCGATAAATTTGGGGCATCTGCCGCAATCTGGCAAGGGCGGCATGATTGACGTTTTGGATGCGGTCGGCATGCGCCGCAAAATCCTCATTCACATCGATAAAAGCAATCCGATTCTAGATGAAGGATCGGATCAGCGGGCGATCCTGACCCAGCATGGCATCGAAGTGGCTTTCGATGGAATGGAGATTGCCGTATGAACGCTATGACACCGGAGCATGGAGCGACCCAATCGGAAACGCGTCTTGCCGCTTGCCGCTGCTACGCTGTATGCGTCGTGCGAATAAGAGAACGGCGTTCAGCTATGGCGTGCGCGACTGGCTCGCCAATTTATCGTCATGTCCTCCATGAAAAGATGCGGCCGGCACGGCCCATCGCCAACTGTCGTGTTCGGACGTTGCTGAAATGGGTGCGGGCATCGCGCTTTAAAGGCGGCAGAGCTCTTGGTTCCGCCAATTTTCTAGACACCACAACTACCGCGAGGCTCATATCAATTCCACTCTAGTTTCCATTTTGCTTGCCACCACCATTGCCGGGGTGTTTAGCATCTCTGCGGCGGGCGTATTTTCATTCGCTCTCCTGTCAAAGATGGTGGACCGGATGGTCAGCCTATCGGTTGGCATTTTATTGGCGACCTCCTTGCTGCATGCTCTGCCGGAAGCCTTTGAATCGAAAGTTGATGTGCGCGGACTGTTTGCCACCTTGCTGGGCGGGCTGTTAGCCTTTTTCCTGCTCGAAAAAATGGCCGTGCTGCGTCATTCGCACGGCCACGCCGGCGCCGACCATCACCTTGAACGTGGAAATGATGCCCACGAGGCCGGCAAAGCGGGATGGATGGTCCTGGTGGGCGACGGCCTTCATAATTTCACCGACGGCATTTTGATCGCGGCGGCTTTTCTTGCAGATCCAAACTTGGGATTGGTGACCGGTTTGGCGATTATCGCCCATGAAATTCCCCAGGAAATCGGCGATTTCATCGTGCTGTTGAATGCCGGTTTCAGCCGCAGGCGCGCCTATGCATATAATTTGATTTGCAGCTTGATGGCGGTGATCGGTGGCAT
Source organism: Janthinobacterium sp. (assembly GCA_003133225.1). GTDB lineage: Bacteria > Pseudomonadota > Gammaproteobacteria > Burkholderiales > Burkholderiaceae_D > Janthinobacterium. The sequence goes on from PKWL01000153.1 coordinate 18,405, forward strand.
GCTTGGCTATGCAACGCTAGAGCGCGCCAGCGGTTGGATTCCCTATGTGCTCGTGTTGGCGTCGTCCGGATTTATTTATATTGCGGTGAGCAACTTGATGCCGCAAATGCAGCGCCGCTCCACCATGCGCGAGTCGATTCCGCAAGTATTGTTAATTGGCGTGGGAGTGAGCGTTGTCATAATATTGACCCAACACGGGTCTTGAGGGGGCTTGGGGAAGGCGCCCCTCCAAGGGGCTGCAAGCGGCCAGCGGCCGCTTAGGTCGCTAAAGGAGGGCCTTTTCCGTCACGGCATATCGCTCGCGGCCGCAGCGGACGAACTACATGTCGAGCTGAGGATTCTGGAACAGTAAGTGGTGCGCAGCCAAAGCTGTCGCCCGTCTGGACGCCCCTCGGTCTCGCCCGCAGAACTTGCCATGCCTAAGAGCACAGGCAGCTTGAGCGGGCGCCAGATCCCCTCACAACCACTGATAGGTCAAGCCGACCCACATGCCTCTGGGTTGGGACGGCACAACGGCAAGTTCATTTTGTGCGGTGAACATGTTTTGACCGAGAATGCCGAACGTATTGTAATTTCTATTTAGCAGGTTGCTTACCTTGGCAAACATCTGCCAGTTTGAGGATATATTGTAATGTGTTTCGATGTTGACTACCGCATAGCCCGCTAGTGGACCGTTGACATCTTGATTGTTTTCATTGCCATGGGCGTACTGGCCGCCCGTTGCAATGACGTTGGTGCCGATGTTCCAAGCCGCAGTAATATCATAGCTCGCCCTAAGCTTTAAGGTTTGCCGTGCAACGCCCGGAATGCGATCGCCCTTGTGCACGGTAATCAAGCCAGTGCTTGGGTCGGCTGTGCTGTTTTGGGGAGAAGCTTCCGTAAACGGCGATTGGTAAGTGGCGTCAACCAAGCCATAATTGGCAGCAAGCGTCCAGCCGTCAAATTTTCCATGCAAGCCAAGCTCGATGCCGCTGCGGCGCGTCTGGCCCACGTTCTGGAAGAATCCCGTCACGCCGTTGTTGGAGCCATTGGCGATAAATTGAATGTCATTTTTGTTTTCGGTATTGTAGGCCGCGAAGTCCCAGCCTACGTTCTGCGAAAGTTTGCCGCGCATGCCGCCTTCCCACGTCTTGGAAACGATCATGCCGAGATCAGGGTCGGAGGTAAAGCCCGTGGGAAGCGAACAGGGAATCGCCGGGTTAGCACAAGAGAGTTCAACTGGCGTTGGCGCGCGCATGCCTTCGTTGTAGCCGGCATAAAAAGTAAGGTGCTTGATCGGGTTAAAATTTAATCCCACTGCCGGATTAAACCGGTGGTAAGCGTGGTTGCCATTTAAGCTGCCAATCAAGTTGCCAGTCCCGTCAACATTGGACCCTTCCAAATCCACCGTGGCATAATTATAGCGGCCGGAAAGTGTCATATTCCAATGCTTGTTCAATGCGAAATTATCCGTCGCATACAGCCCATAATAGTTGCTTCTTGTCGTTAAGGCGACTCCTCCCTGATCATAAAGGTTGTTGGGATTGATCGCATTCGACCCTGATGGATCGATGTTGGAGGTGGTTTCCCCTACCAGGTTGGCACCGTAGTTGTTGCTTTGGTAGTGGACGCTACTGGTGTCGATCGAGCTGCCGATAGTGAATTTATTCTTATGTCCAATGAGATCGCCAAGTAGGCTCAGTTGAACGGATGTCCCGATGCCATTTTGTCTGGTGCTGGCAATGACGTTGGATGCAGCAAGGGCTCCTGAACTTTGGTTTGCCACGCAGTTTTCAGGCGTGCTGACGCTGTCGTCGCATGCGGCATTGCTGTTGGCGCTATTGGCGTTACTGACGCGGAAGTAAATATTGCCTTCTAGTAATTTATCGTCGGCGGCGAAGTGCGAACCGTGGAATGCGACCAGTGCATTCTTGTTGGTGACGTAGTCCGGCGCGCTGTACGCAACCTTGGGATTGTTCAGCATGGAAAGCGGCAACGCTGACGGGCCAAAGAGAGTATTGTCAGCCAGTGACAGGCTCAAGTCCAAGGCGCTCTTAGCGTCATGCCAGCGTTCTTTTGTGAATATTTGTCTCACATCACTGCTGCTGTAATCGCGGTAACCATCTTCATGGAAGATATTACTGGCAATATAGTAATCTACGTCATGCGCATCATCTTTTCCGCCGTACTCCGCCTCAAATGCGCGCCGGCCCCAAGAACCGGTATAGGCGGTGGCCTTCAGCCCAGGATCATCCGCCCCATTTTTTGTATTGACCGCGATCGCGCCCCCCAGGGTGTTGAGCCCAAAGAGGGGATTCGATCCGGGAATCAAATTGATCGTTGCGATGGCGTTGGTGGGGATGATGTCCCAGTTAACAATGTCGCCGAATGGTTCGTTAATGCGGACACCGTCCATGAACACGGACAACCCTATCGCCGTGCCAAGGATAGGCGAAGCCGTAAAGCCGCGATAAGAGATATCCGTCTGGTAGGGATTGCCCGCGCTATTGCTAGCGTTGACTGATCCCAAGTTGTTGTCCATGAATTCGCCCAGGTTAAGCGAACGTTGCTGGCTGATCTGTGTTGAAGTGCCGATTTGTACGTTGGCCGGGACTTCATTTAATGGCGTCCCGATGGATGGGAGCGGGGCGGTACCGACGATTTCAATGACTTCCATCACGGGCTTTTCAAGTAATTCCCCCTTGTTTTCAGCGCTTGCGAGAGGCGCCCCGGCGTAAGCCGTTAAAATGGCGACTTGGATCAACGTCCGTTTATACATGGAGGTTCTGCGAATATGCCACGCTCACGCGGTTCAGCTGCTCGGCAATAGCGGCCGCATGCTGCCATGTGAACGCTTTGCTCCTGACGGTCTGCCGTTCGGTGCCCATCTCCCGCGGCGGCCGGCAGCGACCGGGGCGTGGCGCCACCGCTGTCACGATCTGCGTCCCTGCGTTCCCCGCTTCGTTCACCCAAACTTGCCTTGGCAGCATGAACGACCCACCCGGCGTCATTTCAGTGACGCCAGACAACGATTTCCCATGCAACATGGTGTCTCCTGATTCTTTTTTTTAAGTGTCCGCAACGGCGGGCGCGACAACGGGCGCCGGCACCCGTTCGCGGCATCATGAGTAACGCCTCTCAATTTTCGCACGACGTGGCCAATTTCGCCAAGGAGGTTTTGCCCGCCCAGTTCGATGAAGGCGGCGCTTGCAGGTTCCAACGCAAAGCCGTCATCGCCGTCCAAAAGCGGACGGCATCAGCCGCATTTTATGGAATAACTATTTTCAGACCTGCCCCCGATTGGTGTCTTAATGAAAGGCAAGAAACAGTCGTCGCTTGCCCTGCAACTGGTTATTTTTCATTCGGATTTACAGTTTGGCGGGACCGGTCGTCCACCTTGTCAGATGACTTAGATTCGACTGTGATGAGCGCAAACACGGGCAGCTCCCGATTCCTAGAATTTTAAAAATGATGGCCGCGCTCTTTAAATCTACCGCGGCGCGCCTTGTCAGAAATGTAAAAAGCCCCCAATCGTGCCCATCTTTCATGTGAGATAGGTTTCAATATCGGATGATGAGCTTCGCTCATGCCTGTTCAGCGGTTTCAAAATCTTGTTCATCATACAAACCGAGCGGCGCGCTGGACGCGCCGCTGAAAATCGGCATGACCTTCTTCATGTGCGCGTCAAAAAATACTTCTGCTCAGGCTTTAAAAAACCTTTTCCAAGCCTCGGCATTCAGAGCAGATGTTACGTTCTGGTCAGCTGCTTTTTAAAATTTCACCCATCATGGCAACTGCGTGCGCCACGCCTGCATTCAGACGAGCAAGAGCCGTGCCAATCTTGCGCAAAAAGGTTTGGCCCCGACCATGAAGCACGCCAGGGGGCAAACCGCGCCGTCGTGGCCGGTCGACACCCAAGCCGACGCGAGTGCATATATTTCAAACAGTTTATGCGAACGGTGTCCCAAATTGTGTCAACCAGAATAGGAAAACAATCTAAATGCCCACTACCAAGCATTGGCACGATATTTGCGTATTAGCACCGTAGGGCAAGCCCAATTTGCGCAGGGCGAGCCTGGGTATTTAGGTGAAACGAAGAATTCGGCCGGCGTGGGCACTAAACAGGAAATGGGTTATGCGCGTCCGGTGTTACCTAGGGCCCTGGTGCGGGTTTAGCAAGAAAGTCGAATCGCGCTGAATCTGGATTGTATTTTACAAAAAAACAACAGATCGTAATTGGCATTTCAAGGGTCGTAAAGGGCGGCCCTCCTAATAGTAAACAGTATCCATTGTCGTTTTACCTTAAAAAAAAATTCCAGGAGATTTCATTTTGAAAAAATCGCTATATACTTTCGTCGCATTGAGCGCAGTTGCTACGCTCGCGCACGCGCAATCGTCGGTCACCGTTTATGGAACTGTGGATGCGGGCGTGATTCACGTCAGCAATCAACCGACAGCCATTCCCGGCCAAACAGGGAATGTGTCGGCATTGATGTCGGGCGGCCTTAGCCCTAACATCATCGGTTTCAAAGGGACCGAAGACTTGGGCGATGGTTTGAAGGCGGGTTTCGATCTTGAGGACAACTTCTGGTCGACGACGGGTGGCGGTCAAATTTTTGGCGGCCTTTTCGGACGCCAAGCCAATGTTAGCCTGTCCAATACGACCGGTACATTGACGCTGGGTAAGCAATTTTCGCCGGCAGTGTTGGCCTTCGCCGCAACCGACCCGCGCGGCTTGAAAGAAACCTTTTCCGGCCTGGAATCGTGGGCTTTAACGCAAAGTCCTTTAAACACCGGAACGGCGACCACTCCGGCAAACTCGAATTCTGTCATCGACGTGTTCGTGGCCAATGCGGTTAGCCTTAACGCGAAATTCGGCGATGTCAATTTGGGCGCCTCGTATAGCCTGGGTGGCGCCGCTGGCAGTACTTCGGCCAACAGCGTTATTGCACTGGGTGTGACCTATACTGGCCCACTCCTGCTGTCGGCTGCGTACCAGTCAGATAATGGATCGGACCCGGCGGGAGGAACCAGCGTCCAAACGAAAAAATATAGCGTGGGTGCAGGCTATACCTTGGGCGATGCGACAGTTAAAGTCAATTACCTGAACAATCGAAATAGCGACCCGTTCTCTGGAATTGAATTGGCCCAATACAGGATCTTTGGAGCTGGCCTCGATTATCGTACCTCACCAAATAACGGCGCGACCTTGGCGTACTACCACTCCAACAACAAAGACCTGGCCCATGATACATCGAGCACATTAATACTGAGCGACGATTATTCCTTATCCAAGCGCACGACTCTTTACGCTTTGATCGCCGGCGTGAAGGCGGGTAGCGCGTATACTACCGGCGCCGCGTTTGGGGTGGCGAACAATAGCGCTGCCTATCTGCCTTCCATGGGAAATAGAAGCACCGCTGTTGAGTTGGGCATGCGGCATACCTTTTGAGCATCATGGCGTTCGCTCTATAGGGTGAATGATTTAGCTTGAGCGATCGCGGGCGTAACCGGGCGAATTTATTTTCCCGGACAACGCCCGTCAACGGTCCGTGGCCCGACGTCCGGCGTACCGCGTTCACGCGGAACGACGTGCCACCCTGCGCCGCATCCTTATGCGCCGCAGGCCGTTTTAAGGCATTCGAAATTTAAAGAGTAACAACTAGCACCGTATTCGTTGTGTAGCAGTAATGGATCGACCATGTGCCGCAGCCTGTCCTTGGTCCATACTGGGTGAATATCGTCTCAACCGTTGGCGGCCAAGTGACCGCCGCGGTCGACGACGAAACTCACATGGCAGCGCCAGAGGCGGCGATAGCCGCCGGCCCATGGCTCCCCAGCAAACCCAGCAGGAAGCTTAGCCGCGCCCCGCAATGGATTTAGTGCGGCGCTCGCCTGTTTGAAGTCCGACTCAGTGAGGCTTTTGTACAGAGGAGACGACAGTGTGAAAGCGTGGTACGAATGCCGGAGCAACATCGGCAGTGAGGGTCAAACTCTTGTCTTGCGCTAGGCCGGCAAGGCTCCGAGCAAGTGCTCAACCACGGCGCCAAGGCGAAAACTGCTACAGTCTGAAATGAGCCGGTCCGCTTCCATCTTGGATAGGTCGAGAATGTCATTTAGCAGTGTGAGCAGATGGTCGGATTGCCCGCAAAGGCGTTCCAGCCGACGCTGCTGACCTGGGCCGATGAGTTCACGGCGCAGCAAGTGGCCGAGGCCAATAATGGCATTCTACGGCGTAAGAATTTCGTGATGGACGCATGATTCCCGCCGGATTATGGACCGCCGGGAAGCCGTTAGGCGACTCAGCCCCGTGAGGTCGCAGCGGACGCCACCCAAACACGTTATGTATGGACGGGCAGACTTCTGTTGCCCGATGTCCATGAACATTTTCCTTTTAGTTGGCAAAGACTTCTTGAAGCGTTTTCAAGGTCGCATCAAGTGTCTTCTGGTTGACGGTGCCGCACTTTGTCACCAGTCTCGTCTTGTCTACAGTGCGAATCTGATCCAGTAAAATTAGACCTTTCTTTCCCCCGTGAGTGATCGGAACCCGAAAAGGCGCTGGCCGGCTGCCGGTGGACATCGGCGCGATGATTGCAGTCCGTAAATGGTCGAGCATTTCTGCCGGAGAAATTACAACACAAGGGCGTGATTTTTGAATTTCACTTGCAACGGTCGGGTCAAGATTAACCAGCCAGATATCGCCCCGCACTACCACGTCAACTCGACGTCATTTGCGTTAGAAAATTCCGGCATCACCAGTGCATCGTCCCCGACCAGAGCCAGCTTCTTGCTTGCCTCGGCCCAACCGTAACGAGTCGGCTTGGCCGGGGCACGAACGATCAAAGCACCATCCACGATTGAAATCTCAGCCTCCGTCTCCAATCCGAGCTGTGCAAGCAGGGGAGTGGGAATAATCATCCCTCTTGAATTGCCAATACGGCGAATTGCGATGCGCATAATTTACCTCTAAAGTGACCACAATGTTATGCCACACACGAGCGTCTGTCAACAACAATGTTATAACGTGGCCTAGGATGCTGGACGAAATCTTCGCGTCGGCCTCGCCGGATGACGAGGTGCAGTTTGAGCTGGCGCTTACCAAGACGTGGCTGCGGCAATTGACGCTGGGCTTGATCCTGATTTGCCGCAACGCGTACCGCGGCTTCGTGGAATTGATGCGCTACTTGCTGGGCGTGTCCATCAGCGAGGGCGCCGTCCACAACATTCATCAATTCGCCGCGTGGCAGGCCGGCGCAATCAACCGCGGCCAGAATCTGCCGGCAATTCGTGTCGGCCGGTGCGACGACATATTCCAAAGTTCCCAGCCGGCTGGCCGATGTATAGGCACCAGACACCGGGACACGTCGGGGCGTACGAATTTATGTCAAATTTGACTTGGGTGACTAGTGCCCTGGCCCATTGGCCGCTACACCGTTGAGCGGGTGCACCGGTACTTTCAGCTCGATCAACTCTCGTTTCTTACCCTTAGTTTCAATGACCAGTGTCATTGGCACCAGGGCACCTGCCTTGATTTGCTGATTCAGATTGAGAAGCATAATGTGGTAGCCGCCCGGTTCGATCTCCACCGTTTTTCCGGCCGGAAGTTCTAGGCCGGATATGGCCCGCATTTTCATCACATTGTCAGCCATTGTCATTTCGTGGATTTCAACGCGGCCGGCGACCGGCGAATGGGCTTCTATCAAGCGCGCATCTTGCTTCGCAATAAGTTGCATAAAGGCCCCAGTGGCCTTCTGTTGTGCCACGGTGGCTCTGACCCAAGGGTCCTTGACGGTGACTTGAGCGAATGCGGATAGGGCAGGCGCTACCATCAGTGCTAGGATCATCAAACGTTTCATGGCGATTATTTCTTTCAAGTGTAGGAGCCGGATCAGAGTTGGCCGGCGCGTGGTGACTCGATCATAGCGAATATCGAGGCGTAAGCGGGTGCGTGCGCTTAAAAAAAAGTCTGCGATAGTGATCCATCGTGCCAGAGCGTGGCACCGAGGGCGCAGCGGCGATCTACTTGGGGCCGACGTCACGATGACGAAGGGAAAGGAGGGGCACCATTTATCACCAGCAACAACGGCAACAACGCGGTCGTTGCCGAGCAGCCCGGGTAATTGCCTTTCCGTTTTTTTATTCTGCGCACCCTGAATGCCTGGAATACGGTGGAATTTTTACGTGTTCAAACTTGGATCAGGCAAATTCGGCTAGAAAATGGTAACAAACAATTTTCATTCCTTGATTTAAATAGAATTTATGGGCGGCATGGCGTTGTACGCCCGAATCAAGATCGATGGCTAGGCAGTGCTCTGTTTTTGCATAGGCCACTAGCCATTCAAATATTTTCGATCCATGTCCGCTCGCTCGCGCGGTTTCAGCAGTAACCAAATCCTCGACATACAGATGCTTGCCGAGAAAAAGATTGTGGGAGATTTTGAAACCAGCGACGCAAGAAACGAGACCAACATCATTTTTTAGGTAGGCAAGCTGATACCCTTCTTTCATCATGCCGCGCATGGTCGCGATGTAAGTATTTTTTTCGATATGCGGCCGTAGTTGCTTCATGGTAGCGAAGCAATTTCGGATTTCATCGTCTGTGCTAGCTATGGCAATCATCTAGGTTTGCTCCAGTGCTTCATGGCGGTTGGAAAATAAGCGGTTCGGCGTTGTATTTCCAATTTTCAAGGTGGATCGCGATGGACACCGTTGCGACGTTCCACGCAGGATAACCCCATTTTTAAAAAAAATAGGGATAACATGCGTTCGCCACGGCCGGATTATGCCGGCCGGGTTGTGCATTTAATGCGTCCGCTAGCGAAAAGCACCGTTCACAAGCTGCGTCCATTGCAAACGCTCGCGGCCCGTTCCCGCGTTTCTACGCGGCGGGCGCTTTTGCTAGGCCGCTTCGCCG
>PKWL01000145.1 GCA_003133225.1 Janthinobacterium sp.
AGTGTTCCCGCAGGGGCTGACCGATGCCTTGCTTGACATCAAGCGCCGCTATGGGGCGATTCCCCTCTATGTGATGGAAAACGGCACGGCATTTTACGACCCTCCCAATGCCGAAGGCGGCCGGGTACGCGATCCGCTGCGCATCGATAGCCTGCGCAAACACATGGGTGCGATCCATGCCGCGCTTGAACTTGGAGTCGATCTGCGCGGTTATATGGTCTGGTCGCTGCTCGACAACCTAGAATGGTCGCACGGCTTTTCCAAGCGTTTCGGCATTGTTCACGTCAACTTCGAAACCCAGCAACGCACCCCGAAGGACAGCGCCCGCCTATACGCGGCCATCATCGCGAGCAACGGCGCCTGCTTAAACGGAACAAAATAAATTTCCGATCGTTGATACCGGAGCGCCATTGCGCCGCATTAGCCCAGGAGCGGGCTTTTTTGAGCGCTGCCGCCCTGGCCCAGGCAAGCGCGGGAAATGACGGCAGCCGATCCGCCCTAATGCCCGGTCGCAGCATGCGGGGCCAAGCTTTTTTTCCGCCTGCAGACACGGCAAGGTATCTCGGATTAAAATGGGTGTTTTGCTGAACTGACCCCGACTACGATGGCTTACAAAAGACTTGAAGATACGATCGGCAATACGCCCCTGGTGCAATTGATGCGATTGCCAGGCGCCGATGCACTTGCGCGCAATAATATTATCCTGGGCAAGATGGAGGGCGACAATCCGGCCGGCTCGGTCAAAGACCGCGCCGCGATGTCGATGCTCAAGCGGGCCGAGGAGCGCGGCAGGATTAAGCCGGGTGACACCCTGATCGAGGCCACCAGCGGCAATACGGGAATTGCATTGGCGATGGTGGCGGCCTTGCGCGGCTATAAATTATTGCTGCTGATGCCAGAAAATCTGAGTATCGAGCGACGCCAAAGCATGGCAGCTTACGGCGCCCAAATCCTGCTGACGCCAAAAACGGGCGGCATGGAATACGCGCGCGATTTGGCCGAGCAGATGCAAAAAGACGGCAAAGGAGTGATTCTGGACCAGTTTGCCAACCCGGACAATTCGCGAGCCCACTACGAAGGCACAGGTCCGGAGATTTGGCGCGACACGCATGGTCGCGTCACCCACTTTGTCAGTGCCATGGGCACCACCGGTACCATCATGGGCGTGTCGAAATATTTGAAGGAGCAGAACCCTGGAATCCGAATCATAGGTGCGCAGCCTGAAGAGGGCTCGCAAATACCGGGCATTCGCAAGTGGCCGGAAGCGTATCTGCCGAAAATATATGATAAGGCGAGAGTAGACCAGATCGAATACGTGACGCAAGGTGCTGCTGAATACATGGCGCGTCGCATGGCGGCCGAAGAGGGGATTTTTTGCGGAATGTCGGCGGCGGGCGCCTGCGAAATCGCAATGCGGGTATCTCAAACGGTGGAAAACGCGACCATTGTGTTTATCGTCTGCGATCGGGGCGACCGCTATTTGTCGACTGGCGTGTTTCCGGTATAGCTAAAAAAGTTTTCCCCGCGCCGGTACGAGAGCCGCAGGGGAATCTGCCGTACCACCCGCAGGCGACATTAACCGGGCTGGGTCTCACCTTCTTTTGGCTTGAACTGCTTGTCGCTGATGCGGAACTTGTTGCGGCGGTCGCCCATCAGGTAACGTAAGTCGCGGATGCTCAGATCGCTAACTTCATGCATGCGTATTAAAAGCGATGCGCCGACCGGCAGGCGGTGATGACGAATCTTGCTAATTACCGGCGGGGCCACTTCGAGGGCGCGCGAGAGCGCCGCGTCGTTTTTCAAGCGCAGGTTTTCGATCAGAGTATCTAACAATCTATTTGGATTGTATTGCAGCAGATCGTCGGAATCCGAATCGCTGTTCATATCAATGCCGACTTGGTTTGTCATGATTCTATTGTTCCTTCAGTAAAATTGTTGCGAAGCAAAACATTCGGCGCTCCGCTCTTGTTGCGTACTACAAGAATGGATTCGCACGGCAAAGCCCGGTTGGTAGGTTCAAAATTTCAAAACATATGACCAATTGTACAACATAAAGCGATATAATGCTTAGAAGCAACATAGAAAAAATAAAGCAACTTTCAAATTGTCAATGTTATTCTTGTATAAAATCCATTGCCGCTTACTCTTTTTACAGTGTAGTTCGATCTTGTAATTTGACAAAGATTAAGTATGGGATAATTGCCCGAAAACTTGCCACTTGAAACGGCGCCGCGCGCGCCAAGCCGGCCCATTTAAGCGCGCAGGCAAACAATAATCCCCGTTTGCCTGATGAACAACTTCAATTACGCTTGCTTACAATCACCATTTGATGGCGTTATTCTAGCGCTCGCCTAAAGCGTTGTCTGGCGCGACTGGCGCATTGACTGGCGGTGCGCCAGTCGCGGCAGCCAGGCGCACCGCGCGCCCCAGTTCGAGCACCGACATGGCATAAAAAAAACTCCGATTGTATTGCGTGATGGCATAAAAATTATTGGTGGCGAGCCAGTATTCTGTTGGCTCCGCGCCGTTTTGCAGATCCACCAGACCGAACAGCATCGGCGGCAGTATCGCGTTGGTCGTGACACCGGCCGCCCTTAACTCCTCCTGGCGCCATTTCGCTTCCAGTTTTTGGCCGATAAGGCTTTCCCATTCCCGGCTCGGCGAGACCGTTGCTGCATACACGATAGGGTGAGGGTCGTTGCGCTGCCATCCGTGTTGGGTCAGGAAATTGGCGATGCTGCCGATCGCATCGGCGGTCGAGTCGCGCAGATCAATTTTGCCGTCGCCATCAAAATCCACGGCATATTTCATGAGGCTGCTCGGCATGAACTGGGGCAGCCCCACGGCGCCCGCATAGGAGCCAAGCAGAGACAGCGGATCGATTCCGTCTTGGCGCGCAAACAGCAAGGCGCTTTCCAGTTCGCCGCGAAAAAAATCCATGCGCGCCGCTCGCGCCGGCGCTTGCGGATAGTCGAAGGCCAGCGTCGTCAAGGCGTCCATGACGCGGAAGCGCCCCGTATTGCGTCCATACACGCTTTCTACGCCTACGATGCCGACGATGATGTCGGCCGGAACGCCGTATTGGTTTTCCGCGCGTGCCAGCGCTGCCTCGTTCTCATGCCAGAACTTGACGCCCGCATTGATGCGCACGGAATCGATGAACAGCTTGCGATAGGCATGCCAGTTTTTCGGTTTTCCAGAGGGGGCCGGCTTGACCAGCTGGATTGTGGTATCGACATAACGCACCTGGGCGAAGAGGGCGTCGAGCGCGCCGCGCTCAAAGCCGTGTTTGCTCGCCATCTCGTCGAGAAACAACTTGACGTCTGGCCAGTCGTCGAAATTCACATATTCGCCGCTGAAATCGATTTTGGACGCCATTTTTTCGGCGGGCCTCGCGCTTTCTGTTTGGGCCGAGGCCAGTTGAAATGGCGGTCCCTGGTATGTCGCATGAACCTGCGGCGCGGCCGCCAGCAGCAACGCTAGCGTATAGGCACATATGGGGCGAATAGAAAATTGCAAAGGGAATCTCATCAGCATTGGGTAATTGGTTTTTTGGGTCTTGGCTACAGTATACGGCGCTCGGGCGCAGTTGCGTTATTCGCGTTGCAAAGTGTTTTCAACAGGGGGGCGATGGGCGGCCAGCTTGCATGATTATCACAAATGCACCTGCATTTCATCGAGTGAAACAGTCGGCGCAGGAGCGCCCATTCCGCCCGCTGGCTTGAGACGCCCGGCACCGCGGCCTGCAAGGGGCGCATTCGCCGGCCAGCCGACCCTGGGACAGAGCAGCTGAAACTGGATCGCGCGGACCATGGAAGGAAGTCTGTGATTTTGGCCTGGCGATGATGCAGCCAAGTTTTTTTGCGTGGAACGGCCCTCTGCCAGCGCCCGCGGCGGTCGGGGACGGTGAGCGCGTGGTAAATTAACGCCATTGGCACATTTTTATAAGTTGTCACGATTATGTTCAGGTTGCGAGAAGGCAAACTGAGCGGAACAATGATCGCAGCAACAGAGAAACGAGAGACATGAGCACAGCCATCTACAGTCATCCCGATTGCCAGCGCCACGAAATGGGCGACTGGCATCCCGAGTCGCCCGCGCGGCTACAAGCGATCCAGGATCAGTTGATCCTAGCTCACATCGACGGTCTCTTGGATCAGCGCGAGGCACCGGTGGCGCAGATGTCCGATATCGAGCGCAACCACAGCAAAACGGTCATCGACCTCGTGCGCGAAAACGCACCCAAAAGAGTGGGCGACTATTATTCGATCGATGGCGACACCTTGCTCAATTCCTACAGCTGGAAGGCGGCCCTGCGCGCAGCTGGGGCAGCGGTGGCCGCCACCGATGCCGTCCTCGACGGCCAGATTGAAAATGCGTTTTGCGCGATCCGGCCGCCGGGTCACCATGCTAGGCCGAGTGAGCCGATGGGTTTTTGCCTTTTCAATAATATCGCAATTGCCGCTAAGCATGCACTTCACGTGCGTGGCCTGGAGCGCGTCGCCATTGTCGATTTCGACGTCCACCACGGCAACGGCACTGCCGAATCGTTCGCCGACGACCCGCGCGTGCTGATGGTGAGCTTCTACCAGCACCCGTTTTACCCGTTCAGCGAAGTCGAACCGTTCACGGCCAACAGTGTCAACGTCCCGGTGCCGGCGCGCTCGAAAGGCGATGTTGTGCGGCAGCTGGTGCTAGAGCACTGGCTACCGGCCTTGCAAGAGCACCGACCGCAAATGATCTTCATCTCGGCCGGCTTTGACGCCCATTGTGAAGATGACATGGGCAATATGGGGCTGGTCGAAGCGGACTATGCCTGGATTACGCAGCAAATCATGCTGGTGGCCAAACAATTTGCGCAGGGGCGCATCGTCAGCTGTCTGGAAGGTGGCTACAATCTATCGGCGCTGGCACGCAGCGTAGTGGCCCATGTTAAGGTGCTGGCCGGGCTCGACTAAAACAGCGGGGGAGAGGCGCGACCGTTGCCGGGCTCGTGTCGACAGAACCGACGGCTGCCCGCCGATGTGAGCAATTTCGTTTGTTCAGGCCGTAACCTCGTAAAATAGCGCCTTGATTGAACGATTTTGAAGGTTATAGCATGGCAATACAATGGTACCCCGGGCACATGAACGTCGCCCGCAAGAAGGCGGCGGAGTCGATGGAGAACACCGATCTCGTCATCGAAGTGGTCGATGCACGGCTGCCCGAAGCCAGTTGCAATCCGATGGTGGAGGAGTTGCGCCTGTTTCGTCAGCGTCCCTGCCTAAAAATACTGAACAAGACCGATCTGGCCGATCCGGCCGTGACGGCAGCCTGGGTCGCGTTCTACAACGCACAGGTGGGCGTTAGCGCGTATGCCATGACGACCAAGAAACCGGCCGAGGTCGCGCGCATCCCGGACTTGGCCAAGTCGTTGGCGCCGCATCGCGGTGTGCCGACCAAGCCGCTGCGCATCATGATCATGGGCATCCCCAACGTCGGCAAATCAACCCTGATGAACGCGCTGCTAAAAAAACGAGTGGCCAAGGTGGGCGACGAGCCAGCCGTGACCAAATTGCAGCAAAAGCTCTATCTTGACAAGAACACCGTGCTCATCGACACGCCCGGCATGCTGTGGCCCAAGATAGCGCTGCCGAGCGACGGCCTGATGCTGGCCGCCAGCCATGCCATTGGCGCCAACGCGCTGATCGAAGAGGAGGTGGCGGTGTTTTTGGCCGAGCTGTTGCTAGGCCGCTATCCCCAATTGCTGACGGCGCGCTACGGCTTCAAAACCGAGGAGATGGATGGCATCGCCGTGGTCGAAGGTATCGCAGAGCGCCGCGCTTATCGGCAAAAGGGCGGCGACTTCGACTTCGAAAAGGCGTCGCACACGCTGCTCATTGACTATCGTAGCGGCGCGCTGGGCCGTATTTCGCTGGAGACCCCCGACACCCGCGCGATTTTGCAGGCCAGCCACGCCGCCGAGCAAGTGGAAAAAGTCCGCAAGGCCGCCATCCTGGCCGCTGAAAAAGCGAAGGCGGCCGCGAACGGCAGGCGCGGCACGTGATTTGGTAAGGGGGAACTTGAAACCTTGCCATCGACGGCAAGGTTTCATCTTGCGTCTTGACCCCACTCCCCGGAGTGAAGTCCAAGAATTTTCACAGCGTGCCACAGGACTCTTCGCTTTTGACAAGTGACCTCGCTCTGCGCTCTAACTGCTCTAGTGTGCGAACCGTTCTGACGTCCTCAATGGGGCGTGTGGACACTAGAGGTGTCCAGCTTGCCGCTTTCACTAGACTGGATGCCGCACGCTCTAGTAGCGGGTACGCAACCGCCCAAGCGTTTTGCGCCTATCTGCCTATCTTCTATCGGCTTGAACGAATAACGCCATGCGTTATATAGATCGCGCTGCACTGCCTGACCTGAACCATCGCGCAGCACGTGCCAGCGGAGCGAAAGTGGCTTCTTTTTGAAGTTCTTGCCTATGGTCGTACTGGCTTAGCTTATGCATCAAGCCGGCCAAGCATGTCCTGCACTAGCGTTGTACGGGAAATGCGCCGCATCGAAACGCTTCACAATGGCGTGCAACTGCATGCGATTAACGCGCAATGGCATTTCGTGAATAAACGTTGGCGTGGACTTTTTAGACATGATTAATTATATGATAACTGATAGTATAATTGATCTATGGACGATAAACACGATTTAAGACAAGGCAGGCACTGTGTTTTTGCATTGCATGTGCATTTGATCTTTGTCACCAAATACCGCAAAAAAGTATTCGACGATGACGCAATTGATCGACTCACGAAACACTTTGAGCGCGTGGCGGGTGACTTTGGCGCTACGGTAGTCGAAACCAATGGCGAGGCTGACCATGTACATTTGCTGGTCAAATACCCGCCCAAGGTTTCCGTATCCTCGCTGGTGCGTAGCTTGAAGGGGGTATCGAGTCGCATGCTACGGCAAGAGCGACCTGATAGCGCACAGCACTATTGGAAGGGCATGCTCTGGAGTCCATCGTATTTTGCTGCAAGCTGCGGTGGTGCTCCTCTTTCCATCATCAAACAGTATGTCGAACAACAGCAACGGCCGCTCTAACCTACCAAAAACCGCGCCTTATATCCCCGCGCAAATGCGTCGGCTTTGCCTTAGTGCCGCTACGCGGCAGGCGCACTTGGACGGGGCTTTACGGCGCACCAGGCAAAGACGAGGCCGTTGCGAGGCCGGGTCGCCGTGTTCGGTCTTGCGGCCTTCCCATACGGTGCGGGGGCGCACGCCTCTAGGGCGCAGCCGCGTCGCCGAAACGGAAGCTCGATACCGCCAGCGCGCCGAAAAAATCATCTTCGTGATAGACGCAGCTGGCGGCTTCGTGCTCGGCCGCGCCTAGAGCCACCATCAGGGGCAACAAGTGGTCTTCCTGCGGGTGGGCCTGGCGCGCCGCCGGCGCCTTTTCCCAGTCCAGCAGTTGCGCCGTGCGTTGCGCCGGGGGCAAGCGCATGGTTTGCCGCAGCCAGGCGTCAAACCGACGCGAGGCGGTCGTGCCAGCTGGGCCGAACTGCCGCAAATTGTGGTAACTGAGGCCGCTGCCGATGATGAGCACGCCCTCGCCGCGCAGCGGCGCCAGCGCGCGGCCGACCTCCAGGTGGGTGAGCGGATCGTAGCCATGCTTGAGCGATAATTGCACCACCGGCATGCTCGCGTCCGGATACATCGGGAACATTAGCGAAAATGTACCATGGTCGAAACCGCGCTCATGATCGAGGCGGTTCGGGTGGCCGGCGCCGTCCAGCAGCGCCTTGACACGTGCGGCAACTTCGGGCGAGCCCGGCGCGTCGTACCTGATCTGGTAGGTGTGCGCCGGGAAACCGCTGTAATCGTAGATCATGGGCGGGCGCGGACTGGCCGAGATTAACAGCTCCGGCGCTTCCCAGTGCGCAGTGACGACTAGCACGGCAGTCGGGCGAACGCCGATTTGACGCGCGATGTCATGCAGCGACGCTTCAAGCTTGTCATAACGGCCGCTGTTTTGGTCCCTCATGAACGGCCACGGGCCCCCGCCATGGGACAGGAAGTAGCTTGGAAGTAGCGCGTTTAACATTGAAACTCCTGAATCAACGCGGCCCGGCGCGGTGCCAAGGCCTTTCAATTAGCTGATCATAGTCATATCCTGATTGTTTATCAAGACTAAAAGTATCGATTATTTGCAGAAACCAGAAGCCGACGCTGGCGGTCGCCGCAGCGGGGTTCCGATCCGGCGCGCAGCGCTCCTGACTGGCCGCCCATCCGATCACGGCGCGCCTTATAATGGGGCGCCGTCGCAACGGCGCGCACTAAAATCGCGGCCCGTTTGACGTTCGGGCCCAGACGGCGCCCGCTGACGAGGCCGGCGCCATGTTACCGATGAAAGCGGGGCCGATGTTTTATTTTTTTCGCGTTTCAATTCTCGTTTTGGCCTTTCTGAGCAGCCGTGGCCACGCCGCCATTAGCGTGCGCGACGATGCGGGTCACAGCGTCGTGTTGCAAACGCCGGCGTTGCGCGTCATCTCGATGGCGCCGCACGTCACCGAGCTGCTGTTTGCGGCCGGAGGCGGCGAGCACATTGTCGGCGCCATGAACTTCAGCGATTTTCCACCCGCGGCAAAAAGCCTTCCCCTCATTGGCAGCAACAATCAGATCGACATCGAACGCGTGATCGCCTTGCAGCCGGATCTGCTCATCGTCTGGCAAAGCGGCAACACGACGCGTCAGATCGAACAACTAAAGCGCCTAGGCGTGCCAATATTTTTCAGTGAGCCGCGCAAGCTTGACGATGTCGCGCTCAGCCTGATTCGTTTCGGCCATATGCTAGGCACCGCCAAAACGGCGCAAGCGGCCGCCCTCGCGTACCGTCAAAAGCTTGCGGCGCTGGCCGCCACCTACGGCGGGCGTCCGTTAGTGCGCGTGTTTTACCAAGTCTGGGACAAGCCTTTGTATACCCTGAACGGCCAGCACATCGTCAGCGACGCGATCCGCTTGTGCGGCGGCGAGAATATTTTTGGCGCGCTCACCGTACTGGCGCCATCGGTTAGCGTTGAAGCAGTCCTTGCGGCCAACCCGGAAGTTATTTTTGGCGGCGATCAGCATGACCTGGCCGACGCCGGCATCAACTTATGGAAGCCGTACCGGTCCTTGTTGGCGGTGCAGCATGCCAATCTGTTTACTGTGAACGGCGAACTGCTGGCGCGGGCCGGGCCGCGCATGGCCGAGGGCGTGACCGCGTTGTGCGAAAAGCTGGAGATCGCCCGACGCCGTCGGCACCTAAGTCACACCAATTGAAGCAATAATTGTAAAAATCGTTTCGCCGACGAAACGCTGGCCGAAAAAGTGGTAATCTCGCACTCGTTTGCCACCAACATAATGAAGGATTTTTATGCGTTTTCTGCGACTTTTGATCGCCGCCATCACACTGATGGCTTCCACCCTTGGCGCCTCGGCCGCTGAACCGAAAGATGGGCTCGACTACTTGACACTCGCCACGCCTCAGCGCGCCGAAGCGGGCAAAAAAGTCGAGGTCATCGAATTTTTCATGTATCACTGCCCCCATTGCAACGCACTTGAGCCGCTAATGGCGGAATGGGTCAAAAAGCAGGGCGACAACATCGCGTTTCATCGCGTGCACATGCCGTCCTCCGGCCCGGCTGACCCGCAGGCGCACGCCTACTTGACGCTCGAGGCGATGGGCAAGCTAGACGGGATCCACCAAAAAATTTTCCATGCGATCCACGTCGAGCACAACCGTTTAAATACGGATGAAGCGTTGCTCGACTTTGTCGTCAAGAATGGCATCGACAAAGCCAAATACCTTGAATACTTCAATTCCTTTGCGGTGCAAACAAAAATGAAACGTTCAGTCCAGGTGATGGCCGCCTACAAGATCGACAGCGCGCCTAGCATCGTCATCGGCGGTCGTTATGTCACCTCGCCGGCGCAGGCTGGACGTCCCGGGCAAGCCGAATCCGTGACGCAAGAAGCGACTCTGCAAGTAATGGATGCGCTCGTTGCCAAGGTGCAGAAAGAGAATGGCAAAGGATCGGCTGTCGCTGCAGTCAAGCCTGCTAGAAAATAGGAGGCCAGCATTGTGAAGCAACTGCCATGGACCTTGCTAGCGCTTGCGCTGGGCCTGATTGTGTGGCTATCGCTAGCTTTGGTCAATGCGGAAAATCAGCGTAACGCCTTGATAACGAGGGCGTGCGCGGACCCGGTCTTCAAAGGAGAGGTTGATGCGCGATGCTTGGCCACTATCAAGACGCGCGCGCGCGCATGGCAGCACCTCAGTTACGCGTTAACCCATGTGCGCCCATGAGAAATCCGGACGCCGAGCACGATGCTAAACGCAGCGTCTCTCCGGTTTATGCAGCACCAAGCTTAGCCACGTGCGGAAGAGCCTCCGGTGCCAGGGGCGTTCAGTCCATTAAGCCGATTGACGCTCAGTTGCGCCGCAGAACGTGACAGAAGGATTCGACGCACTTCCCGGTACGGAGTGAACCGTGAGATACCGGGTGCATTGAGTCTTGCCAGCACGTTCAACGCAGCGTGGTGGTCGGCCTGGAGAACATCCCCCGTTTGCGCGGTAAAACTTATCGCGAACGCGCTTGCCTTCCAGCAAACCGGTGGTCGAGTGCATTTGCGATGTGTAGGCGGCGCTAACCAAGTGGTGCTTGGCTTTGCGCTGCGTACAAACTGAATCGGGAGCTTCGGCTAATATGCCTTTGGCCCACGAACGCACTCTCCTGTTGTATTTCCTCCATGGCTGCTTGTTGGCAATTGGGGATGCCAGGTCCTCGGAAGCCACCACGCCGGCCTTGTCCACTACGCTGTGAGCCGACTGGAAGGCAATGGTGCGCAGTTGCTTTTGCGCTCTCTCTCGCCTGGCGACGATTTTTTTGCACCCGAGATTGTTCACCAGAATGCGGTTCGCCTTAGTCGTGTTGCCGTTCTTGCGATGCCGCCTTTCCAGCACATGTAGCTTATTGCGCTGGCGTATAGTAGCAGCGGTCTGGTCGCTGTACTTGGTCAGCACAGCGTCAAATTGCTTGCCATGGACTGTGCCATCAGAGTCAACCAGTGCTTCCGTGTAGCCCTTGTCGACGCCGACAACTTGATCTCCATGCTCGCGCCCGTCCCCCTTGTCGGTTCACGGGGTGCAGCCGGAACCGAAGAATGGACGACGAGTCAAATGAGTGTTGGGCGCGTTTTTGGGAGAGCAACATGGCAACTAGTAGTCTTGACCCCGACATTCTGCCGTTCGGGCGCGACCGTACGTTGGGTCGCGGGCACGGCACCGGGGCGCTTGGGCCGAGTGATAGTTCCGACAGCGGCAGCGACATACGGGGTGCTCCCGGACTGGCAAATGAAGTTGATCCGGGTTTGCTAAAGGGCACCAACGCCGACCCGGAAGGCAATACGGCAGAGTATACGGCCGGCCCTGATGTGGGGGATGCCGACCTTGACAGTGACACCGACTCCAGCGGAACCGGTGAACGAGCCTCTGCCGGGCGCGATACGGTGGTACCTGATGGCGCCGATATAGACGTCGATCATATCGAAACCATCCCGCCCGATATTACTGGGCTTGAAAGGGCACAGGGTAAGTCGGCCAGGTCGTCGGCCAGCCGCAAGGATAGGCATCAAGGGCATTAAGCGCGGGGCATTCATCTAGTGCGTCGTGGAGGTTGGGGGGCTGGATCACACCTTGTGCCGTTGGCCGATGGGCCAGTTTCGCCAGATTTGTTCCGAGAAACCTCGGCTTGCAGGGTCTTCGGCGCGGGCAGTGAAAGAAGACGGGGCGCGTAACGCCCGCAGAGTGTTGTTCCACCGAACAAGTTTACCGAACAAATTCCCTATTGATAGGAACCCCGTTCTTCAGGAGACCGAGGTTTCGCGGAGCAAATCTGATGAATGAAACCGAAAAAAAAGTGATGTCGATATACCGGCAAACGCTGCCGCCAAGGGTTTTTGCGGGCGAGGCTAGTGCCATCAATCATTTCGCCTGGAGCCTTCTGGCGATCGCGATCGGTTTGATCCTGTGGCTGGCGATCGCGTTAATCAACGCGGAAAACCAGCGCAACGCACTGATGACCAAAGCATGTCAGGATCGCGTTTTTGCGGCCGAGACGGACACGCACTGCCTCGCATTCGTTAAATCCCGCGCGCATTGGTGGGAACACCTGTCCTATGCGCTGACCCATGTACGCTGACGGCGCGCCTTTTGAACTTTTCGGGGCGGATTTTTCAGTTGCGCGCCGCCAGTCTTGCAGCAAAACGGCGACGATCCCTTCCTGTTCGTAGGTAATCGACGGCGCACCTTGACGTCACATTTAGCAAAATGATGTACTAAGGGGCGCCTCCGACTGCCGCGAGCCGTCCAAACGACAATCGCGGAGAAATCCTATCGCAGATGCCGGCGCGCCGCGGGTTGCCCCGTATAGCGGGCTTTGGCCGTGGCGAGGTGTGGCTGCTGATCGCCGATTTTTTCCCGGTGTGGCACTTGCAAGCAAGAACTATTGGGCGCATCGGTGACGCGCGCGCCGGACTGTGCGCGCACGGCCGTTGCGAAGGCTACATAGCTGTTGCGTTTAGGCGAAGTTTTTCGCAACGAAGTCCCAGTTTACCAAACCCCAAAATGCTTCCACATACTTGGCCCGCAAGTTGCGGTAATCGATGTAATACGCATGTTCCCATACGTCGCAGGTCAATAGGGGCTTGTCGCCGCTCGTTAACGGGCAGCCTGCATTTGAAGTGTTGACGATGGCAACTGAGCCGTCGGCTTTTTGCACCAGCCAGGTCCAACCGGAACCGAAGTTGCCAATGCACGATTTGGAAAATTCTTCCTTGAATTTGTCGAACGACGTCCATTTTGCAGTGATCGCGTTCGCCAACGCGCCGCTGGGAGCACCGCCGCCGGCCGGTTTCATCCCGTTCCAGTAAAACGTATGGTTCCAAACTTGGGCCGCGTTGTTGAAAATGCCAGCGGACGCTTTCTTGATAATGTCTTCGAGCGACAAGCTTTCGAACTCCGTGCCTTTGATCAGGTTGTTCAGGTTCGTGACATAGGCTTGATGATGTTTGCCGTAGTGGTATTCCAGCGTTTCTTTCGAGATGTGCGGAGCCAAAGCATCCATTGAATACGGCAGAGGTGGCAAAGTATGTTCCATGTTGTGTCCCTTGGTTGTTTGAAAGAAAGTGCTGGCTTTTTTGTTAAAACACCCACCATTGTAAAGCGGATTTGACAACGTTGCTGAGTGACGGGCCGGCACCTGCGCGCTCTGGAGTGCCGGTCAGCTCTGGTCCGCCACGGCTTGCACAGTAGCTATGGCGACGTCGGCGCTGCCTTCGGCCACCTGCACCGTGATGGACTCGCGCGCTTTTAGTTGCGCTGGCGCGCGTACGACGGCGCCCCTGGCGTCGGTGACGATGGCATAACCGCGCTCGAGCGTGCGCTGTGGGTTGAGCAACTCAAGCTGGGCGGTGAGGGCGGTCAATGCATCGCGCCGCTGTACCTGCTGTATTGCCGTACTGCGGGCGTTGCGGCGCTGCAGTGCCAGCAGATTGACGCGCAGTTGCGTTACGTCAGGGCGCAGCGCCAGCCAGCGCGCGCGCAACTGGTCAAGCGTGAAGCGGGCCTGGCTGAGCGGGGCCCGATTGGCATGCCCCATCGCGGTTGACAAGGCCAGCAGCTTCAGGCGCTGGTGCCCGATCTGGGCTGCGGGGCTAAGCAAGCGCCGAGACTGGTTGTCTAGCGATTGCATCGCTTCCGTCAGCGTGCGCCGCATGGCGCGGCGCAAATCGGTCGCATCGGCGCGCAAGGAGCTGAGCCAGTCCGCACGCGGCGTGGCCGCCATTTCAGCGGCTGCCGTGGGCGTCGCTGCGCGCAAGTCGGCACTGAAGTCGGCGATGGTGAAATCGGTTTCGTGGCCAACGCCGGAAATGACTGGCATGCTGCAGGCCACAATTGCGTGAGCCACGCCCTCATCGTTAAATGACCATAAATCTTCAATGCTGCCGCCGCCGCGACACACCAGCAGCACGTCACATTCGGCGCGGCGGGAAGCGTTGTTGATCGCCGCGACGATCTGATCGGGCGCCTGCTGGCCTTGCACCGGCGTTGGGTAGACGACGATGTGGATATGTGGCGCGCGCCGCTTTAGGGCCGTCAATATGTCGCGCAGGGCCGCTGCCTGCGGACTGGTGACGATGCCGATCGTTTTCGCAAACATGGGAATTGAACGCTTGCGGGCGGGGTTGAACAGCCCTTGTGCCGTCAGCTTTTCTTTCAAATGCAAGAAGGCTTCGTACAGCCTGCCGACGCCGGCGCGCCGAAGCGCTTCCACGTTAATCTGGTAATCGCCGCGCGCTCCATAGAGCGTGACCGATGCCCGCGCTTCGACTTTGTCGCCTTCGCGCGGCGTAAAGGCGCAAAATTGAGCCCGCCCGCGAAACATCACCGCGCGTACCTGAGCGGCGTCATCTTTCAGCGTGAAATACCAATGACCGGAACTGGCGCGAGTGAAGTTGGAGATTTCGCCTGCAATCCAGGCCAATGGAAAGGAGCGCTCCAACAAGCGGGCGACGGCCAGATTCAACGCCGTCACGGTTAGGACGGGCGCGCTAAGACCATCGTCTGTAAAAGTGCTGTTATTCATGGCCGGGTAACTGAGTATTGTAAAGTTATGCTTATTGCATAGATCGGGAAGGTCGACAAGTATTTTCTAAAGGAAAAATGGGGTAAGCCTTACTTGCCTAACTTCCGCGCGGATCGGACATACAGTCGGCGGCGTCGGCGACAGATGGGCAATCGCGCTCCGTGGCACCCAGAAACGCGGCGGCGCCAAGACCTCGAACTCGGCTTTTCCCCCTCGTGCTGGACTGACCAACGGCATGCGGCGGATGGGTTCGCAGCCCCAAGGCGGTTCTGGCCGAAGTCCGCGCGACTTGCTGGAAAGCAAGCGCATTTGATGCGAGCGGACGGCCGATATTTCGCGGCTTGACGCTGTACCGGGAAGAGCAGCGCATCTTGCTGTCGCGTTCTCCGGCGCAACTAAGCGTCAATCGGCTTGAGCGCCAACCGAGCCCGGACTCACCCGATCAGCCGCTTTGAGCCGTTATTTTGGAGCAAAGCCCAGCACCGTTACATTGCGTGCTGTCCACAGTTGCCTGCCTTTGCGTACAATAGGGGGCTTGCCGAGGGGGACAAGACGCAGCGCCTGAGCGTTGATCAAGACGGTGCCCCGACATTAATCTAAACAGGAGTTCGTTTTGCTCGCCATCTTACAAGCTGCAGGCTGGCCTATCTGGCTATTGCTAATTGCCTCCATTATCGCGACGGCGCTGATTCTCGAGCGTTTGCTCTACTTGCGGAGAAGTAAAATTTTGCCCCGCAGCTTGCTCGCTGAAGTGGTCCAAGTTTATCGCACCGGAAAAATTACGCCGGACACGATTGAAAAGCTGGAACTAAACTCGCCGCTGGGCGCGGTTCTGGCGGCGGCACTGCGCAATGTCGACTCGCCGCGCGATGTGATGAAGGAATCGATCGAAGAGGCGGGGCGCGCCGTGGCCCACATGCTCGAGCGATTCCTCACGACTTTGGGAACGATCGCATCGCTGGCGCCGCTGATGGGATTGTTTGGCACGGTGGTGGGGATGATCGAGATCTTTGGTGCGCAAAATTCCTCCGGGACCAATCCCACCCAGCTGGCACACGGTATTTCCGTGGCCCTCTATAACACTGGTTTCGGTCTAGCGATCGCCATGCCGGCCTTGGTGTGCTACCGTCATTTTCGCGCGCTGGTTGACAGCTTCATTATCGACATGGAGCAGCAGGCCGTGAAATTCGTAGACATCGTCCACTGCGCGCGCAAATGAATTTCCGAAAAGGCCGGGGGCGCGAAGCCCCCGAAATCAACCTGATCCCGTTCATTGACGTGCTACTCGTGATCTTGATCTTCCTGATGGTCACGACCACGTATAGTAAATTTACCGAGCTGCAGATCACGCTGCCCGTTGCTGACGCCGAAAAAGCCATGGACCGGCCGTTCGATATCAATGTTACGATCGATGCCAAGGGAAATTACACGGTCAATAAGGTCCCGGTATCGTTCCACGACGTCGCCGGTCTGGCCGAAGCATTACGGGCGGCGGCCAAGGAAGCGAACGACGGCCAGCCGGCGCCGGAAAAAAGCCCGGCGGTGATCATCAATGCGGACCAGTTTGCCATGCATCAGATGGTGATCAATGTGATGGAAGCGGCCAGACTGGCAGGCTACGCCAAGCTTACCTTTGCGGCCCAGACCGGCGGCGCGAAATAATCATCGACGCCGCGCCCATGCGTTCCCACAGTGCGCCAACAACCATGGCGCCGCCACGATCTTGCCTCGCGCCGTCGGCGCTGGAGGCGGTGCTGACCCGCGCCTGGTTGCGGCGCGGCCCGCTGGCGTGTGCCTTGTGGCCGTTCTCGCTGCTGTTTCTGGCCGTAACCGGCTTGCGCATTCGCCTGTACCGATGCGGCTTGTTGAAGTCGACGCGTCTGCCCGTGCCGGTGGTGGTGGTAGGTAACATTTTTATCGGCGGCACCGGCAAGACCCCTCTCACGATCTGGCTGGTTCAAGCCCTGCAGCAGGCGGGCTTTTGTCCGGGCGTGATCTCGCGCGGACACGGCAGCGCGCAGTGCCTGGCGCGCCTCGTTACGTCGGCCTCGACCGCGCAACAGGTCGGCGATGAACCGTTGCTAATTGCCCACCGAACAGCATGCCCGGTGATGGTCGGGCGTGACCGTGCAGCCGCCGGCCGGGCGCTGCTGTTGGCTCACCCGGAAGTCGATATCCTAATCGCCGATGACGGTTTGCAGCATTACGCCTTGCAGCGCGACCTTGAAATCGTCCTGTTCGACGGGCGCGGCACCGGGAACGGCTGGTTATTGCCGGCCGGCCCCTTGCGTGAAATGCCGGGTCGCCGGCGCGACTTTACGGTCGTCAATGCGGCGCAGATATCGGGTGCATTGCTAGCCTCGGTCGCGTACAAGGGCGCGGCGCCGATCCAGATGGAACTGGCCGGTGATTTCGCTGAACGCCTGTCGAAGCGGGATGAACGGGTGGCCCTATCGGCGCTGGCCAAGCCCGGCTCGCGTATTGTGGCTGTCGCCGGCATAGGCAATCCGCGGCGTTTTTTTGCGATGCTGAAAAGCCGCGGCTTGCATTTTGCCGAATTGCCATTTCCCGATCATCATGATTTCCTCGGCCAGCCATTTGCAGACCTCGATGCCGATGTGATCCTGATGACGGAGAAGGATGCAGTAAAATGTGTGGAAATTGAAAATCTCAAAGACGACCCGAGACTGTGGGTGGTCCCGGTCACGGCGCGCATCGATGCCGCCTTGGCCCAACAAATTGTGGAGAAATGTCGTGGATGCTCGCCTGCTTGATATCCTGGTCTGCCCTGTCTGCAAGGGCCCGCTTGAATACGATAAAAAAGAGCAGGAACTAATCTGCCGCCCGGACCGGCTCGCCTATCCAATCCGTGACGGCATCCCGATCATGTGGGCCGACCAGGCGCGCACGGTGCCAGACGTGCTCGAATAATCGATGCCCTTCGTTGTCATCATCCCGGCGCGCCTGGCATCGACGCGTCTGCCAAACAAGCCGCTTGCCGATCTGGGCGGCAAGCCCATGGTGGTGCGAGTGGCCGAGCGCGCGGCCGAGTCGGGCGCCGCGCGGGTCATTGTTGCCACCGACCATGCTGCCATCGGCGCCGCCTGTGCGGCGCACGGAGTGGAGGTATGCATGACGCGCACCGATCACCCTTCGGGCACCGACCGCATCGCTGAGGTGGCGCGCAAGCTGCATCTGGCCGATGATGCGGTCGTCGTCAACTTGCAAGGCGACGAGCCGCTGATCGATCCGCCATTGTTGGCGGCCACGGCAGCGCAAATTTCCGCCACGGTGCCGATGGCGACCTGTGCCCATCGGCTGCATGAGGCGGCCGATGCCTTCAATCCGAATGTCGTTAAGGTCGTGCTCGACCAAGCGGGGCGGGCGCTATACTTCTCGCGTGCGGTAATTCCGTGGCACCGCGACGGGTTCGCAGCGTCCATCAAGTTGTTGCCACCTGGCTACATGCCGCTGCGTCACATCGGCCTGTATGCCTATCGCAATGCGTTCTTGCAAGCCTATCCGGAGCTGGCGGTGTCGCCGCTGGAATCGATCGAGGCGTTAGAGCAATTGCGGGCCTTGTGGCATGGTTATCCGATTGCCGTATTCGTGACCGAAACAAAGCCCGAGGCCGGCGTTGATACGGCGGAGGACTTGGCGCGCGTGCGACGGCACTTCGCGCCTAACGCCGCTTAGTAAGCATAAAAAAGTGACGTAATTTAACCGAAAATGGTGATAAAGTAGCGTTTTATTCAGCTTCACATGCCAAATTGCGCACAAAGTGGTGTTGAGTGGAATTTTTGTGGTAAGTTTCGTTGAAGCTAGACAGATAGGCACCGTTTCTACAGTTTCCACATACCACCATCTTAGGGAATTTTCATGCGTCTTATTCTGTTAGGAGCACCCGGTGCCGGCAAGGGTACCCAAGCTAACTTTATCAAGGAAAAATATAATATCCCGCAGATTTCGACGGGCGATATGCTGCGCGCTGCTATTAAGCAAGGCACCGAACTGGGTCAAGCCGCCAAAAAAGTGATGGATGCGGGCGGACTGGTGTCGGACGACATCATGATCGGCCTGGTGAAGGATCGCCTGAAGCAAGGCGATTGCGCGAACGGCTATCTATTCGACGGGTTCCCGCGCACCATCGCCCAGGCTGACGCGATGAAAGACGCCGGCATCAATGTCGATTATGTGCTTGAAATTGATGTGCCGGACGAGTCGATCGTGGAACGTATGGACGGGCGCCGCAGTCACCCCGCCTCGGGCCGCGTCTACCACGTCAAATTTAATCCGCCGAAAACAGATGGCATCGATGATGTCACCGGCGAGCCGTTGCTCCAGCGCGATGATGATAAGGCAGAGACCGTGAAAAAACGCCTGGCCGTATACCATAACCAGACCGAAGTGTTGCTTGAATATTACAATAATTGGGCCAAGTCCGGCTTGCCTTGTGCGCCAAAATACCGGCGCATTTCAGGCGTTGGTTCGGTTGATCAAATCCGCGACAGCGCATTTGCGGCGCTGAAAGATTAAGTTGGCGCATAGCGGACCGAGGGTCCGCTTTTTTTGCGCCAAAAAATTGGCGTCCCCCTCCTTTTGACCAATATGCATGCCCGCCACAGAGCGGGCATTGTTAGCGAGTGTTTCGCCGTTTTGCAGTACGCTAGGTTGGTAGGTTGCACGTGATCGTTGTTCACGACCGCAGTTTTCCTAAGTGTCGTTTGTAGTTCTTGAATCATAAAAACTAAGGGAGCAGTATGGTAGCGAGTCTATGGTTTGCAGTAGTCTGCGGCATTATCGCAGTCGTTTATGGTCTTTGGTCACGAAGCTGGATATTGCGCCAAGATGCGGGCAATGCCCGCATGCAGGAAATCGCACTGGCAATCCAACAAGGAGCGGCCGCCTACCTGGCGCGCCAATACCGTACCATCGCCATGGTCGGTGTGGTTCTCCTGATCGTTATCTACGCGCTGTTGGGATTGCACACGGCGCTCGGCTTTCTAGTTGGCTCGCTGCTCTCGGGCGCCTGTGGTTTTATCGGAATGAATGTTTCGGTACGGGCCAATGTGCGCACGGCGCAGGCGGCCACCAAGGGCATGAACGAAGCGCTCGACGTCGCCTTCAAGGGCGGCGCAATCACCGGCATGCTGGTGGTCGGACTCGGCCTGCTGGGTGTGACGCTCTTTTACTGGGTGCTAACGGCGTCCGCCGCCGGCTCGGCTTTATCCCAGCATGACATCATCCAGCCGCTGATCGGACTGGCCTTCGGCGCCTCACTGATCTCGATCTTTGCACGTTTGGGCGGAGGTATTTTCACTAAGGGCGCGGATGTCGGCGCCGACCTGGTGGGCAAGGTCGAGGCCGGTATCCCGGAAGACGACCCGCGCAACCCGGCTGTGATTGCCGATAACGTGGGCGACAATGTGGGCGACTGCGCCGGCATGGCCGCTGACTTGTTTGAAACCTACGTGGTGACGTTGATCGCGACCATGCTGCTGGGCGCGCTAGTAATCACGAATTCGACGACGCAGGCGATCGTATTTCCGCTGCTGCTGGGCGCGGTCTCCATCATCGGCTCCATCGTCGGCTGCTCGATGGTCAAGGCGAAACCGGGCAAAAACATCATGTCGGCGTTGTATACCGGTCTGTGGTGGGCAGCGGGCTTGTCCTTGATCGGCTTCGCTGGCGTCACCTGGTACATTTGGAAAGACGAGGCGATGCGCATGCAGATGATGGGCTCGACGGTGGTCGGCATCGTCCTGACCGGCTTGATGGTCTACATCACCGAATATTACACTGGCACCGACTTTAAGCCCGTGCGCCATATTGCTGAAGCATCAACCACCGGCCATGGCACAAATATCATTGCCGGACTGGGCGTATCGATGAAATCGACGGCCTATCCGGTGCTAGCGGTATGCGCCGCAATCTTGGTGGCTTATCAATTGCACGGCTTGTACGGCATCGCCATTGCCGCCACCTCGATGTTGTCGATGGCCGGCATTATCGTCGCGCTCGACGCCTACGGTCCGATCACCGATAATGCCGGCGGCATCGCTGAAATGTCGGGCATGCCCGAATCCGTGCGCGCCATCACCGACCCGCTTGACGCCGTCGGTAATACGACCAAGGCAGTCACCAAAGGTTACGCAATCGGCTCGGCCGGCTTGGCCGCGTTGGTGCTGTTTGCCGACTACACTCACGCGCTTGAATCGGTGGGTCAAACCATTACATTTGACTTGTCGAACCCGATGGTCATCGTCGGCCTGTTCATTGGCGGGCTGATTCCGTATCTGTTCGGGGCGATGGCGATGGAAGCGGTGGGACGCGCAGCGGGCGCGGTGGTGGTCGAAGTTCGGCGCCAGTTCCGCGACATCAAGGGCATCATGGACGGCAGCGGTAAGCCCGAATATGACAAGGCGGTTGATATGCTGACCGCCTCCGCCATCCGTGAAATGATCATTCCATCCTTATTGCCAGTCGTCGTGCCAATCGTAGTTGGCATGCTGCTCGGGCCAGCCGCTTTGGGTGGGATGCTAATGGGTACGATCGTGACGGGCTTGTTTGTCGCCATTTCTATGACCACTGGCGGCGGTGCCTGGGACAATGCGAAGAAATATATTGAGGACGGCAACTTCGGCGGCAAAGGATCCGACGCCCACAAAGCGGCAGTGACGGGTGACACCGTGGGCGATCCGTACAAGGACACGGCCGGTCCCGCCGTCAACCCGTTGATTAAAATCATTAACATCGTTGCGTTGTTGCTAGTGCCTTTGTTACCAACGTCAGGCTGGCTAGCTGTCGCCGCGCCAGTGGCGGCGGTACACGCGATCGCGCCACAGCAGAGCCCGGGCCTGGTCGACTCATTGCCAGCCATGGCAGGGGTAAGCAGTTCGGAAAACGCTGAGCCTGTGCCCGTGCAGCAAAAGTAAGGCAGAGCATACGGTAATACAGATGTAATAAGACGGCCCTGGTTTTCCAACCGGGGCTTTTTTTCGTCAGTGCGCAGTAACTTTCCTTTCATTAATATCAATTCGTTTCAGAGGTTACAAATTGTTTCGGATCCTTATAACTGGCGCAAATTCAACCAATAATAGATTGAAGGTATTTTTTTTCGTTGCGAGGTGTGTTATGAACCACTTGAAATCAGCACTGGCGCTCGCTTTTATGGCTGGCACCCTGTTATGCGGGAATGCCTGGGCCGATCACGGCCACGGCGGCGGCTTCCACGGCGGCGGCTTCCGCGGAGGTGGCTTCCACGGAGGTGGCTTCCATGGCGGAGGCGCTCACGTTGGCGTGGTCATCGGCGGATTCTGGCCTGGCTATTGGTACGACCCGTTTTATTACGGTTATCCGTATTACGGGTATTACGCCCCGCCCACGGTGGCGCCCGTGTATATCGAGCGCGACCAGAGTTCGGCGCAGCCATGGTACTACTGTGATAGCACCCAAGGTTATTACCCGTACGTTCAGCAATGTCCGTCCGGCTGGCGCGCCGTCGCGCCGCAGCCAGCCCAGAAATAAGGAGGCTTGGCCATGCCTACAGTATTCCGATTGGGTATTTGTCTAACGCCCCTGATGCTGGGCGCATGCACCGTCATGCCGCCCGGCCCGTCCGCGCTCGTGTTGCCTGGCACCGGTAAGAGTTTTGATCAGTTTCGCAGCGACGATTTTTCCTGCCGCAGTTACGCTCAGTCTCAAATTGGGGGCAACACGGCGCAGCAGGCCAGCCTTGATAGCGGCATTCGCAGCGCCGCTCTCGGCACAGCGCTCGGCGCGGTGGCGGGCGCGGCGATCGACGGCGGACATGGGGCTGGCGTGGGCGCCGGCACCGGTCTGGTCATTGGCGCCCTAGCCGGTGCCGATGCCGGCCGCGGTTCCGCATATGGCCTGCAGCGGCGTTACGACAACGCTTATCAGCAATGCATGTACGCGCAAGGGCATAGGGTGCCTGGCGTCGCCCCGTTCAGTGGCGTGCCGGCCAATGCCGGCTATCCGCCTCCAAACATGCCGCCGCCCGGCCGCTGACGACCAAAAACGCCCCTCGTGCGGACGAGTTCCGCGTGCGCGGTGGAGGCTGGGCTTGGCGCCGTGCATGGTTGGGCAGGGTTTGACGCCGCCAAAGGCATGCACCGCGCCCATGCAGCCGAAATGACGTTTGGTGGCACGTTTTTATTCATTATGTGAGCCGCCTTTTTAATCAATCCTCTTTCCGGCGTAAAAACTCGCTACAATTAGCGCTACTTGACGTTGACGTTAAGGTAAGCGTTGCGCCACCACGTTCACTGTTTTTACTTTCGAAAGAGAATTCATGCAAATTCAAGATAACGTTTTTATCATCACGGGCGGCGCGTCCGGCCTCGGTGCGGCCACTGCGCGCATGATTACGGCCGCGGGCGGCAAGGTCGTATTAGCCGACGTGCAAGAGCAGGCGGGAGCAAAGCTGGCGGCCGAACTCAAGGGCCGCTTCGTTAAATGTGACGTGACCTCGGAAGTGGACGGCAAGGCGGTGGTGGATGCCGCCGTCGCGCTGGGAACCCTGCGCGGACTGGTCAATTGCGCCGGGGTCGCGCCTGCCGTCAAGACTGTTGGCAAGGAAGGCCCGCACCCACTCGATGTGTTCCAGCGTACGGTCAACATCAACCTGATAGGCACCTTCAATATGGCCCGGCTGGCCGCCGATGCGATGGGCAAGACCGGCGCCACCGATCAGGGCGAGCGCGGCGTCATCATCAACACGGCTTCGGTGGCCGCCTATGATGGACAGATCGGCCAAGCCGCCTACGCCTCCTCGAAAGCGGCCGTGGTAGGCTTGACCTTGCCTATGGCGCGCGACCTGTCGCGTAGCGGCATCCGCGTTATGACCATCGCCCCCGGCATTTTCGAAACACCGATGTTGCTCGGTATGCCAGCCGAAGTACAGGACGCCTTGGGCAAGATGGTGCCGTTCCCGCCGCGCCTGGGCAAACCAGCGGAATATGCGCACTTGGTTAAGGCGATCATCGAAAACATCATGTTAAATGGCGAGACCATCCGCCTCGACGGAGCGATCCGCATGCAGCCCAAATAAAACCACGGCCACGGGTAGCTCATTTGGCAGCGGGCTTAGGTCGCGTGCAGCATGATCGGTGAGTAGAGGTATCGCGCCGCCTCCTTCATTGAGACCTTGCGAATCAACGGCGCGGCCGTACAGGCGCGCCTTTTCTATCGGGAATTCATGCTCAGATCGAAGATACTGGCGCTCGTTTGCACGCTGCTTGGGGTTTTTTCCGCCAGCCCCTCCTTGGCCTACGAGGTCCCCCTCAAGGGGCCGGAGCGGGGATCCGGATATGTTGAGAAATCCGGTTGGGTCGCGAAAAAATTCATGGTGGCCGCGGCCAACCCGCTAGCTGCGGATGCCGGCTACGAGATGCTCAAGCAGGGCGGTTCGGCGATCGACGCGGCCATTGCGATGCAAATGGTACTAGGGTTGGTCGAGCCGCAATCGTCGGGCATCGGCGGCGGCGCCTTTTTGATGTACTTCGACGGCCGGCAGGTGCAAGCGTTCGACGGGCGCGAAACTGCGCCCGCCATCGCAACCGAACACTTATTTCAAAATCCGGACGGTACCGCTGTCTCGCGCGAAGTGGGCCTGGTCGGCGGGCGCTCGGTGGGCGCGCCGGGCGTGTTGCGCATGCTGGAATTGGCATACCGGCAGCACGGCAAGCTGCCCTGGGCGAGCTTGTTTGGCCCCGCCATCAAACTCGCTGAGGGCGGCTTCCCGGTTGGCCGGCGCTTGAGTATTTTGCTCAGCGCGGATCCCTATCTGGCGCGGGATCCGGTCGCCGCCGCGTATTTCTATGATGAGGACAAAAAAGCCTGGCCGGTCGGCCACGTACTGAAAAACCCGGCCCTGGCGCGCACCTTGCGCGAGATTGCGAGGGGTGGCGCCGACGCCTTTTACCAAGGCCACATCGCGCACGACATCGAGTTCAAAGTGACTGGCCACGCAACTAATCCAGGAGGTTTGACCGCAATTGACATTGCACATTACCAGGCCAAGGTGCGCCCGCCAATTTGTAGCGATTACAAGCGCTGGACTGTGTGCGGCGTGCCGCCGCCATCGTCGGGCGGCATCGCCATCGCGCAGATGCTGGGCATGCTAGAAGTGAAGGATATCGGGCCCGACGCGCCAGTCGATGGCGTGCTCGGGGTCGACGCAATCCATCTGTTTTCCGAAGTAGGGCGCCTGGCGTACGCCGACCGCAGTCGCTATGTAGCCGATACCGACTTCGTCGCCCTGCCCGGGCACGGGGTGGCATCCCTACTCGATAAAACCTATTTGGCGCAGCGCGTTGCGCTGATTGGCGAACGGTCCATGGGGCATGCCGAACCGGGCACGCCGCCTGGCGTCGATGTGGCCTGGGGCACAGACGATGCGATCGAGCGCCCTTCAACCTCGCAAATGGCGGTGGTGGATGGCCACGGCGCGGGCTTATCGATGACGACGACAGTGGAAGACGCATTCGGCGCGCGCCAGATGGTCGATGGTTTTCTTCTTAATAACGAGCTGACGGACTTTTCGTTTGACTCGGTCGATGCGAACGGCCCGATCGCGAACCGGGTGCAGGGCGGCAAGCGCCCGCGCAGCGCCATGGCTCCGACCCTCGTGTTTGAGAAAGGCAGCAAGACGCTGGTCCTGGCCATCGGCTCGCCCGGCGGTTCGTCCATCATCAATTATGTCGCCAAGGTCCTGGTGGGAACGATGGATTGGGGCTTGAACGTGCAGCAGGCCATCAGCTTGCCTAACTTTGGCAGTCGCAACGGCCCCACCGAACTCGAGGCTGGGCGCGTGCCGGCCGGCCTGGTCGCGGCGCTCAAAGCCAGGGGCCACGAGGTAAGTGTGATTGAACAAAATTCTGGCTTGCAGGGCATCATGCGGTTGTCGATGCACGGCCAGGAAGTCTGGTTTGGCGGCGCCGACCCGCGCCGCGAGGGGATTGCGCGCGGCGACTAAGCTCCCCGCTATGGGCAGAGGCACCAAAGCGGGGGAGCGCCGGCAAACTGTCGCATGCCAAATTCCCGATAGGCAGGCCCCCTGGCGCCGGCTGACGGCCGCGCCAGGGGGCCTAGCACCTGCGGTCATAATGGCGGCCGTGGCGCAGCGGACGGTCGGGCTAGCGGAAAGACCGTTTCGATCAACCGAGTGTTGCGCAGCGCTTTTTGATTAATTCAAGGCGGGCGTCGATCGGGGCTGGAAGCGCGCTCGATCAATCGTCTCGCAAAACCCGGGTGCATCGATGGTCCCCCCGACAGGAATCGGACCTGTATCCCACGCTTAGGAGGCATGTGCACTATCCATTGTGCTACGGGGAGGACGCCGGCGCCCGGCAGGACCGGACCCAAGGCCGGGGTGACGTTTCGCGCTCGCCCGGCGATTCGTGTCCATGCGCCGCTCCTGAAAGCGGAAAATGTCGCGAACCGACCGCAATTATAGCCGACAGTACACCAAGAAATGGTGCGGCATGTGCGTCTATCGGTACAATGCGTGCTTCATTCATTTAATCGGCGCGTATTTCGTCTCAAAAACGGAGCGCGCTCGAGCACCGACCCTCATTATGGCTGTCATCTCTCTTTCCTCCGCGCAACTCGCATTCGGTCACGTTGCTTTGCTCGACCACGCTGAATTTTCCCTCGAACCGATGGAACGAGTCGGCCTGATCGGCCGCAACGGCACAGGCAAGTCCTCCCTCTTGAAGGTGATCTCGGGCCTGTTCAAGCTCGATGACGGTTTGCTGGTGATGCAGCAGGGCATCCAGATCGCCTATGTCGACCAAGAGCCGCAGTTCGACCCGGAAATGTCAGTGTTCGACGCGGTCGCATCCGGCATGGGCGACATGCAAGCGTTGCTGGGTGAATACGAAGCGCTTACTGGCCAGTTCGGCCTGGGCAATGATGACGCCGTCATGGAACGGATGCACGAGATCCAGGTCAAGCTCGATGCGGCCGATGCGTGGAGCCTGAACAACAAGGTCGAAACCACGCTTGACCGCCTTAACCTCTCGGGCGACATGCTGATGAGGACGCTCTCGGGCGGCATGCAAAAACGGGTGGCGCTGGCGCGCGCCCTAGTATCGGCGCCGGACGTGCTGTTGCTCGATGAGCCGACCAACCATCTGGACTTCACTTCCATCCTGTGGCTGGAAGGTTTGTTGCGCGATTACAAGGGCAGCGTGCTGTTTATTACCCATGACCGCAGCTTCCTCGATAACGTGGCCACGCGCATCATCGAACTCGACCGCGGCCGCTTGTTGTCTTATCCGGGCAACTTCACTTCCTATCAAGTGCGCAAGAGCGAGCAGCTGGAGATCGAGGAAGTGGAAAACGCCAAGTTCGACAAATTCCTGGCGCAGGAAGAAGTATGGATCCGCAAGGGAGTCAAGGCGCGTCGTGTGCGCGACGAGGGCCGTGTGCGGCGCCTGGAAGCGTTGCGGCTAACGCGCGTGGCGCGCCGCGATCAGCAGGGCCAAGTCAAGCTTGACGTGTCAGCCGGCGAACGTTCCGGCAAAATCGTGGCCGAGCTAGAAAATGTGTCGAAGTCGTATGCAGAAAAAATCATCGTCCGCGATTTCAGCGCGACCATTTTGCGCGGCGACAAGGTGGGCTTGATTGGCGCCAACGGGGCCGGCAAGACCACGCTGCTGAAAATGATCCTGGGCCAGGAGCCGGCCGATAGTGGCACTATCCGTCTCGGCACCAAGCTGCAAGTGGCGTATTTCGACCAGATGCGGGTCCAGCTCAACGAGGAAGCGAACTTGATGGAAACCATTGCTCCCGGCAGCGACTGGGTCGAGATCAATGGCCAGCGCAAGCATGTGATGACCTACTTGAACGATTTCCTGTTTGCCCCCGAACGCGCCCGGTCACCCGTTAAGTCGCTCTCGGGCGGCGAGCGCAACCGCTTGCTGCTGGCGCGCCTATTCGCCAAGCCGGCCAACGTTCTGGTGCTCGACGAGCCAACCAACGACCTCGACATCGACACACTCGAATTGCTCGAGGAATTACTGGAAGAATACACCGGCACCGTGTTTTTGGTCAGCCATGACCGCACATTCCTCGACAACGTTGTGACCCAGGTCATCGTGGCCGAAGGCGAGGGCAAGTGGCGTGAGTACGTGGGTGGCTATTCGGACTGGGAGCGTCAGCGCCCGAGTCAGCCGGCCGGTCCGGCCAAAACGGCCACCAAAGGCGACTCCGCTGTAGCGAATGCTACAGCGGCACAAGCTGCTGTTGGCAAGCAGAAAAAGCTCAGCTACAAAGAACAGCGCGAGCTCGATGAGTTGCCTGTGCTGATCGCCAGCCTAGAAGACGAGCAATCGGTCATTGCTGCGCAACTGTCACATCCGGACTCATACAAAAAGACACCAGCCGAGGCCAAGCGTCTCCACGCGCGCGTGGCGGAAATCGAGGTCTTGTTGCTCGACGCGTTAGAAAAGTGGGAAGTCATAGAAGCCCGCAGCAAAGCCTAAATTTCGTAGGGCCCTCTGGCAGGCCGGGCCTGCCCCCGCGCTGGAGCGCCCACCCCTATCCGTGCGAAGCGTCCACAAGCCATGGTAAGGCGCCTGCGAGCCAAAACGACGAGTGGCACTGCCCCCGCCCCCGCGGGGGCGCTTTCCTGGCCCATCCAGTTTTAGTTTGAGCAACCCCGCAAAAGTGGCTTGGGCTCGGCTAGGGTGCGCATGCGCCCCGTCTCGACGAGCAACTCTTTGACGCCGTTTCAATACGCCGTGCGCTTGAAGTCGCGAAAGCGAAACCCCATCGCCAGCAGCGCGCCGAAGTAAGCTACACCGCACACGCTAACGACGAGGAATAGGGCGCCGGCGCGAATGAACGGATGGGCTTGCAGGCCCAGCCAGTCGATGCGCGCCGCACTGACCGTGGCGAAAGTCCCCATCACGCACAGCGCGCCGGCCAATTTCAGGAAAAACTTGCTCCAGCCCGGCTGCGGCTGGTACACGCCGCGCCGGCGCAAGCCCCAGTATAGGAAACCGGCATTCAGGCAGGCCCCCAGACCGATCGACAGCGCTAGGCCGGCCACGGCGATGCGCGGCACGAACACCAAATTCATCAGCTGGGTCGCAAGTAGGACGCCGAGAGCGATCTTGACAGGGGTGCGGATGTCCTGGCGTGCGTAAAAGGCGGGTGCCAGCGTCTTGACCAAAATAATTCCGATCAACCCCGCGCTATAGGCAATCAGCGGCTGCGACGACATGCTGACGGCTTGCGCGGAAAATTTACCATAATGGAAGAGCGTCGTGATCAGCGGCACGGCCAGGGTCGCTAGGCCCAGGGCGGCCGGCAAGGCCAGCAGGAAGGTTAAACGCAGGCCCCAGTCCAGCAATGCCGAATATTCGGCCTTATTGCCGTCAATGTTAGCTTTCGCCAGGCTGGGCAGCAAGATCGTTCCCAGTGCCACGCCCAGCATGGCGGTTGGAAATTCCATCAGGCGATCGGCATAACTGAGCGCCGAAATACTACCGGGCAAGAGGCGGGAGGCGATGCTGGTATTGATCATCAGGCTGATCTGGGCGGCCGACACGGCAAATACGGCCGGGCCCATTTTTTTAAGCACCCGGCGCACGCCCGGGTCGTGCAGTCCGGCAACGGGATTAATGCCGATGCGCGGCAGCATGCCGATTTTGACGAGGGCCGGCACCTGGATTCCCACTTGCAACAGGCCGCCGACAAACACGGCGACCGCCAGAGCGTAGATCGGTTGCGCAAGATGGGGCGCTAGGAGTAGTGAAGCGGCGATAAAGGACAAGTTCAGCAGCACTGGCGTGACGGCTGGGATCTTGAATTCGCACCAAGTGTTGAGGATGCCACCCGACAATGCCACGAAAGACATGAAACAAATGTACGGGAACATCAGTCGCGTCATGGTGACGCCGGCAGCGAACGCGTCCGGGTTTCTGGCAAGGCCGGAGGCGATCAGATACACGAAATAGGGCGCGCCGACGATGCCGGCGACGGTGACAATGAGCGTGGCCCAGACCAAGGTGGTAGCAACATGGTCGGCCAAGTCTTTGCTTGCCGCTGCGCCGTGTTGGTTTTTGTATTCTGATAAAATTGGCACAAAGGCCTGGGAAAAAGCCCCTTCGGCGAACAATCTGCGCAGTAAATTGGGGATGCGGAAGGCGACGTTGAAGGCGTCCGTATAAGCGCCGGCGCCGAAGGCGCGAGCGATCAGGCTTTCGCGCAATAGCCCCGTGACGCGGGACAGCATGGTCATGCTGGAAATGGCGGCGAGAGTTTTAAGCAAGTTCATGGGCCGAGATTATAACTTTAACCCCAGGCTCCGGCAGCAAGCTGCGACATTAATCTGTTAACGACGAGCACCGTGGTGGCTTGAAATTCGTGGTACAAAGGCCGATGCAGCAAGGTCTTGGTTCGCGCCGTGGTGTGCGACGTGTGCTAAGGGCGCCGCGTTCGGCAGCCCGTAGACGTGCTCGGCCCAGGCCCTTAACATAAAGACTAGGCTTAGGCGGAGGCGGCATCTTGCCGCTGGATCCGTTCATGTGGGAATTTTCTAACTTTTGAATTGCTCCAGATGGAAAAGACCGCTATAATCGAAGGCTGCACAGAATTCTGTTACGCCGACACTCATGTTTGACAGGCACTGGTTCGGCAGACGCACTGAACGCACCGGTTTGGCAAACGCTAATGTTTGCAAACGCACTTTGACCCTGTTTTAGGAAATTCCATGGCAAATACCGCACAAGCGCGCAAACGCGCTCGTCAAGCAGTCAAGCAAAACGCACACAACTCGTCCCAACGCTCGACCTTGCGCACAGCGATCAAAGCTGTTCGTAAAGCGATCCAGGGCGGTGACCAGGCGGCAGCAGCAGCGATCTTTCAGACTTCCATGTCGACCATCGACCGTATTGCTGATAAGAAAATTATTCATAAGAACAAGGCTGCGCGCCATAAGAGCCGTCTGGCAGCGGCCTTGAAAGCTCTGTCCGCTTAATGCTCTGGTGGCTGCCCAGGCAGCCGCTTCTTGACGGTTCCGTTTGCAACGGGCCGCGCCAAAGCAGGTGAATACGAAAAAACCCGCGCGACTTAGTCACGCGGGTTTTTTCGCTGGTGCGCCGCCATCGAATGGACGCAGGAGCGCTCCCCTAATGCAGCGGCGGCAAGTTGTTGATTGTCGCGCCCGGCTTGATATTTTTCTGTTTGAACCAGCCTAAATTCATTTCCAGTGCATATCGAATTGCTACTGCTTTTTTTGAGCAATGGCTGTTTAGGGTTTGTGGCTGCATGTCTTCTATGTTGACGATCTTGCCTTCGGCATCGATAAACGCGACCGACAAGGGCAGTAAGGTGTTCTTCATCCACATGCACTGTGTGGCCGGCGCATCGAAGACAAAGACCATGCCGGCATTGCTGGCCATTGTTTCGCGAAACATCAGGCCCTGTTCGCGCTGTGCTTCCGTTGCGGCGACCTCGGCTTTGATCAAATGCATGCCCGCCGATAACTCGGTGGTGCTAAATTGCTGGCCTTGTGCAAGTGCGTTGGCAGACGCTGCCGACAAAAATGCGGTCGCGGTAAAACTGAGCAAGAATTTTTTCATGGGTGTCAATTAGGCGGGGCAGGACGCGATTAAGCCATAAAACAGATGGCAAGGTCAAGCCGGGGGCGGACGTCTGGGTTCGGTGCGGGCGTTAAAAAAGGCAGGACGAGCCTGCCTTTTTTTGAAGCTAAAACAATTACTTAGCAGCTGGTGCAGTCGCAGCTGGAGCAGCTGGTGCAGCTGGAGCAGCCGAAACCGCTGCCTTCTTAGCTTTGTGTGCTTTCTTAGCTTTAGCTTTTGGTGCTGGTGTGTCAGCAGCAGCGGCAACTGGAGCTGCGGCAACTGGAGCAACAGGAGCGGAAGCAGCAGGAGCAGCAGGAGCAGCAGCGAAAGCAGCAGCAGCGAACAGGGAAGCAACCAGAGCAGCGATAATCTTGGACATTTTGAATTCCTTTAGTTAAGAATGATTCGTATGAATCTGGCACTATAACGCGGGCAAATACTTGTCGGTTGACAGGTTTTTCCAAAAAATGTCGCAAATTTGAATTAATTTCCAAAGCATAGTGCGGCGTAATTAACCCCTGAAAGGCCTGGCGCGGTACGTGATCTGGCACCGGCAAGTGCTAGGGCGGCCTCTTGGGCGCCGCTATTTCGCATGGCCAGACACACATGCCATGCTGGAAGCGAGCAATGCTCGCTCGTGATGGCGCCAGCGGGCGTCACCCTGTTCTGGCGCCAGCCCGGTGCGAGCAGTCGCTTCGGAATCCGCCGCAGCTAGACGTCGAGCGTACTGGGCGATAAAGAGTGCAGGCCGCCGCTATAGTGGCGCCACGGAAACATAATAAAGGAGTGTGAGGCCGCCGGCATTGCGAGCAAAATAGCCGACGGCATCGGCAGTGTCGTAAAACCGTAGCGCCATGTAAAATACTAGGGCATAATATGAAATACTTATCTTATGTCTTATAGAAGACTCAGGATGCAAACATAGTTTTTGTAAAAATTCAGATTGCAGATCGTGCCAGTTGGCGCCCGCTTCGGTCGCTGGCGGTGCGCCCCACTTCGGAGATCACGATGTATCAACATATCACTGTACCTGCAGACGGCAAAAAAATCACGGTCAACGCCGATTTTTCCCTCACCGTACCCGACAATCCGATCATTCCTTACATCGAGGGCGATGGCACTGGCGTCGATATCAGTCCAGTCATGATCAAGGTGATCGACGCTGCGGTCGCCAAGGCTTATGCCGGCAAGC
Source organism: Janthinobacterium sp. (assembly GCA_003133225.1). GTDB lineage: Bacteria > Pseudomonadota > Gammaproteobacteria > Burkholderiales > Burkholderiaceae_D > Janthinobacterium. Next base: position 32,475 of record PKWL01000145.1, read on the forward strand.
GCAAGATCCGCTGGATGGAAATTTTTGCCGGCGAAAAGTCAACCGTCGTGTACGGCCCGGATGTCTGGCTACCGGAAGAGACTCTGGACGTGTTGAAAGAGTATGTCGTCTCCATCAAGGGACCCTTGACCACCCCAATTGGCGGCGGCATCCGTTCGCTCAACGTCGCGTTGCGCCAGCAGCTCGATCTGTACGTCTGCCTGCGCCCCGTACGTTATTTCACTGGCGTGCCGTCGCCTGTGCGTGAGCCAGAGAAGACCGACATGGTGATTTTCCGCGAAAATGCGGAAGACATCTATGCCGGCATCGAATGGGAACAAGGTTCGGCTAGCGCCAAGAAGCTGATCGACTTCCTGATCAAGGAAATGGGCGTGACCAAGATCCGCTTTCCAGAAACATCGGGCATCGGCATCAAGCCCGTTTCGCGCGAAGGCACGGAACGTCTGATGCGCAAGGCGATCCGATATGCGATCGACAATGACAAGCCTTCCGTGACGATCGTGCATAAAGGCAACATCATGAAGTACACCGAAGGCAGCTTCCGCGACTGGGGCTATGCTTTGTCGCAAAAAGAATTTGGCGCTACGCTGATCGATGGCGGTCCTTGGAGCAAGTTCAAAAATCCAACGACCGGTCACGATATCATCATTAAGGATGTGCTCGCCGACGCGTTCTTGCAGCAAATTCTGTTGCGCCCGGCTGAATATAGTGTGATCGCCACCCTCAATTTGAACGGCGACTACATTTCGGATGCCTTGGCCGCGCAAGTGGGCGGAATCGGTATCGCTCCCGGCGCGAACCTGTCGGACTCGGTTGCGATGTTTGAAGCGACCCATGGTACGGCGCCAAAATATGCCGGCAAAGATTATGTGAACCCGGGTTCGCTGATTCTGTCGGCCGAAATGATGCTGCGCCACATGGGCTGGCTGGAAGCGGCTGACTTGATCATCTCGTCGATGAAAAAATCGATCGCGTCCAAGCGCGTTACCTATGATTTCGCCCGTCTGATGGAAGGCGCGACCCAAGTGTCGTGCTCCGGATTTGGCGATGTCATGATCGAGCATATGTAAAATAGCAGGCACTCGGGTGTGGCGGTCATCTCACACCCGAGGCCCCCGATACCGGGCGCCCAAAAAAAACCCCGCATTTGCGGGGTTTTTACTTCCTGTGCCTGGTAAAACTTAGGCGGCCTGGATGTTGGAAGCTTGCTTGCCTTTTGGGCCTTGCGTGACTTCGAACTGAACTTTTTGACCTTCTTTGAGGGTCTTGAAACCGTTCATGTTGATTGCGGAGAAATGCGCAAATAAATCTTCGCCGCCATCATCTGGGGTGATGAAACCAAAACCTTTGGAATCATTGAACCACTTAACTGTACCTGTTGCCATAAAAAGAACCTTCAAATAAAAACGAATCACACGAGCCATAAAAGCAAGAAGCTTCTTGCCCCCTCCTCGACGCCTCACTTCTTATCAACTTGTACATTTCTGCGCCAGTCGATACCGCATTGTTGGCGGAATCATTTTCGAAGTCAAGCGCTTTTGCACATGCATTGGCATTTTCTTTATAAGGTGCCGGAAAGCATCTCTTGTTTTTTCGGATTGGGTCGCCATCTGCGCTGGAATAAGAAAGCGCGTAAGATGGAAACCAAATGGAAAAGCACTGATATTTACCCAGTGTTTCAACCCTGAAAGCATTAGAATAAGTGTATGGCAACCAAGCATGAAACGGACACCCTGCTGGAGCGGCAGACGTTAAAGCCGCCGCCCTTGTATCAGGTGGCCTTGCTGAATGATGACTATACGCCGATGGAGTTCGTCGTTGCCATCATTCAGGAGTATTTCAACAAGGATCGCGAAACGGCGACGCAAATCATGCTTAATGTTCATCGCCATGGCAAAGGGGTGTGCGGCGTGTTCTCTAAAGATGTAGCGTGTACTAAAGTGGAGTTTGTGTTAACGCATGCACGCAAGGCGGGGCATCCCCTGCACTGCGTGATGGAGGAAGTATGATTGCGCAGGAACTGGAAGTAAGTTTGCACATGGCGTTTGTCGAAGCGAGGCAGGCCCGGCATGAGTTCATCACGGTCGAGCATTTATTGCTCGCGCTGCTCGATAATCCGTCGGCGGCCGAGGTGTTGCGTGCCTGCGCGGTTAATATCGAAGACTTGCGCAAAACGTTAACCAATTTTATCGGCGACAATACCCCGACCGTGCCTGGCGCTGGGGAAGTCGATACGCAGCCAACGCTGGGGTTTCAACGCGTGATCCAACGCGCCATCATGCATGTCCAATCGGCATCGAATGGCAAGAAAGAAGTTACCGGCGCCAATGTCCTGGTCGCGATCTTCGGCGAGAAAGATTCGCACGCCGTCTATTACCTGCACCAGCAGGGAGTGACGCGTTTGGATGTGGTCAATTTCATTTCGCACGGAGTGCGCAAGGATCAGCAGCTAGATGCGCAAAAGACTTCGGAAGGGGCGGAAGATGCGCCGGTCGATGGTCAGCAGAAAGAAAGCCCGCTTGACCAGTTCACGCAAAACCTGAACAAGGCTGCCGCGGAAGGTCGCATCGATCCCTTGATCGGGCGCGAAGACGAGGTCGACCGCGTGATCCAGATTCTGTGCCGACGCCGCAAAAACAACCCGCTCCTGGTCGGTGAAGCGGGCGTGGGTAAAACAGCGATCGCCGAGGGATTGGCTTGGCGCGTGACCCAAGGCACCGTGCCGGAAATTTTGCAACACGCCGTCGTGTACTCGCTCGACATGGGTGCATTGCTGGCCGGCACCAAATACCGTGGCGATTTCGAACAGCGCCTGAAAGCCGTCCTAAAGCAGTTGAAAGACAACCCGAACGGCATCTTGTTCATCGACGAGATCCACACCATCATTGGGGCCGGTTCGGCTTCGGGCGGGACGCTAGATGCATCCAATCTACTCAAACCTGCCCTGGCCAATGGCCAGCTCAAGTGCATTGGGGCGACCACGTACACGGAATTTCGCGGTGTGTTCGAGAAGGATCATGCGCTCTCGCGGCGCTTCCAGAAAGTCGACATTAACGAGCCGACAGTCGAGCAAACCATACAGATCCTACGTGGCCTGAAGTCCCGTTTCGAAGAGCATCATGGCGTCAAATATTCCGCTTCGGCGCTGACGACGGCGGCCGAGCTGGCGGCGCGTTTCATCAATGACCGGCATCTGCCTGACAAGGCGATCGACGTGATCGACGAAGCGGGCGCGGCCCAGCGCATCTTGCCCAAGTCGAAGCAGAAAAAGACCATCGGCAAGGCTGAGATCGAAGACATTATCGCAAAAATCGCGCGCATTCCACCGCAAACGGTCAATCAGGACGATCGTAGCAAGTTGCAGACCATTGATCGCGATTTGCGCAACGTCGTGTTCGGCCAGGAGCCGGCGATTGAAGCGCTGGCATCGGCGATCAAGATGGCGCGCGCAGGCTTGGGCAAGACCGACAAGCCGATTGGCTCCTTCCTGTTTTCCGGCCCAACCGGCGTGGGAAAGACGGAAGTGGCCAAGCAGCTCGCCTTTATCCTCGGCATCGATCTGATCCGCTTTGACATGTCCGAGTACATGGAGCGCCACGCCGTGAGTCGTCTGATCGGCGCGCCGCCCGGCTATGTTGGTTTCGACCAGGGCGGTTTGCTGACGGAGGCGATCACCAAAAAGCCACATGCGGTTCTGCTGCTCGACGAAATAGAGAAGGCCCATCCGGACATCTTCAATATCCTGTTGCAAGTGATGGATCATGGGACCTTGACTGACAATAATGGGCGTAAGGCCGATTTCCGCAACGTGATTATCATCATGACCACCAACGCGGGTGCGGAAAGCTTGCAAAAACACTCGATCGGCTTTACCAACTCGAAAGAGGCAGGCGATGAGATGATCGAGATCAAGCGCCTGTTTACACCGGAGTTCCGCAATCGGATCGACGCTACCATCAGCTTCCGCGCGCTTGACGAGGATATCATCTTGCGGGTGGTCGATAAGTTCCTGATGCAGTTGGAAGAGCAGTTGCATGAAAAGAAAGTTGAAGCGATCTTCACCGAGAAGCTGCGCAAGTTCTTGGCCAAGAAAGGTTTCGATCCCTTGATGGGGGCGCGGCCGATGGCGCGTCTGATCCAGGACATGATCCGCAAGGCGCTAGCCGATGAGTTGTTATTCGGGCGCTTAGTGGCCGGCGGCAGGGTCACAGTCGAGCTCGACGAAAAAGATCAGGTCAAGCTGGAGTTTCCCGAACCCGACGCCACGCCCCCGACCGTTCCTCCAGAGACGGTGGAAGCTGAATAGGCGGTGGCCCGCGTTTGGTGATCAGCGTCAAACGCTCGTTCAATGCCCGCCCACGCGAGTGGGGCGGGTTTTTTCGGTGCGCCCACGTTGCCCGCGCAGCTGTTGACAGGATGAAACTGGGCGCTTCTATATTTTGCATATAGAAACCCATCCCAGGCTTAGTTCGCGTCTCCCGCGTGCAGGCGGCGCCACAAAGTAGTGCGACTGATGCCCAGATGCTGCGCCGTCGCATCGCGTTTGCCGCCGAAGCGGGCCAGCGTTTGCGCCGCCGACTCCGTGGCCGCGCCTGGCGGCGGCGACATGGCAAAGGCAGAGGCGACGGGGCGGCCCAGTTCGGGTGCGATCGCCAGCACAAAACCGGGCGTTAGTGCCTGCAGGGGCTCGGACGCCAGGAACAACGCCAAGCGTTCAGTAAGATTGCGCAGTTCGCGGACGTTGCCAGGCCAGTGGTAGCGGTTGAACAGGGGGGTGCAGGCCGCCAATTCGGCGTGCAGATTCGGATGGGGGCGCGCGCCGAGCGCGGCTAGCGCCTGTTTCAAGGACCACTCGGTTAGACTGGCGACGTCGTCCGGGCGCGCGCGCAAGGTGGGCAAAGTCAGGCGCAGCACGGCCAGGCGGTAGAATAGGTCGGGGCGGAAGCGCCCTTCGCGGATGCGCTCTTCCAGGTCGCAGTGGGTGGCGCTGATGACGCGCACATTGATGGGGACGGGACGGGTGCCGCCCACCCGCACCACTTCGCGCTCCTCCAGCACCCGCAACAGGCGCGTTTGCAGGGCCAGCGGCATCTCGCCGATTTCATCGAGGAATAAAGTGCCGTGGTTGGCCGCCTCGAACAGGCCGGCATGGCCGCCCCGTCGCGCGCCAGTGAAGGCGCCTTCCTCGTGACCAAATAATTCCGACTCCAACAAGGACTCTGCTATCGCGCCGCAGTTGACGGCCACAAAAGGCCGGTTCGAGCCGAGGCTGCGGGGGCTCTCGCGGTGGATCGCCTGCGCCACCAATTCTTTGCCGCTGCCCGTTTCTCCTTCGATTAGCACCGTCGCCGGCGATTTCGCGTACAAGACAACCGACTGGCGCAGTGCTTCCATCGCCCCCGAATCGCCCCTCAAATCGTTCAGACCGTGCTTGGCGCGCAAGGTGTCGGCCACCACGGTGCGCCGGCTGCGGTTCGATTCAAGCTGGGTCAGGCGCGCCACTTCCAGTGCATCGTCAAAGGCTTGTCGAATCGATGCTGCGGAGTAGACGAATACGCCGGTCAGGCCCGTTTCATCGGCTAGGTCCGTGATCAGACCGGCGCCAACGATGACCTTGATGCCGATCGCTTTGAGCTCGTTGATTTGGGCCCGCGCATCTTCCTCGGTCACGTAGGTGCGCTGCGCAATGTCGAAACCGAAGGTGGCGGAAAATTCGGCCAGTTCCGGCATCTCGTTCTGATAGGTGACGACGCCGATGCGTTCGGATACCCGGCGCGCGCGCGTTAATGCTTGGAGCACATCAAAGCCGCTGGCCTTGGCAATCACAACCGGCACTGACAAGCGGCCCTTCAGGTACGCTGCGTTCGAACCGGCCGCAATGACTGCGTCGCAGCGCTCGGTTGCCATGCGCTCGCGAATATGGCGTGCGGCATCGTCGAAACCAAGGTTGATCGGCTCGATGGTGGCAAGATCATCGTATTCCAGCGTGATGTCGCGAAACAGGTCAAATAGGCGCGATACTGACACGGTCCAGATAACGGGCTTGTCCGTGCTGTCGAGAGTTGCTGGAGTCGTATGGCGCATGGTGCAATGTTAATCCAAATTTTGTTTCATTGTTTCAAAATGAAATGGCTATGCAACCAGACCGGGTGGCTGGCGCCGCTGATGTTGATTGCCTGTGGCGCGCTGTTGGCCGCTAAGCCGATGATATTAAACACATAAGGGGGGCGCCCCCTGGCATGGCCCTTGCAACAGCACGGTCATTGCAGGGTCTTCATTTTAAATACTGGAGGCGACATCGAGTTCGCAGATTTCTATCAAGAGTCGATCGATCAACCTCGGGCATTTTGGGGCAGGCAAGCAGAACTGATCGATTGGAGTGAGCCGCTTTCGCAAGTGCTCGATTATTCGCGGCCGCCGTTTACCCAATGGTTTGTCGGCGGCAAGACAAATCTACGCCACAACGCCGTCGACAGCTGGGCCGTAACGCGGGCCGAGCGACCCGCCTTGATCGCCATCTCGACCGAGACGGGTAGCCAGACGGTGTATCTTTCGCGCGGCGGCAAAGCGATCGCCTACAAGCCCTTGCCTGACGCGGCAATCGGCTTGGCCGCGCATAAGCCTGACAAGGTGCTGCTCGTTGACCGCGGCCTGGCGGCGATGGACTTGGTGGCCGGGCGTGACATCGATTACGCTACGCTGCGGGCGCTCCATATCGACGCGCGGGTGGCGGTGGCTTGGCTGGAGTCGAACGAGGCCTCGCATATCCTATATGCGTTGGGTACAACCGGCAGTCATGTGGGACGCGCAGCAGATGTTCCCCAACCTGGACTGGTTCTCGGTCGTGTCCTACCATATGAAGGGCGTGCCGACCGCGATGTTTACGCCGTCTGTTTCTGATCTCACGAACTTCCGGCTGGGCCGCGCACGTCATTGAACAACGCATCGACATCAAGATCATTCGCCCCAGCGCCAATTATGTCGGACCGGACGACCTGCAATTTGTCCCCATCGGCAAGCGCAAGTAAGACGTCTCAACCATTTTAAAGGAAACACATGTCATCCCATATCTCTAACGTCCGCACCGAATTTGATCAGGAAATCGTTGATATTGTCGACTACGTCATCGGCTACAAGATTGAATCGCCGGTCGCCTACGACACCGCGCGCAATTGCCTGATCGACACCCTCGGATGCGGCCTTGAAGCGCTGGAATACCCGGCCTGTAAAAAATTGATGGGGCCCATCGTGCCAGGCACGATCGTGCCAAACGGCGCCAAGGTGCCCGGTACCCAGTTCCAGCTCGACCCGGTGCAGGCGGCGTTCAACATCGGCGCCATGATCCGCTGGCTCGATTTCAATGATACCTGGTTGGCCGCCGAATGGGGCCACCCATCGGATAACCTGGGTGGTATCCTCGCGACCGCCGACTGGCTTTCGCGCAACGCCGTCGCCGCTGGCAAAAAGCCGCTGTTGATGAAAACCGTGTTGACCGCAATGATCAAGGCGCATGAAATTCAGGGCTGCATCGCGCTCGAAAATTCGTTCAACAAAGTTGGCCTGGACCACGTGCTGCTAGTGAAGGTGGCATCGACCGCAGTGGTGTCGGAGATGATGGACCTGAGCCGCGACGAGATCCTAAATGCAGTATCGCTGGCATGGGTTGACGGCCAATCGCTGCGTACCTACCGCCATTCGCCGAACACCGGCTCGCGCAAATCATGGGCTGCGGGCGACGCCACTTCGCGCGCGGTACGTCTGGCACTGATGGCGAAAACTGGCGAGATGGGCTACCCGTCGGCGCTGACGGCCAAGACCTGGGGCTTCTACGATGTCCTGTTCAGGGGCCGGCCCTTCAAGTTCCAGCGTCCGTACGCTTCCTATGTGATGGAAAATGTGCTGTTCAAGATTTCCTTCCCGGCCGAGTTCCATTCGCAAACCGCGGTGGAAGCGGCAATGACGCTACATGGCAAGCTGGCTGCCGCCGGCAAATCAGTCGAGGATATCAAGAAAATTACGATCCGCACCCACGAAGCGTGCATCCGCATCATTGACAAGAAAGGCCCGCTCGATAATCCGGCCGACCGCGACCACTGCATTCAGTACATGGTGGCGGTGCCACTTATCTTTGGCCGCCTAACCGCATCGGACTACGAAGACAAGGTGGCGGCCGATGCGCGCATCGACGTCTTGCGCGACAAGATGGTTTGCGTGGAAGACAAGAGCTTTACCAGGGACTACCATGATGCGTCCAAACGTTCCATCGCGAATGCCTTGACGATCCAATTTAACGATGGCTCAGGATTCGACGAGCTGGTCGTTGAATACCCGATCGGCCATGCGCGCCGCCGCGCCGAGGGTATTCCCCTGCTGGTGGAAAAGTTCAAGACCAACTTGGCACGCCAGTTTCCGGCGAAGCAGCAAAACACGATCCTAGTTGCCTCGCTCAATCAGCAGGCGCTAGAGGCGATGCCCGTCAACGAGTACGTTGACCTGTATGTGATCTAAGCGCCGCCTGGCGCAGGGCGGGGTTGCCGTCTTGCGCTAGGCTAGGCCGCCCCGGCGTTACCCGTGCGGCGGTGACGCTTGGTCCCGCATCCGTGTGGCGGGTCCCAATCCGCCTTCCGGGGCGAGCCGGAGCCGCAAGGCAGGAATCACGAAAAGACTTGAGTTTGCCAACAAAGTGTTCCCTCGCAAGGCCGATGTCGGCCCGGCTTTCCATGCTGTACGGTCGGCAGTCCTCAACCGTTGTGGCGACAAAGCTGCCGATTTGCGAAGGTGAACCGCCTGGGTCGGCCCGGCAAAGAGCGAATTGATCGCGGCCGAGCGAACGGCGAAAATTGCGGCCCATGCCGGCTTGTCGCCGATCCCAAGAGGCGCCAGGTGCACTGCCAAAAGTTAGGGCGAAGTGCCCTGCCTTCAAGCGCCTATTCGATGGTGGCGACGACGGGCGCGTGATCGGATGGTTGTTCCCACTTGCGCGGCGCGCGGTCAATCACGCAGGCACGGCAGCGCGTAGCCAGCGCTCCGGACAGCAAAATGTGATCGATGCGCATGCCCTTGTTCCGTTGAAAACCGAGCTGACGGTAATCCCACCAGCTAAACGATTTGTCGGCCTGCTCAAACAGTCGGAATGCGTCGTGCAAGCCGAGTTGGGTTAGGCGCTTGAGGGCGGCGCGTTCCTTGTCCGATACCAATACCTGGCCAACCCAGGCCAGCGGGTCGTGCACGTCGCGGTCTTCCGGGGCAATGTTGTAGTCGCCCACTACCGCCAAGTTGGCATGGGTGCCGGTCTCGTCGGCTAACCAGTCGTGCAGTGCGGCTAACCAGCCCAATTTGTAATGGTATTTGTCCGAATCGACGCTCTGGCCATTCGGCACGTAAGTGCACACCACGCGCACGCCGTCGATGGTCGCGCTCAGGATGCGCTGCTGTTCGTCCTGAAAACGCGGGTTGTTCTTGAGCACGTCGGTAATCGGCAGCTTGGACAAAATGGCGACGCCGTTATACGTTTTTTGACCGCTAAAGACGACCTGATAACCGGCCATTTCGATGGCTGCGATGGGAAATTTATCATCCGTCAACTTGGTTTCTTGCAGGCACAAGACATCGACCGGGTTCTCGGCCAGCCACTGCAGTACATGGGGCAGGCGCACTTTGAGGGAGTTTACGTTCCACGTTGCAAGTTTCATCAGATCTTGCTCCAAGAAACCCCGTTCGTCGGGGCAGACCGGTTTTTTAACACATAGGCCATGTGCCTGCTATCCAAATAGTGCACCAAAGTGATCACGGCTTGGTTCCTGCCCGGGGCGTCCTTACTTATGTCCGCTTGCGCGGTGACAGGCGTTATTTCCCGCATAGCCTGCGCTACAAAGTTTTCAAGTTGCGCTCCATACATCCGTGCTTTGTATTTCATTTGACGAGCAAATTCACCAAGGCTGACATCTTGCATTGAACGACTCGGTCCGCCTTTTGGCGCACCTTCGTGCCCGGGTTGGCGTTGTCGCCTCGGCTGGAAGCCGTCACGCCCTGCACACTCAAATTCTCGATTGTGATCGCATGGTTTTCGCGACAGATTCGTGTCATGGTTTGGTGCAGGAAGTCCTTGCGCACATGACTGATGCGCGCAGCTAGCCGCATGCTGCCGGCTCCATTCGGCCAGCGCCCAATTCCAGACGAACCGATCCGTACCGCAAGCCTGCGCGAAATACAAGCGCTTGCCTTCGGTGGGGTCTAATTCAATCTGTTGTGCGATCCGCATCGAGCGCCTCTTTCAATTTCTTTTTGTAATTGCGCAGTCCGTGCAACCGGCTTGAAAAACAATGCACGGTCGTCATCATATCTTGCACCATTTCTTCTTCTGGGGATAGATGTTCCTGGTTCAGCACCAAAAATTTGCAACCGTTGACCTTGGCATAATGTTCAAACCAGTCAAAACCAAACCGTGTCAAGCGGTCGCGGTGCGCCAGGACCAGGGTCTTGATCTCGCGCCGTCCGATTTCATCCATCAGTTCTAGTCGTCCTATGTTTCAAGAGCTTGAAACGGCCGGCGTCAAGTTTAACTTCAAATTGGATGGTCAGTTTGCGCAGCATCGTGGCCCCCATGTTACGCGGTCAGCCCGGCGCCGGTTGGTCAAAAAGGTTGCGCCCTATGATGCGTTCAAATACTGATCCTTAAATATGGCGAACTTGTGCTGACCCGCCGGACGCGCACCGACAATCGTGGCTCAACTCGCCCATACACGCCGCCGCCTTCGTCGTCACCACTCAAGGCCTAGTCCGAGTTGGATGCGTCAAATTAAAGTTGCTGGCGGCCGCAACGAAGTGGAATTTCTGGAAGCACGACAAGCCTTTTGCCGCGCAGCGCCCCAGACCTCAGTCAGATCGAGCCCTATTTGGCGCGCCGCCCACCGGAAGCAATCGCGTTACAGTCACATGGACCAAAGCTCATACATGGACAACGACATCGCCACGATCGAAACGAAAATTGCCGAAATGCAGCAAAATGCAAGGTTAATGCAAAAAAAATGGCATAAACGGGATATTGTAACCAGTTAGATATTAAAATAACATCACATCGAGGCGAAATTGGAAATATACTGTCGGAACAGGCATGGGAAGTTGCGGGAGTGTGTGTTTCCGTATAGCAACTGATTTATTGTGCTACTATTCTGGAACATTGTATATTCAATAGTGAAATATGCGTGAAGCATTTGTAAAGGGATAAAATGCGTACTGCATTTGAAGCGTGGGCGCAACGTGACGGTCACATGGTGCGGCGTCGTGAAGATAAGCCTGAAGAATACTTGGTGTTTGAAACGCAGCGCCGGTGGGTGATCTGGCAGGCGGCGCTCATGCACGGCAAGCCGGCCAAGGCTGCCCGTGCCAAGGTCGCGGCCACGGGGCCTGCGCTGTCGAGTTTGCGGCGGGCGCCCGAACTGTCGTCCAACGAAGCGGCAGTGCGCAACCGCGTCCTCAACGAAGTGCTGGACGCTTTCTCGGACCTGAATGTTGAGACTGGCATGGAAGGGATCGTGAAAGTGATCCAGAGCCTGAAGAAAAAGCAGGCAATGTTTGCCGAAGATAGGACCAAAATCGGCTCCGATCATGCGTTATAGACATTTCAAAGGGGGTGTTTTTGATCTGGTCTGCGAGGCGACGCTGGAGTCGGACTTGACCGCGATGATCGTGTACCGCGCCGCCGATGGGTCCATCTGGACCCAGCCGAAAGATGTTTTCTTTCAATTGATCGAAGTCGATGGCATCATGGTGCAGCGCTTTGCGCCGATCAACTGACGCCACCCGCTTCCCGTCTCCAAGTCGACACCGTGTAATTTGGATGGCCGTTTGGCCATAAGCCCTAAACCCACGGCAGCGCCAAGCTGTTCACGGCGGGTGGTCGCCGCCAGCAAGCGGCTGTTTCAAACACCTTGCGTACTTGGCAAATGTGACGCGCAAGTTTGTCCGCCTTATTCCGCTGGCCTGGCCGGCGCGTCAGAAGCAGCGTGACCATCTGCCCACGTTGCAAAACCCTATACGCCAGTAGCGCAGCGAGAGCACGAAAAGCCATTCATGTATCGTTAGCCGCCATCGTGACGACGCCGGGCCGCCTCACGGTCCGGAAAAGCATAGTCCAGTGACGCATCGATTGCAGGAAGGACGGCGCCAGCTGGGCCCATGAAAACGTCGACTCGAAAGCCGATGGCAGCCAGTGGGGCAACCGGGTGCTCACCGGCGCGCTTACCTGATGGACCGCCAAAGCGGCGCCGCAAATGACGGGCGCCGCAACGGGTTATTTTGGAATCGCAAGGACGCCTGCCGTCTTTGACTGCCCTATCGGCTAGGGAGATTTAAGCGCGGCCGATCAGAAAGGTGCTCAGCAATGGCACCGGGCGGCCGGTGGCACCCTTGGCGGCGCCGGATTTCCATGCCGTGCCGGCAATATCGAGGTGGGCCCAGGTATATTTCTTAGTGAAGTTTTCGAGGAATGCGGCCGCCGTCACCGCGCCTGCGCCGGGCGTGCCGATGTTCGCCAAGTCGGCGAAATTGGACGTGAGCTGCTCGTTATAGGCTTCTTCGATCGGCATGCGCCAAGCGGGATCGCCGGCGTTTTTGCCGGCCGCGAGCAACTCGTCGGCCAACCGGTCGTGCGCCTCGTCGCTGCGCGTAAATAGGCCGCTGTTGTGGTGGCCGAGGGCAGTCACGCAAGCGCCCGTCAGGGTCGCGATGTCAACCACGGCAGCCGGATGGAAACGCTCCGCATAAGTTAGGGCATCGCACAGAATCAGGCGGCCTTCGGCGTCGGTATTGAGCACTTCAATGGTCAGGCCGTTCATTGACGTGACGATGTCGCCCGGCTTGGTGGCGCGTCCGGATGGCATATTTTCGCAGCTGGCTATGACGCCGATCACGTTCAGTTTCAAATTCATCTCTCCGATTGCGCGGAAGGTGCCCAGCACCGATGCGGCCCCGCACATATCGTATTTCATCTCGTCCATGGCGGCGCCGGGTTTGATGGAAATGCCGCCCGTGTCAAAGGTGATGCCCTTTCCAACCAGAACCACCGGCGCGTCTTTCGGCTTGCCGCCCATGTGCTTGAGGACAATGAACTTGGGCGGTTCTTCGCTGCCCATGGTAACCGACAGGAAGCTGCCCATCCTGAGCGCTTCTAGCTGCTTGCGCTCGAGCACTTCGATGCCGAAAGCGTAGTCCTTGGCCAGCTTCTTGGCCGTATGGGCCAGGTAGGTCGGGGTGCAAACGTTGGCCGACAGGTTGCCGAGGTCCCGGGTCAAGTCGACGCCGTTGGCAATGGCGATGCTTTGCGCCAGCGCCGCCTTGGCCGCAGCGGTGGCGGGCAGCGCCAGGGTCAGCTTCTTGACGCCGTCTGGCGCCGGGTCCTTCTTGCTCTTTTGCGTATCGCTGCGGTACACGCTGTCATGGGCGGCTTGCACCACGCAACGGATCGACCAATTGACGTCGCGCCCTTTCACTTCCGTCATCGGAAGTGCGATAATGGCGTCATTGGCACCGAGTGCGGCGAATGCCTTGAACGTCGCCTGGACGCCTGATGCAAAATTCTTCTCGTTTAACGTCTCGTCATTGCCCAGGCCGACTAGCAGTACGCGTTCGGCATTGGCGCCGGTCGTGGCACGCAACAGCAGCGTCGTGCCGGGTTTACCGCTGATGTCGCCGGACTTGAGCGCCGCCGTAATTTCACCAGTACTGTCGAGGGCCTTGGCCGCTGGTGAGAGTTTTTTGTTTTCGAATACTGCAACGGCGATACAGCCCGTTTTCACCGACGGTATGGTGTTTTTTGTATCGAATGCTTTGATGCTGAACTCCATTTGATGCTCCGTTTCGTTGAGGCGTTTCTTTTTTTTACTGTACTGACCGACCGAATTATAAACTTCGAATGATTTTCCGACGCGCCCTACGACGTGAACTAGCCAGTGTTGCCGGGGCCACCTTCACCGTGTTGTTTACCATCATCGTCACGTGGACACTGATCTCGATCCTAGGCAAGGCGGCGGGGGGCAAGGTCGCATCCGGCGACGTGGTCTCGCTCATCGTGTTCGCCGCCCTGAATTATCTGCCAACTATCCTGGTCCTCACCAGCTTTATTTCCGTCATGATGGTTGTCACGCGCAGCTATCGCGATTCGGAAATGGTGGTGTGGTTCGCGTCCGGCCTAAGTCTGTCGCACTGGATCCGCCCGGTGCTTAGCTTCGGCCTGCCCTTGGTGCTTCTGACAGCTCTCTTGAGCCTGGTCGCTACGCCATGGGCCCGACAGAAAAGTGCGGAGTTCGTCGAACGTTTTGAAAATCGGGGAGACTTGCAAAAAATCTCGGCCGGCCAGTTCAAAGAGTCCACTTCGAGCAACCGGATTTTTTTCGTCGAGGGTGCCTCTGGCAACACGGCGAACGTGCAAAACGTCTTCGTTAATACGGTCGAGAAGGATGGCACGGCGCTGGTCGTGGCCAAGGAAGGGGTGACCGAAACGGATCGCCGCGGCGACCGTTTTTTGGTGCTCAAGAACGGACGGCGTTATCAGGGCATCCCGGGCCAGGCCGATTTCCAGACCATGGAATTTGAACGCTACAGCATGCGCGTTTCCAGCAAAACGCAGGAAGTGGGGGCCGATGTGGCCGTCGACGCCCTGTCTACCATGGCGCTGCTGGCAAATCCGAATCAATATACGAAGGCCGAGTTGCTCTGGCGCATCAGCGCGCCGGTAACGTGCTTGATTTTGATCCTGCTCGCCATTCCGCTCGGTTTTGTCAATCCGCGCGCCGGCAGTTCGGCCAATCTGATCGTCGCGCTGCTGGTCTTTTTCAGCTATAGTAATTTCAACAAACTGGTGGAGGCGAGCGTGAAACAAGGGCGCATCGCATTCGCCTTGTCGTGGTGGCCGCTGCACCTGCTGGTGGCGCTGATCGTCGTGTTCCTGTTTTTTTGGCGTCTGAATGTGAACCATCGTTATCATCCATTGGCCGTGCTGGCCAAAATGAAGCGCGCGCGCGACCGGAAAGCGGCCCGGGAATGAAGATATTGCAGCGCTACTTCGCCATTTCTATATCACAGGCAGTCGCTTTTGTTCTGATGGCCTTCCTTGCGCTAATGGCTTTCATGGACCTCACCGGTGAACTGCCGTCGGTCGGCAAGAACGGCTATGGCATCGAGAACGCCTTCTTATATGTCCTAATTCTGTTGCCTGGCCATGTCTACGAAGTGATGCCGCTGGCCGCCCTGATTGGTACCATTTATACAATGGCGCAGTTCGCCTCAAGTTCGGAATTTACCATCATGCGTGCGTCTAGCATGTCGACTGCCATGGCAGCGTGGATGCTGTTCAAGATCGGCGTCGTGTTTGTCATCATCACCTTCATTTTCGGCGAACTGATTAGCCCGCGCACCGCGCCGCTGGCCGACAAGCTAAAGCTGACCGCCCGCGGCACTGCCGTCTCTCAGGAATTTCGCTCCGGTCTTTGGACCAAGGATATCGTCAAGAGCGATGGCATGAGCGGGAACGTGATCGGGTCGCGCTTTTTTAACGTGCGCGAAGTGCGTAGCGACGGTCAGCTGATGGACGTCAAGTTCTATGAGTTCGATACTGCCTTGCGCTTACGTTCCCTGATCATGGCCGCGCGCGCCACTTACCAAGGTAACAATACATGGCGCCTGTTCGATGTTACCGAAACCCTCTTTTCCAACCCGGCGCTGGCAAACGCGCGGGGGCAGGCCAACTTGGAAAATCACTTTGCGCAGGAATCGAGCGTCGTGTCGACCCAGCGAAGAGCCAGCTTGGATCTCATTTCTGAAGTCACCCCGAAAATCCTGTCGGTCTCGTCGTCTGATCCGGATCGCATGTCGGCCCTCGAGCTGGCTGTCTACACGCGCCACCTCGCGGAAAACAGGCAGGAGACGGAACGCTTCAAAATCGCCTTCTGGAAGAAGCTGATCGACCCGTTGGGCATTTTCGTGCTGATGGCTCTGGCGCTACCGTTCGCCTACCTGCATTCGCGTAGCGGCGGGGTCAGTTTGAAAATTTTCATCGGCATCATGATCGGCGTCAGTTTCATCCTGACCAACACGCTGTTCTCGCATCTGGGATTGTTGAGCACGTGGCCTGCTTTTCTGACGGCGATCGCGCCCTCGGCACTGTTCCTGTTGCTGGCGCTAGGCGCGCTATGGTGGGTCGAACGGCATTAACAGATGACACAGTCCGCCCTGATCCTGTTTGCCCATGGCGCTCGCAATGCCAGCTGGGCCGCGCCCTTCGAGCGTTTGCGCGCGCTGACGCAAATTCGCATGCCGGGCGTAACCGTGTCGCTCGCTTATCTGGAGTTGATGACGCCGAGGTTGCCGGAGATGGTGGCCGAACTGGCCGCCGCCGGCGTTAAAAAAATGACCGTGGTGCCGGTCTTTCTGGGGCAGGGTGGGCACCTGCTGCGTGACCTGCCGCGCATGCTCGGGCAACTGCAAACGGCGTTTCCGGACGTTCAATTCGACGTAGTGCCGGCCGCCGGCGAAGCGGCGAGCGTGTTAAATGCCATTGCCGACTACTGTGTTGCGGCGGTCGCAAAAATGTGACATTGATGCCGCTCTGACTGCTATGCCATTATTGGCTTGCTGCTGAGCGTGGTGTACTGGCGGCGCATGCCTCGGTCTGCTGCATCTCCCGGGCCGCCATCGCTGCACCCAGCAACACCAGCACCGGGCCTTGTGCTTGGCCCAAACCGTGTGCCAGGGTGCGCAAGTCCATGCGCGTGACGCGTTGATCCGGGCGGCTACAGTTTTCTACGATGAGCACCGGAAGGTCCGGCGGCCGGCCCAAATCGAGCAAGCGCCGGGCAGTCACCATGGCTTCGCGACCGCCCATGTATTGCACCAAAGTATCGGCATTCGGGATGGCGACCTGATCGGGCAAGAAAGGCGCCGTGCTGGAGGTGAAAAAAGTCACACTGCGTGCCACTCCGCGCTTGGTCAGCGGTTGTTTGGTGGCCGCCGCCGCCGCCAGGGCAGTGGTGATGCCGGGGACGACTTCGACTTCAATGCCGGCCCGCTCCAGGGCGTGAAGTTCTTCATCGGCGCGCCCGAAGATCATAGGGTCGCCACCTTTCAGACGCACCACCAGCGCATACTTACGAGCATTATCGATCAGCTGCTTGTTGATGAACGCCTGCGCCGTCGATATTTGACCGCAGCGTTTGCCGACCCCGATCTTCACCGCCTGAGGGCACAGTTCGAGTATCTCTTCGGTCACGAGGGCGTCGTGCAAAACGACGTCGGCTAGCGCCAGCAGGCGCGCGCCGCGCAAGGTCATCAAGTCCTGGGCCCCGGGGCCGGCGCCGATCAGATAGACTTTTCCGGTCAAAGGTTGGCAAGCCATGGGGGGCCTCTCGTTCAGGCAAGCCGGATCATGCCGGCGGCGACGGTTTGATGCGTCACTTCATCGATTAGGATAAACGCGCCGGTAGCCCGGATCTCGTCATAAGAATCGGCCGCCAGCGGCTGCTGTACGGTCAGCGAGATGCGCGCGATGTCGTTGAGCTTTAGGCCGGCGGCCGCGTGGCGCTGCTGAGTGTTGATATCGAGCAGGCTGTCGATCTTGTCGACGCGGGCCGAAGTCTGTTTGGTGCCGTGTTTGATCCAGTATTTGCGGCGTAGGCTGAGCGGTTCTTCGGACAGCCAGCAGACGTCGGCGTTCACGTGCTTGAGCAAGGTGGCGGGGCGGTCGGCACCGGCTAGCATGTCGCCGCGTGAGACGTCGAGGTGCTCGTTGAGCAGCAGCGTCACCGACTGCCCGACTACTGCCGATGATAGCGAGCCGTCCAGCGTGAGGATCTCCTTTACGCTGGCGTTCTGGCCCGATGGCTGCACCACCAGCTTGTCGCCGACGCTGACCTTGCCCGCTTCGATACGCCCCATGTAGCCACGGAAGTCGTCCACTTCGTGGCCATTGTGGCGCGCCACAAGCTGCACCGGAAAGCGGAATGGAGTGTCGTGCGACTCGTCGTAGACCGACAGCGATTCAAGCAGTTCGATCAGAGTCGGCCCCTGATACCATCCCAGTTTGTCGCCGCGCTCGACGACGTTATCGCCGGTTAGGGCCGACAATGGAATCGGAGTGATGTCTTTCAGGCCCAGTTGCTGCGCGAACTCTTTGTATTCCGTGATGATGCGCTCGTATACGCCTTGGTCGTAATTGACCAGGTCCATCTTGTTGACGGCAACGATCACGTGCTCGATCTGCAGCAGGTGCGCGATGGTCGAGTGGCGTTTGGTCTGGATCAGCAGATCCACGCTGCCATCGGCGCCTAGTTTGACCTTGGAGACGTCGATGAGGATGATTACCGCGTCCGCGGTTGAGGCGCCGGTGACCATGTTGCGCGTGTACTGCTCGTGGCCCGGTGTGTCAGCGATGATGAATTTACGCTTGGGCGTGGCGAAGTAGCGATAGGCGACATCGATGGTGATGCCTTGTTCACGTTCGGCTTCCAGGCCGTCGGTGAGAAGCGACAAGTCGATCGTGTCGCCCACGGTGCGCTTGTGTTTGGCGCGCGACATGGCGTCGAGCTGGTCGGCGAAAATGCCTTTGCTGTCAAACAGCAGGCGGCCGATCAGCGTGCTTTTGCCATCATCGACCGAGCCGGCCGTGATAAAGCGCAGCATGCCGCGTTCGCAGATGTTGTCAGATTTTGTGTTGTTGTTGTTCATCAAAAGTACCCTGCTTTCTTGCGTTTTTCCATTGACGCTTCCGATGTCTGGTCGTCCATCCTGGTCGCGCCACGTTCCGTAATCTGGGTGACTGCCGTCTCGGCGATGATGGCGTCCACCGTGGCCGCGTCCGAGGCTACCGGGCAGGTGCAGGAGATGTCGCCCACGGTGCGAAAACGCACCGTTTGCGTCTCCACCGTTTCGCCGCTCAGCACCGGGGTCAGATGGGTCAGCGGCACGAGCAAGCCGTTGCGCTCGATCACTTGGCGCTGGTGCGCGAAGTAAATGGGCGGCAGCTCCAGTTTTTCACGGGCGATATATTGCCATACGTCAAGCTCGGTCCAGTTTGAGATCGGGAATACCCGCATGTTTTCGCCCGGATGCACGCGCGTATTGTACAAATCCCACAATTCAGGGCGCTGCGCCTTCGGGTCCCATTGACCGAATTCGTCGCGGAAGGAAAAGATGCGTTCCTTGGCGCGCGCCTTTTCCTCGTCGCGCCGTGCGCCGCCGATGCAAGCGTCGAATTTGTATTGGGCGATGGTTTCCAATAGCGTCACCGCTTGGGCTGCATTGCGCGAGTCGGTCGCCCGATTACGCAGGCGCACTGTGCCGCGCTCGATCGAATCTTCGACCGAGCCGACGATTAGGCGCTCGCCCAGCTCGGCCACGCGCCGGTCGCGGAAGGTAATAACTTCGGCGAAATTGTGGCCCGTGTCGATGTGCACCAGTGGAAATGGGAATTTGCCGGGACGGAAAGCCTTTTCGGCCAGGCGCAGCAGGACCACTGAGTCTTTACCACCGGAAAACAGGAGAGCAGGGTTGGCCGATTCGGCCGCCACCTCACGCATGATATGGATCGCCTCGGATTCAAGGCGATCGAGGTGACGCTCGTTTAATAGTGTATTCATATGCTCGTTTTTCTGTTATTTAGGCGGCCACGGATTTGATGCGGATGAGTTTGCCGTCTACCGTATGCAGGCCGCACTCTTTCGAATCCGGGTTCTCCCACCACCAGCGGCCGGCCCGCACATCGTCGCCCGCTTCAATGGCGCGGGTGCAAGGCTGGCAGCCGATCGAGGGATAGCCCTGATCGTGCAGCGCATTGTAAGGTACCTGGTGGGCGCGCAGGTAGCTCCACACGTCTTGTTCAGACCAATCGGCGAGCGGGTTGAATTTGGTCATGCCGTGCGCCGCGTCGGCTTCCTCGACCTGCAATTCGGCGCGCGTGCTCGACTGCCCGCGGCGCTGACCCGTGACCCATGCTTTGTTGCCGGCCAGTGCGCGCCCGAGCGGCTCAACTTTGCGGATGCGGCAGCACTCGCGCCGCATCTCGACGCTGTCGTAAAACGCATTCAAGCCGTTTTGTGCAACATAAGCTGCGACTGCTTCCGGCTGCGGCCGGTACAAGGTAATGGCGACGCCATAGGTTTGCTTGACCTTGTCGAGCACGGCCAGGGTTTCCGCATGCAAACGCCCCGTTTCGAGCGAAAAAATGGCGATTGGCAGTTTCCCCTTCAAGATAAGGTCAGTGAGCACCATGTCTTCGGCGGCCAGGCTGCAGGCGAACACGGCTGGTGAAAAATCGCGGGCGATGCGGGCCAATGTTTGCTGCGTGGAGGCGACGAGTTCTGTCATATCATTCATGATCTTCTCCGTTAAATGCCGAAGCCGATATCACTATCCGGACTTTGGAGAGCGCGCTGGTGACGCCTGAACAGCGGCGCCTTTTCATCCCACGAACCTTGATAGGTTTCCGAAAACACCGTCAGACCCTTTAAGGCATCGTGGATGTTGCGGTCGGGCCGGGTGGCATAGGCATCGAACCCCACCCGCTGCATCGCAAACAATTGGTCGCGCAAGACGTCGCCAATGGCGCGCAGTTCGCCCTTGTAGGCGAGGCGGGCCCGCAGATTGTAGGCGATGGAATACCCGCGCCCGTCCGTGAACTTAGGAAAATTAATGGCGATCACGGCAAACTTCTGCACGTCGTCGGCTAAGTCCTGCGGGCGCTCGTCGCCGGCTAGCCAGACTCCAATGTCTGGCAGTCGGGGTTCAAGGACGGCGCGCTGCGTCTGCCACACGGCCAGCGGCACGATGATTTTGCCAACCGGCACCAATACCGTTGCGGCCGCTTCACCCTCGTCGAGGCGCAACACGGTCCAGTCGTCCTTGATGACGGCTCGGTTCTTGATAATCTCGTCGTGTGCTTCAAACATACTCATCTTCCCCAATCAAATGGCCGACCTTGATCGGCGTTGCATAGACATATTCCTTGAATGGCGCGATGCCCAGGCGAAGGACGGTATCGACAAAACGCTCTCCTTCAAAGCGCTCGCGCAGATACACTTGCAGCAGGCGCTCGATCACTTCCGGCATTTGCTGAGATGAGAATGACGGTCCGATAATCTTGCCGATGGCCGGGCTGTTTCCTTGCGCGCCGCCGATTGACACTTGATACCATTCACTGCCGTCTTTGTCCACGCCCAGCACGCCGATGCTGCCCACGTGATGATGGCCGCAAGCATTGATGCAACCGGAGATGTTCAATTCGATCTCGCCGATGTCGTGCTGGAAGTCCAAGTTGTCGAAACGCTCGGCAATGGCCGCGGCGATGGGTAAGGACTTGGCGTTCGCCAACGAGCAGAAGTCGCCTCCCGGACAGCAAATCATGTCGGTCAACAAGCCGATGTTAGGAGTCGCCAAAGCGTGTTTTTTAGCTTCCAACCACAGGTCGAACAGCTGCGCTTGTTTGACGTCGGCCAGCACCAGGTTTTGCTCGTGTGTCACGCGCAGTTCGCTAAAGCTGTAACGCTCTGCCAAATCGGCGATGGCTTCCATTTGCTGGGCGGTCGCGTCCCCCGGCGGCACGCCGGTTTTCTTGAGCGACAGGACCACTGCGGCGTAACCGGGCCTCTGGTGCGGCTTGACGTTGCGCTTGAGCCAGTTGGCGAAGGGCTTGTTGTCGACGTGCGCCGCGCCCGCGTCAATGGCGGGCAACATGTCATAGGCCGGCGCCTGGAAATAGGCCGAAATGCGCGCCATTTCTTCGGCCGTCAAGGTCGACAGGCCGTCTTTCAAGTCCGTCCATTCGGCTTCAACCTGGCGCGCAAATTCTTCTACACCGATGGCTTTGAGCAAAATTTTAATGCGTGCCTTGTATTTGTTGTCGCGCCGTCCGTACTGGTTGTAGACGCGCATCACGGCTTCGATGTAGGTCAGCATATGTTGCCATGGGAGAAATTCGCGCACCACGCTGCCCAAGATCGGCGTGCGCCCCATGCCGCCTCCGACCATGACCTTAAAGCCGATCTCGCCGGCCCCGTTGCGCTGCACGGTCAAGCCGATATCGTGCACGGCGATGGCGGCGCGATCTTCCAAGGCGCCGTTGATGGCCACCTTGAACTTGCGCGGCAAGGCACCAAACTCGGGGTGGAAGGTGCTCCACTGACGCAACACTTCAGCGTAAGGACGTGGATCGATGATCTCGTCGGCTGCCACGCCGGCGAACTCGTCGGATGTGATGTTGCGAATGCAATTGCCTGACGTCTGGATCGCGTGCATTTCGACGCTAGCCAGATCAGTTAGGATATCGGGGGTCTGTTCCAGGTTAATCCAGTTGAACTGGATGTTTTGGCGCGTCGTGAAGTGGCCGTAACCGCGGTCATATTTGCGCGCGATGTGGGCGAACATGCGCATCTGCCGCGACGACAGCAAGCCGTACGGTACGGCAATTCTTAGCATGTAGGCATGGCGCTGCATATAAAGCCCGTTTTGCAGGCGCAGCGGTAAGAATTCCTCTTCGGTGAGCTCATCGTTGATGCGGCGCTGAACTTGATCGCGGTACTGGGCGATGCGTTCCTTGACGATGAGGTGGTCGTATTGATCATAGCGGTACATATCAAATCCTAAAAAAACTGGGATGATTACTGTTAATAAATTAGCTTTGCCGCGACGCCGGTCAAGGTCATAGCTAGCAGCGCGCGCAAAAATTTTTCCGGCACGGAACGCGCCGCCCAGGAACCCAGAGTGATGCCGGGAAGCGAACCGAGCAGCAACGAGGCCAACAACATCCAGTTGATCGAACCGAGCCACCAGTGGCCGATCGCGGCAATTGCCGTCAATGGTACGGCATAGGCGATATCGGTGCCGGCCACTTCGGCCGAACTAAGCTGCGGATACAGCATCACCAGTAAGGTGGCGCCGATGGCGCCGGCGCCAATTGACGATACCGTGACCAAAGTGCCCAACAAGGCACCGGCAGCGATGGTGGCCCACACGAGCGCCAAGCCGCTCAGTTGTCTTTTAGGATGTCCATTTATCCAGGCGATCATTTTACCCTTGAACAGGAGAGCGATGACGGTCAGCATGACCGAGCCGGCGATGGAAAAGCGGATGATCTGGCCAATTTCCTGGTTCAGGGCGCCAAACCATCTCAATGCCAAAGTTGCAAGAACGGCGGCGGGCAAGGCGCCGATGCACAAGCGCCGGACGATGTCCCAGCGCACAGTGCCGCAGCGCCGGTGCGTGAAGGTGCCCGCGCTCTTGGTAATCGACGCGAACGCCAGGTCGGTGCCAACGGCGACCGATGGCGGCATGCCGAATAGCAACGTTAATAAAGGCGTCATCAGCGAGCCGCCGCCGACACCGGTCATTCCCACCAGTAATCCGACCGCAAATCCAGAGACTATATAAGACAAAGTCATGCACTCTCCCCCAAAGTATGTGCAATAGTAATAAACTTCGTCTTTATTTCAAACGACTTCCTGCCTATTTGCTTATATGCTTATTCGGTATAAGCGGGGTCATGAAATGATCTGCCAGGATGGCAGGAGGCGTCTATTTTTTAGAAAAAAGCGGAACATGAAGGGCAAAATCGAGCGATGAATCTTCACCAACTGCGTTTCGTGCGCGAAGCCGTGCGCCAAAACTACAATCTGACCGATGCCGCCAAAGCCTTGTTTACGTCACAACCGGGGGTATCAAAGGCCATCATCGAGCTCGAGGAGGAACTGGGAATCGACATTTTCACTCGCCATGGCAAGCGCATTCGCGGCCTGACCGAGCCGGGCCGGCTAGTACTGGGTTCGGTCGAGATGATCATGCAGGAGATTGAAAGCTTAAAACGAATAGGCAAGGAATACGCGGCCCAGGACAGCGGCAGTTTTACGATCGCCACTACGCACACCCAGGCCCGCTACACCTTGCCAAAGGTGGTGCAGGGCTTCATGCTGAAGTTTCCCAAGGTGCGCTTGTCGCTGTTGCAGGGCAATCCGCGCCAGATCGCCGAGATGGTGCGGTGCGACCAGGCCGATCTGGCGATCGCAACCGAATCGATCGCGGGCATTGACGGCTTGATCACCTTGCCGTGCTATCAGTGGGAACATGTGGTGGTGGTGCCGCCCGAACATGCGTTGCTGAAGTCGAAATCGATCACGTTGGAAGAAATTGGTGCGTTTCCTCTCATTACCTACGACAGTGCCTTTGCCGGGCGCAGCAAAATCGACCATGCCTTCACGCTGCGCGGTCTAAAGCCGGACGTTTTGCTAGAAGCCATCGATGCCGATGTTATCAAGACTTATGTCGAGCTGGGCATGGGCGTTGGTATCATAGCGGGCATGGCCTTTGATGCCGAGCGCGATAAGAACTTGCGCGCGATCTCCGTTGGCCACTTGTTTGGCATGAACGTGTCGCGCGTGGCAATCAAGCAAGGCGCCTATCTGCGTAGCTATATTTACACCTTCATCGAATTGCTGACGCCGACCCTGAACCGTAAATTGGTCGAGCAGGCGATGAGCGGCGCGAAGGATAGTTATGAACTTTAAACCGGCGCGATGGCGCCGGCGCACAAAAAGATGATGAATATGACCGACAAGAACCAAACATTAGTGACCGACCAGCTGGCCCAATATTACGCGTGCTGCGCCCAAAGTTACGAGCGCGTCTATCAGATCCCCGAGCGCCAGCCAGAACTCGCGCAATTGAACGAGAAAGTGGGCGAGATTTTGCGCGGCCATAAGGTGCTCGAGATCGCTTGCGGCACGGGTTATTGGACCGGCACCATCGGCACTAGCGCGGCCTCGGTGCTCGCCACCGATATTAATCAAGAAATGCTGGACGTTGCCAGCGTGCGCGTCCCAGCGGACGGAAAGGTCGAGTTCAGCCTAGCCAACGCCTTTGATTTGCCGGACGCCATCGGCAGCTTCACGGCCTGTTTTGCCGGCTTTTGGTGGTCGCACGTCAAGCGTGAAGATCAAGAACGCTTTCTGGCGCAGCTAAGAGCTAAGCTGGGGCGGGATGTGTTACTGGTGTTAATTGATAATTCATACGTGGAAGGGAGCAGCACGAGCATCGCCCGCACCGATGCCGAAGGCAACACCTATCAGATTCGCAGAATACCGGATGGAACCCGTTACGAAGTATTGAAAAATTTTCCTTCTGATAGCACCTTGCGTAAAAAAATTGGATCTTCCGTACGCGAGATCCGTATTCTGCGCCTTGAGTATTATTGGCTGCTGAGCTGCCGCCTCAAGTAAGCTTGGCGGGTGGGCAGCTCGCCAGGGGGGCGAAAAGGAAAGTTATCCACCTGACGGCTGCTTGGACCATGCGCTTTCTTCCTTCCAGTTGACGCCGGTGCTGGGCATGGACGCGGACAAGCTGAACCAATGAATCTTGTCGGTAACAGCGTCTGGCCGCCGTTACCGGGCGCGACTTTTCGTCCAAAATTCCACAGCGAACGAGAGCTCCCGTTGGGCATTTTGTTTTATTGCCGGTAGCAACTAAATATTGCCCAAAATATTTGGGGAGGATGCCTATTTAAATGCAAATGGACAATTCCTGAAATAGCGACAGCCTGCCAAAATGGCGTTTTGATAAAAGCGAGTGGCGGGCCGAACAAAACCTTGCCAAGGATGCGGGGGCTTGCTATAGTTCGCGTCCCCGCTGAAAAGAATGAAACAAGCAGCGCACGGGCGGGGATTGTTCGAAAAACGATGCAGAAAAAAGTTTGACGATATAAGATAAATGCTTCATAATCTCATCTCTTCGCGGC
>PKWL01000119.1 GCA_003133225.1 Janthinobacterium sp.
TGACTCCGACAGACTCCTAGCGCAAACTGGGCATGACTCCATGCAACACGGACTTCACGGCGCCGGCGCCGATGGCCGCGCCAAATTTTTTCAAGACCCGTTCCGGCAAGCCTTCATGCTGAGTGTAGTCGACGATATCGTCCGCCTTGACGACGTCGCGCGCCACGCTATCGACGCTGCCAAAGCCGTCCGCCAGGCCCATGTCGACGGCCTTGGCACCGCTCCAGAACAAGCCGGAAAAGGTGTCCGGGGTCTCTTTCAGGCGCTTGCCGCGGCCCGTTCGCACGACGTGAATGAATTGTTCGTGAATTTCGTTAAGCATGGCTTGGGCGTAGGCCCGATGCTTGTCGGTGAGGGGGCTAAACGGGTCCATGAAGCCTTTATTCTCGCCGGCCGTCAGCAAGCGGCGCTCGACGCCGGCTTTTTGCATGATGCCGGTAAAGCCGAATCCATCCATCAACACCCCAATCGAGCCGATGATACTGGCCTTATTGACGAAGATCTTGTCGGCCGAGGCCGCAATGTAATATCCGCCCGAGGCGCACATTTCGTCGACCACGACGTACAGCGGTTTGGCCGGATAGCCTTTGCGCAGGCGTAAAATTTCATCGACGATCATGCCCGCTTGGACGGGACTGCCACCCGGGCTATTGATATGCAAGACAACGGCGACCGAGCCGGAATCGGAAAACGCCTTGTTGAGCGCCGGGATCACGGATGCGGCGGAACCGCTGCCGTCCGACTCGATGGCGCCGTCGATGTCGATCAGCGCCGTATGGCGGCCCAGCGCTTCCATGTCGGCGCCGCCCAAGTTGAAATCAAAATAGGCCCACAACCCAAAGAGGACGATGAGCAAACTAAGCAACTTGAAAAAAATGCCCCACCGGCGATGGGCGCGCTGCTCCTTGAGCGCGGCAAACACCAGTCGTTCTAGCACTTTTTGCTCCCAGACGGCGTTGGCGGCAACGGGAGCTGCCACCGTGCCACTGTCATTGTTCGTGTTATCGCTCATATCTCGCTTCTGTTCTCGCTTTTGTTTAACTTGCAATGTGGCGCACGCCTTCAAGGGCGTGCGGGCCTGACATACCCGTCGGGTTGCCAATAAATTTTCCGCTCGATTTCCAAGGCCGCGATCGGGCGCAGATGACCGCCGCGGCAGGGGCCGCCGGCGCAGTTGCCACTCTCGGGCATATAGATTGCCCCGTGCATCGAACACATAAGGTAGAGTCCGCTCGACTCAAAAAATTCGCCCTCGGCCCAATCGAGCTCGATTGGCATATGAGCGCAGCGGTTCAGATAAGCGTAGACCTTGCCGTGGTAGCGCACGACAAAGGCCGTGGCGTCCTCGGCGCCGGCGACGACGGGGAAGCGCACGCCGCTACCCCCTTCGCGCAGCGCGTCCGAAGAACAAATGAGGATCTCGCCGCCGCTCGCGCCACTCATCAAGCGTTCTCATCGAGCCATTGGTGCAGTGCGGCCACCGTCGCTGCCGAATACAGGGGCGTGCAGGCGTCCAGTTGTTCGGCCCCATGGGCGCCGTATAAGACGGCAATGGCGGCCGCGCCCGCATTCTTAGCCATTTGCAAGTCGTGGCTTGTGTCGCCCACCATGACAGTGCGTTTCATGACTTGCCCCAGTTCGCGCGTCAATTCTTGCAGCATGGCCGGATGCGGCTTGGAAAACGTTTCATCGGCGCAGCGCGTAGCGTGAAACAGCGACAACAGTTTGACGGAATTTAATGCGCGGTTCAAGCCGACCCGGCTCTTGCCGGTGGCCACCGCCAGGAAATAACCTTGCTGTGACAAGTCGAGCAGCATGGCGCGCACGCCATCAAATAGCACCAGCTCGTGGTCCTTGGCTAGGTAGTGATAGCGGTAGCGCTCGACCATGCGCGGGTAATACTGGGCATCGATGCCCGGCATGACCGCTTGCATCGCCTCGTACAAGGCGAGCCCGATCACGTCGGCGGCCACATTATCCTTGGGAATGGGTAGACCGAGATCCTTGGCCGCTGCCTGGATGCACTTCACGATGGTCGAAGTGCTGTCCATCAAGGTGCCATCCCAATCGAAGACGATCAAATCAAATTGCTTTCTTGCCATGTTTGCAGACGGCTGTTGCTGCCGCTTCCTTATGCGTTTTCACGATGCACTCCTCTTCTGCAGGGCTCTTGGCCCTCCAGCGCAGGTCCGCTTTAGCGCGTTGCAATCGTCAACGGCTGGCCCAAGCTTACCAAGAAACGCTCGCACTCGGCGGCCAAGGACGCGTTTAATGTCATGCTCTTGCCTGTTTCCGGATGGGCGAACGTGATTTGATGGGCGTGCAGGAACATCCGTTTCAAGGCGCCGCGCGTATTGTCAGCCTTCAGCAGCGCTCGGTTCAGGGCAAAGTCGCCATATTTGTCGTCGCCCGCGATGGCAAAGCCGGACGCCGACAAATGCACGCGGATCTGGTGGGTGCGACCGGTTTTCAGCTCCGCTTCCAACAAGGCGAATTGATCAAATTTGCGCAATAGAGTAAACACCGTGTGCGACGCCAAGCCGTCGGCCTGCACGGCCACGCGGCGCTCGCCCTCGGCCGTCGTGTATTTCTGCAATGCCAATTTAATGTGCTGACGCGCATTTTTCCAGTCGCCGTGCACGAGCACCAGATAGCGCTTGTCAGTTTGGCCGTCGCGCATCTGGGCGTGCAGGTGGGTCAAGGCCGAGCGCTTCTTGGCCAACATCAGTAAGCCCGACGTGTCGCGGTCGAGGCGGTGCACCAGTTCTAAGGACTTAGCGTCCGGGCGCGACGCCCGCAATTGCTCGATGACGCCATACGACACGCCCGAGCCGCCATGCACGGCCACGCCGGCCGGCTTGTCGATCACCAGCAACTGCGCATCTTCAAAAATGATCTTGAATTCGGCCGCCGGCGCGGCCGCAGCCGTCCTTTCCGCCATTCGGACGGGGGGGATGCGCACCACGTCGCCTTCGTGCAAGCGGTACAATTGATCGATGCGGCCCTTGTTCACGCGTACTTCGCCGGAACGTAAAACGCGGTAAATATGACTTTTCGGCACGCCCTTGCATACTCTGAGTAAGTAATTATCAATGCGCTGGCCGGCCTCTTCGTCCGTAATCTTCACGAACTGGGCCTGCGGCGCAAGCTGTGTTGAGGGAGGAACAACATCGTTTTGCATCTTCATTTGCCCTGTCTTCCTAGAAATCTCTCTAAGTCCTTCATTTTGAATATATAATTGTTTTGCCGCAGTTCGGAAAAGCGGCTGGTGTAACAATAAAAGCATATTTTACACAGGGGCGTCTCCACTGGCCTCGCCAAATTGCAAATTCGGTGGAAAAAATGTATACGCACCACCCTGCGCCGATCAAGGTTGCACCGTTGTTGTAATCGGATGAGGCGGCAGGGTGCTGGATTAGATTGGATGGCTCGAAAAGGATAAGGTCCGGTTAGCACTGTGCTGGCCGGTTAATGAAGTTGATAACGCTTGCCGTTTTCGCCAAACCGCAGGTAGTAAAGCCTAATTATTGCGGGCTCACGATATAAGGCTGAGGTCAAGCCCCGCCGAGTCAACAATCTCGGCATCGCCCAATAAAGACGCCTGGCTACAGTTTGGCTCACCGATTTGCGCACCGCCTGCATTCTCTGCCTCCGATCACCTCGGGCGGCATCAGATGAGTTGCTGGCGATGTTTGCACTCGGCATGTCGATCGACTTCAGCCCTGTTGCGGCCGCAGCTGCGCTGCGCCGCACACCGCCATTCAATCAAATACTCGCGTATGTCCCTGTATTATCGCCGTTCCTACGGGAACGGCACTGAGATGGCCTTAGGGTCGCGGAGTTTATAAAAATGAAACGCATGTTGTTTAATGCTACGCAGCAAGAAGAGCTACGCGTAGCCATCGTCGACGGCCAGAAACTGATCGACATCGATATCGAAACGGTTGGGCGCGAACAGCGCAAATCGAACATCTACAAGGGCGTGATCACCCGCATCGAGCCGTCGCTGGAAGCGTGTTTTGTCAGCTATGGTGAAGATCGCCACGGCTTCCTGCCGTTTAAGGAAGTCGCGCGCACTTATTTTCGCGAAGGCGTCGACGTGCGCACGGCCTCGGTCAAAGAGGCGCTGCGCGAAGGCCAGGAAATCATGGTCCAAGTCGAAAAGGAAGAACGGGGCAACAAGGGCGCCGCCTTGACCTCCTTCGTCTCGCTGGCCGGACGTTACTTAGTATTAATGCCAAACAACCCGCGTGGCGGCGGCGTGTCGCGCCGGGTGGAAGGGGAAGAGCGCCAGGAATTGCGGGAAACGATGGACAAACTCGATTTGCCAGCCGGCATGTCCGTGATCGCCCGTACCGCCGGCATCGGGCGCAACGTCGATGAATTGCAATGGGACTTAAATTACCTAATGCAACTATGGCGCGCCATCGAAGGAGCCAGCAAGTCGGCCTCCGGTGCCTTCCTGATCTACCAGGAATCATCGCTCGTGATTCGCGCCATCCGTGACTACTTCCAGCCCGATATCGGCGAGATCTTGATCGACACCGACGAGATATTTGAACAGGCACACCAGTTCATGAGTCATGTGATGCCCGACATGGTGCACCGCGTGAAGCGCTACAGCGACGACGTGCCCCTGTTCTCGCGTTTTCAAATTGAACATCAGATCGAAACGGCTTACTCGCGCACCGTGCCTTTGCCGTCCGGCGGCGCGATCGTGATCGACCATACGGAAGCTTTGGTCTCGGTCGACGTCAACTCGGCGCGCGCTACCCGCGGCGCCGATATCGAAGCGACCGCCTTCAACACCAATTGTGAAGCGGCCGAAGAAGTGGCGCGCCAGTTGCGTTTGCGCGACTTGGGCGGCTTGATCGTCATCGATTTCATCGACATGGAAGTGGCAAAGAATCAGCGCGAAGTCGAAACCCGCCTGAAAGACGCGCTGCATTTTGACCGCGCGCGGGTCCAGATGGGCAAGATTTCCCGCTTCGGCCTGATGGAATTGTCGCGTCAGCGCCTGCGTCCTTCCCTGTCCGAAGGCAGCCACGTCACCTGCCCGCGCTGCTCCGGCACCGGCCACATCCGCGACACCGAATCGTCCGCCCTGCAAGTTTTGCGCATCATCCAGGAAGAGGCGATGAAGGAAAATTCGGCCACCATTCACGTCCAGGTGCCGGTCGATGTGGGTGCTTTCCTGCTCAACGAAAAGCGCGGCGAGGTGCTCAAGATCGAGAACCGGCACCGCATCGCCGTGATCCTGATCCCGAACAAGCACTTGGAAACGCCGCACTACAAGCTCGAACGCATCAAGCACGACGATCCGCGTCTGGAAGAAATCCAGGCCAGCTACAACCTGGCCGAAAGCGCCGACACCGACATGGCGTACAGCAAGCGCCAAAAAGAGGAAATCAAGCCGCGCCAGGAAGCGATGGTCAAGACCATTACGCCGGCCCAGCCGGCACCGATCGTCGAGCGCAAGCCCGCCGTCAAGCCCGTGGTGACGGCAACGCCGACGCCGCCCAGCTTCATCGACAAGATCATCAACTTCTTCCGGCCGAAAACAGAAGCAACGGTGGTGGCACCGGTACCGGTGCTCACCGCCAAGACGACAGCTGTCGCCGAACGTAACGGGCGCGGGCCGCGCGGTCGCAGCCGTAGCGGCAAGCCAGGCGGGCGTGAGCGCGAAGAGCGCGAACCAGGCGCGGCCCGCCCCGCGCCCCAGGAAGAATCCGCCAAAGCCGTCGAAGGCTTCGACAAGGGAGCCCGTCCAGCACGTGCGCCGCGGGCGCCGCGCGAAGGGCGCGAAGTGCGCGAAATGCGCGACACGACGGAGGCGGCGCCACGGGAACGGGCCGAGCGCACGCCACGTCCACCGCGCGAGGCGCGCGCCGACAGGATGCCGGCGGAAGCCAAGCCTGACGTGGATGTCGCGCTCGTCGTTGCCGAAGTGGCGCTGACGCCGCCGCCGGCAGCGGTGATTGATCAGGCGGTGACACCGGCCGGCTTGCCCAAAGGGGAGCCTACCCAGGGTCCGGACGGCGAAGATGAGGCGGAAGGCGACGAACCGCGCCGCCGCCGCCGCCGCGGCGGCCGTAACCGCAATCGTCGCGAGCGCGAACCGGGCGAGGAACTTGAATCGGCAGCAAGCGATGGCGACGCGCGAGCAGCGGCGCCGCAGGTCAGCTTGCCCCTGACGTCGGCCCCTGAAGAGCAGGCCGAAGCGCCGCCAACGGCAGGTCCGGCTGCGCCCGCTGCTGAAATGCCGGCGGCCCCCACGGCCGCGGTTGCGGCACCCGTGGCGGCACAGCCTGTGGTGGCGCTGGCCGAAACGGCAGCGCCGGTCACTGAGCCGCATGCGCTACCCGATGAAGCGCTGGTCGCGGCAGTTGCGGCCCCGACAGTTGCAGCACCGACAGTTGCGGCCCCGACAGTTGCGGCCCCGACAGTTGCGGCCCCGGCAGTTGCAGAGCCGGCAGTGGCAGAGCCGACAGTGGCGGAGCCGGCAGCGGTGGCACCGGCGCCCGTGCCGGTCGCTGCAGCGCCAGTACCCGTGGCGCCGCCTCTGGTCCCGGCGCCCGTGGCCGCAGCGCCCGACTTGGAAGCAGTGCTAGGTTCGGCCGGCCTGACCTTGGCCGCCACCGATCCGGAAAAGCTGAAGGCAGCACGGGAAGCGGCAGCCAAGGCGGTCGCCCCGGCGCGCGTCCCACGCGAGCGCAAGCCTCTGCCCCCGCAAACGGACGAACCCTTGATCCAGGTCGACACGCACCGCCAGTAAGGTGATGGTGGGCTCGGTCCCATGATAACGTCGAGAAAGGGGAAGCCGCGTGCTTCCTCTTTCTTCATCCACGCCGCGAGCACAAAATCATGGCCACCGATATCGAACGTCCCTTGCCCGTCCGCCTGAACACGGCTTTTTGGTACTGGCTCAAGCTCGGCTTCATCAGTTTTGGCGGCCCGGCCGGCCAGATTGCGCTGATGCATACGGAGCTCGTCGAACGGCGGCGCTGGATTTCCGAGCGCCGCTTTTTGCATGCGCTCAATTTCTGCATGGTGTTGCCCGGGCCCGAGGCAACCCAGCTGGCCGTGTACATCGGCTGGCTGATGCATAAAACCCGCGGCGGCATCATGGCCGGCGTCTTGTTCGTGCTTCCCTCGCTGCTGATCCTGATCGTCTTGTCGTGGATTTATCTGGCCTTCGGCCAGCTACCGCTGGTGGCGGGGATTTTATATGGCATCAAGCCAGCGGTGGTTGCCATCGTGCTCGCGGCCGCGTGGCGCATCGGCCTGCGCTCGCTCAAAAATGCGTGGCTGATTGCCATTGCGGCGGCCGCATTTTTGGCCATCGCTATTTTTCATCTGCCCTTTCCGCTCATCATGCTCTCGGCCGCCGCGATCGGGGTGGTCGGCGCCAGAGTACGGCCGGACCAGTTCCACGTCGGCGGCCAACGCCCGGACGCCAACGTGACGTTCGGCCCGGCGCTGATCGACGATGCGACCCCGACCCCGCAACATGCCCTTTTCTTCTGGAAACACCTGTGCCGGGTAACTGTGCTCGGCTGCGCTTTGGGCTTGACCATCTGGCTGCTGCTGGCCGCCAGGTTTGGCCTGGGCCATCCGCTAGTGCAAATGGGCTGGTTCTTCACCAAGGCGGCGCTCCTGACATTCGGAGGCGCCTATGCGGTGTTGCCCTACGTCTATCAGGGCGGCGTTGAACATTTTCATTGGCTAAACGCGGCGCAGATGATCGACGGCCTGGCGCTGGGCGAAACCACGCCCGGCCCCTTAATCATGATCGTCGCCTTCGTCGGCTTCGTGGGAGCCGCGGGCCATGCCTTGTTCGGCAGCCATTTGTTGCTGGCCGGCGCCGCCGGGGCATCGATCGCCACCTTTTTCACCTTTTTACCATCGTTCATCTTCATCCTGGCCGGCGGGCCGCTGGTGGAATCGATGCGCGATAACATCCAAATGATCGCGCCCCTGACCGCCGTTTCGGCCGCCGTGGTCGGCGTCATCGTCAGCCTCGCGTTGTTTTTTGGGGAACACGTGTTTTGGCTCGACACGGCGCGCCCCCATTGGGATTACACGGCCATGGCCATCTGCGTGGCGGCCTGTGGCGCGCTCTTCAAATTCAAGGCCGGCACCATCAAATTGATCTTCGCCTGTGCCGCAGCTGGCCTCGTGCTATCTTATCGATATTAGACCTGATCGATGGCACACAACAATTCATGGCTGAGACAATCATTATCCTCACTGACGGGCGCCAGCTGGCACCGGTCATTCCCCCAATCCTGGAGGCGGCCAGCGGGCGCGTGACGGACCAGCTGGCCCGTCCCTTGCACGACTTGCGCATCTCGGTCACCGACCGCTGCAATTTTCGCTGCGTGTATTGCATGCCGAAGCAGGTGTTTGGCAAAAATTACCCTTACCTGCCCCATTCTTCCCTGCTCTCGTTTGAAGAAATTACGCGCATCGCCACCTTGCTGGTCGCGCACGGGGTTGAAAAGATCCGCCTGACCGGGGGCGAACCGCTGCTACGCAAAAATGTCGAAAAACTGATCGGCATGCTAAGCGCCATCACCACGGTGCACGGCAAGCCGCTCGACTTGACGCTGACCACGAATGGCTCGCTGCTGGCGAAAAAAGCGCAGACGCTGAAAGACGCGGGCCTGCAGCGGGTGACGGTGTCGCTCGACGCGCTCGACGAAGGCATTTTCAAGCGCATGAACGACGTCGGCTTCGCCGTCGACGATGTGTTGCAGGGCCTGCAAATGGCGCACCAGGTCGGCCTCGGCCCGATCAAGATCAACATGGTGGTCAAAGCCGGTGCCAACGACCAGGAAATCGTCCCCATGGCGCGCCACTTCAAGGACACGCCGTACATCTTGCGCTTCATCGAATACATGGATGTGGGGACATCGAACGGCTGGAATCTGAACGAAGTGATTCCTTCTTCTGAAATCGTGCGCCGCATTCACGAAGAAATGGCCTTGATCCCCGTCCCCCCGAACTACGCCGGCGAGACTGCGGAGCGCTGGCGTTACCGGGATGGCGGCGGCGAAATCGGCCTCATTTCCAGCGTGACCCAGGCATTTTGCCGCGATTGCACGCGGGCAAGACTGTCGACCGAGGGCAAGCTCTACACTTGCCTGTTCGCCAGCGGCGGCCATGATTTGCGCGCCCTCTTGCGCGGCGGCCATAGCGACGCGGAAATATCCACCGTCGTGGCCCATCTGTGGCGCGAGCGCAGCGACCATTACTCGGAAACCCGCACCATCAATACCAGCGGCATCGAACGCAGCGCGAAAAAAGTGGAAATGTCCTATATCGGCGGCTAAGATGCCAGGCAGTCCTCAAATTATCGATAATTTTGCAAAAAATGACATTCAAAAACAACATCACAGGTCTCATTCTTGCCGGTGGTCGCGGCACGCGCATGGGCCAAGTCGACAAGGGCTTGGTGCCTTTTTGCGGCATGAGCATGGCGGCGCACGTGCTGCAGCGCCTGTCACCCCAAGTAGGCGCCATCGCCATCAATGCCAACCAAAACCAGGCCGCCTACGAAGCGTACGGGGTACCCGTCTGGCCGGACGAACTGAGCGGCTTTGCAGGCCCGCTGGCGGGCTTGCAAAGCGGGCTGCGCCATTGCGCCACAGACTACCTGATCAGCGCCCCCTGCGACTCGCCATTCTTGCCGCTCGATCTCGTGGCGCGCTTGGCCGCGGCCTTAGAAGCCCAAGCCGCCGATCTGGCCGTGGCGGTCACGCTTGAGGCGGACGGGGCGGGCCACCCATACCGCCAGGCGCACCCCGTGTTTTGCCTGTTGAAGACGAGTGCCCTGCCTCAGCTGAGCGCCTACCTTGACGGCGGCGGGCGCCGCATGGACGGCTGGTATGGCGCTCTCAAGGTGGCCGAAGTGCTGTTCGACGATGGCGGCGCGTTTCGCAACATCAATACGCGCGAGCAATTGGAGAAGTTGGAATCGAGGCTCGGCCAGCCGACGTTAGCCGAGCTCGCCCGAGGCCTGCCCGCTTACGATCCGGACGCCTTGCCCGTGCATGTTGCCCAGCGCCTCATTGGCGAGTTCATCACGCCTATCCATGCCGAGGAAAAAGTGGCCTTGCGCACGGCCCTGGACCGCGTCTTGGCGGCCGACATCATCTCGCCGATCAATGTCCCGGCGCACGACAATTCGGCGATGGATGGGTATGCTTTGCGCGGCTGCGACCTAAGCGCCGATGGCCCCACCCGCTTGACCATCGTCGGCACCGTCTACGCTGGCCGTCCGGCCGCCGTCGGCGTCGACCGTGGCCAATGCGTGCGCATCATGACGGGCGGCGTCATGCCGAGCGCGTGCGACAGCGTCATCCCGCAAGAGCTGGTCACCCAAGCGAGCGCGACTAGCATCACGATCGGGGCCGGCACCATCGGCACCGGCGAGAACCGCCGCTTCGCCGGCGAAGACTTGAAGGCGGGCAGCGCGGCCCTCAGGAAAGGCAAGATCATCCGCCCGGCCGACCTCGGTTTGCTGGCCTCGCTCGGCATCGCCGAAGTGGCCGTGCAGCGCCGCCTGCGCGTCGCGTTCTTTTCCACCGGCGACGAACTGCGCTCGATCGGCGAGCCGCTCGACGCCGGCTGCGTCTACGACAGCAACCGCTACACCCTGTTCGGCATGCTGACCCGGCTTGGCTGTGATGTCATCGACATGGGCATCGTCAAAGACGAGCGGCAAGCGTTGACGGCCCACTTGCGCTGCGCCTGCGAAAACGCCGACGCCATCATCACTTCCGGCGGCGTCTCGGTGGGCGCGGCCGATTACACCAGACAGATCATGGCCGAGCTGGGCGACGTCACGTTCTGGAAAATTGGCATGCGCCCGGGGCGGCCGATGGCCTTTGGCAAGATCAACTCGAACGGCCACAGCGCCTTTTTGTTTGGCTTGCCGGGCAATCCGGTAGCGGTCATGGTCACCTTCTATTTCTTCGCCCGCGCCGCTCTGCTGCGCATGATGGGCGCCGATGCGCCACTGCCACTGGTGCGGGTCAAGGCGCAAGCGGCAATCGCCAAAAAACCGGGCCGTACCGAATATCAGCGGGGCATTTTATCGACGGATGCCAGCGGCAACCGGCAAGTGCATACGACGGGAGCCCAAGGCTCAGGCATCCTGCGCTCGATGTCGGAAGCGAACTGCATGGTGGTGCTGCATGACGATCAAGGCCATGTCAAGGCCGGTGACATGGTCGATGTCCTCCTATTCGAGGGCCTGGTTTAGGCTTGTGCCTGCCAAACCCGCGCCCCGCATTCCCCTCCCCGGGGGCGCGGCTGGAATGGACCCAAGGGCTATGGCGGCGCTTGGCCGCTTCAGGCCAGGCCTGCAGGCTCTGCGCTTCCATCGACGTCCGGCCCCAGCAGCAATTGTGCGGCCTCGCTCGGCAAGGCTTCGACCGACTTCAGTTTGCGCGTCATTTGGCGGCTGCGCATCTCGGCCGTTTCAATATTCTTGGCGGCCCGCTCCAGGGTCGTCCGGGTGGCGGCCAGGACGTCGCCGAACTTGGAAAATTCCGTCTTGACGGCGCCTAGCACCTGCCACACTTCAGACGAACGTTTTTCCAGCGCCAGCGTGCGAAATCCCATTTGCAGACTGTTTAGCAAGGCCGACAAGGTCGATGGTCCGGCGATGCTGACCCGATTGATGCGCTGCACATCGTCGGCCAGGCCGGGACGACGCATCACTTCGGCATACAGGCCTTCCGTGGGCAGGAACAGGATCGCGAAATCGGTGGTTTGAGGAGGCGCCAAATACTTGTCGGCAATGGTTTTCGCTTCCGTTCGCACCACGCGCTCGAGCTCGCGACCGGCCGTGGCGACGGCGTCGGCATCGGCGCGCTCGGCCGCCTCGACCAGGCGTTCATACTGTTCTTTAGGAAACTTCGCGTCGATGGGCATCCATACGGGCGCGCCTCCCTCCACGGCGCCAGGCAGTTTCAGCGCAAATTCGACGCGGGCGCCCGTGCCGGCCACCGTCTCGACGTTCTTGGCGTACTGTTCGGGCGTCAGCACTTGCTCTAACAGCATCTCCAGCTGTACTTCGCCCCAGGTGCCGCGGGTCTTGACGTTGGTCAAGACCCGCTTCAAGTCGCCCACGCCGATGGCCAACTGCTGCATTTCGCCCAGGCCCTGATGGACCCGCTCGAGCCGCTCGGATACCTGCTTGAACGATTCGCTCAGGCGCAATTCCAAAGTTGCATGCAGTTTTTCGTCGACCGTCTTGCGCATCTCTTCGAGGCGGCTGCCATTATCGGTTTGCAAATCCTTGATCTTCGACTCTAGCGTCGCGCGCACTTCAAGCAGACGCTGGGCATTCGATTCAGTCAAGCTGGCCAAGGTCCCGTTCATGGTGTCGGCAAACCGCGTCAAGCTGAGCGATTGTTCCTCGCGTCCGCTTTGCGCCTGGCTCTGGAATTGCGCGCGCATGCTGTCGAGCTGCTGCACGGTGGCCGCGTGAAACTGGGCCAGGCTGGCGCTCAATTCCTGGCGCGTCGCTTGCGCCGAGCTCTGCAACTGCATCCGCACTTCGCGCTCGACCCGGTCGATGCGCTCCAAGCTTTGCTGCTGGTAGTGCTGCAACAGAGCCTGGGTGGCGTCCGCGGCGCCGCCGCGGCCGCGCCGCAGGGCCGCAATTTGCAAGATGAGGGCGCTGCCGGCCATCAGTAACAGCGCAAGAAATTCGATTTCAGTCATGAGCGGGGAAATTAATAAGAGTGATGGACTATTGCAGTCTACACCGCGGGGCGGATGCGGAAATAGTGCCTGCCTATTTCTGATGGGCCGCTTCGCACACACGCCATGAAACGATGGTGCCGGCGGCCCATGCTGCTGACATCAACTGCAAACACTGCAAACGAAATACCTCGCTTTTGATCTGCCGCCAGCGAAGTGCGGGGACCGTTCGCCGCAGCCCCGGTTCAGGAACTTCGCGCCGGCGCGAGTGCCAGTGTTGGCGCGCGGATCGGCCCCACTTGCGAGCGAGAACAATCCAAGTGCGGCGGGATTTAGGATGCCGTCGCCGCCCGGGCGTCGTGAAGACCGACATGTCCGACAGCGTGACAAGGCAGACGTTCCAGGCAAAACCGGGGCTACGCGGTTTAGCCACTGTTTTGAGGTGAACCGTTTCCAGTGCGCGCCGGTCAGGCTCAGGCTACAGCTGTTGTTCAACTGTCGCAGCGGCAATGATCGGCTGACCGTCCTTTAGCCCCCTACGAAAGTAACGCTGGACCAGCGTCGGCACGCGGCGGCAAAGCCCTGGACCGGTTCCGCTCACGCCTCGCGCAACGTTTGCAGGGGCGCTTGCATGAGCACGCGGCGCAGTCCAAGCCAGCCGCCGGCGCCGGCGCAGGCCATGCCCGCCACCATACCGGCCAGCCACAGGGCGGGATCGAAAACCCAGTCGAACTTGAACTGGTACTTGGCCAGCGCCCAGCCCATCGCTGCCGCGCCGGAGGCCGCCAGCAACCCGGCCAGCGCACCCACGAGAGAGAACTCGATGAGCTGCGCCTGCAACAGTTGGCTCCGGGTCGCGCCGAGCGCGCGCAACAGGCCTGCTTCGCGCGTGCGCTCATCCTGCGAGCCCATCAACGCGGCATAAAGTACCAGCACGCCCGCGGCCAAGGTGAAGAAAAACAGGAA
The DNA here is from genome assembly GCA_003133225.1 of Janthinobacterium sp. Lineage (GTDB taxonomy): Bacteria > Pseudomonadota > Gammaproteobacteria > Burkholderiales > Burkholderiaceae_D > Janthinobacterium. The sequence continues at coordinate 13,684 of PKWL01000119.1, forward strand.
CTCGACGGCCGTGACGACTTGATCGAGTATTCCTTGAATCTGGCTCAGCACGCCACCGACATCGACCATGGTCAGGTTGGGATACTCGCGCGTGAGGGCATTGCCAAGAGCGGCCTCACCTTTCGGCAAGTGGAAGGCCGTGATCCAGGTTTGCGGCATGCCGTTCATCGCAGCGGGGTTGATGATGACGAAAAAATTGACGCGCATGGAACCCCATTCGAGCTTGCGCAAGCTAGTCACGCTCGCTTCCACCGTCTGCCCCGCGATATCAAAGCGCAACCGGTCACCCAGGCGCAGATGGAGTGTTTTGGCGATGCCTTCCTCGACCGAAGCTTGGGCCGGAGCGCCCGGGCCCTCGACAAACCAGTTGCCGGCGACGATTTTGTTGTCCGGCTGGATGGCGCGCATGGTCGACAAATTGAACTCGCGGTCCGCCAGGCTTTTGGCGCGCTCATCCGTATAGGCCGTCGCCCGACCGTTGACGGCCGTCAGGCGACCCCGGATCATTGGATACATGGGTGCCTTGAGGACGCCGGCCCGGGCCAGGCGCGCGGCAATTTCCTCTCTTTGCTCCGGCAAAATATTGATGATGAAGCGGTTTGGCGCGTCCGGCGGCGTAGCGTTGCGCCAGGCGCCAATCAGGTCGCCCCGCACCACCGTTAGCAGCAGCAAGGCCATCAGACCGAGCGCCAGCGACACGATCTCGACAAGGGTGGCGCCCGGGCGCCGGTGCAGCGACGTCACAGCCAAGCGCCAGCTTTGCCAGTCTATGGCGCCGCGCAACATTCGCAGCGACGTCAAGGCCAGCCAACCGAGCAGCGCGAACGCGGCCAAGCCGCCCAGGAAGCCGAGCGCGGTCAAAAGCGCCAGCTGGACCTCGCCCGCTTGCCACAGCAGCATGACGACGAAGCTGCCCGCGCCAAGTCCGTAAGTGGTCAAAGCCAGCGCCTTGGGCGCTTCCCGCTCGCGCCGCAGGACGCGGTTGGGGGCCGCGTCGCGCAGCTGCAAAATCGGTGGCAAGGCAAAGCCGATCAGCAACAACATGCCGGTGAGCGCGCCTTGGAGCCCAGGCAACAGCGCCAGCGGCGGCAAATCGCTCGGCACCAGATGGCCCAACAGCTGTAGCAGCACGAAGTGAGCGCCAAAGCCGACTGCCACGCCCAGCACGCTACCCGCCGCGCCCACCATGAAAAACTCGATGAGGAACATGGCTGTCACTTGATGTTGCGTCAGCCCGAGGCAGCGCAGCATGGCGCAGGCGTCCAGATGGCGCAGCATGAAGCGGCGCGCCGCCATCGCCACGGCCAAGGCCGCCAGCAGGGCCGACAGCAGGCCGACCAGGGACAGGAAGCGGTCAGCCCGCTCCAGCGTGGAATGGATCTCGGGGCGGCCCGATTCCAGCGATTCGATGCGCACCCCCTTCACCTTGGCACTTCTTATTTGCTCCTCCAGCCATGCCTGATAGGCGCTGACGGCGGCGCTCCGCCCATTGGACGGCGCGGCCAGCATCAGCCGGTAAGTGACGCGCGAGCCATTTTGCACCAGCCCCGTCGCGTCCAGGTCGGGCAGCGCCAACATCACGCGCGGCGCGAAATTTAAAAACGAAGCGCCCCGATCCGGCTCCGCCGCAATGAGCTGGACGATCTTAAATTGCTTCTCGCCCAGCTTGATCGTGGCGCCCACCCCTACTTTCAGGCCGGACAGGACAGCGGCATCGACCCATACCGTGCCGGGGGCGGGCGTGGCGCCGGTGGGCGTTCCCACGCGCTCGTCCGCTTGCGCGGGGTCCGTCGTCACAGTCAGCTTGCCGCGCAGCGGGTATGCGCTTGACACGGCCTTGATCGAGGCTAGTTGAGAGACCGATGCTTCGCCTTCGCCGGCCTGCGCCATGCTGGGGAAGGTGACCGTCTCGGCCATCAGCAAGCCGCGCCGCGCCGCCTCCTGGCGCCAGAAGGCGTTCAGCGGCTGGTCGCCATTGACAATCAGGTCGGCGCCCAGCAACTGGCGCCCGTCGCGCTCCAGGCCGGCGCGCAAACGATCGACAAAAAAGCCCACCGCCGACAGCGATGCGACCGCCACCACCAGGGCCACCAGTAAAAAACGCAGCTGTCCGGCGCGCCAGTCGCGCCCCGTCATCTTCAAAGACAGACGCAGTATCACAGCGCCGCAAAAAAGGCGTCGACTTCATCGACGTAAGCCTGCTTCTCCCGCTGTGGCAAGAACGCGGCCAGAAAACCGTTTTTCGCCAGCCGCTGCGCGTGTGACAGGCCCAGCGGCAAGGCATCGAAGACGGCGCAAAAGTTCGCGTTGATGTAGCCGCCGAAATAAGCGGGATCGTCCGAGTTGACGGTGGCGCGCACACCGGCGTCAAGCAACTGCAGCAAATTATGCTCGGCCATCGTGTCAAAGACGCGCAACTTAATATTGGACAACGGGCACACCGTCAGCGCGATCTGCTCTTCGACCAGGCGCTGCGTCAGCGGCCCATCTTCCAGGCAGCGCACGCCATGGTCGATGCGTTCAGCGTCTAGATCATCCAAAGCGCTACGGATATAGTCGGGTGGCCCCTCCTCGCCGGCGTGGGCCACCACATGCAAGCCCAAGTCGCGGCAAGCGGCAAATACGCGCGCAAACTTGGCGGGCGGGTGGCCCAGCTCGGACGAATCGAGGCCGACGCCAATCAACTTGTCGCGATAAGGCAACGCTTGGGCCAAGGTAGCGAAGGCCGCTTCTTCCGGCAAGTGGCGCAGGAAACACAGAATCAGATGGGCGCTAAGACTACTGTCTTGACAGGCGCGGTGGATGCCGCCGATCACGTTTTCCATTGGCACACCGCGCGCCGTGTGGGTTTGCGGATCAAAGAAAATTTCCGCGTGGCGCACGTTATCGGCCTGCGCCCGCGCCAAATAGGCCGCGGTCATGTCGTAGAAATCCTGTTCCGACAGCAGCACGGATGCGCCCGCGTAATAAATGTCCAGAAACGATTGCAAGGAGTCGAACGCATACGCGCGGCGCAACTGCGCGACCGAGGCAAAGGCCAGGGCGACTTTGTTGCGCGCGGCCAATTCGAAAATCAATTCCGGCTCGAGCGAACCTTCAATATGGATATGCAATTCTGCCTTCGGCATGCGTTGGACGATGGCGCGCAATTGGTCATTCATCATGTTTTTTCCCTCGGTCACTTCGTTTCATTTCGGAAAGCATCTTAGCGCAAGATGTCAAGACCATGGGCCGTCAACTTGTTGCATGCAATAAACATGGCTAAAACGGCGGCGCCACGCGCCGCCGCCAGGACCTTGGCGGGCCCGGATCAAGAGGCGCGCAAGACGGTAAAATGGTGCGCAGCGCAACCATAAAATTCAACGGAAATCCACTAATTTTTGTAATTTTTACCATTTAAATCAACAACTTACCAACTATTTTTTACGAAATTGCGACATATCTTTTGACTTCCTGATCTATTAGCGCAATAATTAATTTCATAGACGTAAGATGCGTTATAAAAAAGCCAAAGTGGCACCCGCAATCAAGCATTAATGTACAGCTATTTTGGGCAAGGCTAAACAGATTGCGGCAGAAGCTGTCACTATTATAAAAAACCAGACATTTTGCACCGATAAAGGCCATGGCAGGAGCCACAAATACCGACTGCCAATGACAGTGACTAGCAAGTTTACATTAAAGGACATTCAAATGACCATTTTTGACAACTACGCAGCGCGGTACGAGCGTACCCGGGAAGAAGAAATGTCTCTCTCGGAATATTTGTCCCTGTGCAAAAAAGACCGCCTCACTTACGCTAGTGCGCCCGAGCGCATGCTGGCGGCCATCGGTGAGCCGGCCCTGGTCGATACCCGCAACGATACCCGCCTGTCGCGCATCTTTGCCAACAAGGTGATCAAGATCTATCCCGCCTTTCGCGACTTTTACGGCACCGAGGAAGTGATCGAGCAAGTGGTCTCGTATTTCCGCCACGCGGCCCAGGGGTTGGAAGAGCGCAAGCAAATTTTGTACTTGCTAGGACCTGTGGGCGGCGGAAAATCGTCGATTGCGGAAAAGCTCAAGTCGCTGATGGAGCATGTCCCCTTCTATTGCCTGAAAGGCTCACCCGTCAACGAATCGCCGCTCGGGCTGTTCCGGGAGGAGGAAGACGGCATCATCATGGAAGAGGATTACGGGATTCCGCGCCGTTACCTGCGCAATATTCCCAGCCCCTGGGCCGTGAAACGTCTGCACGAATTTAACGGCGACATCAACCAGTTTCGCGTCGTCAAACGCTACCCGTCCGTGCTCAAGCAGATCGCCATTTCCAAAACCGAGCCCGGCGACGAAAACAATCAGGACATCTCGTCCCTGGTGGGCAAGGTCGACATCCGCAAATTGGAAGATTATGCCCAGGACGATCCGGATGCCTACAGCTATTCCGGCGGCCTGTGCCTAGCCAACCAGGGCTTGATGGAATTTGTCGAAATGTTCAAGGCGCCCATCAAGGTGCTCCATCCCCTCTTAACGGCCACCCAGGAAGGCAACTACAAGGGCACCGAAGGCTTCGGTGCGATCCCCTTCGACGGCATCATCTTGGCCCACTCGAACGAATCGGAATGGAAGACGTTCAAGAACAACCGCAACAACGAGGCTTTTCTCGACCGGATTTACATTGTCAAGGTACCGTACTGCCTGCGCGTGTCCGACGAGATCCGCATTTACGACAAGCTGGTGCGCAACTCCTCCTTGATCAAGGCGCCGTGCGCGCCCGGCACGCTGAAGATGATGGCCCAGTTCGCCATCTTGTCGCGCCTGAAGGATCCGGAAAATTCGAGTATCTTTAGTAAAATGCTGGTCTACGACGGCGACAATTTGAAAGACACGGATCCGAAGGCCAAATCGATGCATGAGTATGTCGATTATGCGGGGGTCGATGAGGGCATGAACGGCTTGTCGACGCGCTTCGCCTTCAAGATCCTGTCCAAGGTGTTCAATTTCGACAACACGGAGATCGCCGCCAATCCCGTGCACTTGCTGTACGTACTAGAGCAAGCCGTCGAACGCGAGCAATTCCCGCCAGAGACCGAGCAGAAATATTTTTCTTACATCAAGGAGCATCTGGCCCAGCGCTACGTCGAGTTCATCGGCAAGGAAATTCAAACGGCGTATCTGGAGAGCTACTCGGAATACGGCCAGAACATTTTCGACCGCTACGTGACGTTTGCCGACTTTTGGATCCAGGACCAGGAATTCCGCGATCCCGACACCGGCGAGAGTTTCGACCGCGACTCGCTCAATACGGAGCTGGAGAAAATCGAGAAGCCCGCTGGCATCTCGAACCCGAAGGATTTCCGCAACGAAATCGTCAACTTCGGTCTGCGGGCGCGGGCCTCGAATGGCGGCAAGAATCCGGCCTGGACCAGTTACGAGAAATTTCGCACCGTGATCGAGAAGAAGATGTTCTCGAATACGGAGGAACTGCTGCCCGTGATCTCGTTTAACGCCAAGGCCAGCGCCGACGATGCCAACAAGCATGCCGACTTCGTCGCCCGCATGGTGGAAAAGGGGTATACGGCCAAGCAGGTGCGGCTGTTGTGCGAATGGTATTTGCGGGTAAGGAAGTCGTCCTAAGCCGCCCACGGATAGCTGGCAGAAATGGCGCTTGGTTAGCGCCATGCCAGGGTGCGATTATCACAAGGAGGCCGTTTTGACTTACCTCATTGACCGTCGTCTACAGGGCAAAAACAAGTCCGCCGTCAACCGCGAACGTTTTTTGCGTCGTTACAAGAGCCAGATCAAGGATGCGGTCGGGCGCGCCATCAAGGGGCGCTCCATTACCGACGTTGAAAATGGCGAGAAGGTCTCGATCCCAGTTAAGGACGTGGGCGAGCCCAGCTTTGGTCACGCCCAGGGAGGGGTATGGGAAACCGTCAGTCCCGGCAACAAGGAATACCAGAAAGGCGACCAATTTAGCCGCCCGAAAGGGGGGGCCGGCGCCGGCCGGGGAAAAGCTGGCAACAGCGAGCAACTGACGGAAGACGACTTCATGTTCGAGCTGTCGCGCGAAGAATTCATGAATTACTTCTTCGAGGACTTGGAGTTGCCGAACATGATCAAGACCCAGCTGACTGCGACCACGGAATTTAAGAACCAGCGCGCCGGCTACAACATGTCGGGCACGCCGTCCAACATCCATGTGCTGCGCTCGCTGCGTGGCGCGCTGGGGCGGCGCCTGGCGGTCGGCGGCAGCGCGCGCCGGCGTCTGATCGAAACTGAACAAATGCTCGACGCATTGCTGTTACTGGGGGCGCCGGAAGGAGACCCGCGCGTGCTGGAGGCGCGGCGTCTGATCCATCATCTGCACACGCGCCTGTTGGCGATCCCGTTCATCGATCCGTTCGACCTGCGTTACAGCAACCGCATCAAGGTGCCCAAACCGATGACGCAAGCGGTGATGTTTTGCATCATGGACGTCTCCGGCTCGATGGACGAGTCCCGCAAGGACACGGCCAAGCGTTTCTTCATCCTCCTCTACCTGTTCCTGAAACGGGCCTACGATAAAATCGACGTGATCTTCATCCGCCACCATACGGCCGCATCCGAAGTCGACGAGAACGATTTTTTCAATTCGCGCGAGTCGGGCGGCACGGTCGTGTCGTCGGCCTTGCGCTTACTTAACGCCATCCTCGACGAGCGCTACGGCACCGGTCAGTGGAACAGTTATGTGGCGCAGGCGTCGGACGGCGACAATTGGGACAACGACTCGATGCTGTGCCGCCAGTTGCTCATTAATACCATCATGCCCAAGGTCCAGTATTTCACTTATGTCGAGATCACTGACGGGCCGCCGCAAAACCTGTGGGAACAGTACGCGAAGGTGACCGACCATCATGCCAATTTTGCGATGCAAAAAATTGTGACGCCGGCCGATATTTATCCGGTTTTTCGTGAATTGTTCAAAAAACAGCCAAAACAATGAACCAAATGAGCAAACCCGCCCACCCGCGCGCCTTGCCGGAACAGTCGGAATGGACCTTCGAGCTGATCGAGCAGGCGCACGAGGAAATCTTGCGCGTGGCCCGCAATTTCGGGCTTGACACCTACCCCAACCAGCTCGAGATCATCACGGCCGAGCAGATGATGGATGCCTACACTTCGGTCGGCATGCCGGTCTCCTACAACCACTGGTCGTTCGGCAAACACTTCCTGGCCACGGAGAAAAGCTACAAGCGCGGCCAGATGGGCCTGGCCTACGAGATCGTGATCAACTCGAATCCCTGCATCGCCTACTTGATGGAAGAAAACAGCCTGACCATGCAAGCCTTGGTCATCGCGCATGCGGCCTACGGCCACAATTCTTTCTTCAAGGGCAATTACCTGTTCCGTACCTGGACCGATGCCGATGCGATCGTCGACTATATGGTGTTTGCCAAGAATTACATCAACGAATGCGAGCAGCGCCACGGCATCGACGCGGTCGAGTTACTGCTGGACTCTTGCCACGCGCTCCAAAATTACGGTGTGGACCGCTACAAGCGCCCGGCCAAGCTGTCGATGGCGCAGGAATACGCGCGCCAAAAAGAGCGCGAAACCTATGTCCAGTCGCAGATCAATGAACTGTGGCGCACCTTGCCTTGGCGCGACGAGGAAACAGTCAACCGGGCGGCGCCCCGCTTTCCGCCCGAGCCAGAGGAAAACCTCCTGTATTTCATCGAAAAATATGCGCCCCTGCTCGAACCGTGGCAGCGCGAGGTGGTGCGCATCTCGCGCAAGATCTCGCAGTATTTTTATCCGCAGCGCCAGACCCAGGTCATGAACGAAGGCTGGGCCACCTTCTGGCATTACACCATCCTCAACCAGCTATACGACGAAGGCGTGGTGGGCGACGGCTTCATGATGGAGTTTCTGAAAAGCCATACCAACGTCGTATATCAGCCTCCCGTCGCCAGTCCCTATTTCAGCGGCATCAACCCGTATGCGCTGGGCTTTGCCATGATGACCGATATCCGCCGCATCTGCGAACACCCAACCGACGAAGACCGTACCTGGTTCCCCGAGATCGCCGGCAGCGACTGGCGCAAGACGCTGGACTTTGCGATGCGCAATTTCAAGGATGAGAGTTTCATCGCCCAGTTTCTATCACCCAAGCTGATTCGCGAATTCCACTTCTTCGCTGTGCTCGACGACGATAACAACGATAAGCTGACGATTTCGGCCATCCACGACGATCTCGGCTACCGCTATGTGCGCCAGCAGTTAGCCGAGCAATACAATCTGGGCAACCGCGAGCCGAACATCCAGGTCTGGTCCGTCAACACGCGCGACGACCGCGCCTTGACCTTGCGCCACACCCAGTTTCAAAGGCGCCCCTTGAACCGGCAAGCTAACGAGGTACTCAAGCACGTGGCGCGCTTGTGGGGCTTCGACGTCCATCTGGAGACGGTCGACCCCACCGGAGAACTCATCAGCACGCTCGAATGCAAGCAAGAAAAGCGCAGCCGCAATTGAGAGCGGGATGGCACTCGCTCATCTTGCCCAGTCAGGACATCGAGGGGGTGGCCAAGCGCCCATGGCGCCTCATTTTTTTTGGGGGGGGCGGGTTCGGCCCTGCCCTGTCGTTTTTCTGGGCGCCGTTTTGTTCACGGCAGCCGCTTCCAGCATGCTTTTAAGGGCGGCAGCCAGCCGCGGCGAGCCTTAACGTAGGGCAAGACGATCCGCTCATTTTCGGGGGGGCCCCATGCGCGTTCATAAAGACTCCCGCCACCACGCGCAATTGGGGCGTTGGGCGGCGCCGACGTCATTCGCCTTGCCCATGTTCGGGAGCGGGACTAGTCGGCTGCCGCATGAGCAAGTAAATTATATGAGCACGCGGCGAATGTAACGGGGCCATTGGCCTCTTCTGGCAACATGTTGCATTTTCCAACAGTTGACGGCATCCTCCTTCGGCGCAGCGGGAAAATGAAGCGCGACTCTTGCATTCAACTACGACCCTCGTATTCAACTACAATTGCGCCAAGCACCCGCGCCTGCCGCCCGGCTTGGCCGGGCCGCTGCCAGGCGTTTTGTGCCGGAAATTTGTGCCGTCGAATTCCTAGGTATAATTCGGCGATGCCTGAGATGTGCATGGCGTCGGCATGTTGAAGTTGAGCAAGAACGAGAGAATTGGTATCGGGAGAAGGCGGGGCATGAATTTTTCGAATAAGAAAGGTAGCGGAAAGAACTTTACCGGCATGACGATCGTGGTCCTGTTGCACATCTTGGTCGCCTACGGGATCATAATGGGGCTAGACAAGCGGATGGTCACGAAGATGGCCGACGTCGTGGAAACGGAAATCGTCAAAGACGTCAAGCCGGCTCTAGCGCAAGACCTGCCGCCCCCCCCACCACCGGAATTGAAAGCGCCGCCGCCACCCTATATTCCGCCGGTCGAGGTCAACTTGCCGCAGGCGCCGACGGCGCCAAATGTGATCGCGAATGCGACTGCGCAAAAGCCCGTTGCCACGGAACTGGTCAAGGCGTTGCCGGCACCGGCACCGGCACCGGCGCGGCCGGTCAAAGTGAACCGGGTAGCGGCGATTGCCGACTTTAGCACTTGCGCCAAGCCGGACTGGCCGAAGTCGTCTCTACGTAACGAAGAGACTGGCACTGTGACTTTATCCTTTCTCATCGGCATCGACGGCCATGTGGTCGATTCGAAGGTCACGAAGACCAGCGGCTTTCGGGAGCTAGACAAGGCGGCAGTCAACGGAATTGGCAAATGCGTATTTAAACCGGGCAGTGTCGATGGCCAGCCGGAACAAGCGTGGATGCAAATGCAATATGTCTGGACGCTGGAATGAAGCCGGGACGATTCTGCTGAACTTGTGATGTCCTAAGTCATTGCCTTGAAGCGATCTGATTATTTTATAAATTTGGAGAAAAGCATGTTTAAGAACACCCGTTTGCCCGCTTTTTTTGCTGCGGTCCTATTGTCCGCCAGCGCCACCTGCGCTCTCGTAGCAAGCCCGGCGTTCGCTGAAGCCCCGCCTGCCGCCACAGCGGCGGGCGCCGCCGCAGCGGCCGACGCGGCGGCCCCGGCCGACGCCGCTCCCGCCGCGGCCAAGGAAGAAGTGAGCAACCCGTTCGGCATCCAGGCCGTCTGGGCCGGCGGTTTTGTGCCGCGCGCCACCTTGATCGTCCTCGCCTTGATGTCGATGGGCAGCTGGTACATCATCATCACCAAGCTGATCGACCAGATGAAAATTTCCAAGCAATCTAAGGAAACGTCCGTCAAATTCTGGAAGGCGCCTTCCATCGCGGCCGGTTCGGCCGCGTTGAAGGACGGCAGCCCATTTCGTTTCATCGCCGAATCAGGCACCAAGGCCAGCGCCCACCACGATGGCGCCTTGCTGGCCCAAATCGACCTGTCGACGTGGGTCACGATGTCGATCCAGCGCGCTGTGGAGAAAGTCCAGTCCCGCCTGCAAGATGGCTTGTCGTTTCTGGCCACCGTCGGCTCGACCGCGCCATTTATCGGTTTGTTCGGCACCGTGTGGGGTATTTATGGCGCGCTGACCAACATCGGCATGACAGGCAATGCGTCGATCGACAAAGTGGCAGGACCGGTCGGGGAAGCGTTGATCATGACCGCTTTCGGCCTATTGGTGGCGGTGCCCGCGGTTCTGGGCTACAACTGGCTGGTGCGGCGCAACAAATCGGCGATGGAAGATGTGCGTTCATTTGGCGCTGACGTGCACTCGGTGCTGATGTCGGGCGCCATGTATACGAGCGAAGCCGGGCGTGCCGCCGGCGCTAAAAAGATTGGATAAGAACCATGGCGATGAACGTCGACCCCGACAATGCAGATGAAGATGCCGTGATGTCCGAAATCAACACGACGCCGCTTGTCGACATCATGTTGGTTTTGCTCATCATCTTCCTGATCACCAGCCCCGTTGTGCTCAAACTGCAAAAAATCAATTTGCCATCCGAGGCCAACCAAGCCTTAAAGACCAAGCCGGAAGACGTCAATATCGTCGTCAACAAGAACGGTGAAATGTACTGGAATCAGACCCGATTGAAAGACACGAATGCCTTGTTCAAATTTCTGAAGGTGGAAGCGGTGAAAGTGCCGCAGCCGGAAGTGCATGTGCGGGGCGACCAGGATGTGCGCTACGAATTTATCGGAAAAGTGATCAATACCACGCAGCGGGCCGGGATCCAAAAAGTGGGATTCATCACGGAACCGCCGGATAAAGGCAGCTAAGGCCGGCGCCACCGCTTAGCTGGATATTTATAAGGAAATGCCATGAGTATGAATATCGGTTCGGGCAGCGCCGCTGACCCGGAACCCATGATGGAAATGAACATGACGCCCCTGATCGACGTCATGTTGGTGCTTATTATCATGTTGATCATCACGATTCCGAAGCAAAACCATTCGGTGAACTTGAACATGCCAGTGGGGACACCGCCGCCGACCAAGGACCCGGTGGTCGTGACGGTCGATATCGACTTCGACGGCACCGTGTCGTGGGACAACGCTGTGGTGCCTGATCGGGCGGCACTAGACGCCAAGCTGATGAGCGTAGCAGCGCAGGCAGATCAGCCGGAAGTGCATCTGCGTCCGAACAAGCTGGTAGCATATAAATCGGTGGCAGGCGTGATGGCCTCGGCGCAGCGCCTGGGCGTGACCAAAATTGGCTTGGTCGGCAACGAGCAGTTCCAATAAACCGCCGCCAAACGATAGGCAGGAACGTTCTGCCGAAACGCTTCTTACCAAGTGAAGGATCCGATGTCCCTGTTGCGCCCCGCTCACCTCGGCCCATGCATGACCGCGTTCGCTTTCACGCTGCTCTCCAATTGCCTGACGCCACTGGCGTGCGCGGGCGAGACCGTGCGCTTGGAAGTGGGCAAACCGTTGCAGGAGGCGCAGCGCCTGGCAGCGGCAGGCAAGTACAAGGAAGCGCTAAGCAAATTGCGCGATGCCGACAAAGTCGGCAATAAGACGGCTTTCGAGACCTACCAGGTCGAATATGTGCGCGCCGCCGCCGCCGCCGGCAGCGGCGACAACGCGAGCGCCATCAAGGCATTCGAATACGTCGTCAATTCGGGCCGTCTGCCTGCAGCCCAGGAACCCAAATTCACTCAGGCGCTAGCGGGCATGTATTACCGCGCCAAGGATTGGCCGAAGGCCATCGTCTGGATCAACCGCTCGCTGAAAGACGGCGACAACGGGCCCATGCGCGAACTGCTGACCCAGACCTATTATGTCAGCGGCAACTATGCGGCGGCCGCGAAGGAACTGCAAGCCCACGCCGCTTCCGAAGGGCAACTGCAAATGCTCGCCAACATCGAGCTCAAGCAAGGCGACAAGAACGCTTACGTGCAGACGCTCGAAAAGCTCGCCGCCAACTACCCGAAGAGCATCTATTGGGCTAACTTGCTAAGCCGCGTTACCGGCAAAGCGGGCTTCTCCGATCGCCTCAACCTCGACGTCTTTCGTCTCAAGCTGGTCTGCAAGCTGGTCACCAAAGGGGGCGAATTCATGGAAATGGGCCAACTCGCGCTCTTGGCCGGCGACCCTGCTGAAGCGCTGAAGGTGCTCGACCAAGGCTACCAGTTGGGTGTTCTGGGCAGCGGCGCCGACGCAGCGCGCCATCTGCGCCTGAAAAACCTAGCCCTAAAAACCTTGGCCGACAACGCCAAGAGCGAAGCGGCGAGCGAAGCCGAACTGCTCAAAAACAAAGACGGCGACGGCCTAGCCGCGCGCGGCTTTGCGCTGGTTTCCGGCGGCCAGGGCGAAAAAGGCTTGATGCTGATGAACCAGGCCATCAAGATGAACGGCCTCAAGCACCCTGACGAAGCGAAACTGCACTTGAGTATCGCGTATCTTCTGGCGGGCAAGAAAACGAATGCGCTGGCAACCCTAAAAACCGTGCGCGGCACTGATGGCGCAGCCGACCTGGCCCGTTACTGGCTGTTGCAATTGGCTTGACGCTGAGTGCCGGCACGGCAAAAAGCGTGTTTTCTGGCCTGCTGCGGCGCCGCTTTTGCCATTTTGCCGCCCCCAATTTGGCCACGGCAGGCGTTCAGGGTGTATATCTCCCGCAACTATCCGTATAATCCTCCATTTAGTGACCGTTTTCACGATTCCCATGAAGGTATTCCGCGGACTTCCCAATGCGCAAGCGCGTGCCCCTTGCGCGCTCACGATCGGCAACTTTGATGGTGTCCATTACGGCCATCAAGCCTTGCTAGCGCGCGTGCGCGCGGCCGCCACTGACCTTCAGCTGGAAGCGGCCGTGATGACGTTCGAGCCCCATCCGCGCGAATTTTTTGCCGAGCGCAGCGGCGACCTGTCGACAGCGCCTCCGCGCATCGCCAATTTGCGCGACAAATTGCAATCCCTGTCCGACTGCGGCGTCGACCGCGTCATCGTCGAGCATTTCAACGCCCTGTTCGCCTCCCTCAATCCGCAGCAATTTACCGAACAGGTGTTGGTGGACGGGCTGCACGTCAAGTGGCTGATGGTCGGCGACGATTTTTGCTACGGCGCCCGGCGCGCCGGCAATGTGCAGATGCTGATCGAAGCGGGCCGGCAAGCGGGCTTTCACGTCGAGATTTTGCCCACCGTGATGAACGGCAGCATACGCGTGTCTTCGTCGGCGGTGCGCGCCGCGCTGGCCTTGGGCGACTTTGCCCATGCCGCGCAACTGCTGGGCCACCCTTACTCGATTTCCGGGCATGTCATCCACGGCCAGAAGCTGGGGCGCACGCTGGGTTTTCCGACCCTCAACCTGCGCATCGCGCACCGCCCTGCCTTGTCGGGCATCTTCGTGGTGCAGGTGCATGGCTTGGGCGCGCAGCCGCTGCCGGGGGTGGCCAGCCTGGGCATGCGCCCGACCGTGGACGACAGCGGGCGCGTGCTGCTCGAAGTGCACGTGTTCGACTTCGCGCAGTGCTCTTACGGCAAACTGGTGCGGGTCGAGTTCATGGCCAAACTGCGCGACGAAGAAACCTTCCGCGACTTGCCGAGCCTAACTGCCGCCATCACGCGCGATGCGCATCAGGCGCGCGCTTTTTTTGCGCGCCGCCGCGGCCCCATTGCAACCAACGAATTTGACGCGGGTCGGCCGCTGTAGCGCCCCCAACCAATTGATAACGAACCCACACCATTAAAGAAAAACATGTCCGATACCAGCAAACCAGTCGCACCGACCGTCCCCAAGGCGGCAAAAAAAACAGCGAGCAAATACCCGGTAAATATGACCGAAACGCCGTTTCCGATGCGCGGCGACTTGGCCAAGCGCGAGCCGCAATGGGTCAGGCAATGGCAGGACAAGCAGATCTACCAGCGCGTCCGCAAGGCCGCCGCCGGCCGCCCCAAGTTCATCTTGCATGACGGCCCGCCGTACGCCAATGGCGACATCCACATCGGGCACGCCGTCAACAAGATCTTGAAGGACATGATCGTCAAGGCACGCACCATGGCCGGTTACGACGCCCCGTATGTGCCGGGCTGGGACTGTCATGGCATGCCAATCGAGATACAAATCGAAAAGCAGTACGGCAAAAACCTGCCCAGCGCCGAGGTGCTGGTCAAGGCGCGCAGTTATGCAAGCTTGCAGGTGGAGCGCCAGAAAAAGGACTTCATCCGCCTGGGCGTCTTGGGCGACTGGGACCATCCTTACCTGACGATGGCATTTGGCAATGAGGCCGATGAATTGCGCGCCCTCGGCACCCTGCTTGAGAAGGGCTATATCTACCGCGGCTTAAAGCCCGTCAACTGGTGCTTCGACTGCGGCTCGGCCTTGGCCGAAGCGGAAGTGGAATACCAAGACAAGCGTGACCCGGCCGTCGACGTTGGCTTCGCGTTTGCCGAACCGGCAAAAGTGGCGGCCGCTTTCGGCCTGACTGCGCTGCCGACCGAGCACGGCCAAGTCGTGATCTGGACCACCACGCCGTGGACAATCCCGGCCAATCAAGCCCTCAACGTGCATCCGGAAGTAGTCTACGGGCTCGTCGAAACGATGCGCGATGGTGCGCCGCTGCTGCTGATCCTGGCCGTCGATTTGGCCGCCGCCTGCCTTGACCGCTACGCTCTCGAAGGCAGGGTGATCGCCACCTGCCTCGGCGCCGATCTGGCGGGCATCCGCTTCCACCATCCGCTGGCCAAAGCCGACCCCGGCTATGACCGGCTGGCGCCGATCTACCTGGCCGACTATGTGACGACCGAGAGCGGCACCGGCATCGTGCATTCGGCCCCGGCCTATGGCGTGGACGACTTCATCTCCTGCAAGGCGCATGGCGTGAAGGACGACGACATCTTAAAGCCGGTCATGGGCGATGGCAAATACGCTTCCTGGCTGCCGCTGTTCGGCGGCCTTTCGATCTGGGAAGCATCCAAGCCGATCTGCGCCGCGCTGGCCGAGGCCGGCTCCCTGTTTCATCTGAAGATGTTCGAGCATAGTTACATGCATTGCTGGCGCCACAAGACTCCCATCATCTACCGCGCCACCTCGCAATGGTTTGCCGGCATGGACATCACGCCCAAAGACGGCGGCCCGACGCTGCGCCAAAGCGCTTTGCAAGGCATCGCCGACACCCAGTTCTTCCCTGACTGGGGCCAGGCGCGCCTGCACGGCATGATCGCCAACCGGCCCGACTGGACCTTGTCGCGCCAGCGCCAGTGGGGCGTGCCGATGGCGTTTTTCGTGCACAAGGAAAGCGGCGAGCTGCACCCGAACACAGCGCAGCTGTTGGAGCAGGTGGCGCTGCTGATCGAAAGAAGCGGGATTGACGCCTGGCTCGCCCTCGATCCGAAAAGTCTGCTGGGCGTGGATGCTGAAATGTATGTCAAGAACAAGGACACGCTTGACGTCTGGTTCGATTCCGGCACCACGCACCAGACGGTGCTGGGCGGGCCGGCCGGCAAGGGCTCGCACGCGGCGCAATTGGGCTTTCCCGCCGACTTGTACCTAGAAGGCTCGGACCAGCATCGCGGCTGGTTCCACTCCTCGCTCCTGACGTCCGCCATGCTCAATGGGCGGGCCCCGTACAAAGCCCTGCTCACGCACGGTTTTGCCGTCGACGGCGAGGGCAAGAAAATGTCCAAGTCGAAGGGCAACGTGGTGGCGCCGCAAAAAATCTCCGACACCCTGGGCGCCGACATTTTGCGCCTGTGGGTGGCATCGACCGACTACTCGGGCGAACTGTCGATCTCGGACGAAATCCTAAAGCGGGTGACCGAGTCATACCGCCGCA
Source organism: Janthinobacterium sp. (assembly GCA_003133225.1). Classification (GTDB taxonomy): domain Bacteria; phylum Pseudomonadota; class Gammaproteobacteria; order Burkholderiales; family Burkholderiaceae_D; genus Janthinobacterium. Next base: position 29,914 of record PKWL01000119.1, read on the forward strand.
TCCGCAACACGCTGCGCTTTCTGCTGGCCAATACCTCGGACTTCAATCCGGCCACGGACGCCGTGGCCGTGGCTGAACTGCTCGAAATCGACCGCTACGCGATCGCCAACATGGCCCTGTTGCAGGCGGACATCTTGCGCCACTATCAGAAGTTCGAATTCCATCCGGTGATCGCCAAACTGCAGAGCTACTGTTCGGAAGACCTGGGCGGCTTCTATCTCGACATTCTGAAGGACCGCCTGTACACGTCGGGGCTGACCTCGAAGGCGCGGCGCTCGGCGCAAACAGCGCTGTGGCACATCACGCAAAGCTTGCTGCGCGTCATGGCGCCGACGCTGTCGTTTACAGCCGAGGAAGCATGGGCTGTCTTCGCCGAACCCGATGCTTACGCGGCCAGCGACGAGACCATTTTCACCTTGACCTACTGGGAATTGCCTGGAATCGAGGACGGCGCCGCCCTGCTCGAAAAATACACGGCCCTGCGCGCGGTGCGAACCGGCGTCACCAAGCAACTGGAAGACTTGCGCACTTCGGGCGCCATTGGCTCGTCGCTGCAGGCCGAACTGGTCATTAAGGCCGGCGGCGCCAAATACGCGCTGTTAAAGAGCCTAGGCGATGATTTGAAATTCATTTTCATCACATCCCAAGCCGAGGCCATCGAAGTGGCCGGCGACGCCGTTGAAACCGTCATCGTGTCGGCATCGGAAGCCGAAAAATGCGAACGTTGCTGGCATTACCGGGCCGACGTCGGCGCCCATGCCGAGCATCCGGGCTTGTGCGCACGCTGCGTTAGCAATCTGTTTGACGCGGGCGAAAAGCGCCGCTTCGCGTAATCCTCACCTGCGCCGTTTGCCATACGCGATGGCGCTCAACTTCCGATAATAAATTTTATGGCCACTAAAATCCGCTTTTCCTCCAAGTCGCAATCGGGCTTGACGCCGTGGCTGGGCATTGCCGCCATCGTCGTCTTGGCCGACCAGATCGCCAAAATTAGCATGACCAAGATGTTCACTTATGCCGAGGAGTATACGGTGACCTCGTTTTTCAATTTGGTGTTGCGTTATAACAAGGGCGCGGCCTTCAGTTTTCTGTCGAATGAAAGCGGCTGGCAGCGTTATTTTTTTACGGCGATCGGGCTGGTGGCCGCGTTGTTCATCATCTACCTGCTCAAAAAACACGCCGGCCAGCGCCTGTTTTGCTGGGCGCTCGCCCTCATTCTGGGCGGCGCGCTGGGCAATGTGATTGACCGCGTGGCGTACGGTCATGTCATCGATTTTCTTGATTTCCATTGGCAAAACTGGGGCCACTTCCCGGCCTTTAATATCGCCGACTCCGCCATTTCCATCGGCGCCGCTCTGTTTGTCATCGATGAACTGCGGCGGGTGAACAAGTAGGCTGCGCAGTAAAAAAGGAAAAAATATGGATTTGTCTGGTAAGAAAATTATCCTCGGCCTGTGCGGGGGCGTCGCTTGCTACAAGGCAGCCGAACTGTGCCGCGGCCTGACGAAGGCCGGCGCCTCGGTCCAAGTCGTGATGACCGATGCTGCCAGCCACTTCATCACGGCCGTGACGCTGCAAGCCTTGTCGGGCAACCCGGTCTATACCAGCCAGTGGGACGCGCGCATCGACAACAACATGGCCCACATCGACCTCACGCGCTCCGGGGCCGCCATCGTCATTGCACCCTGTTCGGCCGATTTCATGGCCAAGCTGGCGCACGGCATCGGCGACGACCTGCTCTCAACGCTGTGCCTGGCGCGGCCGCGCCAGATGCCTCTTCTGGTGGCCCCGGCCATGAATCTGGAGATGTGGCAAAATCCGGCCACCCAGCGCAACGCCGCCCAGTTGCGGGCTGATGGCATCGCCATCGTCGGCCCGGCGGAAGGCGAACAGGCTTGCGGCGAAGTGGGCCTCGGGCGCATGCTCGAGCCCGACCAGCTGCAAGACGAGCTGGTGGCCGTGTTCCAGCCCAAGGTCCTGGCCGGCAAACGCATTTTGATCACGGCCGGTCCGACCTTCGAGGCGATCGATCCCGTGCGTGGCATCACCAATTTATCCTCTGGCAAGATGGGGTACGCGTTGGCGCGCGCGGCGCGCGAGGCGGGCGCCGATGTCACGCTCATATCGGGCCCGACTGCGCTGGCGACGCCGTACGGGGTACAGCGCGTCAACGTGCAAAGCGCGCGCCAGATGTACGATGCCGTGATGGCCCAGATCGGTGGCCGTCACGTGTTCATCGGCGTCGCCGCCGTGGCCGACTGGCATGTGCTCAATGCGAGCGCGCAGAAAATGAAGAAACCGGACGACGGCACCCCGCCCGAGCTGAAGTTCGGGCAAAATCCCGACATTCTGGCCGCCGTCGCGGCCCGCACCAATATCGCCGGCTATCCGTATTGCGTCGGCTTTGCGGCGGAGTCGGAAAACCTGCTCGAATTTGGCGCGGCCAAGCGCGAGAAAAAAAATATCCCTTTGCTAGTTGGCAATATTGGCCACGCCACCTTTGGCCAAGACGACAACACCATCATCTTGTTCGACGAACACGGGCACACGGTGCTGCCGCGGGCTGACAAGTTGACTCTGGCGCGCCAGCTTGTTTCCGAAATTTCGAAACGTATTGAAAAGACGTCGCTCCTGTAGTGGCATCCACCAAGCCGGAGCGGCGCAGGCGGATTTGCGGCTGCCCGCCCGAGCCCCTGGAGTGGGCGGTGAGCCCGCGTGCGGCCCCGGGGACGCCAATCTTAGCAAGAGAGCAATTATCTACCGTAAGCAGGCCGCCTGACCGGTTCACTGCCGGGCCTATCAGCCTGGAATTTTCGGAGCAAATCATAATGAATAGTATCGACGTCAAAATTCTCGACCCGCGCATGGTGGACCAGATGCCCGCCTACGCCAGCGCCGGCAGCGCCGGGCTTGACCTGCGCGCCTGCATCGATGCGCCGCTCACGATCGAGGCCGGGCAGACAGTGCTGATACCGACGGGCCTTGCCATCTACTTGGCCGATCCACGCTACGCGGCATTGATCCTGCCGCGCAGCGGCATGGGCCACAAAAACGGCATCGTGCTGGGAAATCTGGTAGGCTTGATCGATTCCGATTATCAAGGCCAGCTGATGGTCTCAACCTGGAACCGCAGCCAAAGCGCTTTCACGCTACAGCCGATGGAACGCTTGGCGCAATTGATCATCGTGCCCGTGTTGCAAGTCGGTTTTCACATTGTCGATGAATTCGACACGAGTGCACGCGGTGCCGCCGGTTTCGGCAGCACCGGCACACATTGAGGATGCCTATGCCTGGATTTGCCCATTGGGTTCTTGCGACGCGGCTGGCGGCGAGCGCTTTGGCGCTCGCCTTGTCGGCGTGCGCGACGACGGGGTCGGCGCCGGTGGCAAATAAGCCGGTCGCGCCGCCCATGACGCCCAAAATGCTGGCGGCGCAAGAGACGCTCGACAAGATGGTCGCCCAGCAAGACCGGCTCTACAGGATCGCCGCGCCGTTGTTGATCAACAATGCGGCGCTTTGCAAGCACCAGGCGCGCAACTTGCTCGGCTTCACGGCCAAGAACAAGTTCTCCTATCCTGGAGAGTATGCCGAGGCGGCGCAATATGGGCTCGGTTACGGCGAGCGCCTGCAAGTGTCAGGCGTCCTCGTGGGCAGCGGGGCCGCCCGCGCCGGCTTGCGCAAAGGCGATGGCTTGATCGCCGCCGATGGCAAAAACCTGCCGCGCGGTCCCCATGCGGAAGCCCAGGCCGCCAGCGTGCTTGGCCAACTGGTCAGCAACCGCGCCACGCTCAGCATGACGATCGCGCGTGGCAACGGGCAGCAGGTGCTAAGCGTGCCCGTCACGCGCGCTTGCGCCTTCAGAGTCGAGCTAGGCAATGCCGATAACATCAATTCGTATGCCGACGGGCAGCGCGTGATGGTCACGCGCGGCATGATCGGTGCCGCGCAGACCGACCAGGGGCTCGCCTATGTGATGGCGACGGGCATAGCGCACAACATTCTCGGGCACGCGGCCGGGCAGCGCTCGACGGCCACCATCGGCAGCATCATCGACAATCTGGCCAACCCGCAGCCCGATTTGTCGCTCCTGATCGGCAGCGGGGGCATGCGCGCGATGCCGCCGGAACTCGATGCGGCGGCCGACGCTCTGGCGCTGTATTTGCTGGCGCGCGCGGGCTACAGCATCGATCACGCGGCAGCCTTCTGGCAGCAACTGGCGAACCAGTATCCGGCCACGATCTTGAACGCCTATACGGCCAACCATCCGGGCACGGCCTACAGGATCGCGGCGATCGAAAAAACAGTGGGAGAAATCAAAGCTAGGCAGTCCGCCAAGCTGGCGCTGCTGCCGTGAATTCTGAATGGGGGGAGCGGCCCGCCGTCACGCCTCTATAACAACGCTTGAGCGTGCCACTCAAAAGTTCGGGAAATCAGGAAAAAAGGCGCCCATCACCCAAGTCAAGGCGCCACAAAAAACGACGGCAATAAACAAGACGATCAGCAGCCGCCCAAACTTGGGGTTGCCATCATCGTCGTTTTCGGTGTTGTGCGTCATGTGATAGTCTTTCCAAGTGTACCCAGTGTATTCTATCCCTTCACCCATTCGGCATGGCGCTTATTGCAATGGACAATATCGATCTCGACGTATTAAAAACGAGCGCTTCTTGGATCTTTGCCGGCCAGCGCTGTGATCTGGTGACTGTGATTAAGACCTGGGGCTCGAGCCCGCGCCCGATCGGCGCCCTGCTGGCCATTAGCGGCGACGGCCGCGTCGTCGGTTCCGTCTCCGGCGGCTGCATCGAGGATGACTTGATCGAACGCATGCGCGGGCAAGGTGTGCGCACGATTCCCGAGATCGTGCGCTACGGCGCCAGCGCCGACGAAGCGCGGCGCTTCGGCCTGCCGTGCGGGGGAACCATCGAATTGGCAATCGAGCCGCTGTCGCAACACAGCCGGATCGCCGAACTACTGCAGCGTCTCGAGCGCGGCGAGCTAGTCGAACGCAGCCTCGACTTGCACACGGGCGCGGTGACGCTGGGCCCTGCGCAAGCCGACGCCGCGCTGCGGATCTCGGCGTCGGTCTTGACCACCTTGCACGGGCCGCGCTGGCGCTTGCTCATCATCGGGGCCGGTCCCATATCGCGCTGTCTGGCGCAAATCGCGGGCGCCATGGATTATCGCGTCAGCGTGTGCGAGCCGCGCGAAGAATACCGCAGCGGCTGGCAGATAGGGGGCGTGGACCTGGTTTCGGAGATGCCAGACGACTTCGTGCTGGCCGCGAAACTGGACCGCCGCAGCGCCGTCGTGGCCCTGACCCACGACCCCAAGCTCGACGACCTGGCCTTGATGGAAGCGCTCAAGTCGGACGCGTTTTATGTGGGCGCGCTCGGCTCGCGCGCCAACAATGCCAAGCGGCGCGAACGCTTGCTCGAATTCGACGTCAGCGCGCAGCAAGTGGCGCGCCTGCACGGCCCGATTGGACTTTATATCGGCAGCAAGACGCCGGCCGAAATCGCGATCTCGATCTTGGCCGGGATGACGGCCGTAAAAAACGGTGTGGCCGGCGCCGGGAATTTCCCCACGCGCGCGCCAACGCCAGAGAACGGGGCCGCCGGCGGCTTGGCCTGACACAATAGCAAGAACCGGATAGTGCGACCCGCTTGCGAACGGCATACTAATTCCAATATGGTCCGCAAACGGTTTTAAGACACGGGGGAACTTCTCAATATGGATAATGTGATCAATCTGACAAGGATAGTGCGCCTGGCAAAAGCGGGCGGCGCCTTTTTGGAACAGGGAGCCTTCGCAAGATGCCAGGCGTGGCTCGAGGACAGCGCCGTTGCTCGTGGCAACACGCGGGCGCCGCGCTCGTTGAAGCGGCCCGCCCCAAGGCCGCGGCGGGGCGAGCACCCATGAATACGGCAAGCTTCGTCCGGCTCCTGTCGCTCGCCGCGATATGGGGCGGCTCCTTCCTCTTCATGCGCATCGGCGCGCCGGTGCTGGGGCCGGCACTGTTGATCGAATTTCGGGTCGCATTTGCGGCCCTGTTTCTCGCCCTCGTCGCGCTGACGTTGAAAAAGCGGCTGGAATGGCAGCGCCATTGGCGCCATTACCTGATCCTTGGCTTTTTCAATTCGGCCCTGCCGTTCCTGCTCTTCGCTTTCGCCGCGAAAACCCTGTCGGCCTCCATACTGTCGGTGCTAAACGCCACGGCCCCGATCTGGGGCGCCTTGATCGGGGCCGTCTGGACCCGTCAGGCGCTGGCGCCACGCGCCTGGCTCGGCCTGGTGCTCGGCATGTGCGGCGTCGCGCTGCTGGTCGGCTTCGACAAGATCACGGCATTGACGGGCGCCAACTGGGCCATCGGGGCGGCACTGCTGGCCGCTTTCAGTTACGGCATCGCGACCACCTACGCCAAGGGCGCCAAAGCGGTAGAGCCGTTTGCCAATGCCCATGGCAGCATGTGGGCGGCGGCCTTGCTGGTGCTGCCGGCGCTGCCGTTTTTCCCGGCCCCGGCCATGCCCAGCGTTGGCGTGATGGGCGCCGTGGTGGCCTTGGGCGTAGTCTGCAGCGGCCTCGCCTATCTATTGTATTTCCGTCTGGTGCAAGATGTCGGTGCCACATCGGCGTTGACCGTGACCTTCATCGTGCCCGTGTTCGGCATCCTGTGGGGCAGCTTGTTTCTGTCGGAGGTGATCGGCTGGTATACGATCGTCGGTTCGGCCATCGTCATCGTCGGCACCGCCTTGGCTACGGGCTTTCGACCGAACTTCAAGTCCCCGCGCAAAGTGCATCAACATGAGCCCACTGGCCATTGAATTGCCGCGTACTTACCGGGTGCGCGACATCCTCGCCTTTCACAGCCGCGATACGGAAAGTGTGGCCGAGCAGGTCGGCCCGTCGCGCATCCGGAAAGGCATGCTGCTAGGCGGAGTTCCGATCGTCCTCGATATCGCGCTTGGCGCTGCGCAGGCGCTGTGCACGGTGGCGGCCGACGCGGCCCTGCCGCGCGTGGCCGAAGAGGACATCAAAGGGGCCATGCTAAATATCCTTGGCTTGCGCATCGATTCCCGATCATTTGAAGCTTTCGCGCAAAACGATCAACTGTTGGGTTCCCTCGTGCGCGCGCGGCCTGGCCTTCGTATCGTCCAGTCGGGCACAGTTTTCGAGGCGTTGACCTGGGCTGTCATTGGCCAGCAAATCAATTTGCCGTTCGCCATTTCCCTGCGCCGCACCTTCATCTTGCAAGCGGGCCGGCGCCATAGCAGCGGCTTGTGGTGCTACCCGGAAGCGGCCGACGTGGCGCGGCTCGACGTCGAAGAACTGTGCCGGCGCAAATTTTCACGCGCCAAGGCCAGCACCTTGCTACGCCTCGCGCGCCTGGTCGATAGCGGCGAATTGGCGCTCGCCTTGCCAGCCTCGGGCGGCGTCGAGGAAGTGTCGGCGGCGCTCCTGGCCATCAAGGGGATCGGCCCGTGGACCGTCAACTATGCGCTGTTGCGCGGTTATGGGTATGCTGATTGCTCGCTGCATGGGGACGTTGCAGTCCGCTCTGCACTTCAGCGCCTGCTTGGCGGGACAGTCAAGCCGGACTTGGCGAGTACGCAGAAAATTCTTGAACAATACCGCCCCCATCGCTCGATGGCGGCAGCCTATTTATGGTCGAGCCTTGCCGCCCCGACCTAGGACAGGGCGGCAAGGGGCACTCCATGCGGGACGTCGACTTTGTAGCAATCGCCAGACTACCAGGCGTGAATGAGAAAGCCTGTGACATTTATAACAGTGGGGTTCCCGCCACTTGCATGGGCGCGGCTTCGGCGCCAAAAACCTGCACCACATGCTGCGCTTTGGCGAGTGTTCGAGGCCGAGGAGATGGTCTATGCTGAGTAGACAATTGAGCTGGCCCCATTTGCGCAGCCTGATCTACATCGACGATCCCCTCAAGCGGGAGTTCTGTCTGGAAATGTGCCGCAGCGAGGGCTGGAGCACCCGCACCTTGCACGAGCTCCACCTGCGCTGGCTGGCCACGTTCCCTGGCAAACCCGCCATAGGCCCTACATGGTGCGACAAAGAATCCGGCCAAGAAAAAAGAGTCACTCGCCGAAGCGTGTAACTCTTTATTTTCTTACTCAATTCTGGTTGCGGGGACAGGATTTGAACCTGTGACCTTCGGGTTATGAGCCCGACGAGCTGCCAGACTGCTCCACCCCGCGTCTGTGGACTCGATTATAGGCCACATCGGGCACTTAGGCAATATCTATCCTGTTTTAGTACGCAATAGGCCGAACAGGTAGACCTTAAAAACGCAATCATTCATTGTCCAACAGCGCTTCTGTTGCGGCGGACGCCCTGCAATCAGTGTAAAGTAGGGATAAACCGACTTTAGCCATGACCTCTTTGATGAAATATTGCTCCGAATGCGCCCATCCCGTTGAATTGTCGGTCCCGGCGGGAGACAATCGCCCGCGCTATGTGTGCGCCCATTGCGACACCATCCATTATCAGAACCCCAAGATGATTGTGGGCTCGGTCCCGGTTTGGGACCAGAACGGACAACTGGAGGTGCTACTTTGCAAACGCGCGATCGAACCGCGTTATGGTTACTGGACGCTGCCGGCCGGCTTCATGGAAAATAATGAAACAACCGCTGAAGCCGCCCTTCGCGAGACAGTCGAGGAAGCGGGCGCCCACATCGAGCTGGGCACTCTGTTTACCCTGCTCAACGTGGCACAGGTGCATCAAGTCCACCTGTTTTACCTGGCGCGGCTGCGCGACTTGGATTTCGCGCCAGGCATCGAGAGCTTGGAGGTGAAGATGTTTAGCGAAGCGAACATTCCGTGGGACGACTTGGCCTTTCCGACGATCCGAAAGACCTTGGAATTGTTTTTTGCCGACCGGGTCCAAATAAGAAAGGGTGGCAGTTACGGCTTTCATACGCATGACGTCAGCCGTCCGATGGCCCGCCCAAAATAGCGGATCCCTAAAATTTTGCAAGTTGCGCCAATGATACCCTGGCTCGAATCGAGTACTCCGTTTCCCGACGTCTCGCAGGCGCTGACGGTGGACGCGCCAGGCCTTCTGGCGGCAGGCGCCGACTTGTCCCCGCAGCGCTTGCTAGCGGCGTATCGGCGCGGCATTTTCCCATGGTTTTCAAAAGGCCAGCCCATTTTATGGTGGAGCACGGACCCGCGCATGGTGCTGATGACGGCCAATTTGCGCGTCTCCAACAGCCTGAAGAAGGCCATGCGCAAGGTGGCAAACAGCGCGCGCGGCGACGGCCGCTGGCAGCTGCGTTTTGACAGCGATTTTGAAGCCGTGATGCGGGCCTGCGCCGCTCCGCGCAAGGAGGGCCCCGGCACCTGGATTTCGGACGAGATCATCGCCGGCTACACCGGTTTGCACCGGCTCGGTTATGCTCATTCGTCCGAACTGTGGTTCGACGGCGAACTAGTGGGGGGCGCATACGGCGTCTCGATCGGACGCATGTTTTACGGCGAGTCCATGTTTGCGCGCGTCACGGACGGCTCCAAAATCGCGCTGGCGTATCTCGTGCATTTTCTCAAAAGCCATGACGTCAGCATGATCGACTGCCAGCAGGAGACGACCCATTTGGCATCCTTGGGTGCAGTCCCGATCTCGCGCGCACAATTTCTCACGCACCTACACGCAAATATTGACCATCCACAAATAAAATCGTGGGAAGCTACTGCGCCTTTTGCGTCTGCCCCATAATAGACTAGGCCGCTGAAAATTTGTCCGCAACCGAAGAGGACACGCATGACCCACCTCAACGATCTGCCCTTTTCAATCTTGCAGTTCTACACGACTGCACCCTACCCATGCAGCTATTTGGAGAACCGCCAGGCGCGCTCGCAGGTGGCGACGCCATCACACCTCATCAACGCCGACGTCTATTCGGAGCTGGTGACGAGCGGCTTCCGGCGCAGCGGCATTTTCACCTACCGGCCCGACTGCGATGGCTGCCAAGCCTGCATCCCCGTGCGCGTCATCGCGGCCCAATTTGCGCCCGTCCGCAGCCAACGCCGGGCTTGGGCCAGGCACGCCAATCTGCGGGCGAGCGTCGCCTCGCTATCGTTTGCCAATGAGCACTACAACCTTTATCTGAACTACCAGAGCGCACGCCATGCCGGCGGCGGCATGGACCAGGACAGCCGCGACCAGTACACTCAGTTCCTGCTGCAAAGCCGGGTCAACACGCGCCTGGTCGAATTCCGCGAGCCCGGCGGCATGCTGCGCATGGTGAGCATTATCGATGTGCTGGCCGACGGCTTGTCGTCGGTCTACACTTTTTTCGACCCCACCGTACCCGGGGCCTCTTTTGGCACCTACAACGTGATGTGGCAAATATCCCAGGCGCGTGAACTCAAGCTGCCGTATGTCTACCTCGGTTACTGGATCGAGGAAAGCGCGAAAATGGCATACAAGATCAACTTCAAGCCACTGGAAGCGCGCATCAAGGGTGCCTGGAACCTTTTCCCCCGCCCGTCTTGAATTTGCCCTGTCCACCTCTTTTCGCGCCACCCTCCCACCAGTGGCGCCCGCCACGGTAAAATGCGGATCCATCCATAGCGGGCCGGAACTATCCACGTGCATCTCACACGCGGCACCCGCGCCACCCGAGAGTGTCCCCATGTTCGATAAATTTTTGTACGCCCTGACCCGTCCCCTGCTGTTCGCGCTGGATGCGGAAACGGCCCACAACGTCACCTTGCCCGCCCTGAAACGGGCCGCCGGCCTCGGGCTGCTGCGCGCCATCAACAAGCCCAAGGCCGATCCGCGCACCGTGATGGGCATCGTGTTTCCCAATCCCGTCGGACTAGCCGCCGGCCTCGACAAGGAAGGAGCCTACCTCGATGCGCTAGCTGAGCTCGGCTTTGGCTCACTTGAAGTTGGCACCGTCACACCGCGCGCGCAAGGGGGCAACCCGAAGCCGCGCATCTTTCGCCTGCCGCAAGCCCATGCCATCATCAACCGCATGGGCTTTAATAATGGTGGCGTCGATGCCTTGGTAGCCAATGTGCGGGCGTCGAAATTTTATCAAGACCGTGAAGGTGTGCTGGGCCTGAACATCGGCAAGAACGCCGACACGCCAATCGAGCGGGCAGCCGAGGACTACGTGCACTGCCTGCAAAAAGTGTATCCGTATGCAAGTTATGTGACGGTCAACATTTCCTCGCCAAACACCAAGAACCTGCGCCAGTTGCAGGGGGCGTCGGCACTGGACGCGCTGCTCTTGCAACTCAAAGGGGCGCAAGCTCGCCTGGCCGAGCAGCACCAGCGTTACGTGCCGCTGGCGCTGAAAATCGCGCCCGACATCGACGCCGAGCAGGTCAAAAACATCGCCGCCGCACTGATGCGGCATAAAATCGACGCCGTCATCGCCAGCAACACCACTTTGAGCCGCGGCGGCGTCGAAGGCTTGCCCCATGCGACGCAAGAAGGCGGCCTGTCCGGTGCCCCCGTGTTGGAATTGTCGAACCAAGTGATCCGTCAGCTCAAGGCCGAACTGGGGCAGGCGCTGCCCATCATCGGGGTGGGCGGCATCATGTCCGGCCAAGACGCCAGGGCCAAATTCGATGCCGGCGCGCAGCTGGTGCAACTGTATACGGGTTTGATTTACACGGGTCCGGCCCTCGTGCGTGAGTGCGCCGACGCCCTCGCCTGCCCATAACAGCGGCGAGCGTTTCCGACCCATGCATCGCCGCCACGATGCATGCGGCCCGGGCAGCGCCGAGGCAGGGGGGGCCGGCAAGCGCAGGCAGCTGTTCCTAGCGAGCGCTGCAATTATTCTGTTGGGCGTTCAGAACCCATCAACTGCAGATGGACGCGGCCGCTGTTGCTGGCGGCGGGAAGAGCCTCGAGGCAACGCAGTTCGTTTACAAGGCCGTCCTGGGTATCTCGCGCGCTCAGCAGAATGTTTAATAAAAACGGTTAAACAGCACCACCGCCCACGCCGCCAGAGCAAGGCCGCAGGCCAAGAACACGGCGGCACTGCCAAAGTCCTTGGCGTTTTTTGACAAGGGGTGGCGCTCCGGCGAAATGCGATCGACCATGGCCTCGATGGCGGAATTGATGAGTTCGACGATCAGGACCAGCATCAGGACGCCGATCAGGACCAGCTTTTCGAAGGCCGAGATGCGTAACGCTACGGCGATCACGCTACCGAGCACGCACAATACGAGCTCCTGGCGGAACGCGTGCTCATTCTGCCAGGCCGCCTTGAAGCCTGCCATGGAAAAAAAGAAGGCCGAAAAAATGCGTTTAAGCCCGCTTTTGCTCTTAAATTGGCTGACAGGTTGTTTCATATCGATAATTGGGTGGTTGGATCGGTGCGTCATTATGCCCGGCAGTGGCGAAATGGTCACATAAATTCACATCCGGCAAGTCTGCAATTCCCTATGCTCCCACAATGTGGTATAACGACAGGATCGGATACTGCACCGCACCAACCATATTATGAAAATTGAACCTGCCACACCACCCAAGACGACGATCCAAGTGATCGAGCGCATGGTCGCCTTATTGGATGCTCTGGCCGAATACCCGGATCCCGTCAGCTTGAAGGAATTATCTAAAGTATCCGGCCTGCACCCATCGACCGCGCATAGAATCTTGAACGACATGGTGCTAACCCGCTTTGTCGACCGCGTCGAGCCGGGCACTTACCGGCTTGGAATGCGTCTGCTGGAGCTGGGCAACGTGGTCAAGAGCCGCTTGAGCGTGCGCGAAGCGGCGCTTGACTGCATGCGAACGCTACACAAAAAAACCCAGCAAACCATCAATTTGTCGGTGCGCCAGGGAGACGAGATCGTGTATATCGACCGTGCATTCTCGGAACGCTCCGGCATGCAGGTGGTGCGCGCCATCGGCGGGCGCGCCCCGCTGCACCTGACGTCGACGGGCAAATTGTTCCTGTCCGTCGACGAGCCGAAAATGGTGCGCGCCTACGCCACCCGCACCGGCTTGACCGGGCACAACAAAAATTCGATCACGGACTTGGCCAAACTCGAGCGTGAGCTCAGCTTAGTGCGGGCGCGCGGTTATGCGCGCGACAACGAGGAACTAGAACTCGGCGTGCGCTGCATGGCGGCGGCGATCCGGGATGATGCCGGCAAGCTGATCGCAGGATTGTCGATTTCGGCGCCCGCCGACCGCCTGCAGGAGCAGTGGCTCGATGAGTTGATCGTTACCGCCAACCAAATCTCCGCTACCCTAGGCTACATGGCGGAAGATTGAGCTCGGCGCACGGATAATGCGGCCTGGGCGCTTCGCCCCTGACACGCGTTTAGCCCTCCGAGCGCATGGCGCCGCCAGCAGCGGCAACGGCAGCTAGCCCCCCGCCACGGGCACCGGCGGCGACAGAGGGGCCGGCTTCAAGGCCTCCAGCCATTTGCGCATGCGGCCGGCGTCGGCGGTGCGCGACTGCTTGCCTTTGGAGTCAAGGAACACCATGATCACGGCGCGCCCTTCGATCCTGGCCTGCATGACCAGGCAGCGCCCCGCTTCATTGATAAAGCCCGTCTTCTGCAAGCCGATATCCCAGCCGGGGTTGGCGACAAGATGATTCGTGTTGCCATACTGTATAGGGCGCCCGCCGGGCTCGACAATGTATTTGGGATCCGTCGAGTACTGGCGCAGGATCGGCTCCTGATAGGCCACCATGACCAGCTTGGCCAGATCGCGGGCGCTGGCCACATTCAGACTCGACAAACCATTGGCATCGACATAACGGGTGTCCGTCATGCCCAGCGCTCGCGCCTTGGCATTCATGGCCGCCACAAAGGCCGTCAAGCCGCCCGGATAATTGCGGCCCAGCGCTGCGGCAGCACGGTTTTCCGAACTCATCAAGGCAATGTGCAGCATGTTGGCGCGGCTCAGTTGCGCACCCACTTTCAAGCGCGAAGTGCTAAATTTTTTGTGATCGACATCGTCGTCGGTCACCGTTAACACCTCGTCCATGTCCTGATGGGCTTGCACCACGACGAGGCCCGTCATCAATTTCGTGATGGAGGCGATCGGCAAGGCGACATTGGCATTTTTTTCAAACAGCACTTCGGAATTGGACTGATCGAGAACGAAGGCGACGCTCGATTTCAAGTCGAGCGGGTCGCGCGTGAGGTTCAGACCGGCCAGGTCGCCCATGGACTGCACCCCGGGCGCAGGGGCGACATGCAGCACATGCTGATACACCACCTTGCGCCTGCCATGCAACAGGACCACTCTTCTCGCCAGGCGTTGGTGCGCATGAGGCGCGCTCACATGGCCCACAGCATGGGGCGCGTGGTGGCGCAGGACGATCCTGATCTTCCCATGTTTTTTCGCGCTAGTGACGGCGCTGCCGTCTTCTTGCGCATTGACGGAAGCGGGAACCCAAACCAACAGCAACGAAAACAGTGCGCCTAACGCAAATTTAAACATCCGATCATCCTTCTGAGCGAACAGGCTCCGTCGCAGTGTAGCAAAATGAAGACCAACCGCAAGCGCATTTTTACCCTTCAAGGACTTGTCTTGAGTGAGCGCAAAGCGCCGGTAAAAACAATACGGCTGAAAACGCTAGTTTGATCCCGTCAGCCAAATTCGAGCCGCGTCTCGCGGGCCGTGACCAAGCCCACCCGCGCAGCGTTATTTGGCGGGCGCAGCGCGGCACTCCCGCCGCGCAATCGGGCGCGGCGAACATCGACGGGCTGAGGCGTAGTTTAACATGTCATCCGATTTTCCCGGCTCCGGCGCCGGCGCGGCGCCGGAGCCTTGGCTGGGAAGGAATTTGATCAACGCCTTTTGTTGCGCCGCACAAAAAATCCCTTGACTTAATTTCGGAAGGCTTTAGAATGAACTTTGTTGCGTTGCACAATATCCCATTCAGCTTGAGACGATGATCCGCTGTTTTGTAAAACAAGGGTCGACAAGCTGCGTTCATCAACGATGATTAGTTTAATTTCTGGAGAACTATATGTTTAGCACAATTCCTGAGCAATTTTCGTCCGCTACCAAAGCCAATATCGAAGCCCAATTCGCGATTTTTTCAGCCCTGACTGGCAAAGCATTTGCGGGCGTCGAAAAATTGGTTGACTTGAACGTGAGCGCCGCCAAGGCATCGCTGGAAGAGTCCACCGCCACCGCCAAACAATTATTGTCGGCCAAAGATGCGCAAGAATTTTTCTCGCTGACGGCAGCCCAAGCGCAGCCAGCGGCCGAGAAACTCGTTGCTTACAGCCGTCAAGTAGCTGCCATCGCTTCGGGCACGCAAGCTGAATTTAGCAAAGCGGCTGAAGCGCAAATCGCCGAGACCAACAAAAAGGTTCTTTCCCTGGTTGAAGAAGTGAGCAAAAACGCCCCGGCCGGTTCGGAAAACGCCGTTGCCATGTTCAAGTCGGCCATTGGCAATGCCAACGCCGGTTACGAGCAGTTCACTAAGACCACCAAGCAAGCGGTCGAAGCAATTGAAACCAACTTAGCGTCGGCAGTAAGCCAATTTTCCCAGGCGGCCGAAAAATCGGTGCCACGCGCCAAGTAATTTCCACCGCGGCAGCCGGCTCTGACGGCGTCATGAATGCCTCGGCTGCGCCGGGGCATTTTTTTGCTCCGACGCTGCTGTGGCCGCGCGCGGGAAAATTGCCCGCGCTGGCGGCCAGCGCGGGGAGGCCTGCGGCGTCCCCCCTATTCGCCCAGGTAGGCGGCCTTCACGCGCGGATCGTCCAGCATGTCTTTCGCATTGCCGCTCATGGTGACCAGCCCGGAATCCATCACGTACCCGCGGTGGGCCGCCTGCAGCGCCAGTTTCGCGTTCTGCTCGACTAGCAAGATCGTGATGCCTTCGGCGGACACGGAGCGGATCACTTCAAAAATCTTGTCCACCATGATAGGCGACAGGCCCATCGAGGGTTCATCGAGCAGCAACAACTTCGGGTGGCTCATGAGGGCGCGCGCCATGGCCAGCATTTGCTGCTCGCCGCCCGACAAGGTGCCCGCCATTTGCGCCGAGCGCTCCTTCAAGCGCGGAAAAACGTCGAACCATTTGCCGATGTCGGCTTCAATGCCGGCCACGTCGTCGCGCGTATACGCGCCCATCATCAGGTTTTCCCGAATCGACATGCGCGTGAAGACGCCGCGCCCCTCCGGTACCATGGCCAGCTTTTTTTCGACCAAGTGGTACGACTGCGTGCCCTTTAGCGACTGGCCGAGGTAAGCGACGATGCCTTCGACCTTACAGTCCGGCAAGGTGCCCGTGATGGCCTTCAAGGTCGTGGTCTTGCCGGCGCCATTGGCGCCGATCAGCGCGATCAACTCGCCTCTGTTGACTTCGAGATCAATCCCTTTGACAGCCTTGATGCCGCCGTATGACACTTTCAGTCCCGATACTTTTAAAACGTTCTCGCTCATCAGTGCGATCCTCCCAGGTAGGCGTCGATCACCGCCTGATTTTTTTGTATGTCAGCTGGCAAGCCTTCCGCGATCGACTTGCCGTATTCGAGCACCGTCATGCGATCACACAAGCCCATCACCAATTTCACGTCATGTTCGATCAACAGCACGGTCTTGCCTTCGGCCTTGATCTTAACTAGCAATTCGCGCAAGGCCAGTTTCTCAGTCGCGTTCATGCCGGCGGCGGGCTCGTCAAGTGCCAACAATTGCGGATCAGTCGCGAGCGCGCGCGCAATTTCCAGGCGGCGCTGGTCGCCGTAAGATAGAAAGCGCGCAGTGCGGTTGGCAAAGCGGGCGATGCCGACAAAGTCGAGCAACTCCATCGAGCGGCTCCGGATCGAAGCCTCTTCCAGGCGCGCCGCCTTGTGCCGGAAGACGGCGCCGAACACGCCCTGGTGCGTGCGCACGTGGCGCCCCACCATCACGTTTTCCAGCGCCGTCATCTCGCCGAACAGGCGGATGTTCTGAAAGGTGCGGGCGATACCGGCCTTGGCTACCGCGTGCGGCGCCGACGGCGAATAGGGCTTGCCGGCCAGCTCGAAAGTACCCGAGTCCGGCTGGTAGAGGCCCGTGATGACGTTGAAAAATGTCGTCTTGCCGGCCCCGTTCGGTCCAATTAAGCCGTAGATCTGGCCCAAGGTGATTTTGACACCGACGTTCGTTAGCGCCTGCAAACCGCCGAAACGCTTGTTGACGCCGGCGATGTTAAGAATAATTTGTTCGCTCATCTGGTTTTTTCCTAGGCAACGATTACGCCAGAAGCGGGTTCCGGCTTGTCTAAGTCGGCGTCGGGGCGGTCTTCGCTCTTTGGCGCTGGCCAAAGGCCCGATGGACGGTTGAGCATGATCAAAACCATGGCCAGACCGTACAATAATTGCCGCAACACTTCCGCTTCGATGATGACACGGCCAAATAGGGCGTTTTGCGCCGGTTCGACCACGTGCCGCAGCACTTCTGGCAAGGCCGCCAAGATCATGCCGCCGACGATCACGCCCGGGATGTGGCCGATGCCGCCCAACACCACCATCGCTAGGACGGCGATCGACTCGGTCAAGGAGAACGATTCGGGCGAGACAAAACCCTGGAACGAGGCGAACATGGCGCCGGCCACGCCGCCGAACGAGGCGCCCATGGAAAACGCCAGCAGCTTGATATTGCGCGTGTTGATACCCATGGCCTTGGCCGCGATTTCGTCTTCGCGAATCGCGACCCAGGCCCGGCCCAGGCGCGAATGCTGCAAGCGGGTGGTCACGAAAATAATCGCCACGCACAGGAGCAGGAACAGGAAATAATACGCATTCACCGACGGCATCGACAGCCCGCCCACCACCACGGTCGCCCGCGAGCCCGCCTCGCCGCCCAAGGAAACGCCAAAAACGCGGATCGGATCGATCAAGTTGATGCCTTGCGGGCCGTTGGTGAAGTTGATCGGCGCGTTCAAGTTGTTCATGAAAATACGGATGATCTCGCCAAAGCCCAGGGTCACGATGGCGAGGTAATCGCCGCGCAGCTTTAAGGTTGGCGCACCCAAGATGGCGCCGAACAGGCCGGCCAAGCCTCCGGCCAGCGGCACGATCAGCCATACCGACAGGTGAATGCCGTTGGTGCGGATGCCTTGGCCCAGCACGCTAACGAGAAATTCGCCCAAGGCCGGGTACTGGCTGATGATCGATTCGAGCAAGGTGGCAAATTGGGGCGAGGCCAAGAGACCCGTCATGTAAGCGCCGACGGCGTAAAACGCAATGTAACCTAAGTCGAGCAAACCGGCGAAGCCGACCACGATGTTCAAACCGAGCGCGAGGATGATATACAAGAGCGCCATATCGATGATGCGGACCCAGGAGTTACCGTAGTGGGCGGCGACAAAGGGGAAAATGAGCAAGCCAACAAGGATGAAGGCCATGCTGCCATACGCCTTGCGCGGCGTATTTTTGACGTCGAAATCGAATAAATGTGCCATTGATTTTTCCTGTTCAGATCTTAAGCGCGGTCAGCGACTCGTTCACCCATGATGCCGGATGGGCGCACCGTCAGCACGATGATGAGAACGACAAAAGCGAAAATATCCTGGTAATTGCTGCCTAGGAAACCGCCGGTAAAGTCACCGATGTAACCGGCGCCCAAGCTTTCGATGATGCCGAGCAAAATGCCGCCGACCATCGCGCCGTAGATGTTACCGATACCGCCCAGTACCGCGGCCGAGAAGGCCTTGAGCCCGGGCGTGAAGCCCATCGCAAACTGGATCGAGGAATAATTTGCGCCCCACATCACGCCGGCCACTGCGGCCAAGGCGGCGCCGATGACAAAGGTGGCGACGATCACCCGGTTCGAGTCAACCCCCATGAGGCCGGCCACGCGCGGGTTTTCCGCCGTGGCCCGCATGGCGCGGCCCATCTTGGTTTTTTCCACCAGCAGCACCAAGGCGAACATGGACAAGGCGGCTAAGACTAGCAAGAGCAGCTGGGTTTGCGAGATTACGGCGCCTCCCACCTTGATCGGCTCGGACGACAACAATTGCGGGAACGGCAGGGGACTGCGGCCCCAAATCATCATGGCAAAGGTCTGCAACAGAATCGACACGCCGATCGCCGTGATCAGGGGCGCCAGGCGGGGCGCATTACGCAGGCGGCGGTAGGCGACGCGTTCGATGATGACATTGACCACGATACAGACGGGAATCGCGCCCGCGATAGCGATGGCGAGCTTGACGTAACCTGGCAAGTCGGGCGCGACCGAGTTAACCATTTTCAAAATGGTCAACCCTGCCATCGCGCCGATCATCAGCACGTCGCCATGGGCGAAGTTAATCAGGTTCAATACGCCATACACCATCGTATAGCCGAGCGCGACCAGAGCATACATGCTGCCCAGCACCAGGCCATTGATGACTTGCTGGATAAATGTATCCATGGTTCCCCTATTCTGAAACGGTTGAAACGAACAAAATCGAAATTTTGGCGTGAGCGGCTGCGCTGAACCCGTGATAAAGCCCTGGGCGCTTCGCCCGAACTTTGGCGTTATCCGTATCCGGTGATAAAAAGAAGTTCAGGCCCGACCTTAATGCACGCCGTATTGGCGGCGCGCTGCATGTTGTGGAACGCTGTCTTGGGCCTATCGCGGGAGCCTCTACCATATTTAAGTACCTATTTGCTTGGCCATTGCCAATGACGGGCGCAGACTTTTACGAGATGAGAGACGAGCTTATCTGGAAGCGCACACCCAAACCAGGTCGAAACGAATACCGCCCGCAGCGAACCGGGACCAGCCCGGCCGGATCGAATCGCACCTTGATATCGACCCGCAAATTGACCTTAACACAGCAACGGCGGCGCCAATGGAGCGTCATCTTACGCGAAGTCAATCAAATGGATAACAATATTTTCAAATAAACGAATGGGGATGAGCGCACCCTTCATTTTCAAGAGCGTGAATCGTCCCGTCTTTGCAAAAATCCCCCGGCAGCGCCGAGGGATTTTCTTGGAAAGTTCCTTTTAGTATTTCCGTCAAAAGAGCGGCGCAACCGCCGCCGCTCTTTTGCACTGCACCGCTCAAATTAGAATTTGTGGCGCAGGCCGATTGCCAAACCGGTGCGGTGTGACGCAGCATCGGCGTCGCCTGCGCCGAGGCTGGCACCGGCAAACGGCATAACCCCATTGAGGTCATTGATTTCAGCGCCGCCCAGCGTTGTGCGATCGATGGCGGCATACACATCCGTGCGCTTGGACAGGTTGTAATCAGCGATCGCATACGCGGTCGAGATTCTGCCATTGTCGCCGAACGAATTGACGTCCTTGATCTTATCGTACATATAGCCGACTGTGAAGCCGAGAGCCGGGGTGGCTTGATACAAGGCACCTACCGTCCACACGCCATCCTTGCGCTGTTGCGTATTGCCAGCGTTGGATGTCATGCTGGTGTTCGACAGCGGCTGGCCTAGACCACTGCCTCCCTTTTGGAAACCGGCATCACGCTTGGCTTCAAAGTACTGCAGGTACAAGGTGGCGGGGCCCGCGACAAACGATCCGCCCAGGCCGGCGAGCTTCATCTTCGCATCATTGGCATCCGTGGACTGTTGAACAACGCCGCCAAAGCTCAAAGGACCTTGGGTATAGCTAAGTGCGCCGCCAACCG
The DNA here is from genome assembly GCA_003133225.1 of Janthinobacterium sp. GTDB lineage: Bacteria > Pseudomonadota > Gammaproteobacteria > Burkholderiales > Burkholderiaceae_D > Janthinobacterium. Next base: position 50,488 of record PKWL01000119.1, read on the forward strand.
TTCTGCCGAGACTGTTGGTGCCCGCTTGTCCGCCCAGCGAATACGTGACTTCAGCCGTGACCGGGCCAAAACTCTTCGTGTATTTCAAGGTGTTGTCGAAACGGATCCCGTAGATGAACGATTCCCATTCGTTTTCGTTGAAGTTGCCGATGCCCAGAGGATCGTAGTTCCCCAACAAGTCAAAAGCGACGCCGTACTGGCGTCCGGCGTCGAGCTCGCCCCAGGTAGTGTCCTTCAGACCGACGAAGGCTTGCCGGCCGAAGAGTTGCTTTTGCTGGTCAAACGAACCGTCGTTAGCAAAAAAGCCATTTTCCAACTGGAACACGGCGTAAGTTCCGCCGCCCATGTCTTCAGACCCTTTAAATCCGATGCGAGGGCCTTGGAACGCGCCTTCGGTCAAGACCGTCTGGTTGCCCAGTGCGCCAGTTGACGTCACCTGGTTGCTCGTGTAGCGAACGGCGGTATCAATCACGCCATACATCGTGACGTTCGATTGCGCTGATGCCGTGGACGAAATTGCGGCCAGTGCGGCCAGCGCCAGTATTGATTTTTTCATTGAAATAGTCTCTATAAAATTGATATAAATTTTCCAGCGCCGGGACAACACGCCCGGAACGCCGGAATTCCCTGCACTTTCGCATGAGCTGTTTAAAGGCTTTTGCAAAAAATTGAAGTTAAATGAAGAATTACTTCATTACCGCCAGTTGTTGGCGTTTGCCATCTTTGAACGTATAGAGGGTCAAGGTGCCCTCTTTCATATCGCCTTTGGAGTCAAAGGCGATATTGCCGGTGACACCCTTGTAATGAATTTTTGCCAGCTCAGGCAGATACTTTGCCGGTTGGGCGGAACCCGCTTTTTGCATGGCGGCGACCATCGTCATGACGGCATCGTAGACATAAGGCGCATAAATTTGGACTTCGACGCCGAATTTTTTCTTATACGCGGCCTTGAAGTCTTCCATGCCTTTTTTCTGAGCCTCTTCCACGCCACCGGCTTCGGCGCAAGTGACCTGCCCATTCGACATTCCCTCGCCAGCCAAGGCCACCAAGCCTTCCGTGCAGATACCGTCGCCGCCCATCAGTTTCGCATGCAGACCCAGTTGTTTCATCTGACGCAGCATGGGACCGGCAACCGCATCCATGCCGCCAAAGAAGACGACGTCCGGATTTTTGGCCTTGATGGAAGTTAAGATGGCGCTAAAATCAGTCGCCTTGTCCGTCGTGAACTGGCGCGCGACGATTTCCGACTTAGCCGATTTGGCTTTCACTCCTTTGATGAACTCTTCCGCCACCCCTTGGCCATAGGCGGTGCGGTCATCAATGACGGCGAACTTTTGCGCCTTTAGGTTTTGAACGGCGTAACGGCCCAAGGTCCCACCCAGCTGGCCATCATTGGCGACCACGCGAAAAGCCGTATTAAAGCCCTGTAAGGTGTATTTTGGATTGGTGGCGGAAGGAGAAATTTGTGGAATACCCGCTTCGAAATAAATTTTTGATGCGGGAATGGTGGTGCCGGAATTCAGATGGCCGATGACGCCATTGACTTTTTCATCGACTAATTTTTGGGCGACCGCGGTCCCTTGTTTAGGATCGCTACCATCGTCTTCGGCCAGAAGTTGAAACACCACTTTCTTGCCGCCGATGAGCGTACCTTTTGCGTTCAATTCATCAATGGCCATAATCGCGCCATTCTCGTTGTCTTTGCCCAGGTGGGCGATGGGACCGGTCAGTGGGCCAACTTCGCCGATCTTCACGACTTCCTGTGCGTACGCAGCACTTGCAAATGCGAAAGCAATGGCGCCAGCCAGTGGGATCATTCGAGTTTTAAATTGCATTACTACCTCCTGGGATTAAAAAACAAAGGAACTACAACAATTACCTGTCCTTGAAAGCGGACAGGCTATCTGGCAAATCGGATAGCATGGCTGGTATGCACACGGTCATGGCGCCGCTCATTCAATAAATCGACAACCGCGAGATGCGCTGCCAGCGGGCCCGTCAGCGGTGCTGGCACCGTTGCATGCAAGGCTATTAGCGCGGCGTTACGCAACCTCATGTTGTTCCATTGCACCTGATTCTTGTTATCGTCGCATTTTTATATTCGGCGGAACGCCCTATGGATTTCGCTGGCGCGGCGTCCAAAACTCCTAAGCCCGTTTAGCGGACTTCGCCTGCGCTTTAAAGTTTCCGTTAACGGCGGCGAAGCCAAATCACGTTCACTCTAATTGCCCCGCATCGCCAAATCGTTGCGCCGGAGCCAAAAATCGCGACTACGTATGGCGCAACTTTTCGCAGCAAGGCCGCCGCTGCCACGAAACGTAGAAAGCCAAATAGCGCTCGCCAACTGAGCGGTTTTTTGATGCAGCGCATTCGCCCCACTCGACTGGTCGCGCTCGCAGATCGGCTTTCTTAGCCAAAATAATGGTAGCAGATCTCATGGCATGAATACACGATTTTATGTGAAAGTATCATCGTCATGTCTCACAAAACAACATTATTGTGGCAAGACGAAACAAAATGGTGGCCCCATTAACCGTCGAGGCGCCTGTTCGTTTATGCTGACGGCCTTTTCAGAAAAGACGGCATGAAATGAGGCGAGCGCCGCCAAAGCGAAGCGACTTCCAGTCGACGTTGTTTTGCCGTCGCTTCACTTGCTAAGTCCGTTGCACTCATGTTGAAACGACGGCAGAAGCGGCGGCGCGGGCCAAGAGTGCGATTGGGCAGCGGCCTTTTGATAAACGGCGGCGAAGTATTTTTTAGCTGGCAAGTTAATTGAAACGAATTTTCCCGACTGGGGCCGGGTCGGGCGGACATAAGAATAGGCCCGCCGCCAATATAGATTGAGCGGGCTGCGCACCAGCGTGGACAAGGAAAAAACCGGCGACCGTTTGATACTGAGCCTGATACTGAGCCTGATACTGAGCTGCGCTCTGAAAGGCCCACGCGGGGCGGCACCGATCACGATCGTTTAGCTCGTCTCAATTGGTGACCAGCTCAAGCTGGAGACGGGGTTGGTTCATGCGCGTGGTGCTGGCTGCGCCGAACTTTGGGCAACCGAGCAAGGCAGCAGCCGGTCCCATCAATAAGCGCCAAAACTGCCAGATCATTTGCCGCCAGCTCTTAAGTGGGCGGCGCCAAGCTGCCGGGGGCGATAAAACCGTCAAACCAAGCCACCCGCCGGCGCCCGGCTAATTCGCGCCGTGCAAGGCCTTGCGGCCATTTTCCGAGACACCCGGCTTGGCGCCGTCCAAGCCTTTTGGCAGCGGGAAAGTGACGGATTCCTGCGCCCCGTCGAGCGTGCGCACGCTTTTTGCGCCGTACTCCTTCAATTGGTCGATCACGGCTTGCACCAGCACTTCCGGAGCCGACGCGCCCGCAGTCACGCCCACCCGCACCTTTCCTTCCAGCCAAACCCGGTCGATTTGCGACGCGTTGTCCACCATGTGAGCTGGGGTGCCTTTTTTTTCGGCCACTTCGCGCAAACGATTGGAATTGGAGCTGTTCGGGCTACCCACCACGATCACCAAATCCACTTGCGGCGCCATGAATTTAACGGCTTCCTGGCGGTTGGTCGTGGCGTAACAAATATCGCCTTTTTTCGGCTCGACGATATTCGGGTAACGTTCTTTGAGGGCGGCGATGATGCCGGCCGTATCGTCCACCGACAAGGTGGTTTGCGATACATAGGCCAGCAAATCCGGATTGCCCACGTTCAGGCCGGCCACATCGGCTACCGTTTCAACCAGATGCATGCCGTGCTCGGTCTGACCCATGGTGCCTTCGACCTCGGGGTGGCCGTCGTGGCCAATCATGATCACCTCGCGCCCCTCGCGCCGCATCTTGGCCACTTCCACATGCACCTTGGTCACCAAAGGACAGGTCGCATCGAAGATGTTCAAGCCGCGCGCTTCAGCCTCGGCCCGCACGGCTTTCGAGACGCCATGGGCGGAGAACACGAGCGTGTTGCCGGGCGGAACATCGTCGAGTTCCTCGATGAAGATCGCTCCCTTGTTGCGCAAATCGCTGACCACGTAGACGTTATGCACGATCTCATGGCGCACATAGATGGGCGCGCCAAATTGCTGCAAGGCGCGCTCAACAATTTCAATGGCCCGGTCCACGCCGGCGCAAAAGCCGCGCGGCTGGGCTAACAGAATTTCTTTGTCCATCGATAATCCTCCGTTGCGCGCTCGTTTGCTGCCTACAGCACCGCGATTAGTTTCACTTCAAAGGTGAGCGCCTGGCCAGCCAGTGGGTGATTGAAGTCAAACAGGGCCGAGTCGGCCTTCAGTTCGCGCAGCAAACCGGCGAATTGACCGCCGCCGGGCGCTGCGAAGTTGACTAGGTCGCCGATCTTGTAGTCGGCCCCAGGCGCCGAATTTTCGTCCAGCGTGGCGCGCGTGACGAGCCGGACCAAGTCCGGGTTACGCTCGCCGAAACCTTGGCCCGGCGCCAACTCGAAGGTGTGATGAGTGCCTTCAGGCAGTCCCATCAGGCAGTCCTCCAGAAACGGGGCCAATTGACCCTGTCCCAGCATCAACGTGGCCGGGTTTCCGCTAAAGGTGGTGACGATATCGGTACCAGCGCTCGTGGCTAGCCGGTAATGCAAGGTAAGGTAAGCGGACTTGGTGACGACGGCGGGTTGTGCGTTGGGCATAATATTCCAAAAGCGTGCAAAAAACGATATTGTAAGCGACCTTGCCGCTGCGGTATCGGCGCCCATCACAATTGCCGATCCAAAGCGGCGGCAAATTCGGGAAAATTGCAGCGCGGGGCCCGTAGCGCGCATTCTCCGGGTCGATCTGAACGTCGCCTGACGTCGCTAAGTTGACGGCGCGTGACCGGCATTTCCCCGTCCGTTTAACCGTTTGCTGGGCGCGGATGGGGCGCGGCAGCCAGCGCCAAGGCTGTGCGGACAGGCATTTGAGCGTGCTGGCCCGGGCGTGAAAACGATTTTTTAAAATGTTAAATAATGTAAAAAATTAAAGACACAATTGTTTTTCACAAGTCATTGATAAATCTAAGCTTTTTCTATATACTTGCGTTTTTCCAATTGTGGAAGTCCTTAAGGAGTGCGCCATGGCACGTGTTTGCCAAGTCACTGGGAAGAAGCCGATGGTCGGCAACAATGTTTCCCATGCAAACAACAAAACCAAACGTCGTTTTTTGCCTAACTTGCAAAATCGTCGAATTTTTGTTGAGTCTGAAAATCGCTGGGTCTCCCTGCGTTTGTCCAACGCCGGTCTGCGCGTCATCGATAAAGTCGGCATTGACGCCGTATTAGTCGACATGCGCGCACGTGGCGAAAAAGTCTAATTAGCAGAATAAAGGAGCTATCATGGCAAAATCAGGCCGCGACAAAATCAAGTTAGAATCGACCGCCGGTACGGGTCACTTCTACACGACGACCAAAAACAAGCGTACCACGCCTGCAAAATTAGAGATGATGAAGTTCGATCCTAAAGCACGCAAGCACGTTACGTACAAAGAAACAAAGATCAAGTAATTCGATCTTTGCTTTTTTTGACAAAAAGCCGCAGCGTTGCGGCTTTTTTGTTGGCAAAACCGTTTTGGCTTTGACCTCGCGCGTTGGGACGCCCCCCAATGCCGCAGCCGTCATGACGCAGGCAGCATTCGTCGAACCCCGCTTTATGTGCCGGCTAACGCGTGCGCGCAGCGGCAGACCGACGCAGCTTCCCAGGGCGTCAAGAATAACTGCGCAATCGAAACGAAAATTCTTGCAAGGACGTGATGCCGGACGCTTCGGCGCGCGCGCACCAATCTTGCAATTGATGCAGCAATTGATCGCGCGTGCAGTGGGAACGCTCCCATATCACGCCTAGTTCGACGCGCATATGGTGCATGGTTTCGAGGACTTTGCTGTACTGAAACAATTCAGTCAATTGCTGCTGCTGCGGCGTTGCCAGCGTGCCCGGCTCGCGCTGCAACAGCTGGCGCGATGATTTCAGAAAGCGCGATTCAAGCGCCGCCATGCCTTTTAGTTGCATCATCTCTTCTTTCCACGCGTGCTTGACGGACTTGGCGTAGGTCGACATCACATCGTAACGGTTGGCGATGACCGATTGCAAAGTATCGAAATCTGCCACTAGCTTACCTTGCAAGAACTTCGGCGCCGGCGCCCGCCTTTTCACCTTTGCCAGGCCCAGCGTTTCCAGAATGCGGATGTAGGCCCAGCCGATATCGATCTCATACCATTTCGACGACAGTTTGGCTGAACTCGCGAATGTGTGGTGGTTGTTGTGCAGCTCCTCGCCGCCGATCAGAATGCCAAACGGAATGATGTTAGTGGCCGCATCCGCACAATCGTAGTTGCGATACCCCCAATAATGGCCGACGCCGTTGACGACGCCGGCTGCCATGACGGGCACCCACATCATTTGCACGGCCCATACCGTGATGCCGATCGCGCCAAACAATGCCACGTTCAAAAACAGCAACAAGGTGATGCCCTGCCAGCTGTATTTCGTATACAGGTGGCGCTCAATCCAGTCCGATGGCGTGCCGCGGCCATATTTCTCCATCGTTTCAAGGTTCTTCGACTCGGCCCGATACAACTCGGCACCTTCCCAGAACACCTTCCTGATGCCGCGCGTGACCGGGCTGTGCGGATCTTCGTCGGTATCGCATTTGGCGTGGTGCTTGCGGTGAATCGCCGTCCATTCCTTGGTGACTTGACCGGTCGTCAGCCACAGCCAGAAACGGAAAAAATGACTTGGAATGGCGTGCAACTCCAAGGCCCGGTGAGCTTGATGCCGGTGCAAATAGATCGTCACACTAGCGATCGTTATGTGGGTAACCGCTAACGTGTAGAAAAACACTTGCCAGCCCGACAAACCAGTAATTCCCGTGTCTAAAAACACGAGAATGGCGTTTGCAATTGAACTATGAATCATCACGGCTCCGAAAAAAGTATGCCCTGTTTCCGGTCATCGCATCTTCAGAAGTCCGTTATGGCGCTTTCGATTGTACGCTCAAATGACTTTGCCCAACACTTGCCTGCAACGGTGCTTCCGGGTCCGTAACGCCAGGCCATCGGGCGCCCGCCGCGCCGATGATCCTGAGCTCGCGCTGCGGATAGGGCACCGAGATCTGATGGGCTTGCAATGTGCGCCAAATGGCGCGATTGACGTCCGACGATACCCCGCCGCGGCCATTTTCCGGGTCTTCGATCCAAAAGCCCAGTTCGAGCTCCAGTCCGTCTGGGCCAAAACGCTGCAGCGTTGCCACTGGCGGCTCTGACGAGGAAACGCGGTGGATCCCCGTGGCAGCCTCCACCAGCAGCTGCAAGACGAGATCTAAGTCGCTGTCATAGGCCACGCTGACCTGCGTTGCCACCCGCAACATCTTGTTCGACAGGGAAAAATTTTGCACCGGGCCCGACACCAGCATTTCATTTGGCAATATGGATTCCACCCCGTCTAGTCCTTGCAAGACGGTGTAGCGCGTGTTGATATGGGTGACTCTTCCGGAATATTTCTCAACCGTGATCATGTCGCCTATGGTCAAGCTGCGGTCGAGCAAAATGATGAAGCCCGACACGTAGTTGCTGGCAATTTTCTGCAAGCCGAAACCGAGGCCGACCCCGAGCGCGCCGCCGAACACGGATAGCACGGTCAGGTCGATGCCCACTAGCGATAGACTAAGCAGCACCGACACTAGGATCAATAGGGCGCGCCCCATGCGCGCAAAGACCACGCGCAGGGAAGAATGCATGCCCTCGACTCGCATCAGGCGCTCTTCCAGCGCCGCGCCCGCCCATAACGCTAGCATCAGCAATACGGCTACTGAGACCAGCGCCTGCAGGATCGTCGCAATGGAAATCTTGTTGCGCCCCAGGGGCAAGGTGGTGTCGTCGAGAAAGTCGAGCAAGTCCGGCCACAGACCGGTGATGTAGAGCGCCACCGTCAGCCAGACCAAGGAAGCAAATATTTTTTCGAACGCCAACATGGCGGCGCCGACGTGGCCGTGGCGGGAAAACACGCGGCGCAGCAGAAAAAAACCAAAACGGACGACGACTAGGGATCCGACCAGCGGCACCACCAGTTTTAGCAAATGTACATGCTGCCACTTGGCCAGAAAGTACCTAGTGATCGTCAGCAATAAGAAGATGATGAGGGGAGACAGGACCCGGGCAAAGCTTTCAACGCCAAAATTGACGGCCGCTGGCGACTGCGCGCGGCGGGCAAACCACGCGCGCAAGATGCGCGCCAGGGCCCAGCCCAGCGCGATGCACGCGAGAATCGCCCCGATTTGCCACATGACGCCGGGCGCGCGCATGTCGTCGCCAATGTCGGATAAGAAATCGAGGAGCGGTATCTGTTTCATCTAGGTCGCAAAGTGTTGAACGCTAAGCCCTTAGGCAAACTGGCGGGAGGCCGCCACCATGACTACTGCGCCGCAGCAGTTGCCGGAGCAAGAGCTGGCGCTGCCTCATCAATGGCCACCTGGTCGATCGCAACGGCCTTCTTTAGCATCGCCTTGCGCTCAAACACGGCGGCAAAAAAGCCGTCCGTATGGTGCCGGTGCGGCAGCAACTTCAAATAGTCGTCCATGTCGAGTTCAATTTTTTGTTCGGCCAACACCTGCTTCATCGGCAGCAGAAAAAAGTCCGGATGGGCGGCCAAAAATTGTGCGGCGATGTCGTCATTTTCTTCGTTTAAGATGCTGCAAGTTGCATACACCAAACGTCCGCCGGCTTTGACCAGGCGCGCGGCGCCATCCAAGATGGCGGCTTGCTTTATTTGGAGTTCGCCAATCGACTGCGGCTGTTGACGCCATTTGACGTCGGGATTGCGACGCAAGGTGCCTAGGCCGCTGCACGGCGCATCAACCAGAACGCGGTCGATCTTGCCCGCCAGGCGCTTGATTTTGATGTCGCGCTCATGCGCAATCTGAACCGGATGCACATTCGACAAACCGCTGCGCGCCAGACGCGGCTTGAGTTTGGCCAAACGCTTTTCCGAAACGTCGAACGCATATAAACGGCCCGTGTTGCGCATGAACGCGCCCAGCGCGAGCGTCTTGCCGCCGGCGCCGGCGCAAAAGTCGACGACCATGTCGCCGCGCTTGGCACCGACGATTTGGGACAATACTTGGCTCCCCTCGTCTTGCACTTCGATGGCGCCGCTTTTGAACAAGGGCATATTTTGCAGCGCTGGCTTCTTAAGCACGCGCAAGCCGAGCGGCGCATAGGGCGTGGGTGTGCTAACGACAGGCGCTTCGGCCAAGGCCGCCATGGCCTCGTCGCGGGTCGATTTCAGCGAATTGACGCGCAAATCTAACGGTGCCTGCGCATTCAAGGCATCGGCCAACAACATCGTTTCCGCAGCGCCGTATTGGGCGATCAGCTTGTCGAACAGCCATGTTGGCATGTTCGCGCGCATGGCCGGCGGCATCAAGCTGCGGTCGATCTGAGTAATGCGCTCCAACCATTCGGTCTCTTCCTCCGTCAAGCCGCCCAGGGAGTCGGCGCCCACGGCTTCGGCCAGACCGAGAATCGTCAGGCGCCGCATGGTCGGGCCGCTGCCCGCCTCGGCGAAGTCGGTGAAGAAAGATTTGTTGCGCAGTACCGCGTAAATGCCTTCGGCAACGGCGCCCCGCTCGCGCGAACCGAGGCGCGGGTGGTCGCGGAAATAGCGCGACAAGGTGGAATCGGCGGGCGCCGTGAAGCGCAAGATCTCGCGCAATACTTCTTCCGCATTGGCCAGTATCGCTGGTGGCAATCTCATTGTAATTCCTGTGTCATTGTTGATTGTGGGTCCACGCGGGGCCTTGCAAGTCGGTCAGCTTACCTTCGATAAACCAACGGATGGCGCGTGGATAAAGCAGATGTTCTTGTGCCAGCACCCGTTCTGATAACGTTTCTTTCGTGTCGCCTGGCAAAACAGGCACCTTCGCCTGCGCCACGATCGGACCATGATCGAGTTCGGCCGTGACAAAATGGACGGTGGCGCCGTGTTCTGCGACACCGCTGCAAATGGCGCTTTCGTGCGTCGCCAGGCCAGGAAAGCGGGGCAGCAGGGACGGATGAATATTGAGCATGCGGCCCGCATAATGGCCAACGAATGGCGCCGTTAAAATGCGCATGAAGCCGGCCAGCACCACCAGATCGGGCGCAAAACCATCAATGACCGTTTGCAGCGCCGCATCGAACTCGGCGCGGCTCTGATAATCCCGGTTGGCGACGACGGCCGTCGTTATCCCGTTCTCGGCGGCAAAGGCCAAGCCTTTGGCGTCGGCCCGGTTACTGACGACGGCAACGACGCGGGCCGGCCACTGCTCGGCCTTGGCCGCGCGCACGACCGCCTCCATGTTGCTGCCGCGCCCGGAAATGAGGATCACGATGTTTTTCATGGGCGCATTGTACCTGCTAGCGCCGCGCGAACCAAGATGAGCGCTCGATTTTGCTGCGGCGCAGCACCAACCCGGGCTCCACTATCTTGCAGACTGGCCAAGGCGAACGAGCGGCGCCGGCGCCCCGTCCCGCCAAGCGCAGCGCAGGCCTCCTTATTCGAAGGAGTAAAACACCCGAAATGCCACTTTTTTCTCGGCCCAATAGTCAGCCGCGTCACGGAATACGTCGAGCAGAGTTTCGCGCGCTTCCTTATCAAATTTTTGTGTATTTGGCAATTGCTCCAACACCACGAGGAAACCGGGCTGCGGCCCCGCCCGGTACAGCGTGTCGGTCAGGCATTCACGCAGTGCGTCGAAATTTTTGCCCAAGTTTTTTGGAAAATGGAATGATTCACCAATAATGCCGAGCACTTGCTGTTTCGTCATGCCAGCCACGCAGTAAGCGTACAGGAAGTGCTGCCCGAGACGAATGGCTTCGTCTTGTAATTCGGTTACGCGATACGCACGAATGGATTGGACAAGGTTGGGCGGCACGGTTGTCAACAAACTCATTTTTCCCTCAAATCGACCTGGTATGTACAAGATGTTTTGTAAAAGTGGCGCGACCTATTGTTTTGGTGACATAACACCGCCGGCGGGTCTATGCGCAGGCGGTGGCTGGATAGGATTGCCTGATGTCAATCCTAATCCCATACCGATATAAGGGTAACGTGTTGTAGTAAACGAATCAACCCGAATGTGATGTCAAGCGCAATATTTATTAAAAAACAGAACGATTCAAGCCGTTTGCGGCCCTGTGCCGGGCCACGGAATGTAACGGTGCCGCGCCCGGCCGGCGCTGTTACAATTTGTTGCCATTTGAACGGCTGTGCGCTTGAAAGCGGTATTAGCATACAATTGAGCAAAGAAAAATACCTATTCACCGACCAAAACCAACCACATTACGAGGCACCAAATGAACTTGCAAGCCAAATTGATCATGTCCGTCCTTTGTGTCGGTGCCCTGCCATGGGCCCAGGCCGATCAATTCGAGGATTTTGGCCGCGTTTTGCGCGTTAGCCCGCGCGTTGAGCAAGTGAACCGGCCGCACCAGGAATGCCGAGAAGAAACGGTTCAAGTACAGCAGCAACAGCCGCGTAGCGCCGGCGGCTCCATCATCGGCGGCATCGCCGGTGCCCTGATCGGCAATCAGGTCGGCCGCGGCAACGGGCGTACGGCGGCGACAGCAGCGGGCGCGATCGCCGGTGCCGTCGTGGGCGACCGTATCGACAACGACGGCGCCAACGCCGTCGCCACCCAAGAGCAAGTGGTGCGCCAATGCCGAACGGTCGATCAATGGGAGGCCCGCACCAACGGCTACGACGTCACCTACGACTATCGCGGCCGCAACTACACGACCGTCATGTCGGCCGACCCAGGCCAGCGCATCCGCTTGCGTGTTTCGGTTGAACCGCTGCCGCAATAAGCCGCCGGCGACGCGATCCGTTCCACCTGACTGGCTTGACGCCTTGGCCGGCGGTGGCGGAGGCTTTAGCGCGGTTTCACTTGCTATGGGGTAAGGCATCGCGGGATAATGGGCCATTCTTTCAGGCCACCCTATGCTTATTAAACGAAAATCCATCGAAAAAGAGGAATCCTCGCGTCCCGCCCGCAAGCCAAAATATGCGCCCGTCACCCTGTCCGAGCAAAACGGCGTGCGCTACTTGCATTTCGGCACCGAATGGGTGCAAGGGGCCATGCGCATGCGCAAACCAGACTGGCTCGAGCTGGAATATGCACAGCAAATGATGGCATGGATGTTGTTTGTCGAGCAGCCGCGGCGGATCGCCCAACTGGGCTTGGGCACGGCCGCGCTGACCAAATTTTGTTACCGCCAATTTCCCAAGGCCCAGGTGCGCGCAATTGAGCTAAATCCGTCCGTGATCGCCATTTGCAATTCGATGTTCAAGCTGCCGCCGAACGACGAGCGGCTTACCGTATCCGAAATGGACGCGCTCGACTTCGTCAACGATTCCACCAACCACGCCACTTTAGACGCCCTGCAAGTCGATCTGTACGATGCTACGGCGCGCGGCCCGGTCCTAGATAGCGCCGATTTTTACGTCGCTTGCAGCGCTTGCCTGGCGCCGCACGGTATCGTGACGGTCAACCTGTTTGGCGACCATCCAAGCTATGCGAGGAATATCAAAGCAATGAAATTTGCGTTTGACAGAGTCATTTGCCTGCCCGAAGTTCATGATGGCAATGTAGTTGCCATTGGTTTCAAAACGAAACCGACGCTCGACTTCGAGTATCTGGTGGCGCGCGCCGCGCAAATCGTGAGCGCCACCAAGCTGCCGGCACAATCCTGGATCAATGGCCTCAAAAACTCCCACTAGCTGTGCGTCGATGAAAAATTCCTCACCCAAAGTGCTCGATCTGCAACAAACTTTCACTTGGCTGCTGGCCGACGGCATCGTTGCAAAAGCCGACGTCAAGGCGAATTACGCTGAGGCGCAAGGCATCTTAAAAAATTCGGCCGACGCCATGCACCCCTTGTGCGCCGTGGCCCATTGCAAGCTGTTGTCGGCCCAGAGCCCCCATCGACAATTAACGCTCGACGCGCTTTGCGAGTGGCTGGCCGCGCGCGTCGCGCTGCCCTTCATCCGCATCGACCCGCTCAAGGTCGACTTCACTAAGGTGGCCGACGTCATGTCGGCCAGCTATGCGGCGCGCTTTAACATCTTGCCCGTCGAGCTCACGGCGAGCTGCCTCGTGATCGCGACGGCCGAACCCTTCGCGTTGGAGTGGCAGGCGGAAATCGCCAAGATTTCGCGCCGCACGATCAAGCTCGTGCTCGCCAATCCGCTCGATATCGCGCAGTATATTTTGCAGTTTTTTAGCTTGGCCAAATCGATCAAGAATGCCAACAAGTCGACCGGGCAAGACCTGGCGCTGCGCAACAACTTCGAGCAATTGGTCGAACTGGGCAACAGCAACAAACAAGTCGATGCAAATGACCAGCACGTCGTCAACATCGTCGACTGGCTGTGGCAATATGCGTTCGAGCAGCGCGCCTCCGACATCCACTTGGAACCCAAGCGCGACGTCGGCATCATCCGCTTTCGCATTGATGGCGTGTTGCACCAAGTCTATCAGGTGCCCGCCGTCGTATTAATTGCGATCACGGCCCGCATCAAGCTGCTCGGACGCATGGACGTGATCGAAAAGCGCCGCCCCCAAGACGGGCGCGTCAAGACCCGCACGGGCGGCGGCCAAGAGATCGAACTGCGTTTGTCGACGCTGCCGACGGCGTTCGGCGAAAAACTGGTGATGCGCATTTTCGATCCGGACGTGCTGGTCAAAACGCTGCCGGAACTGGGGTTTCCGGCCGACGATGCGGCGCGCTGGGACGCCTTAACTAGCCGTTCGAACGGCATCATCCTTGTCACAGGGCCGACCGGCTCGGGCAAGACCACCACCTTGTATACGACATTGAAAGCGCTGGCGACGTCGGAAGTCAATGTCTGCACGGTGGAAGACCCGATCGAAATGGTCGAAGCGGCATTCAACCAAATGCAGGTGCAACCCAGCCTCGACCTGTCGTTTGCCGACGGCATGCGGGCCCTGATGCGGCAAGATCCCGACATCATCATGGTCGGCGAGATCCGCGACCTGGCAACAGCCGAGATGGCGATCCAGGCCGCGCTCACCGGCCACTTGGTTCTATCGACCCTGCATACCAATGACGCGCCATCTGCCGTGATGCGCCTACTCGAACTGGGCGTGCCCCACTACCTGCTGGACGCGACCTTGATTGGCGTCATGGCCCAGCGCTTGGTGCGCACGCTGTGCACCGAGTGCAAGCGGGCCGACGGCACCATCAGCGACGACCTGTGGCACAGCATCGGCGGCGCTTGGAATATTCCCAAGCCGAGCACCGTGTACCGACCGGTCGGCTGCCCGGAGTGCCGCCAGACCGGCTACCGTGGCCGCACCGGCATTTATGAGCTGCTCACGATTAGCGACGGCTTCGCCCAAATGATCAAGGAGCAGGCCGATATCCACGCCTTGCGCCGCCAAAGCGTGGCCGATGGCATGAAGCCGCTGCGGATCGCCGGCGCCTTCAAGATCATCGATGGCGTCACCAGTGCCGAAGAAGTGCTCAAAGTGACGGCGGCGCTAGCGTGACACCAGTTTTCTTATCCGATCCCTTGTACTATTTTCATAGTAGTATATAATCTAGCCTCTTTCGGGTCGTTAGCTCAGCTGGTAGAGCAGCGGACTCTTAATCCGTTGGTCGCGTGTTCGATCCACGCACGGCCTACCAAAATACAGTGCAAGAGTAAAAATCAAGCCATTTCGAGAAATCGAAATGGCTTTTTTTGCGTCCTCTTCTCCTTGAAAGTCAGTAAAAAACTTTGCCGGAAATCTGCCGGGATGAAAGAATCCAGGCCAAGCGCTTCATCAACGACTGGAGAATCTGGAATGGCATACATCAGGGAACGCGGCGCATTTTGGCTGAACCGAGGTTTCACAAGTATGAAAATACTTCTCTAATAATTAACCGCTTGCAGATCGAAAAACTGAAGTGGCACAACATGGTCGTAATTGAGGTTCCAACCGGGTTCCAACCGCCCGGTAGGAACCCCTCAGATCCGGCTCGGCCAGTGTGCTCTCCCTGACGTTATCTGCCGCTCCACCGTAACGATCACTTGTTCTGTCAGGCCCGGTGATGTAAACTTAGTTCATTGAACTTGATCCACATGAGGCAACCATGCAAACCTACAACATCCACGACGCTAAGACGCAGCTTTCCAAACTAGTCGAGATGGCCGCCAGGGGTGAATCGTTCGTGATCGCTAAGGCGGGCAAGCCAATGGTGAAGGTGACCGCACTCGACACACCGGAATCGTCGCAAATGAAGCGATTTGGGTTCATGGCCGGTCAGATCAAGGTGCCAGACGACTTCAACACCATGGGCGCGGGCGAGATTCAAGAACTGTTTGAGGGCAAGGCGTGAAGCTGCTGCTGGATACCCATCTGCTGATTTGGGCGGCAGATGGCATTGAGCGCGTGCCAACCGGTGCTCGTGGGCTGATGTCTGACCCGGAAAACGAATTACTTTTCAGCGTGGCGAGCATATGGGAAGTTGCCATCAAGCGCGGGCTGAACCGACCCGATTTTCAGGTCGATGCGCGCATGCTGCGTCGTGGCCTGATCGACAACGGATACTGTGAACTGCCGATACGCAGCGAGCATGCCGTTGCAATCGATGCCTTGCCCCCGATTCACAAAGACCCGTTCGACAGGTTGCTCATTGCGCAAGCAATGATCGAAGGGATTACATTGTTAACCAATGACGCGACAGTGGCACAGTATCAAGGTCCGGTACGGCTGGCTTAACCATCCATGAGGGATGTATGCCTCGTCCCCGAGCAAGAAAGCTCTTGGCATGATTCCTTGTGATCCCAGTAAGGTACGGAATTCTTCCACCTGCCAGCGCTTCGCTTCCTTGCCCGGATGAGGCCGATGTGGATTACCACGGTTATGTGACGCGCGTTGAATTCGACCCAATTGACGAATTTTCATTGGCCGGATACTTGGCATTGCCGATATCATCAGCTTCCACGGTGAGACAGCCGCTTAACTGACTTCCTGCTTTTACCTTCAAATAAACGGATTAAATAGCTTGACGCCTGTTGATGCAAAATCTTTGGTATTTCGCGTGACCACTATGAGATCATGCAGTAACGCTGTAGCTGCAATTTGTTTGTCGAGTTCGTGTTCCTGATATGGAACACGTAAGCGCCCCCAAACCTGAGCCATTTCAGCGTCGAACATGATGATGTTGTCTTTGTAACCATCGATTACTTGTGTTAGCCATTGTTCCACCCTGTGCGCTTGATCTGTGTCGCCTCGATGGCCTAGTATTTCAATTCCACGCCGCAATTCACCAATGGTAATAGCCGATACGTACAGCGCCGCGCCATCACGGATTGCGCCACGAAAAAACGCTTTTACACCAGCGTTTGCCTTCGCGCCTTTGCGGGCCTCACTAACGATATTAGTATCCACCAAGTACATCGTTAGGCTTGTCCTGTGGATTGTTTTCGTTCAAAGTCGGCGTCCTCACCAACATCGGGCATCGCTGACAAAACTTCTGCAAAGCTACGGCGCTTTGGGCCGCGTAGCGCCGCCTGAAGAATCTGACGGTGCATTTCTTCTGCACTGTTGCCTTGCGCGGCTGCACGCTGTTTTAAAGCTTGCACCAAGTCGTCATCCAAATTACGTACCACCAGTTGAGCCACGATTTGCCTCCCAACGAAATTTAACATATCAATGATAGCACTCCAGGAGAGGAATGCAAGCATTGATAGCATCAGATTATGGACGTTTACAGCGACCGATCGCGGCGATTATGTGGATGAGTTTCTCGTGGGAAAATGCTATGCGGTCAGCTTGCGCCGCAGCGCCGACACTGCCGACGAAATACACCCCGTGTCAGAACAAGAACTTGCTGCAGATGGGTGCCATCTGCAGCAAAGCGACTTCTGGTGCGCCGGGCGGGCCGCCTTGAGGATGTACCCGAATGCCAAAGCAAACGGCTCACGGCATGGGTGAGGCTGCCCTGCGAACAATGTGGCGCTGGGAGAGCGCATCGACGCCTACCTCAAGTTTGGCAAAGCGATCGGCTACTAAAGCCATTCGACCTCAGTTTACCGAACTCAGTAGTCATGCTTTGCAACAGATACTTAAATACCCAAGGCCACCCTCCATCTTTAAAGTATTTCGGAGCGGTGCCCTGCTGCAAACTTACATGGCGTGGTCGTGGCGGACCATGTGATGGCGCTTTGCAAGGTGATGCGGTTTAGCGTGACGCACGTGCCTCGCATCGACATGGTCGCTACGTTGGATGGCGCCGCGGTCATGGGATTCGACCTGACGGTCGTTACGAGCATCAGCATGCCCGGGCATTTCCCCCATGTTGTTTTCTGCCTGAGCGAATGGCGTAAACGCCAGAATAAGGGCAGCGATGCCAATTAGTTTTTTCATTTTTAATCCTCTGAATGGTCGATATTACAATCCGCATGGAAGCGGTATTTAACAAAAACGGCGCTGGGGTGGCACCCGGTTGACATTATCAAAAGATTTTCAATGCAGCCCGGACGGTTCCGAAGCGCCAACGCAATAGCCTGCTCCCGGGAGGGAGCGAAAGCTCAATTTATGTGATGCATGTGCTCCCTCATTCTATTGTTCCAGACGTTCTTCGAAAAAAGATCAAAGATCGTCTTCTGCTCCGGGCTCAGTACATCATAAAAAACCTTGGTGTCAGACGCCGCCTTACTGAGCCTGTCTGCGTTCAAACGCATCCTAGCGGCCATCTTCTCCATTTTTTCTGGCGTCGGCATGTTTTCGAAGTCGCGCCCCGACGATCTGTTCATTTTTTCTCTAGATTGAGCGTGCATTTTTGCCTGAGCCGTTAGCGCGTTTGAGAACCTCTCCCACGCCTCATGTTGGTTTGGTTTGAGGTTGAGTTTCTGCCTCAGCTCGGCGAGACGCTTTTGAGTGGCGAGCACGGGATCGACCGCATGGCCCCTTGCTGCCTCCGCCTCCCCATGTGCGCCTGGGCGCATATCCTGCGCCATGGTGCCAGCGGCAGCTCCGGCCATCAGAAAACCGCAGGCCAAACACATTGCTGTCATCGATCTTTTCATCGCTTTTTCCAATTTTCTAGATTACTAAATGGTACGTCATTCGAATACGGCCATGGGCATAGGCGGCCATTTTGATGGGTTCAATAAGGACACTCCATGGAACCAGGTTATACGTAGCCCCTTGGCCGCGATCATGTCCTGCTCAGGGGCGCGGGCCAAAAGCCTTGTATCAAGTACGTCCATTAAACACTTCCTGCCGACTCGAAGCTAGTCGGTAATAGTAAGGAATGTAACTGAGTGTGTCCGCCCGAAAACATTCAGGCCGAAATGCAAGGCCAATTCCGCCTGACCGTCCGCCAGTAATTCTACAAGGCAGGCCTCCAATTTCTGCATTTTTCCTTTTGATTAATGCCCGTGCCTTAATCCTTTTCCATAAGGTCAAAGCGGCCGGTAAAATCGTCCCATCGTGACCTCGCCTTGGCTTATCTTCTTCGGCGTTGCTCGCCGTGCTGTCGCCTTTTCGGCAACGCGCCGGCGCGGCCCTTCCACGCATCGGGCCGGCGGGCGACTGTTCTGAGGCCGGCAAGCGATGCATGGCGGATTTGCGGCGCCGTGGATTAGGTCGCAATTTTCAGGTTGGCGCCCCGCGCAGCGTCGCTTGTGGCGCAATCTTATGGTGTCCTAACGGACTCATTGATATCTTTATATAGCCAAAAACGCTCACGCAAATCGGACGGACGGGCGCCTTCCCAGAGCAGTTCTAAATTCATCACCTTGCTGCGTGAGGGTGGCGACGCCGCAAGCCCATCGATCAACAATAAGTCGCAGTCAGCAGTTGGCGTAATTTCTTGCCTTTTCGTATTTATTCCTAGAACATAGCGCAACATGGCTCGCTCCGACTCGCCTAGGCCGGAACTGGCGACGCACCGGTACGTTTGAGGGAGTGCTAACTGGAGGGAAGAAAATACGCTGCGATAACTCTTCGCATAGTCGATCCATTCAAGCCAAAGAGTCGACACCAGCGCCCAACAGAGCATCAGCCCCGTAACCCAGCTAATTACTCCTCGTCCCCTTGCCTTCGAGCCGCGCCAAATGATGCCGATGGCCACCATGGTCAATAGGGGTGCGACGACAATGGCGTCGAAGTCAAGGGGCGGAACAAACGCCGGCAAATAGCCATCTAGCCAACGCCAGTGCAACGGTCTGTCGTAGGCGACCATCAACAGCCATACCGTCCAGATCGCTGCGGCGAGCGTGCCGAACAGAAAGCGCGCACTCCAGTCCCACCAGCGATCAATGGCAGACGACAATGTCAGCGTCGCCGGCGCCGCCAGCAAGCATACCGGCAGCAATAGCGGTAAGGCGTAGGTGGCCCGTGCCGACGCCGACAAGGTCAAGACGCTCATCAAAACGCCAGACAGCACAAGCGAAAACTGAATCGGGCCACTAAGTGAAATCATGTTGCGATGGCGCCAAAGTGAAACCAACGCCAACGGCAAAGCGGGAAAGGTGAACCAAGGAATGGTTTTGGCCCAAAAGCCGCCCGGGTGCGCGGCGCCGAGTAGCGGCACCGAAAAGCCAAGGAATCTGCCGATATTGTTTAACCAGATCCAGTCAAAGAATAAGGCTGGCGAGCGCAGGTACAAGGCAATTGGCCATATGAGCAGCCACGGCAGAACCGCTAGCGATGCAATTGCTAGAGCCCGGTAATAGCGTGGTTCGCGCCACGCTCGAAAAATGCACGGCAAAAGAATCGCCGTCAATCCGAGCACACCTGGGGCCAGCACGCCTTTGGCGAGAAACCCCACCCCGACCCCCACTGAAAGCACCAAGCCGGCAACTATTGGACGCGTGCGGGCCACGGCGAAAGCACACGATGCAATGGCAAAACCCGTTAGAACGGGTATATCAGTTAGCATCAAATGGCCGTATAACACGATGCCTAGGCAAGCTAGCAAGGCGAGCACGCCAAAGCGGCCGTAACCGTCACCCCACCAGCGCCGCGCCGCCCATCCGGCGGAGCCGCACGTAATGACCATAAAAAAGCCGGTGGCAAGGCGAGCGCCGTCGTGTAAGGGCAGCCATGCAGAACACAACCACGCGAACCCTGCTGCGATCCAATAGTAAAGGGGTGGCTTTTCCATGAACGGCTCACCTGCCACTGTCGGCACGACCCAATCGCCCGAGTCGAGGATGTGCTGAACCGCGCCGAAGATATAGGTTTCATCCTGCTTCCACGGGTCGTGCCCAACGAGACCGGGCAACAAGTAAGCGGCGGCAATCAGGAAAAAAGTGGCAACACTCAGTTTGGCGTTCGCTTCGGGCGCGAGAGCTTGAGGGGCGGGAGCGCCAGCGGCTGCTTTGGAAAACCAATGGCGGGCCCGACTGAGCGGCTTCCACCGGGCGCCAAAAAAAAGAGGACGGACATCGTTGAACATGATCATCCTATTGGCGCGCGCCCCGGTGCGTTTCTGCACGACGTTTCAATCACTTGCTGTCTGGCCCGAAATATATGGCTGCAATCTTTTACCTGGCCACGTCATCATGAAATGAAAAACTTTGCAAACTGGGGGCGTCCATGTATGGGTGAAGAAAGTATCTGTCTAACGGGGCCGATTGCAAATGACAAAGATCAAGTTCACGCTTGCCTGCCGGCTCACCAAGTCGTCCGGGCGAAACCTCGCCGGCATTTTCCATAGACCAATGCGACAAGCGGTGACAGCGTCGACACCTTTGGCTCCGCAGTCGCCGCCATGTCAGGCATGATTCAAAGACTTGGCAAACAACGCGCTGCCCCTACCTCGTCCACGGGCCCTGGCCAAGGCGACCCCACGCTTAAAACTGATCTTTGGGGCAAGGCCTTCGTCGGCCTTGGCGTACGCGAAATAAACTCCAACCGGTTTGATTTCACTGCAGTTGCCAGCGCACCGTCCACCCTAGCGTCGATCAATGGCGCTGCGCCTGGCTAACAGCAGGCGCAGGCCCCCCCCAAACGGGCCCCCAGTAACCCGCCATTAGTCCGATCGCAGCGGCGGGCCAACAGATCGACATCGATACAAAAAGCTTGGAAAAGCCCTCTTACTCCTCGAATCGAAATCCCGAGCTGTGAAGGATACTCAACGAAAATAGTCCAAAACACCCTGTAAAACTTTCATAAAAGGAAGCATGATGTCCACAATCAGCGCAATTAATCAGGCTTTGGTCAGCACTCCATTTTCTGGAACTCAAAATGTCTCCAGCGGCCAAGATTCAGATGGCGACCATGATGGCAGCAGCGTTGCGCAGGCCCCTGGTGGAGGCGGAAAATTTGCCTCCGCCATCAGCCAAGCGTTGTCGCAACTGAGCGTATCGGTGGGCGCAGGCAGCGCGTCCGGTGCCAGTGCGGCGAGTGCTTCTCCCACGCAAGATTCACAACAGGCCTTAGCCACTTTCATTCTAAATTTGTTTGCGGCATTGCAAGCACAAGGCGGCCAGAATGCGCCGCCGTCGAGTAGCGCTGCTGCAGCGACTGGCGCGAAAAATAGTGAAGGGGTAAATGGCGTCGCCAATGCATCCGGGCAAGGCCATCATCACCGCGGCGGCATGAGCAAACTTGAAGGCGGCTTGCAAAACCTGATACAACAACTTTCGTCATCATCCGGTTCAAGTGCCGGTGCAGCAACTTCAACTTCAACTGCAACTGCAACTTCGGCTTCAGCTTCAACGTCATCAAGCTCGACATTAGATGCCCTTCAACAAAGCTTCAACAACTTATTGGCGGCGTCCGGGAGCCAGGCCACGTTAGCTAGTTTCTTACAATCGCTTTCGCAAAACCTGCAAGGGGCTCCGGCGACAGGAAACGTGATCAGCACCCAAGCGTGATGCTATGGTTTCCGAAGGGCGCTCTAAAGCGATAGGAAAATCCTGCCGCTCCGGCCGGCGTGGGTCAACCGCCTGAGCGCCCCGCCCACTCGTTTACTGGGCGGGATTTTGCGCGTCGGCGGCCCGTTGCTGCCAGCCGGCCCCGAGCGCGCGCGCCACTGCCACCGTAGCTAGCAGGCGCTGGGCCTCGATCTGCACGGCCGCGCGGTCGGCCGCAAGCGAGCTGCGCTGCGCGTCCGTCACGTCCAGATAATTCGACACCCCGCGCTCATAGCGGGCGCGCGCCACCAGATACGCGCGCGCCGCCGCCTGCTGTGCTTGCAACTGCGCCTGGCCTTGCAAGTGGCGCTGCTCGAGGTCGGACAAGGCGTCTTCGACTTCGCGCAGCGCATTTAGGAGCTTGCCTTTATGGTTGGCCAAAGCCTCTTCGTAACGGGCCTTGGACAAGGCCAGGTTGGCGCGGTTGCGCCCGCCATCGAAAATCGGCAGCGATAGCGCCAGCGGGCCGAGCGAGAATTGACGCGCCCCGTTTTGCGCCAAATCGCGCAAACTCTCCGACGCATAACCAAAATTGGACGTCAGTTGCAAAGACGGGTAAAACGCCCCTTCAGCGGCGCCGACCTGGGCGTTGGCCGCGCGCACAGCGGCGACGCTGCCGATCAAGTCCGGGCGATGGGCGAGCAAACTGGCCGGCAAACCGGCCGGAATGGCCGGCGGCGGCGGCAGTTTGCCCCCATTCGAGTCCGCTGCCAGCAGCAGGGTCGAGGGCGAAGTGCCGATCAAGGTCGCCAAGCCGTGTTCAAGCAAATTGCGTTGGCGCTTGACGTCATGCAAGTCGGCCTCGGCGTTAGCGCGTTCGACCCGTGCCCTTGCGATATCGAGCTCGTTGGTTAATCCCGCGTTAAAGCGGGCATTGACCAGCTCCTCGCTCTCACGCCGGCTGCCTAGCGCGCCATCCAGGATGGCCATTTCAGCGTCTAGGCCGCGCAATTGCCAGTAGGTTTGTGCGACCTGGGCCGACAACAACAAGCTCACGCCGTCGCGGTCGGCCTCGGCAGCTAGCGCCTGCGCGTCGGCCGCCTCGACCAGACGCCGTATGCGGCCCCACAGATCGAGCTCATACGATAACGAGGCGTCCACGCTGTAGTCGTTGCCACTGATCGAATGGCCACCCAACGCTAGGGCGAGCGAGGTATCGGCCGAGGTGCGCGAATTGGCGGCGGCCGCGCCCGCACTCAGCGTCGGCCCTTGCTGGGCGCGCACGGCGCCCAATTGCGCCTGCGCCTGCAGCAGGCGCTGGGCAGCCGCTTGCACGCCCGGGTTATCGTGGAGGGCGCGTTGCTCGAGCCGGTTGAGCGTTTCGTCGCCGAATACACTCCACCATTGCTGCGGCAAACGGGCGTCAGCGACGCCGCCTTTGGCCTGATGGCGGAAGGCGGCGCCGTCGATATTTTGCGGCGCGACAAAGTTAGCGCCGACCGTGGCGCAACCGGCCACTGCCAAGCCTGCGACCGTCGCTAACGAAATACGTTTTAAAATTGTCAACATGTTGTCAGCTTTTATTTAAATTTACCGGGCACGTGATAGACCTTCTAATGGGCGCCCGCAGCGCCGCCGGAAGGGGACTTGACCTTGTCGGCGAACCACAGCGCTCCTATGCAGGAAAGGAGGACGACGCCGATGATGTAAAAGCAGTCGTTGTAGGCCATGACATAGGCTTCACGACGCACGATCCGGTCCACCGCCGCCAACGCCTGATGGGCGGCCGTGGCCGGATCAATGCCATGCGCGATGAACGATTGGGTCAGTTGCTCCAGGCGCAATTGGGTCGGCGCGGCAAACGACGAAATCGATTCGCCCAGCCGGGCCGAATGAAAATGTTGGCGGCTGCTAAGCGACGTCGCCAGCAAGGCAATTCCGATCGAGCCGCCCAGATTGCGCGTCATGTTAAACAGGCTCGAGGCTGACGGCATATCGCGCGGGGCAATGCCCTGCATGGCGAAATTGGACAGAGTGAGCATGATGAAGGGCTGGCCCAGGGCACGCACGATTTGCGACAGCAGCAGCTGCTCGTATCCGGTGCCCGCGTCCATGCTCGAGTTCATCAGGCACGATGCGCCGAACAGGCCGAGCCCGAACGAGCACAAGATGCGGTTATCGACCCGGGACGAGAGAGCGGCGACAAATGGCATGATGAACAACTGCGGTAAGCCGACCCACATGATCACTTCGCCGATCTGCATCGGCGAGTAGCCCGCTATCTGGCCCAAGTACAGGGGAAGCAGGAAGGACGAGCCGTATAAACCCATGCCCGTCACGGCCGATAGCGTCGTGGCCACCAAGAAGTTGCGCTGGCCGTACAGGGCCAGGTTGACGAAGGGCTCGGCGCGCAGCGCACTCGTTACGACCCAACCGAGCAAGCCGGCGATGGCCAGAGCGGCGAAGGTGATGATGAAGGCCGAATCAAACCAATCCTCCGTATTGCCCTCTTCCAGGAAAATGGTCAAGCTGCCCAGACCCAAGGCCATCAAGCTTATCCCCAGCCAGTCGGCACTCCTTAGCAGCTTTAGCTGGAACTGCTCGCGCTCGAGGCCGTAGATCATGCCGGCGATCAGCAGCGCGCCCGGCATCCAGTTGATGTAAAAGATCGAAGGCCAGCCGTAAAGCTCGCTCAGGTAGCCGCCGAAAGTGGGGCCCATGGCCGGTGCCAGCGTCGCAGTCAGTCCAAAAATGGCCATGCCGGTCGCGCGCTTCGACGGCGGCAGCTTGGTCATGACCAGGGTCATTGCCATCGGGATCAAGGCGCCGCCGGTGAACCCTTGCAGCACGCGGAACGCAATCATGCTCGGCAAACTCCACGCGGCCCCGCACAAGGTGGAAAACAGGAGGAACAAGGCGGTGGTGGCGACCATGTAGGTGCGCACGCCGAACACGCGCGTGAGCAGCGCCGTGAGAGGAATGACGATGATTTCCGCCACCAAGTAAGCGGTCGAAATCCAGGAACCTTCCTCCTGGGTCGCCGCCAAGGAGCCCAGAATATCGCGCAAAGAGGAATTCGTAATCTGAATGTCGAGCACGGCCATGAACGCGCCCATCATGCCGGCGCCGACGGCGAACCAAGTGCGGGCGGAAACCTTTTCGCCAATCACAGGCGGCCCAAGCGCCGCCTTGGCCGCGGGCAAAACAGCTGTCAAACGGGTCATGACGAGGCCCCTAGCGCACGCTGGTCGCGGCTGGCTGATTGATCTCCACTTCCGCCAGCACCGACATGCCCGGCACCAGGCGCCCCCTTAAGGCTGTGAGGTCTTGCGCCCTGAGCACGATCTTGACCGGGACGCGCTGCACAATCTTGGTGAAGTTGCCGGTGGCGTTGTCGGCCGGCAGCAGCGCGAACTGCGCGCCGGAGGCCGGCGCGAAGCTGTCGATCCGGCCCTTCAAGACGTTACCGGGCAAAGCATCGACGGAGACTCTTACGGTCTGGCCTTGGCGCAGATCGGCCAGCTGGGTTTCCTTGAAGTTGGCCGTGACCCAGACATTGTCTTGCACGATGGCGCTTAATTGTTCGCCCGGTTGCACGCGCATGCCCACTTCAATGGAACGTTTGCCGATGCGCCCCGAGACCGGCGCGACGATGCGGTTGTACGCCAGTTGCTGCTGCGCCTCCTTCAACTGCACACGCAACACCCGCACTTGCGCCTTGAGTACGGCGCTCGCCGCGCCCGCCGCGCCCGTTTGCGCTTTGGCGGCAAGCGCGCTGTCCCTGCGCGCAGCCAGATCGGCGACGGCGCTAGAGCGGGTGGCGATGACTGCGTCCAGTTCGGCTTTGGAGACCGCCTTTATCTGGCTCGTGTATAACTGGCCGTAGCGCTCGGCATCTTGTTGCGCGCGCAGCAACAGGGCTTCCGATTGCACCACCTGGGCGCCGGCGACGCCCGCTTGCGCCTTCACCTGCGCCACTTCAGCCTCGGAGCGCAGCACTTGCTGTTCGGCGGTGTCGATCTGAGCTTGGATCTGTTCCCCTTTGACGCGCTGATCGGCGGGATCGAGTTCGGCCATCAAATCGCCTTCCCTCACGGCCTGGTTGTCGTCAATCAGAACCCGCGTGACTACCCCTGAGATACGGGCTGACACGGGATGCACATGGCCCGATAGGTAGGCGTCTTCCGTCTCGACGAAATAATGGCTGCGATACCACATGCGAGCTCCCGCCCCAAGCGCGCCAAGCGCGATAATGCCGACCACGAACAAGACGCGCCTGTCAGCTCGCCTTGGCGAGCCTTGTGCGGCGTGGCCGGCGAACGAAACAGAGTTCAGCAGTTTCGGTTCGGCTTGGCTCGTTTGGATGGACATGCATGGCTCCGTAATGAAATGATCTAGGCGCATTATTAGCCATGCAAATCATGAAGTCAAGAAATGAAACGATTGCATTTCATTTTGTTTTGGACTACAGTGAGTGCTTACTCGTCTCGCACTCCTACACCATGTCCCACCCGCCCCTTTCCGAGCCCGGCCTCACCCACACGACGCCAAGCAATGCCGGCACCGACACCGATCCACCCTGCTGCAAGGGGGCCGGTCGGCCGCGCGCCGCCGACCTCGAAGCGCGCCTGCAAAACCTTCTTGAATCGGCCGCCAGCCTGTTTATGGACAAGGGGTATAGCAATGTCAGCCTCGAGCTGATCGCGCACGAAGCGCACGTGGCGGTGCGCACCATCTATGTCAAATTTGGCGGCAAGGCCGGGCTGTTTAACGCCGTCATCGCGGGCGGCCGGTCGCGCTACTTCGCGATGGGCGACATGGATACGGACGGCCGGCCGATCCGGCAGATCCTGGACGATTTCAGTTTGCGTTATGTGAAACTGGTATCCATGCCGCAAGTAATCAGCCTGCACCGCATGGTGGTGGCCGAAGCCAAAACCAATCCCGAACTGGCGCTCACATTCGACCGGGCCGGCCCCGGCCAAACGCGGGAATTACTGACCCGTTTTTTCGCGCGCCCGGACATCTTGGCCCACTTTCGCGACGCCTTGCAGCCCCATGTCCTGGCCCTTCACCTGATCAATTGCCTCATGGGCGACCAACTGGGCCGCTTGCTGTTTGAAGCGGAAAAAGAACCGAGCGAAGCCGACTTGCGGCGCAATGTCGCGCAAGGTCTAGACTTGTTTTTCGAAGGGACACGGCGCTAGAGGGGGAACTGGCGCGCTGGCGCATTTGTCAATTTCACACTGGTGGCCGCGCCCAGGCAGCATGTAGCACACGCCAAATGCCCACGAACTCGACCGTCGCGGCGTAAAGCTCAGCTCACGAAACGGAACAATCGCACTAAGCGAGCTGCAGCCCTGGTAACGGCGCGTTCAACGCTGCGCAAGAGCCCGATATGCTTTTGAAATCGGGAATGTACGCACATAGTCAACCCAGGTTTTGATAAATTTCTTCTTCCTGCGCAAAGTGCAGGCGCAAGATGGCGTCCAAGCTAAATAGAATGCGCTGCAATTCAGTTAGCGACTCAGCTTGCGCGCCCTCGTTTGGCGGCATGGTCTTAATAATACGTTTGAGTCGGCGCCCCAACCCAAATATTTCTCTGTGAGTCCGGCTCATTGCTGCCATCGGGTCGTCTCCACCCAGGAGCTCGGCTAGAACCGGGTAAACATCGGTGTCATCCGACCGTTCATGGGGAAAAAGCTTTTCTTGCAAGATGCCATCCAACTCCCTCACGGCTTGCCTCACTTGGGCTGGCGCCATCGCAGTTAGCCCGTTTGCGAGGGAAGTTAGGTGATCGAGCACCGGTGCGAGGGCGGCGTGGTCGCTCCGCAGGGTCGCCAGTTGGGATGCGGACAAAGTGTGGCGGCTGGCACGCAGAGGCGCGATCCAAAGCGCGCGCAATGCGTTCAAGATAACCGCGACGTCGATCGCTTCCTGTAATACGGCGCCGTAGAGCGGCGGCAGATAGCCGAACGCCGCAATCAGCATCGCGAGTGCAGACAAGCCCATTCCGGCGAAAACACTTTGCAATGCGATTGAGCGCGTAGCGCGGGCCGTATGCAGCGCTTCGGCAAGGCGGTCTAGCCGATCCACCAAAAGCACAACATCGGCAGCTTCGGACGATGCAGCAGCTCCGCGCACTCCCATGGCGACGCCCACGTCGGCCGCAGCCAGGGCAGGCGCATCGTTCACGCCGTCGCCAACCATCATGGTGGGACCCAAGGAACGGCCCGATTCGATGGCGCCTTGTTTCTCGGCGGGAGTCTGTTCGGCTCGCACCTCATCCACGCCCACGGCGGCACCGATGGTTTCGGCGATCTGCCGGTGATCGCCAGTAAGGATCACGATGCGCTTGATTCCTGCCCGGCGTAGCAAGCGCAGCGCCCGCGGGGTTTCGACCCGAATCTGGTCTGCCAGATGCAAGGCGCCGACGATGGATCCGTCAAGCGCCACAAATACCGCCGCTCCGCCTTCCTCGGCAACCTCTTCGAGAAACGCTCGCGCCCATTCGGGCGATGTGGCACGCGTAGAAACGAAGTCGTAGGAACCAATCGCAACTTGATTGCCATCGAGTACACCGATGAGGCCGGCCCCCCGTTGTTCCTGGACCGCTGTGGGGATCGTCAAGGACAGGCCCCGTTCGCGAGCGACGGCGACCACGGCGGTGCCGATCACATGTCCGGACATCTGATCTAGCGAAGCGGTGATACGCAGCACTTCCTGCGCCTTGACGCCGGCCTCGGCCTTGATGGAGACCAAGCGGGCACGGCCGCCGGTCAAGGTGCCGGTCTTGTCGAAGAACAGCACCTTGGCCCGCGCCAGCTGTTCCAAAGCGCCACCTCCCTTGACTAGGACGCCACGCTTGGCACAGACCGACATGCCCGACACAATGGCGACCGGGACGGAAAGGATGAGGGGGCAGGGTGTGGCCACCACAAGCACGGCCAGCGCGCGCACCGGATCGCCGCTCACAAACCAAGCCACTCCGGCCAATCCCAACGACAAGGGGACGAACCACAGCGCGTAGCGATCCGCAAGGCGCGACGCGGGCGCCTTCGAACTTTGGGCGCTAGAAACGAGCCTGACGATGCCGGCGAACGTACTTTCGGCCGCATTGGTCGTGGCAAGCATTTCAAAAGGTGCGCCGGCATTGAGTGCGCCACTGCGCAAGAGAGCCCCCTGTCGGCGCTCAACCGGTATCGACTCGCCACTCAGCGTAGACTCGTCCAAAATGGCAAGTGGCGAGGTCAAACTGCCGTCGACGGGAACCGTGTCTCCACTGCGCACCAGTAGCCGGTCGCACCGTATGACCTGCTGCAACGGAATCTGAACCAGCCCCCCTTCCTCAAACCGGTGGGCGGTCCTGGGAGCCTTCGCTAGCAAAGCCGACATTTCCCGTCCCGCACGACGCTGCGCGAAACTTTCCAGGGCTCTACCGCTGGCCAGCATGGCTGCGATAACAGCTCCCGTCAGATATTCTCCCAAGGCAATGGCGCCGCCGATGGAAAGCAAAGCGAGCATGTCGACGCCCGCTTCGCGCTTGGCAAGGGCGCGCACAGTGTCATACAACAGAAGCACAAACGCTGGGGCGGAGCCAGCCACCCAAACCCAACCTGCCAATTCGCGATTGCCGGCCCCGAGCAAACCAAGTCCGCAGAGAAGCGCAGTCCCAGATACTGC
Organism: Janthinobacterium sp.; assembly: GCA_003133225.1. Taxonomy (GTDB): domain Bacteria; phylum Pseudomonadota; class Gammaproteobacteria; order Burkholderiales; family Burkholderiaceae_D; genus Janthinobacterium. Next base: position 80,022 of record PKWL01000119.1, read on the forward strand.
AAGTACCAGCAAGTTGGCGGGCCAGAATTGCTTCATGATGCGAAATCACCTGTGGTTGCTACCTTGGTCGCGAGGCATCAAGACCCAGTGGGCGCGACGCCACAAAATTATCACGTCAGATTAAAGCATACCCTAAGCTGGTCAGACTGCCTGGCTTCACATCGCCAAAAATAGAATGGAAATTTCTATTTCTTGACTCTTCCGTGCAGGGTCATGAAGTTTTCCGGGACACATTTTGTTTGGAGGCACTTTGCACGGTCAACGCATCGGCTATATCCGGGTCAGCAGTCTCGACCAGAACCCGGAGCGCCCACTTGAACAGGTCCAAGTGGACCAGCAGTTCACCGACAAGGTATCCGGCAAGGATACCCAGCAGCCGGCACTCGAGACGCTGACGTCCTTCGTCCGTGAGGCGACACGGAAGTGGTGCACAGCATGGATCGCCTGGCGCGCAATTAGAAGAAACTCGGGATCGCTGTCGACACCGACTGCGACCTGTTTTTGAAGGCCAGACTGGCCATGCTGGAATCCGAAATAGCCACCGTGGAGCGCCTGGCCACCGCCAACTGCCGGATGCCGTTGTCGCCGCTGCCGGCCGCCTCAAAATTGCGCGTTGAATAACCCGGCAAGTAGGATCTCGCCGTAACGTGGTATTTGCCGATCCGGCACTGCCCACGCCAGGTAGCATAGTGTCAGTCGCAATTAATCGGATCCAGCAAGGGCAGTGCCGGCTAACCCAAGCGGCGCCCCTGAGCGTTACCTTGCAACTGAACCAGAACAACTGGGCGACCAAGAATCTGGGCGTTTGGCTAGGGGAAGCCGGGATATTCCCGGCTTCCCCCTTGGCGCACTTTAGCGCTTACGGGGCGCCGGCAAGTCGGTACAGACGCCTTCTTGCACTTCGGCGGCCAGACCAATCGATTCACCCAGCGTCGGATGCGGGTGGATGGTCTTGCCGATATCTGCCCCGTCCGCGCCCATCTCGATGGCCAGCGCGATTTCGCCGATCATGTCGCCGGCATGGGTGCCGACGATGCCGCCGCCCACGATGCGGTGGGTATCGGCATCGAACAATAGTTTGGTAAACCCTTCGTCCCGGCCATTGGCCACCGCCCGCGCGCTCGCCGCCCATGGAAACAGACTCTTTTCAAGCCGGAGGCCCTTGCTCTTGGCGTCGTCTTCCGTGATGCCGACCCATGCCACTTCCGGATCCGTATACGCGACCGACGGGATCACCTTGGCGTCGAAATACGATTTTTGGCCGGCTGCCGCTTCCGCCGCCACATGGCCTTCGTGCACCGCCTTGTGCGCCAGCATCGGCTGGCCGACCAGGTCGCCAATGGCGAAGATATGCGCCACATTGGTGCGCATCTGGCCGTCGACATTGATGAAACCGCGGTCCGTGACGGCGACGCCGGCCTTGTGCGCATCGATTTTTTTGCCGTTCGGGCTGCGGCCAACGGCCACCAGCACCATATCGTATAGCTTCGCTGCGGGCGCGGGCACGCCCGCCTCAGCCGATTCAAACGAGACCTTGATTCCTTCCGACAACGCTTCCACGGCCACCGTCTTGGTCTTGGTCATGATATTGTCGAAGCGCTTTTCATTGAACTTCTGCCACACCTTGACCATGTCGCGGTCCGCCCCTTGCATCAGGCCGTCGAGCATTTCGACGACGTCGATGCGCGCGCCCAGGGTCGAATACACGGTCGCCATTTCAAGGCCGATGATGCCGCCGCCGATGACCAGCATGCGTTTTGGAATGAACGGCAACTCGAGAGCGCCCGTCGAATCGACGACGCGCGCATCTTGCGGCAGGAATGGCAGTTTCGCCACCGCCGAACCGGCCGCGATGATCGCCTGTTTGAAACCGACAACGAGTTTGCTGCCATCGCCCGCGCTCACTTCAATGTGGTTGGGTCCGACGAACTGGCCTACGCCTTGCACCACCTTGACTTTGCGGCCCTTGGCCATGCCAGCTAGGCCGCCCGTCATCTTGCCGATGACTTTTTCCTTATAGGAGCGCACCTGGTCGATATCGATTTGCGGCGCGGCGAACGTGACGCCGTGTGCGGACATCGCCGTCGCCTCATCGATCACCGCCGCCACATGCAGTAGCGCTTTGGACGGTATGCAACCGACGTTCAGGCACACCCCGCCCAAGGTCGGATAGCGCTCGACGATCACCACCTCCAAGCCCAGATCGGCGGCGCGAAATGCCGCGGAATAGCCGCCCGGCCCGCCACCCAATACCATCAATTGGCATTCGACGTCGACCTTGCCGGCATAGCTGTTGGCGGGCGCCGCCGCCGGAGCTGCCGAAGCTGCCGGAGCTGCCGGAGCTGCCGGAGCTGCCGGAGCTGCCGGAGCTGCCGGAGCTGCCGAAGCTGCCGGCAGCGCGCTAGGGGCGCCGCCGGCCACGGGAGCTGCGCCCGGCGCCACCGTATCGCCGGCGCCTTCATCCAATATCAGCAATACCGTGCCTTCAGCAACCTTGTCGCCCACTTTGACCTTCAATTCCTTTACGAGCCCGCCGTGGCTGGCCGGGATTTCCATGCTGGCCTTATCCGATTCGACCGTCACGAGCGACTGCTCGAGCTTGATCGTGTCGCCCACTTTCACCAGCACCTCGATCACTTCCACTTCTTTGAAATCGCCGATATTGGGCACTTTCACTTCGATCGTACTCATCGCATACTCCATCACGCCCCGCGCCTGCGGCGCGGGCTAAAAGAGGGATGCAAACGGCGCCGCAGCGATCCGTCTGCGCTATGGCGCGCGGCATTTAGACCGCCCACGCGCCGATCACAAATTTCACAGCAATGTCTTGCGCATGTCGGCCAACACGTCGGCCAGATATACGGCGAAGCGCGCGCCCATGGCCCCGTCGATCACCCGATGGTCGTACGACAAGGACAGCGGCATCATCAGGCGCGGCTGGAACTGCTTGCCGTCCCAGACCGGTTTCATTGCCGCTTTCGACAAGCCGAGGATCGCCACTTCGGGCGCGTTGATGATCGGCGTAAAGGCGGTGCCGCCAATGCCGCCCAAGGAGGAGATGGTAAAACTGGAGCCTTGCATATCGGGCGACTTTAGCTTGCCGTCGCGCGCCTGCGCCGACAGATCGGCCATTTCTTGGGCAATTTGCGCAATGCCCTTCTTGTCACAGTCCTTGATGACCGGAACCATTAGTCCACCGGGCGTGTCGGCCGCAAAGCCGATGTGGTAATAGCGTTTGAGGATCAGATTCGCGCCAGTGGCATCAATCGAGGCGTTGAAGGCCGGGTATTTTTTGAGCGCGGCGATGCTGGCCTTGATGACGAAAGCGAGCATGGTCAGCTTGACGCCTTCCTTGGCTTTGGCCAGCGCCGCGTTGGCAGCGAGGCGGAACTGTTCAAGATCGGTGACGTCGGCTTCGTCGAACTGCGTCACATGCGGCATCGTTACCCAGTTGCGGTGCAAGTTGGGGCCACTAATTTTCTTGATGCGCGACAGCGGCTCCAATTCGGTCGGGCCAAACTTGCTAAAGTCGAGCGAAGGCCAGGGCAGCAAATCCAAACCGACGCCCTTGCCTGCTGCGCCGGCCGGCGCGGCGGCGCTCAAGACGCCCTTGACGAAGTTTTGCACATCCTCTTGCGTGATGCGGCCCTTGGGACCGGACCCTGGCACGCGCGTCAGATCGGCGCCGAGTTCGCGCGCGAACTTGCGGATCGATGGCGACGCATGCGCCAGGCCCACGCTGGGCGCCGGCGCGGCGGCCGCGGCGGCGGCGGGTGCCGGGGCAACGGCCGGGGCCGGGGCCGGGGCTGGAGCTGGAGCCGCAACCGGGGCTGCTGCTGCTTCGGCTGCTTCGGCTGCTTCGGCTGCTTCGGCTGCTGCGGGCGCTGCGGCGGCTGGGGTCGGGGCTGCTGCAGCCGCGGCAGGAGCCTCCGCCTCGCTCGCTTCGAGGATCAGCAGCAAGGTGCCTTCGGCGACCTTGTCGCCCACCTTGACGCGCAATTCCTTGACTTGCCCCGCGTGGCTGGAGGGGATTTCCATGCTGGCCTTGTCCGATTCAACCGTAATGAGCGATTGATCGACCTTGATCGTGTCGCCCACTTTCACCATCACCTCGATCACTTCCACTTCTTTGAAATCGCCGATATCCGGGACTTTAACTTCCACTATGTTCATCACGTTTGCTCCGTTTTTTTCTAATGTGTCAGAACCGCGTTTATTGTGTCACCGGATTTGGCTTGTTCGGGTTGATGCCGTATTTCGCAATCGCCTGCTCCACTAGCGACGGCGCAATCGCGCCTTCGTCGGACAGTGATTTGAGCGCCGCGACCGTCACATAATAACGGCTGACTTCAAAAAACTCGCGCAGCTTGGCGCGGCTGTCCGAGCGTCCGAAACCGTCCGTGCCCAGGACCTTGTAGTTGCGCCCGCTCGGTATGAAGGCCCGAATCTGTTCGGCGAACGCACGCATGTAGTCGGTCGTGGCGACGATCGGGCCGAGGCTCTCTTGCAGGCATTGGGTGGCATACGGCACGCGTTGCGGCAGACTTGGGTTGACCATGTTCCAGCGTTCGACATCCTGCCCTTCGCGCGCGACCAGCGTTAAGGACGGCGCCGACCAGACATCGGCCGCGATGCCCCAGTCGTCTTGCAGCAATTGCGCCGCCGCCATCGATTCGCGCAAGATGGTGCCGCAACCGATCAGTTGCACCCGCAGCTTGACTGCCGGCTTGCCTGCGGACAAGAGATACATGCCCTTCAAGATGCCCTCTTCCTGGCCTGGCACGAGGCCCGGCTGGGCGTAGTTTTCATTCATCAAGGTGATGTAATAAAACACGTCTTCCTGATTGGCGATCATGCGCCGCAAGCCATCTTGGATGATGACCGCCACTTCGTGCCCGAAGGTCGGATCGTAAGGCAGGCAGTTCGGGATCGTTGCTGCCATGATGTGGCTATGGCCGTCTTCGTGCTGCAACCCTTCGCCATTGAGCGTGGTGCGCCCGGCGGTGCCGCCCATCAGGAAGCCGCGCGAGCGCATGTCGCCCGCCGCCCATGCCAAGTCGCCAATGCGCTGCATGCCGAACATTGAGTAAAAGGTGTAGAACGGAACCATGATCCGGTTGTTGGTCGAGTACGACGTCGCCGCCGCGATCCACGAACTCATGCCGCCGGCCTCATTGATGCCTTCCTGCAAAATCTGGCCGGCCTTGTCTTCGCGGTAGTACATCACCTGGTCCTTGTCGACGGGCTCGTACAACTGACCTTGCTGGCTGAAGATCCCGATCTGGCGAAACAAGCCTTCCATGCCGAAGGTACGCGATTCGTCGACCAAGATCGGCACAATGCGCTGCCCCAGGTGCGGATCGCGCAGCAGGGTCGAAATGATGCGCACGTACGACTGGGTGGTCGACATTTCGCGCCCCTCGGGGGTGGCGTCGAGCACGTTCTGGAAGGCCGACAGTGGCGGCACCGGCAGCACTTCTTCGGCCTGCATGCGGCGCTGCGGCAAGTACCCGCCCAAGGCCTGGCGCCGTTGGTGCAGGTAGACCATCTCCGGCGCATCGTCGGCCGGCTTGTAAAACGGGATCTGCGCCAGCTCGTCGTCCGGGATCGGGATCGCAAAGCGGTCGCGCATTTCGCGGATCGCCTCGTCGTCGAGTTTCTTGGTCTGATGCGCGGTGTTGCGCGCCTCACCCGACTTGCCCATGCCATAGCCTTTGATGGTCTTCACGAGGAGGACGGTCGGTTGCCCCTTGTGTTCTTGGGCAATCTTGAAGGCGGCGTAGATCTTATGCGGATCGTGGCCACCGCGCGTTAGGCGCCAGATGTCGTCGTCGGTCATATTGGCGACCATCTCGAGCAGCTTTGGATGTTTGCCGAAGAAGTTCTTGCGCACGTAGGCGCCGTCCTTGGCCTTATAGTTCTGGTATTCGCCATCCACGGTTTCCATCATGACGCGCTGCAAGATGCCGTCCTTGTCCTGGGCCAAAAGCGCATCCCAGCCCGGGCCCCAGATGACCTTGACCACGTTCCAGCCGGCGCCGCGGAAGTCCGCCTCGAGTTCCTGGATGATTTTGCCGTTGCCGCGCACCGGTCCGTCCAAGCGCTGCAAATTGCAATTGACGACGATCACCAGATTGTCGAGGTTTTCGCGGGCGGCCATGCCGATGGCGCCCATCGATTCGGGCTCATCCATTTCACCGTCGCCGCAAAAGGCCCAGACCTTGCGATTGGCCGTGTCGGCGATGGAACGGGCGTGCAGGTATTTCAAGAAACGGGCCTGATAGATCGCCATCAGGGGCCCAAGACCCATGGATACGGTGGGAAATTGCCAGAAGGTCGGCATCAGTTTCGGATGCGGGTAGGACGACAAGCCCTTGCCGTCGACTTCGCGCCGGAAGTTGAGCAACTGTTCTTCGCTCAGGCGGCCTTCGAGAAAGGCGCGCGCATAGACGCCGGGCGAGGAGTGACCCTGGATGTAGAGCAAGTCGCCGCCATGCTCTTGGCTCGGGGCACGCCAGAAGTGGTTAAAGCCGATGCCCAGCATGTTCGCCAGCGAGGCAAAGCTGGACAGGTGGCCGCCCAAGTCGCCGTCGGCGCGGTTGGCCTTGACCACCATGGCCATCGCGTTCCAGCGCATCCAAGAGCGCAGGCGCTCTTCGTATTCGAGGTTGCCGGGGCAGTGCTGTTCCTGCTGCAGCGGGATCGTGTTGACATACGCCGTATTGCTCGAGAACGGGATCTGGGCGCCGCGGCGGCGGGCTAGGTCAACTAAGCGCTCCATCAGATAGTGGGCCCGTTCCGGGCCTTCTTTTTCAAGCACGGCTTCGAGGGCGTCGAGCCATTCCTTGGTTTCTTGGGAATCTGGATCGTTGGCCGCTTGCGCCGTAAGCTGGTCGAGTTGCGCTGACATTTCGTAGTCTCCTGTGGGGTAATGTCCAACGCCGATCCCAGATCGCTGTCGGACTTTGTCAATCTGATTATTTACTCATTCCTTAGTGTAAAGATTCTAACATCAGTTTCGCCATTTTTCAAATTGCGATATCCGTTCTCATAATATGAAATATTTTTCTCGTTGGCGCCCCGCTCCGCCTAATTTTAAGCCCTGCAAATCGCGCACCGCCACTTCGGGCCACTGCGCGGCTTTATAATCTTTGTTTTATATCTCCCACGGCCAAAATAATGCCAGCTCAACTGATCGACGGAATTGCACTCTCCCAACAACTGCGCGCCGACATCGCAATCCGCGTTAGCGCCTTGAACGCCCGCGGCAAACGGCCCGGACTGGCCGTGATCCTGGTCGGTGAAGACCCCGCCAGCCAGGTCTACGTGCGCAACAAGGTCAAGGCGTGCGCCGACGTCGGCTTTGTTTCCACGCTCGAACGATATAGCGCCGAGCTGACGCAGGCCGCTTTGCTCGATCGCATCGGCGCGCTAAACGGCGACCCGTCCATTCACGGCATCCTGGTGCAGATGCCTTTGCCAAAGCACATCGACCCGCACAAGGTCATTGAAGCCATTGCCACTAGCAAGGACGTCGATGGTTACTCCGTGCTGAGCGCGGGCGAACTGCTAACGGGCATGCCAGGCTTTCGCCCATGCACGCCCTATGGCTGCATGAAACTCATCGAAAGCACGGGCATCGACTTGCGCGGCAAGCACGCGGTCGTGATCGGGCGCAGTAACACGGTCGGTAAGCCGATGGCGCTGCTGCTCTTGCAAGCGAACGCGACCGTCACCATCTGCCATAGCGCGACACCGAATCTGGCCCATCACACGCGCGCAGCCGATATCGTCGTCGCCGCGGTGGGGCGCCGCAACACGCTCACCGCCGACATGGTCAGGCCGGGCGCGATCGTCATCGATGTCGGCATGAACCGCGACGACAGCGGCAAATTATGCGGCGACGTCGATTTCCAAAACGTGGTGGCGGTGGCCTCGCATATCACGCCGGTGCCGGGCGGAGTGGGGCCGATGACAATCACGATGCTGTTGATGAACACCGTCGAGGCGGCGGAACGAACCTAAATGGGAAAAAACATGAACCCTTTGCTAGATTTCTCGGGTTTGCCGCGCTTTGACGCGATCAAGCCAGAGCATGTCACCATCGCCATCGATGTTCTGCTGGAAAAAAGCCGCGCCGTGGTGGCGCAACTGGAAGCGCCCATGGCGCACGTGTGCTGGGATAATTTTGTCGCCCCGCTGGAGGACACGGGCGAATTGCTGGGCCGGGCATGGGGCGTCGTCAGCCATTTGAACGGCGTCGTCGATACGCCCGAATTGCGCGCCGCGTACAACGAAAATCAGCCGAAAATTACGGAATTCTGGACCGCCCTGGCGCAAAACGAAGCCTTGTTCGCCAAATATAAGTCGCTAAGAGCGAGCCCGGCGTTTGCGCAGCTGACGCCGGCGCGGCGCCGCATCATCGACAACGCCATCCGCGATTTCCGCTTGGGCGGGGCGGACCTGGGGGCCGACAAAAAAACGCGCTTTGCCCAAATCCAAGAGCAGCAGGCCGCCGTATCGACCCGTTTTTCGGAAAACGTGCTCGACGCCACCAATGACTATAAGCTGCTGGTGGAGGACGAAACCGACCTGGCCGGTTTGCCGGGCGACGTGCTGCGGGCGGCCCGCGCCGCCGCTGAAAAGGAGGGCAAGAGCGGCCATCAATTCACCCTGCACTTCCCATCCTATTACCCGCTGCTGCAATTTGCCGACCAACGTCGCCTGCGTGAAACGGTTTACCGCGCCAACGCCACCAGGGCATCCGAACTGGGCACGGATTTCACTCAGACCGAACAATGGGATAACAGCCAAAACATCGTCACGCTGCTCAGTTTGCGCAGTGAAGAAGCGCGCCTACTCAATTACAAAAACTTCGCCCAGGTGTCCTTGGTGCCAAAAATGGCGCACAGCCCGGAGCAGGTGATCGGCTTCCTGGAGGACTTGGCGCGGCGCGCAAGAGCGTATGGGGAAAAAGACTTGGCCCAGCTGCGCGCTTTTGCCAAGGACGAACTGGGCATTGGTAGCCTGGAAGCGTGGGATGTGGCCTACGCGTCGGAAAAACTGCGCCAACAGCGCTATGCCTTCTCCGAGCAAGAAGTCAAACAATATTTCCCGGAACCGAAGGTGATCGACGGTCTGTTCCGTCTGGCGCAAACCCTGTTCTCGGTCTCCATCGTGGCCGACCAGGCCAGCAGCTGGCATCAAGATGTGCGCTTTTTCCGGATCGAAAAAGAGGGCCAGCTAATTGGCCAGTTCTATCTCGACTTGTATGCCAGGAGCGGCAAACGGGGCGGCGCCTGGATGGACGACGCGCGCGGCCGGCGGCGCCTGCCGGGCGGCACAGTGCAAACCCCGCTCGCCTATCTCACGTGCAACTTCACGGAACCGCCCGTCATTGCCGGCCTGCGCCAAACTTGCCTCCTCACGCACGACGAAGTCATTACCCTGTTTCACGAGTTTGGCCATGGCCTGCACCACATGCTAACGCGGGTCGACGAAATCGGCGTGTCCGGCATCGCGGGCGTCGAGTGGGATGCCGTCGAGCTGCCATCGCAATTCATGGAGAACTTTTGCTGGGAATGGGACGTACTGCAACAGATGACGGCCCATGCGGACACGGGCTTGCCCTTGCCGCGCGCCTTGTATGAAAAAATGCTGGCCGCAAAAAATTTCCAGTCGGGGCTGCAAACCTTGCGCCAAGTTGAACTTGCCCTAGTCGACATGCATCTGCATTATGACTATGAGGCCGGCGGCGCGAAAAGCGTTCAGCAATTGATCGATGAAGTGCGCCAACAATTTTCCGTCATGGTGGCCCCGCCATTCAACCGTTTCCAGAACGCCTTCAGCCATATTTTTGCCGGCGGGTATGGTGCAGGGTATTATAGTTACAAATGGGCCGAAGTCCTGTCGGCCGACGCCTACAGCGCTTTTGAGGAGGCGGGCGCGGCCGGCGGCAGTGTCGTCTCCGCGGCGACGGGCCAACGCTTCTTGGAAGAAATTTTGGCCGCCGGCGGCGCGCGCCCTGCCTTGGAATCGTTCAAGGCGTTCCGCGGCCGCGAACCGAATATCGACGCTCTGCTGCGCCACAGCGGAATGGCTTGATCGAAAAATCGTGCACCAAGGGAGAGCGAAATGAAAGGTTTGTTGGCCTATACCGGCCTGGTGCTGGTGCTGGGCGCCGGCGCTGCCGGTGCCCAGATCTACAAGTGGGTCGATGCAAAAGGGGTGACCCATTACAGCGACGTGGCACCGCCGCCGTCGGCCGGCAAGGTGCAGCTCAAGTCGTTCGCGAGCGCCGCCGCCGCGCCCGAACTGCCGCGCGAACTGGCCGAGGCCGTGAAAAACTATCCGGTCACGCTGTATACGAGCGCCCAGTGCGAAGCTTGCGACCTGGGGCGCGCCATGTTGCAAGAGCGCGGCGTACCTTATGCCGAAAAAACCGTCAGCAGCGCGGCCGACCATGCGGCTTTAAAACTGGCTGGCAGCGTCGGCCAGTTGCCTCTGCTCGTCGTCGGCAGCCGCAAAAACATCGGTTTCGAGGCGGGGGCCTGGGCCACGTCGCTGAGCGCAGCGGCCTATCCGGCGCAGCCCTCGACGCCGCCCGGCTATCGCTTTGCGCCAGCGGTGCCGGCGGCCGGCGCCGCGGCGCCGCCTCAAATCGACGCCGCCACGGCGGCGCGCGAGGCAGCCCAAGCGGCAGCGGCGCGCAGCATAAAGCTGCCTGCGGTTAACGCCCCGCCTGATTTTAGGTTCTAGGATGGGCGTGGAGCGGTTAAAATCACGGACAACGTCCCCTTTGGAACCTGCACTCTCCCATGCCCCGTATTGATTTCCACAGCAATGTGCCCGACAAAATCGCCTATGCCTGCCGTCTCGTGCGCAAAGCCTATCTGGCACGCAATCGGGTCCTCTTGATGACGGAGGACGCGGCGCAACTGGCGCAACTGGACCTGGCGCTGTGGACATTTTCTGCCACAGATTTTTTGCCCCACGTCACGGCCGGCGCCAGCTTGGCGCCGCAAACGCCCATCGTACTGACCGACGACGATGGCATGAACTTGCCTCATTTCGACGTGCTGGTGAATCTGTCACACCGTTTTCCCGGCGCGCTCGCGCGTTTTCAAAGAGTCATCGAGATCATCTCGCCCGACCCGGACGACGCCGCCGCCGGCCGCAAGCGCTATGTCGCTTACCAACAACAAGACTATCAACCGAGCCATTTTGTGGCAGGAAAAATATGAGCCGCCCGTTCGACCCTAACATACCCACGTTGACGGAAATAGTGCACCCGACAGTACCCCCGACGCCCCGCCCCGACAGTGGCGCCAGCGCCGCAAAAGACGCACCCGAAAATGCCGGGGCCGATCAGGAAGTCTATGCACAGCGTCTGGTGCAAGGCATCGTGCAGCAGTTGCAAGGGCGCGTCGACGGCATGCTCGAACACCATCTTAGGGACGCCATGGCCGACGTCGTGCAGCATGCGCTGACGACCTTGACCAATGACATCCGCGCCGGTTTGCAGCAGGCGATCGAGACCATCGTCTGGCGCGCCGTGGCTGCCGAACTGAGCCAAGCGCAGCCGCTTTGCTGCCAGCAGTCCCCGACCGAGGCGCCGGGCGACGCCAAGGCCTGCCCGCAGCAGTAAATCCGTTCAATTTTTTTGCTGCGGCAAGCCGCAGCACTCACACCGTAGGAGAATGTATATGTTATCAAGGATCAAGTTCCTTCCGCTTGCCATCGCCCTCGCCTTGGCCGGCAACGCTGCTGCGCAGGAGGTGGTGATCGGTCACGTCGGCGCGATTTCCGGCGCCGGCGCCCATCTGGGCAAAGACAATGAAAATGGCGCCAAGATGGCGATCGACGACTTGAACGCGAAAGGGTTCAAGATCAACGGCAAAGTCGTCAAGTTCGTCCTGCTGACGGAAGATGATGGCGCCGATCCGAAACAGGGCACGACCGTGGCCCAAAAGCTGGTCGATGCCAAAGTCAATGGCGTGATCGGCCACATGAACTCGGGCACCACGGTGCCCGCCTCGAAAATTTATTTTGACGCCGGCATCCCCCAGATTTCTCCATCGGCAACGACACCCCAATACACGAAGCAGAAATTCAATACCGCATTTCGCGTGGTGGCCAACGACGACAAGCTGGGCGGCACACTGGGCCGTTACGCCATTGAAAAGATGCAAGTGAAGAGAATCGCCGTCATCGATGATCGCACGGCCTACGGCCAAGGCGTCGCTGACGAGTTCATCAAGGGGGTCAAGTCCAAAATGCCTGGCATCCACATCGTCGGAAGGGAATTTACCAACGCCAATGCGACCGACTTTAATGCCATTTTGACCTCAATTAAGGCCAAGGACCCGGATCTCATTTTCTTCGGCGGCATGGACTCGGTGGCAGGCCCCATGCTGCGCCAAATGAAGTCGCTCGGCATCAAGGCCAAGTTCATGGGCGGCGACGGCATCTGTACGGAAGCTTTGGCACGACTGGCCGGTGACGGCCTCGCCGATGGCATGCTTACGTGCGCCGAAGCGGGCGGCGTCATGAGTGGCCAGGAAAAAGCGATGGACAACTTTGTCGTTCGTTACGATAAGAAATACAAGGTCGAAGTGCAGATGTACGCTCCTTACGCCTACGATGCCGTGATGACGATGGCGACCGCGATGCAAAACGCGAAATCGGCTGAGCCCGCCAAGTATTTGCCGGAACTGGCAAAAGTGCACTACATGGGCATCACGGGCCCGATCTCGTTCGATCGTTACGGCGACATCAAGGATGGCGCCTTGACCCTGTTTACCTACAAAGGCGGCAAGAAGACGAGAATTGCCGTGGTCAAGTAAATTGTTTTAGGGGCCCGCCGGCGGGGAGCCATCGCACCTCGCCGCAGGCAAAGGGTCAAGGTCAGCGCCAGCGGCGGTGCCTGGAATGAAGACTATTTCTGCGACAAAACCCATTTCACCAGCGTGCGCGCTTCCGCCTCGCTCACTTGCGGGTTGGCCGGCATGGGAACGGAACCCCATGCGCCAGCGCCGCCCTTCATCACCTTCACGGTCAGTTTGTCCTCCGCGCCTTTTTGGCCGGCATATTTCGCTGCCACATCCTTGTACGCGGGACCGACCAACTTGCTGCCGATCGCGTGGCAAGACATGCAATTTTTTGCTCTTGCCAAATCAGCGTTCGCGAGCGCCGTGTGCGAAATAATGGCAAACGCCATCATCATGCCGACCAAGCTCGACCGTTTCATCGTCATCTCCAAATCCACTCCTTGTGTTGTGGCCCAGCCGCCTAAGGCGACGCGGGATGGGCGCGTCTTTAAATATTACTCCATGACACAGCGGTTTCTTTGTAAGATGGTGCGATAACCGGAGCCGTAGCCATGCCACTCATCATTATTATCGCCCTGCTGTGCATCTTGCGCTATGAAAAATTCTGGCGCTTTGCCGATCTGCCGTGGTGGTGGATCGTCGCCCTCATGATAGGCGCGTTCATCTGGTTCGAATTCATCGAAGGCATGCTCGGCCTTGACAAGCGCAAAGCGCACAACGAAGACGAGAAGCGGCGCCGGGCCCGCGTCAAACAAACTTTCAATAAACGCAAGTAAGCTTAAGTGAGCTTCATCGGCCCGCTGCCGGCAACAAGGGCGAGCCGGCCCTTAACCGGTCACCGCCCCTTTACTGGCGCAAGAGGTCAAGGTGGCGAACTTCGCCAAGACGCCGCGCGTATAGCGCGCCGGTGGCGGGCTCCAGTGGGCGCGGCGGCGCGCGATCTCCGCATCGGGCACGTTGAGCTGAATGAGTAGCTGGTGCGCATCGATCGTGACGGAATCGCCTTCTTCCACCAGCGCGATGAGGCCGCCAACGAAGGCTTCCGGCGCCACATGCCCGACCACCATGCCCCAGGTGCCTCCGGAAAAACGACCGTCCGTGATCAATCCCACGGATTCGCCCAGGCCCTTGCCGATCAAGGCCGAAGTCGGCGCCAGCATTTCCGGCATGCCCGGGCCCCCTTGCGGGCCCAGGTAACGCATCACTAGCACGTCGCCCGGCAAGATTTGGTCGGCCAGGATCGCATCCAAGGCCGTGTATTCGTCGTTGAACACGCGCGCCGGACCCGTGATGACGGGGTTCTTCAGACCCGTGATCTTGGCCACGCACCCTTCGGGTGACAAATTGCCCTTTAAAATCGCCAGATGGCCTTGTTTGTAGAGGGCCTGGCCCAAGGTGCGGATCACGTCTTGACCGGCGTTTGGCACCGACGGCACTTGCGCCAGCTCTTCGGCCAAGGTGCGCCCCGTGATGGTGAGGCAGTCGCCGTGCATCAGCCCGGCATCAAGCAACAGCTTCATCACTTGCGGGATGGCGCCGGCCCGGTGCAGGTCGGTCGCCACGTATTGGCCAGACGGCTTCAAGTTGCAAATAACGGGCGTGCGCTGGCGCACGCGTTCGAAATCGTCTAAGGTCCACTCCACTTCGGCGGCGTGGGCGATGGCCAGATAATGCAGCACGGCGTTAGTCGAGCCGCCCGTCGCCATGATCAAAGTGACGGCATTCTCGATCGAGTCGCGGGTGATGATATCGCGCGGTTTCAAATCCCGTTTGACGGCCTCGACCAGAACGCGGGCCGACTCGGCCGCCGAGCCCACCTTTTCGTCGTCCGGATTGGCCATGGTCGACGAATACATGAGGGCCATGCCCAGCGCTTCGAACGAGGACGACATGGTGTTGGCCGTATACATGCCGCCGCAGGAGCCCGACGACGGGCACGCATTGCGTTCGATGCCGTCAAAATCCTCCTGCGACATGCGGCCGGCGGAAAATTCGCCGACCGCCTCGAAGGCCGACACGATGGTCAGGTCCTTGCCCTTCCAGCGGCCGGGCTTGATGGTGCCGCCATAGACGTAGATCCCCGGCACATTCGTGCGCGCCAGCGCGATCATGCCGCCCGGCATGTTCTTGTCGCAGCCTCCGATCACGACGATGCCATCCATCCATTGGCCGTTGACGGCCGTTTCGATGCAGTCAGCGATCACTTCGCGCGAAATGAGCGAATATTTCATGCCTTCCGTGCCCATAGACATGCCGTCGGAAATGGTGGGCGTGCCAAACACTTGCGGGTTACTGCCGGCGTCCTTGAGGGTTGCGATGATAACGTCGGCCAGCTTTTGCAGCCCGGAATTGCAGGGCGTGATAGTCGAATGGCCGTTGGCCACGCCGATCATCGGCTTGCTGAAGTCTTCCGTCTGGTAGCCCATGGCGTAATACATGGAACGGTTCGGACTGCGGGCGACGCCCTCGGTGATGTTTTTCGAACGGCGGTTGTAGCGCGGCAGGTCGGCCATGGCGAGCTCCTTTGAAATATAGAGCTAGATTGCCTTGCGCGGGGGTGCCTGTCAAATAGAGTGGCGAAAGATATCGCCGCCCACAACACTTAACGACAAACGCCCTATCGATAAACCTTGAACTGCGCCACCTGCGGTATTTCGTCATGGTGGCCGAAGAGCTGCATTTCGGCAAGGCCGCGCGCCGCCTTCACATGCCGCAGCCGCCCCTGTCGCAAACCATCCGCGCTGGAAGAGTTGCTGGGCGTCCCCTTGTTCCTCGCAGCCGGCGCGGCGTCAGCTTGACCGCGGCCGGCGCCGCTGCCGCCCATACCGCTGATTATTTTTCCGCGCACCACCGCGCCCGTCCTGCACGACGCCATCCTGGCCGTCTATCGCGCCGCCGGCAGGCACCCGAGATCGGCCAGGAAGCGATCCAGATGCAAACCATCGTCGGCCTCGTGTCGGCGGGCATGGGAATCGCCCTTGTGCCACAATCGGTTTCAAATTTGCGGCGTCCCGGCGTAGAATACCGGGCGCTAGCCGAGCCCGTGCCCTTGGTCGAAACCGGCCTGGCCTGGTGCCGCGACAATGCGTCGCCGGTGCTGGCGGGCTTTTTAGACATATTACGAAGGAACCTGTCATGCTGATTCATCCGATGCCCAACCCCGTCGCCTTTGCAATCGGCCCCATCCAAGTGCATTGGTACGGCCTCATGTATGTGCTCGCGTTCGCCCTATTCATCATGCTGGGCCGGGTGCGCATCCGGCAGCCCCACATCGCCGCGCTCGGCTGGAAAAAAGAAGACATCGACGACATGTTATTTTACGGCATGCTGGGAGTCGTGATTGGCGGGCGCCTGGGTGAAGTGCTGTTTTACCGCCCCGCCTTCTTCCTGGCCCATCCGCTGGAAATCTTCGCCGTCTGGCACGGCGGCATGTCCTTCCACGGCGGCTTTCTGGGTGTGATGCTGGCCATGGCGCTATGGGCGCGCAAGGCCGGGCGCAATTTGTTCGATGTCTACGACTTCATCGCGCCCCTGGTGCCGCTCGGCTACGCGGCCGGTCGCATCGGCAACTTCATCAATGCCGAACTGCCCGGCCGCGTGGCCGACCCGAGCCTGCCGTGGGCCATGATCTGGCCCAATGTCGACCAGCTGCCGCGCCACCCTTCGCCGATCTACCAAGCCTTAGTCGACGGCGGTCTCGTCTTCCTTATCCTGTGGTGGTATGCGCGCAAGGCGCGCCCGCGGCTGGCGGTAGGCGCGATGTTTACCCTGCTCTACGGTTGCGCGCGCATTTTCACCGAGTATTTCCGCGTGCCCGATTGGGAAGTGACGGTCGCTGGCATCCCCATTACCTCGGGCCAGATGCTGTCCTTGCCGATGGTCGCAGGCGCTCTCGTCATGCTGCTGTGGGCCTATAAGCACAATGCCAGCGGCAGCGCCCCGGCGCCGGTCTGAGCGGCGCCGACTCATGGACACCAGGGAGAGCGCGGAGCATGCGCGGCCAGGCTGGAATGGCGCCCCGTCGGCGGGCGCAGCCCCGCGCGGCAGTTCGTGGGAGGCCGTCCACAGCATATAAGCGGACGGACAATACAAAGTCATGGCGCAAATTGATTTCAGGGTCCGCAGCAGCATGGCGCCGCGAGCAGCAACAGGGCCGGCAGATATATGCAGCCGAGCGTATACGGCGGCAAGCCGCGCGCGCCCCATCCGAAATACATGCTGGGCAAGGTGGCGCCCAGGGCGACGGGAAAGCCGGGCGCGGCGTTGCCACCGCATTGAGAATCTTCCCCCGGCACCACGTCATGAAGGGCACCGAGATGATGCCCCCGCCGGCCCCGACCAGGCCAGCTAACAGATGATGGGCACGCCTCCGCTCCGTCAAGGCGAGTTTTGGGGCGCGCCCAAGGCAGGAGTTAAGCGGGCCAGGATGGCCTGCCACTGGCGCCCCGTCACCGGCGTGATCGACAATCGGTTGCCTCTCTTTAGCAATGCCATGTCGCCCAGTTCCGGCAGCGCGCGCAAGGCGCTAAGCGCCAGCGGCCGCGTCTTGCTGATGGCGCGCACGTCGACGCAGACCCAGCGCGGCTGTTCGGGCGTCGCCTTGGCGTCGAAATACTTGCCGCCGGCGTCGAACTGGGTCGCGTCCGGATAAGGCGTGCTGGCCACTTCGGCCAGCCCGACGATGCCCGGCTCGGCGCAGCTGGAATGATAGAACAGGACGCCATCGCCCACCTGCATGACGTCGCGCATGAAATTGCGGGCCTGATAATTGCGCACGCCGAACCAGGGCACGGTGCGGGCGGGGGTCGCCAACACGTCGTCGATGCTCACTTCGTTCGGTTCCGACTTCATCAGCCAATAGTGCATCGCTCGCTCCAAAATACCAGGCTCAGGGTGCGCGCAAAGGGAGCGCCCACAAAAAAACGGCTGCGCATGGTATGCGACAACCGCTGTCGGAAAAGAAAAACCCCGCATGTGCCGTTATGCCGGCATCCCGAACCAAACGGTTCAAGGTGGTCACAGTTAGTCCAATTTCGGGTTCGTCGAACTAGCGACGCTCACTCCCACCGAACAAAATTCCGCAACCCGTGCACATAAATGGTTCAAGGAATATATGGCAATCGCGAACACTGCAGGGTCGCTATGAAGTTTACTCTGATGCATGGGCATGTCAAACTAATTTACTCTTTAGCATGCCTAGAACAGATTTTCCTGGGGCGTCAATGCGCTGTCGAGCACGATGTGCATGGCGCTAATTTTCTGTTTCACTTGCAGGATCGTCAAGTCGGACAAGGGACCCTGGGCCACCTTGACCGACAAGAATTCCGCCGCCACGCCCAGCGCCGCCATCACGGCAATGCGATCGTTGCCCTTCACTTTGCCGCCATCGCGGATGGCGCGCATCTTGCTGTCAAGGTAATGGGCCGCTTCGCGCAAGGCCCTTTCTTCGTCATCCTTGCAAACCAAGCGGTACGGTTGGCCCATGATGCTAACGTCCACATGTGTCATCAAGCGTCCTTCTCTTCACTTTGCGCCGCCGCTTCGGACAGTCCCGCTTGCACCAGCGCAGGTATGTTTTGAAGCAAGGCCTCGATGCGCCGTTGCGCCTCGCCCATGCGCTGCAAATTATTCATGTTTTCGGCAGTGAGCGCCGCGTTGGCCTCACGCAGGTGGAAGTTTTCGCGGCGCAGGGTCTGGGTCATCGCCGCCAACAGGTCGATTTTTTCGGATAGTTCATGAAATTCGGAAATCATCCCGCCACTATAGGACTGCAAATGAATTTCCGTCAACGATTTCAGTCAGTTCATCCTCTTTATTCGACGCTCGCCTTGTTTTCAGCCCAACCGTACACACATGACGGCCATCGAGTTGCAAAAGATGCAAGCAGGTCAGCCGTTTCGGATGGGGATAGAAATAAATGCGTGTCCGACTTGAAATAGCACCTAAGCGTCCCTATAATTAGCACTCGTTAGTAGAGAGTGCTAACAGCTCTTTCCGCGCCGTGCGTGACACGGCAACTTTCTGAAAACAAGCCCCGTCTTGCTGGTGCTGTAATCATTGTTGTAACTATCCATTGAACTTAAAGGAGTTTTGCATGAACCTTCGCCCATTGAACGATCGCGTAATCGTCAAGCGTCTCGACCAGGAAACCAAAACAGCATCCGGCCTCATCATTCCTGATGCCGCCGCTGAAAAACCGGATCAAGGCGAAGTGCTCGCCGTAGGCAATGGCAAGATTCTCGACGACGGCAAAGTGCGCCCGCTCGACGTTCGAGTCGGCGACCGTGTCCTGTTCGGCAAATATGCCGGCCAAACCGTCAAGGTCGACGGCGATGAGCTGTTGGTGATGCGCGAAGAAGACATCATGGCGATCGTCGAGAAATAACGCCACCCGGTTGTCGGTATTTAAAATTTACGAATTTTTGGAGAAACAAACATGGCAGCTAAAGAAGTAGTATTCGGCGACGCAGCGCGCGCCAAGATGGTTGAAGGCGTGAACATTCTCGCCAACGCAGTCAAAGTCACCCTCGGCCCTAAAGGCCGTAACGTCGTGCTCGAACGTTCGTTCGGCGCCCCTACCGTCACCAAGGACGGTGTTTCAGTTGCCAAAGAAATCGAACTGAAAGACAAGCTCATGAACATGGGCGCGCAAATGGTGAAGGAAGTTGCTTCCCGCACCAGCGACAACGCCGGCGACGGCACCACCACCGCCACCGTTTTGGCACAAGCCATCGTGCGCGAAGGCATGAAATTCGTGGCCGCCGGCATGAACCCGATGGACTTGAAGCGCGGCATCGACAAGGCTGTTGCAGCCACCGTCGAAGAGCTGGCCAAGATCGCTCGTCCATGCACGACCACCAAGGAAATCGCCCAGGTTGGCGCCATTTCCGCCAACTCCGATTTTTCGATCGGCGAGCGCATCGCTGAAGCGATGGAAAAAGTGGGCAAGGAAGGCGTGATCACCGTGGAAGACGGCAAATCACTGAACGACGAGCTCGATATCGTGGAAGGGATGCAATTTGACCGCGGTTATCTGTCGCCTTACTTCATCAACAACCAGGAAAAGCAAGTTGCTATCTTGGATAATCCATTCGTCTTGTTGTACGACAAAAAGATCTCGAACATCCGCGATCTGCTGCCGATCTTGGAACAAGTTGCTAAAGCCGGCCGTCCACTTCTGATCATCGCCGAAGACATCGAAGGCGAAGCATTGGCTACCCTCGTGGTCAACAACATCCGTGGCATCTTGAAAACCTGCGCTGTCAAAGCGCCTGGGTTCGGCGACCGTCGCAAAGCGATGCTGGAAGACATCGCTGTCCTGACCGGCGGCCAAGTGATCGCTGAAGAAGTCGGCCTGACACTGGAAAAAGTCACGTTGACGGAACTGGGCCAAGCCAAGCGCATCGAAGTGGGCAAGGAAAACACCATCGTCATCGACGGCAATGGCGAAGCATCGACGATCGAAGCGCGTGTCAAGCAAGTGCGCATTCAAATCGAAGAAGCGACGTCGGACTACGACCGTGAAAAACTGCAGGAACGCGTTGCCAAGTTGGCAGGCGGGGTTGCCGTCATCAAGGTTGGCGCTGCCACCGAAGTCGAAATGAAAGAAAAGAAAGCGCGCGTCGAAGATGCGCTGCATGCAACCCGCGCTGCGGTTGAAGAAGGTATCGTTCCCGGCGGCGGCGTTGCCCTGCTGCGCGCGCGCGCCAACATCAACGTCAAGGGCGACAATCCGGACCAAGACGCAGGCATCAAGATCGTCATGCGCGCCATGGAAGAACCGCTGCGCATGATCGTTCAAAACGCCGGCGCCGAAGCTTCGGTGGTGGTGGCTGCGGTTCTGGCCGGCAAGGGTAACTACGGTTACAACGCGGCCAACGGCACCTACGGCGACATGGTGGAAATGGGCGTTCTCGATCCCGCCAAAGTGACCCGTTCGGCGCTGCAAAACGCGGCATCGATCGCGTCGCTGATGCTAACCACCGACTGCATGGTGTGCGAAGCGGCGGAAGACAAAGCTGCCGGCGGCATGGGCGGCGGCATGGGTGGCATGGGCGGTATGGGCGGCATGGACGGCATGATGTAATGTCCGTGCAATAAAGCGCATGGCGTTCCGAAAATGCCCCGCAAGGCACGTCTATACCATGTGAAAACGATACTAATATAGAACGAGTGCCAGCAACGATTTTGCAGCAACAATCAGTTTCGCAAACCGTTGTGCGGTTTTTTCAGAAATCCTTGAGCCGCCGTACCAATCCCCCTTAGCCATCCAGGTCAAGGGGGATTTTTATTTTCTTCTCGCATTTTGGAATGGCAACGCGAGCACCAACCAATCGCAACTTGGCAGCCCCAGCACCTGGGGCTTGGTCTGCTGGGCTAGATTCCCGATTCAAACGGCGCTCTTGTTGGAGTCGCCGCTACACCCCGTGCTCGTCAACAAAGCCGCGTAGGCATCTCCGCGAGTCCCGCTGCTTATGACCGCAATGCACATCGATGGCCTCATCGAGGTGATGCAAGACGCTTTTTAGAATTTTACCGTGCCCTTGGACGAAGACCGCCTGTGGCGACGGCAATCGGCGCTTTTTCCAGGTGGAACATCTGGTATCAAGCGCGTCGAAGTCGGACGATACCGTACATTTTTCCGATGCCATGCGGATCGTCAGTGGGTGGCCCGGCCTCGAAGTTGCCCACTGCCGCGTCCCGGATTTCCGAAAATGTACCAACCGAAATGGCACGATTTCTCACGTGGTTTAATGGGCCCAGCGCTGATGACGGCATTATGCGCGCGGCGATCGCTCACTTGTGGTTTGAAACCATGCATCCGTTCGAAGACGGAAACGGATGCATAGGGCGTGCCATTGTTTAACTGGTCCACGGATTTATAACGTCCAGACCGAGATCGGCGTAATCACGCTCATTGCGCGTCACCATGCTCAAGCCATACTGCGCGGCAGTCGCCCCAATCAAGCTGTCGATTGCTGCGACCGGGCGGCCCGCTGCCGCCACGATGCGCCCCCAGCGATCCGCTACTTTCACGTCGACCGGGAGAATGCGACCCGTGAAGAAGGCCGGCAATTCTGTCTCCAGCCAGTCCAGCAGGGCCGCGCGGCGCCCTGCATCGGCTACGCCTTCAACGCCTTTACGCAACTCGCCGAGCGTCAACACGCTAAGATACAAGGTGGAAGCCGGCCGACGGGCCATCCAATCGACGACGCCAGCGTCGGGCGTTTTCCGGCGCAACTCCGATAGAACATTGGTGTCGAGCAGATAGCTCAAAACGCCACCCCGCGGGTAACGCTCCGATCGCGCTCGAACGTAATCTCATCGAGCCCATACAGCGGCGAGCGACGCATGAATTCCACGAGAGACTGCTTGCTGCTTGACATGCTCTCGAACGTAGTACGCGATAGGACCACCGCAACCGACTTGCCATGCACCGTAATGTCTTGCGGTCCTTCGCTCTCGGCAAGCTTTACCAGTTCGGATAGACGCGCTTTCGCCTCTTGCATCTGCCATACGTGCATAGCACCCCCATCAATTCAGACTAGACAGGTCAGACTTTAGCAGATGACAGCCATCATGCCAAGTGCACCGTTTACGCGGACCACACCATGGTCAAATACGCGCCTAACCGGATCTCGCCATGCCACAGGCCACAAAATGCAGATAATTTGATTTGCTACAAATCCAGCGGATCCGGCGGTTAATCAGCGCACGAACGTTCGCCAATGGCGCTGCACTGCTGCCACGCGGTGTGCCGCCAATCGGCATCTGACGCTGCGCCGCTCGCTGCTGACATTCGCTGGGGGCGCGTCGATCATCGGCAGCTCAAGCGATATTGAACATGCTCGAGAGAGCTCCGGCTACCCGATTAGGTTGCTTGGCGCCGAAGCGTGAGCAATGCTGCACCGAAGCCGATGAAGATCGCGCCAAAAGAACGATTGACCCACCTAGAGAACTGCGGGCGTGAGAGCAGCACTCTGGCTCGGGACGCGACCAGTCCATAGCTTAGGAGGGAGTGGGTCAAGTGTCGGAGGTCAGTGTTCCCATGACCGCCCGAATATTGCGCAAACAATAAGCGCCACAAGCCACAGCGGGCCTGAAAGCAGCATCACCCAACGTGAATATCCACAGAAAAATACCATGGCTGCTGACACAGCACCTAAAACAAGAGCAAAGAGCAGACCCATAATTTGATCAATATGGATATGCCCTACGCTAGAATCGCTATCCTGAAACACTAGCGCGCTTTAATTCTCAGCACCGGATCTAGCACCGTGGATTTTCCTATACTCTTCTGCAATGCGGTTTACGGCGCTGGCGACGGAAGCGAGACCGGAGGTCGCGTGGCCAAAATGATTTTCTCCCAAGTTCTGGGCTTGAATGATTTCCACCAATTGGGTTTCATGAAAACGATCGTCGAAGCCCCATGTGATTCCATCCGTTCCCCGCTGAAGGAGAAAACTAAGACGGCCGACCGACCACCACAGATTTTTCTGACAAAAACCCGTATCCAAAAGAACATCCATGTTGGTCTTAGCTCTTGCCAAGGCATTGTTTTCCATGGCCGCGTCGTTCCTGAAGTGTGCCAGGCAAGCAAGGATCGGCCAGCCGTTGAGATCGTTTTCATCTAAGAATTTTTGCGCATGGACGATGTCACCTTGCTCAAGAAGAAAGTCGAATGCATCTGAATTGAAAGATTGATCCGCCAAACCAAGCACCTCTTGAACTGCGCCAGTGGAAATGATTGCGGGGATCAAGGCTTCTACGCCCATAAAGCTAACATATTCCTTACTGGAATGATCAGGGTTATTCAAATTTTCCAACCATTTTTTTCTCCAATCACCTCCATTTATTTCATTTATTAATTTTAATGCGCCGACAGTATCATGCAGATAGTATCTGCTGCTAGCAATGTCCCAGCCACTACTTGCAAGAAAAAGATTCATACCCTGCTTCTTGTGAATAAACAGAAGCGCTTCAAGATTACTCTGAATCTTTGCCAATCCGGATTCAAAATCGGTTTCCAAAACGGATATTTGGGCACGGATTGCTGCCGCGTTTTTGTCGCGGGGATTTGTCAGCAGATAGGCTTTGAACAGAGCGATAGCGCGGACCTGGTATCCCGGCAGTTTCGAAGAGGCAAGGCCCAGGTTAAACCAAATCTCCGATGCGTTTGGGTCTGTCTTTTGGGCTTTAAGAAAAAAATCCACGGCCAGGGGCCAATTCTGTTGGCGCGCGGCTTGCATCCCGTTTTGGAAAAGTTCCCGTGCTTCGAGCTTCATGCTCTCGGCCCAGGCCTGTGGGATTGCGAAGCAAATTTGCAGCAAAACCACCAGAATTAGGCGCGTCAAGGTTCTTGATAAGGTCGGTAAGGTCATTTGTATTAATCCTCATTTTTTTTGTTCGAGACAAGGCGCTACCTGACTCCATTGAATTTGCCGATAATCCCCTCCATTTTTATACCCCAAAAGTAATTCAATGTTTTTCATTCGGCACCACGACATAGCCGCCACCAAAGAGCAAATGATTTTCAAAATCGTTCTTCTCTACATACGCCGTATAGTTTGGGTAATTTTTTAAATTGGAATCCATCACCGAATAATAAACCTTGCCGTCCTTAGTCCGATGGACACCGGTAACGGCCACCTCGTGAGCGCCGACGACCTTGAGTTCATTATTCTGGTCATAGCCTATGATGCCCACCGCGGTAATGACTGGGCTATGGGTGCTTTCAATCGCCTTGGCAAAATTTTTATCGGGTACCGCAATGACCTCGCCGACTTGTCTGGCAATCAGCATTTCCTCAAAAGAATTGAGCCCGCCGGTTCCACCGTTTTTCTGCGAGGTGATATCAAGCTCAGGATTTTTTCGTACTTCGCTACGAGCGATTGCCAGATTTTTCAAGGTAGGGGACAACTTGGCCTTCACCTGCACAAAAGGTATTTGAGCGCCATCCGAGATCGCATGCAACACGCAATCTTCCGCCGTCTGTGGGCCAGTTCCCATATACGTCACCTTAGTCTTGATGCTCTCGGTTTTGCCTAGGGTTTTTACTAATTTGCCATAGCTAAGGTTTTGCGGCACATTCTTTTGCGCTGCGCCATCAATCTCGCGGGCAAACTTTGACGTCTTGTTCCATTCTTTTGGAACGCGTCCCTTACCTGTGGTAAAGGTGTCAAACGATCTGAAAAAATCGTCCACTTGTTGCTGGGTCAGACCACTTACTCTTAATTGGTCCGCCAGAATCGATTTGATTTTATTCAGCGATTCGGCGTTGTTGTTGGCGGCGCTATCCCACAGATCGCGAATATACAGCTGTACTGCCGGATCGTCCTTGTAGCGCTGGTCGATCGACATCGACCATTGATGCCGCATCAGCGCCTTGTTGGCGTCCGCCAGGTTTGTATCACTGAGATCAACAACAGACGTATCCGAGAAATCAGACGCATGGCTTGCCCTAATTGCCATAGCCGACGCGGTTGCCAAGGCAGCGTTGAATCGCTTGCTCGCGTCGATATGGCGCTCCACATCTTGAGTTAGCGTCTGCAATTCTTGTGTGCAACTGGCCAATTTCGGATCACGTTCACTGATTTCATTGCAAACGCTGTTATGGGCCTGGGTGCGGGTGCGTAGTTCGTTGCGTTCGGCTTGTAGTGCGCTGCGCTGAGTTACCAATGCAGGATTAGTATCGACGGTTGCGCTCGAAATTACGCCCAGCGGCGGGATGTCGAGCGCAACCGCATGCCCACTCAAGAGAACGGCAGCCAGGGCGACCATCAAGGCGAGCAATCCCGCAGGTGATCCGATGATGCTTTTACGTATCGTACACATTACTTTCCTCCTGTGATCTGAACCGCCAATTCGGACGATCTGCGTTCAGGCTTATCCAGACTAATGGCCGCGACGTCCGATTTCACGACGCGTATCAAACCGTGCTGTTTTTGTTTTTGGTTGATAGATGGTAACGTACCCCAGAAGCGCTGCACAATAAGAAGTCGATATTGTGTCAGTTTCAAATGCGGATGCGCACACATATAGGCGCTTTTACAGTCCCCGGGCCCTTGACGAGCCCTATGCATCGCTGGCTGATCGCACCCCGACCAAGCTGTTCACGGCATTCGATGAGCGTAGGGCGCTGGGCGGCTGGCGTCGCCGCCGCCGGGGACTGCCCCGCAAAGAACGCCTACATGCCACCGTCGCCAAGGTGCCTTCGGCATCCGGCCATTCGGTCAGACTCAACTCGCCCTGGCAGACAACTTGATCTCAAACCGGGCTTGCCAAGACAAAAATTTGCGCATTCTGTTTGTGGGTGGGTCAGCTTCAGGCGGGAGCCCAAGTGGGTCAGTAATTCTGAGCGCCAAAGCTGTAGATGATTCGCCACGATTTACTGCTCGTTTGAAAACATTTTTCTTGTTGCTGTCGGGTATTTTTAGTCGTGGCACGCTTATAATCCCGTTGTTCTGCACGGGTAAATGAATTGACTTCATAGACCAAGATGTTTCCTTAATTGCATTTGTTAAGGTCAAAATGGAGCCGTTCGCACTCATGCTGGCAGCAACGTTAAGTCTCTGGCCCCTCCTGTCTTTCGCCTCTGAGAAAAATGGTTGCAAAACTAACGTCACTGTCGAACAACTGGGGCAAGGCAAGCACGGCTACTATAAAAAAATACTCTGTGTCACTAAAATTTTGCACGTCGAATTTGAAGGCAGCGACCTCCGATTTGGAAAAGCGAAGGCCCAGCTCACTTATGAAGGCCCTAAGTACACAAATAAGAGTATCGATCGTGGCGAAAAACGCATGAAAGGCTGGATGCAAAAATTTCAAGATCAGTGCGTCGTCGTTCGCGCTCGGTTCCAATTGAAGGAAACTGGCCACTTTGGCATGTAGCCGGCGGGGATCGACAAAATCATGACTATTTCAAAGGCAAAACTTGGCGCCTGCCCCCGCTAGATAGGCGCTGGTGGCAAGCATGGAGAGCAAGTTGATACGGGCCGGCATGGATTACTTTGGGAGTGTTGCAGACATGGATCTTCTAGGATTTCTCGATCAATGCGAGACAATTTCAGATTCTCAACGGTGGGATAAGGCTCGGCAACTCGGACTTGCTGCGAAAGATGATGCCTCCCTTACTGCCATCATCGCTGCTCTCGCGCAAGGCAATTATTTCCATCAGCGTTTGGCTTTGATCGCCGCTGATGTCGCGAATGATCAGGACTTGATCCTTGCATTGTTATGTAATCCCTCGCAAATGTTGTTCCGGACTGCCGTCAAGGTCGCGTCCCGCAAACTCGATAATGCCCGTATCGCTACCAGCTTTTTGGATCTGGATGCAGCTCATCGCATTCAACTTGCACGCCATCTGGCACGAAATGAACGCTGCGACGCTGTGGATCTGGCATTTGCAACTTTAGCTTATGCGGAAAAACGGAAGTTCGTTAAATACACCAGTGCAGAAGTAGCTCAAAAAGCCATCTTGGAAAATCTACAAGATCGAATGCAAGTGTCCGATTGGAAAGGCTTGGCCGCCAATCATCCCAAACTGGCCTTGGCTGCCGGCATCGAAAAAATCGCCTCTTACGAGCAAGATCAGCAGGAGGGAGCGCGTGTGGACTTGCCGCATCTGCTCGCGCGCCAATTGAATGCCATTCTTGATGGACTGGCTCTTTCAAGTAAATCAGATGGTCTTTCCCTATTGGCACGCGTTGCCAAGCTCACAGGCCTCAATCGATGGCCAATCCACGTTTATGCTCGGCATTTCCCGAAAGAATTGGCCGATCTCATCGTGTCTGGCCCCGCTACGGATCATGTCCCACAACTCCCGTTTACCATCACAAGGCATTTGGATCCCATGCGGATTGAAGCTTTGGTGCGTCTTGGCGCGATCGCCGTAACACCTGATCAGCGGCGCTTCGGCAAGCTTGAACCATCGTTGCGCAACGCGATAGTTACCGCATCTGGAGAGCGTTGGCGCCAAAAAGACGGCGAGATGGCTATCCTGGCGCTAGCTGGACTGCCGGAATCCAGGCGCCAAAGCGAAGCACGTCATGCGATCGGCATTGACGCATTGGCAGCCTATCCGGATCGATATTTGCCTTACCTTACCTATCTGCCCTGGGATGAAGCGCAGATGGTTGCGGCACCCTTTCTGTCGCAGCCGGAAGGCACGCTGCGGGCCTTGGCTTTATCGAGTCTAATCGCAGTTGCACGCTTCCAGAAAGATCGGCTCGATGATGTTCTCGATTTGGTGACGGTGCGCGGAAATGAACAAGATCCGGTGCGCCGCGCGATGGTAACGGCTATTGCCGATTTGCCTCCGTCGCGCTGGCAGGAGAATCATTATGAAAAACTCACAGGAATAATTGACGCCGCGTTGTCTGCCCGCGACATCTCCGCTGCCACGATGCAGACGTTGGTCGTGTTTCTGCTGAAAGTCATGCCATTCCAGACGCAGTTTTGCTGCGAACAACTACCTAAACTTGCTGAGAAATTAGGATCATTCGGCTATTTCTGGGCAGAGGATCGTATCAATGACGCCACCATGGCGCAATTGGATCCGCACTTGGTGGTGCTTCTGGCGGCTTGGATCGCGCAAAGCCGGCACGCTGCTATTTTTAGTCTGACGCAGATCTTTGGCCGACGATTGAAAGCGGCTCCTCTCATTTTGAAGGAAATTGAAAAGCTGACTTCGGATCCACGCGGAGGTGTTGCACAAGGCGCTTTTAACATCCTGTTCAATTTGCATCTACCTGGCAAAAATCAGCAGCTCGTGAAAACCCTGCTTCAGGCGGACGAGGGATGGAGCACCATCCTGGCAGTGCAAAATTATATGCACCGCCATCGTCAAGACTGGCTCACGCGATTTCTCGAGCCAAGAAATTTTTCCGGACGTTTCTCCACTGGTTCTTCTACCACGATCCCAACTTTCCACGATGGTTTTCAGCGTTGGACAGCGTACCAGCAGGAACTGTACGCACGAACCCTGGTAAGTCTCATCGACTGCAAAAGATCGATCTGGGAATCGTTCTATGTAGAAGCGACCTTAGCAGCCATGCCGGCTATTGACATTGCGCCACTCATTGCCTTTGCTAGTCTTGAATCGGGCAATCCGCACCAACGGGACAAAGCCGTTGAGATGCTCGGTCGAGTCGATGGCGGACGTGGCGTTCCAACACTTCTTGCAGCCTTGAATGATAGTCGCGCGCGTGTCGCCATCTATGCCCTGCGCCGCGCCATTTTGGGCATGCCTGCACATGCGGCCCTCGAAACGCTGCGGCGGGCGCCCATCCAGAAAGTGACGGTGGCCAAAGAGGTGCTGCGTATTGCGGGCGATATCGGTGGCGATGAAGCTTATCAATTTCTAATGACGATTGCTGGCGACAGCAAGTTGCATACTGATATACGCATTGCTTTGTTGCGAGCTTTTTGGGGCTTCCTCGAAAAGCGAGAAGTGTGGCAATATTTTGAAACGTCGATCAACAGCGGCACACCAGCGTTGGCTCGTTCCACTATCGCCATTCCGCAAGATGGTCTTTCCGAGTCTGCGCTAATGCACCTTAGCGATCATCTCGCCAGCTTACTCGGCCACGAAGATCCTGTTGTCGTACTTGAAACGATGCAAATGCTGATCCACCAACCTCTTGAACAAATATCAACTGCTCTGGTGGATGCTTTGCGTAATAAAATCCACAGCCCCGTTCTTAAAACTGTGGAACTGGCGGCTGAAGCATTGCTTGTTATCCAGGCACCGTCAGCACCGGACGCATTTGCGGCGACTGTTCTTGAGGTCAAAGCGCCCAAACAATTGCGTGCCATCGTTACAGCTTTTCGTAGCCAGGCAACATATCGGCGGGGGCTGATTGCGCCGGCAGCAAGTTTGATCGCCCGAGGATTCTGCGCTCAGAGAAAAATGTTGGCGCAGGTGGGAGAG
Organism: Janthinobacterium sp.; assembly: GCA_003133225.1. Taxonomy (GTDB): domain Bacteria; phylum Pseudomonadota; class Gammaproteobacteria; order Burkholderiales; family Burkholderiaceae_D; genus Janthinobacterium. The sequence goes on from PKWL01000119.1 coordinate 109,782, forward strand.
CTCGCAATTTTCATATTGCCAGGTGAAGAAATTGTCAGAACATTGGCGGATATGGTGCAGGACGGCGTCTGTCACCCCGGTGTCGTCGATGCGGCCAATTATGCTCTCAAGCAAACACAGACATGGGACCGCGCACGGATTGAGTTAGTCGAAGAGAAGTTGGCGGCCGCGCCCGATGTGTCTTTGCGTAGAATTGCTTTAGCCGCGCTGTCGGCTCTCGCAGCGATAGATGGCTGGAGTGCCAGGCGCCAGCAACGCCTCGAAAATTATCGGTTAGATCAGCATCCATGGATCCATGAGGCTGCAAGTGTCATTGATCTACCTGCTTTGCCTAGTGCAGAGTAGAATTGTTGCGGCCACGATATGTAAGTTCTGTCTCTTAATTTTGCGATGATTGGTTGCCATGTTTCCCATCCCTGATCCATCGCGATTACTCCCTCGAAAATTAACCCCTCAACACGGCCCGGCCCCAGGGTCGTCGCCGGCGAAAAAACTGATAACACTTGGAGGATGTGGCATATTCTTGGCTTGTGCCATCGGAGGCGGCGCACTTGCTAACGCCTTTTCTTCGTGGCTTATCATTCCGGGCGTATTGCTGGGTATTGGCATAGGTTTGGGGCTCAATGAAATATCGCCGATTTTCCTTGGAATCATTGAAGCGATTTTCTATTTCTGCATCACATATGTGTTTTCTGACGGTTTGGAGCGCCCCGACCCCACTTATTCGTGGATTTATTCGGGTATCATGACGGGGGCATTTCTCTGGGCTACTTTTTCGGTGTGGAAAAATCGTCGATCCCTAAAATAAAGTGCGCGAATTCCCGCATATTTGGCGAGAGAAAGTTCTTATGGGAAGTAGCACAAACGCTGACAAGGAAAATTGCCCTGCTGACGTTGCTCATCCCAGCCCGCTATATTCCCGCGATTGACCCGGACGTCGAAGTGAGACCTGATAATATTGCGATTGATTAATTAGTATGCCCGAAGTAGGGTAACATTTTAATTTCTAGCGTCCGGCGATACCCGAGCGTTGAGGAGGCCTGCCGGCGGCGGCAAGTCCGTTTCGCATCGACTGATGATAGTCACACTGTTACTCGTTTTCTGAGTGGAGCATCAGTCAATTAAAAATCGGCGTCTGGTTAATTGAAAATTTGGATGTACATGCAGTGAACGTCTGCGGCCCGGTTAGTGATGGCAGCAGTTTCGAAAGCGAACACTCCAGCTCGTCATAAGAGGTGTGTAATGCCCTTTAATCTTATAGCAATGAGAACCCCAATAAAAATTGGGCTTTCGACGCTTCTTGCCATCGTTGCCAGCACTTGTATTTGTGAGTCGGTTTATTCTCAGGATTGGCGCACGCCGGGAGCCCAAAGATGCGCAGTGGTGGATTGTAGTGGCGGGAATTCTGGCTCAAGAGGTAATAATGGGAACTCTGCTTTTGTCCAAAGAATCGATCAGTACGAGGGTATTATTAATCAAGCGCGTGCGCAGGCGAATGAAGGAAATTGGGCAGAGGCGATTCGCATCGAACGCGTAGCGATATCGAGTGTTGAAGATGACTGGTTTTTTAGATGGACTGCCAGCATTGATCTTGACTGGGCGCGCAATAATATCAAGCGCTGGGAAGGCCGCATTGCGAACGACCAAGCCAAGGCTGCAAAAGCCAACGGGGATTACGTATTGGCACTTAAATTTTTCAAGCAGGCACTCGAACTTTTTCCCGATCCTGGTTCTGAGTATCGCCAGTTTGTTGAAAATTTTGAACTATTTGTGGAAGCCCATAACCTGAACGAGCAAGGTCGAAGCGCACTAAAGTCCGGTGACAATGTCAAGGCGGCACGCCTATTCGCGCAAGCGCAGAAAAAATATCCCGACCCTGCGTATGCTGAAAATTTGGGATTGGTTAATAAGCAAATGGAAATGCAGCAAGGTCTTTCCCGACTCATCAATACGATCAAGCAGACGCAAACTACACCTACCGCGACGGCATCAGGACTCGACTTCATGCCGGCAGGCAGTGCTACGCCGGAAAACTCCCACAATGCCCCTAAATCAGGGCTCGACTTTATACCGGCAGGCAATGTTGCGATGGGGAGCACGGGGAGCGGCACATTCGGGATTAAGAGTAATCCATCAAATCCTGATCTTGGGACTTCAGGCCCAACCCAAGCAGTCACCGTTCGATCAGAGCTGGAACATCTCTCCAGCAGTGTGAAGTCGGCTCAAGATGCCAATGCAGCGAACAACATAGAGGAGAAAAAAAATCTGGCCGATTGCGGCTTCTCCAATGCCGCCTGTCGCACGCCCGACCCCATTACTATTCCGAAATCAATAGTCCAGACACCCGCGGCAACAGAGCTTGCAGCACACGTTCCCGAAGGCGCAAAAGATGATGTTCAAATCAATAATAGCCTTGCATGGTTCAACAAGCTTGAAATGCACAAGGCTGAAACCAATTTAGTACTTGCCGACATCCAGAAAAAAATCGACGGCGGGGATAGGGATACGTCCCTCAATAATAAAAAGGCGACGCTGGTCAACGCACTGAATCAGAACACGGCCGATCAAGCTAAGGTCAAGGACCAAATTAAGGAGCGGCTTGTCGATCGCGGCCTAAAGTGGAACGAATGACCGTGAAAATGTGGCATCTACAGGCGCGCCTGCGCCGACTATTGTTCGTCAAGGCAGAATGTCTGTTGAGACGAGTCTGACCTATTGAAAATTCTAACGGAATGGAGAAATTCATGTCGCCACCGATCTTGAGAGTTAACTATGCACTGCTTGCGCTTGTGCTACTCGCCGCGACTGCGATGGCTCAGACGAGAGCATCAGCCTCTGCTGCGGCACCTCTTTCAATCGACGCTCAAGAAGCAATCAATAAAGGCATAATTGCCGCGAAAAGTGGGGACTATCTACTTTCCGTCAGGTACTTTCAAGCGGCACGCAAAATCGCACCGGATGCGCCGGAAATTTACTACGACCTCGGGCTTGCTGAATCAAAATTACCTGGACGCCAACTGCGTGCCATTGCATGGTTCGGCGCGTATCTGGCAGCCAATCCTACTGCCGCCAACGCGGCTGCTGTGAAAGATCAGGTTAATTTGCTTGAGGTTAAGAGCCAAAGTAACATCTTGCAATTGATTGCGACTGCACAAAAGACTGCCGATCTAATGCAATTTCGGAACCCCTGGCTAAAAATTTTAGCCCAGTCACTTATTAGTGCCGATCAAGCCGCGGCGGGAGATATTGCCAGCGCCAAAAAATCGATCGTGATTGAGCTTAAAGCTGCCGATCTCATTTCGAACTCCTCGAAGATCGGAAAAGCCTTTGCACTGTCTGCGATCGCTGAGGCACAAGCGGATATAGCGGCAGTTCAAACAAAAGCGGGGGATATTGCCGACGCCAGTAAGACTTTCGCAGAGGCACTAAGAACCGCCGATCTTATTGCCGAGGATTCTGTTATGCATGACAGGAGTTATACGCAGGCGCGCATCGCCCGAAAACAGGTCATGGCGGGCGACGTGGTAGGTGCCCGCAATACCGCTGGAATAATTCAGTTTGAAACGGCTAAAAATTTTGCAATGGAAGCGATCCCTGAAGCGCCACCGAGAATTGATGCGACCTCAGCAAGCCACGTTCCCTTGCCGCAGACGCCTCCCGCAATTGCGGCTTCGGATTGGATTAACAAACTCGACGATGGCGAACCATCCCATGATTGCGCCTTGAACACCGATCCCTTTTTGGATTTGGCCGGCGATCTCAAATCTATTACACCGTCCGACGATTCCAAAAACCCCTTTCAGGAGATCGTTACTACAATCGTTACGGCACAAAATGTCGTTGATAAAATGCTGGCGCAACCGGCGAAGCAGCATGCCAAATTTGCGCCGTGAACACTGGGATGTATTTTTCCATGAAAAATTTTTCCGATCAAATTGAGTATGACAATACTGCATCCGAAGATGAGATAGCCAAGTTAGTTCAATTGGCCGAGCTTGCCTATGCGCAGATGTATGAGTCGACACATCCTAAGGATGAAAGGGACGATGCGCTGCATCACTTGAACAGGGCGCTGCGCATTGCGCGTAATTTAAAGCTGAAAGAAAAGGAAGCGGAGTTGTCCGAGCGCTATGCGCATATCGAAGCGGTGTTCAACGCCCAGTTTCGTTATCTGTAATTGATCGGTATTGGAGTCACGCCCGCAGATTCAAATAGTTATTCGCCACGCCCGCGCCCCAAAGCCGAATCCAGTCGTTCCGTTCAACGTATTGCAGCTTGAAATCCTGCTTGCGCGACAAATCATTTAACGGGAGTTGGGCGCCGTTAATGGGTACTGTGGCAAACAACGCGATCCGCCTCGATACTGGAAAAAAAGCTTAGAAGACCAGCTGAACCATGGTAGATCCCTTCAACCATGGCCGATTGCCCTTCAAAACAGAGAATCCGGTCTGATGCAAAAACGAAAACTTCGGGTTGTTTACATTGCCAATCTGGATTAATCAATTCGAATTGTGTACGGGGAGACGCCTGCGATTCCATCTGATACCTCACAAATGAATGCACTACCCCGCTAACTTGAATGCGCTTGCCATTTAGCTCCGGACAAGTCTGCGTTTCATCCTCAGCCACAGCTGAACTCAGGATGGTTAGCAGCATGAAAATCGTCGCTAAACTTGGCTTAAATCGCACTATTCCGTCCCTCAATACTCGATTGGAATATCCAATAACTCGGTTTACTGAGAATTGATGAAGCATGCCATTTCGCAATTCGCAAAGCGATTCATGACGATTTTTTCCTCAAATTATGGAGTCCGAATAAGGCAATTAGGATAACCGCTTCAATGATCAGATAGACGTTCAGATTATCTTCTGACCCGCCAAGCCCGGTATAAAAAAGCACGCTCAACAACAGCGTGGGTGCAACGACAAATAGACCGAATGCTAGGAAGCGCAATCCCAGCGCAACGACAACGCCAAAGTTCTGGTAGTGTTGTATTGTCCAATGTATCATCAAAATTAATCCAGTCAGCGCAGCCAGCAATACAACGATACCAAAGGTATTTTTTATGCCTTCGGCGAACCCACTACGAAATAGCTCATCAAGAACAGAAGGGACGATGGCTAGCACGATGTAGAGAGGAAGCAGGAGAAGGAGAAGGGTCGAAGAAAAATCTGCGAGCCGTTCGTCAATAGATGCCCAACGGCCATTAAAGCGTGTAGCAAGCGCGCCGAAAATAATGCCTCCTACGATGCCGGCCAACGGGGAGCAATAAATTGCTGCTTTTGATGCAAAATGGTATCCGGAAATCACGAGCAACTCGCCCATGAAGACCCCCGTCACCAAAAAAACGCCAAACGGAAAATGTTCGATGGATCGTTGAATGTGCGCCGTAGTAATTCGTATTAGGACTACTTTGACTCCAAGTAAGAGGATCAACAATGACCCGACAGAACCTGCGATCAGTTCAAGCATGCTGTCTCTCGCTAGGCCATTGATGGCAAATATCGCACCGGCCGCCATTACCGCAAATGAGAGCCACAGGTCAATATTGACATGGCCACGCATCCGTTTCATCTGTTTCTTTTGACTAAACATCGGCCCACCTAGTCTGGAAACGCCCGCTATTACTAACGATGGCTTTCTTCATTGACAGCATCCTCCTGTTGGGAGTGACCGCCTTATCATCGAGACAAAGACCACCCCAAAAAAAGTCAAACCAAAGGATGCCGACCGACTAAAAAATGCCTGGGGAACCCCTGATCAAGTCCCACTTTTCAAAAATAACCAAAGTATTCATTCTGGCTTCAACGGGGTGCAACAGGCTTGATCGGAGCTTCCCTACGAAAATTTTGACTGAGCTTGAATGTGCTTACGAAGGATAGCCTGCCCGACAAGCTCAAGCAAGCACCGTAGCGAGCAGCAACCGATCAAGCACAGCGAAGTCCGTCCCCGCCGCCTTTGGAGGTGGGGACGGACGAGTTAACCGATCCAGATGGAACTCGAGAAATTGATTGATGGCAGGCATTGCTACTCCATGCTCCGATTCCAGCGCCCGGCGTTTAATCGCTAGCAATTCGGCGATGGCCTTTTTCAACGGCGCGTCGGTAACAAGGACATCAACCAGATCCTGGAATCGCATTGGTACCGGCCCAAGATTCCGTTCGATCCAGAGACAAGCGAGCAATGGGCGAAGGACATACAAATATTTTTTAAGACGAACTACTTCACCATGTAAATGTTCACGATAATTCCTCGTCGCCATATGAAGGTAGTGGTGAAAAGCGCGCTCGGGCCGATGCACCTGTTGCGCCGCGTCGCGCACAGCAATCAAGAAGGATTGATCCGCCGTATAGATCACTGGCGACGACAGCCATTCAACCAACGTCGCATTCCCGTTTCGGAGCAATCCCAACGCCTTGCGCAAATCCCATCCACTGACGTCATATACATCGCTGATTGGTAATTCGACCACGTCACGCCCTGGCAAGACGGTTAAATACCAATCGACCTTGTGCACGTAGATAAAACGAACGTCGTAGTCACTATCGGGTGAAGCAAAGCCCCAGCCGCGACTGCCTGATTCACAAGCAAACAGCACTTTGATCGCGTGCTCGTTTTCGATGCGGGAAAGTGTAGATTCAATTTCGATTCGCACGTCCGGGTCTATCGGATGCTCGCTGTCTTCGAATTCGTAATGTTTGTCAATCATGGTCAGGTCCCTTATGAGCGCGATCAAAATGATTGATGTGCGCGGCATCCTTCAATTGATGCGTTTGAGTCGTTGACCGTGAATGCCCCAAACACAATCAATGCCGTCCACAGAGCGACACAGCGCCCAGCCGCTTCCGATCTTCTTCATAGCCACTTCGCTGCCGACTTCAACAGCCAGTCGTTCAGCCCAGTGCCGAGGCTTTCCCCATGAACAGCTCGTTTCCTTCGGCGACGATAGTCGCCTCGAAGACCGGAACGGCAAACAGGGGGCGTCATTGCCTGAGGTAAATCGGCACACCGGCTTTCTTCGCCGCTTTTCGTAGATCCTTGTCCAAAGTCGCTATCGGTAGATTGCGTCTGCGCGCCAATTCTAAATATTGAGCATCGTAGCCGGAAAGCTCGAACTCTCTCGATATAGAGGCAACCGCAAGCTGAACACCCAAAGGGGCAGCAGAGTCGAGTCCAATAGGCAACTGGCCTAATCTATAGATGAATCCAGTCAACACCGACTCGCCGAATTTCCCGTCATCGTCAGCGCAGCGGAGAACGTGGATCGTTTCTGCGTACCACAACGCCGGTACCCAAGCAGATGCAACTTCAAACGAATCGAGTACTAGATCAGCATATGCTCGGTCGGCTGGCGAACCGTCTTGCAAGACCCAGCGAACCGACACGGAGGCGTCCAGAACGAAACCGCTTGCCATCAGCGACGTCCGCGCCGGCGCATCTCTGCAAATTGCATCAGGTCAATCGTTGAGGTACGCATTGCCTTGATCGCTATAATTGCTTCACGTATCTGTTGGGCGGCGCGGCTGGCGGCAGGCACCAGGTCAGCAACGGGTTCGCCCCGATTGGTGATTGTGATCCGCTCTCCTTGTTGCACCTGTTTTATCAGATCAGGCAATTTTGTCTTTGCCCTCGTAAATTCCGTATTCGCGCATCGTTACTCCAATGATTTGACATGGTCTAGTCTATACACTAGGCCATGTATGCGCAAATCGAATACTAAATGTCAAGGTGGTATCGAAGGTCTCTCATATTCCTAACCAAAACCCTAGAAAACCGCTAGCAAAGCATATTTCAATGCACTCACGTTGCCGGGTTGCATAAGGTTGGCCGACCGCGTTTTGGCCGATGGCCGCGCTTCGCCTGAGCAACTTAACTGCCCGGTATCGCTGCGCTGGCGCCGGTCGCGAGGCCCAGTATCGAGCAATGACGGCAAGGCTGAATCAGGCAGGGTCTGGCCGGGCTGGCTCGTCCTAGATTCTGGCCCCTTTCTCGTATTGGGCTGCGCTTGACATCATTCGTGGCATGCCGCATGATGGCATGAAAATGTGGAGGGCATATGCTGAAAGAAGTTGGCGCCAGCGGCCAAATATCGCTGGGAAAAAAATATGCGGGAAGGCTGTTTGACGTAATCATCCATCCAGACGACAGATTCGAGCTGATTCCGGTTCGAGTAGTTGCGACCGCGCAGCCCCAGGGGCCGCAAATCGTGACGGCGCCGGACGGATGGGTGCCGCCCGGCGGTTACGACGGGTGCACGAAGTGGGCGTTGGATAATCGCGCTGCCTTGGAGCACTACGCGCAGCAAATCGAGGAAGCGGGGACAGCGGCGGAGCAACTGCAGCGTTTTCTGGCTGAACATCCCGAAATGTTGAACGGTGACCATGTCGAAATTTGATGTTTTCGTCAATCCGAATAAGGCCGCCACGCATATCCTGTATGTCGACGTGCAAAGCGATTTCGTTCGCCTGAGCACCAGATGGTGCATTCCCCTGCTCCGCCATGTATCGTTGCGGCCGATCATACAGGGCACACAAGCGTTAATTGAGGTCAATCAGCAAGAATATGTCATGGACACAGCAAACCTTCTGGCGGTGCCTGCGAGTCTGCTGCGTCAGCGGGCTGGTCGGCTGTCTTCAAGTGACCAGCTCATCGCGGCGTCGTGTATCGAATTCATGTTGCGCGGCTACTGAATAATCTTGCATGTGGCTGCCCGCTGTGAAAAAGATCGATGGCGGCCAGATTGACGGGGTTGCCGGAGCGGGTCGGCTATGGCGCCGCGCCGCCCTATCCCATGCTCCAGGCGCCGAGCGCCTCTTGCACGGCAACGACGACCGGCGCCCAGCCGCCGCCGGCGGGCTGACGGAACAGGCGCATGCGTTGCGGATACCAGGGACTATCCGTGCGCTCGGTCAGCCACCGCCAATCGGTTCGATAATCGGGCAACAACACCCAGCACGGCGTGCCTAGGCTGCCGGCCAAATGCGCCACCGCGCTGTCCACGCAAATCACCAGGTCCAAACTGGCCACGACGGCGGCGGTATCGGCAAAGTCCAAAAAGAAGTGCCCCAGAGCCAGCACGGGCCACGCCGCGCCCGCCTGCAGCGCCTCCTCCTCGCCCGGCCCCTTTTGCAAACTGATGAAGTGGACCCCGGCCACGGCAAAGAGGGGAGCTAAGACGTCGAGCGAAGGCAGGGAACGGTCGTCATCGTTTTCAAAGAGCGGGTTGCCCTTCCAAGCCAGACCGACCCGCAAGCGGCCTGCGGGCAACCGGGGGGACCACTGCGCCACTTTGCCGGGATCGGCGGCCAAGTAGGGAATTGGCGCCGGAATGGTCCCTAGGCGGGTGTCACAGCAATGGGGCAGGCTCATCGGGGGCGTCCAGAAATCCCATTGCGAGGCCGACACTTCTTCTTCGAAAGAAAATACGGCGTCGGCACCGGCCAAGGTGGCGAACAGGGTCTTCAGGTGCGGGTGGCACACGACGCTAACGCGTGCGGCTCCCATGGTTTTTAGGACGGAAGCGTAGCGGCAAAATTGGATCATGTCGCCGTAGCCTCCCTCGAAGGCGATGATGATCGAGCTGCCGGCCAAGGCTTGCCCGTGCCAGCGCGGGCAAGTGAAATAGCGAGACAGGAGCGTGCTTCCAGAACGCGTCTCCAGACAGCGCCAGCCTTCCTCCAAACGGCCCTGGCGCAGCAGGATATAGCTCAGGTTGAAGCGAGCCTTGGCATAATGGCAGTCGAGCGCGAGCGCCGTGCGGTAGCACAGCTCCGCATCCTTTTCGCGCTTGGTGCAAGCTAGCAATGCGCCCATGTTCGACCACGCCGCGGGCGAATCCGGTGCCAGTTGCAAGGCACGCCGGTTGACCGCTTCGGCCTCATCAAAGCGCTTTAAGCGCAGCAGCAGTGCCCCTAGGATCAGGCTGACCTGGACCACCTCGGGGCATAGGACAATCGCTTGCCGATAGCAACTTTCCGCTTCCCCCAGCGCCCCCAACTGCGCCCGCACCAGCCCCAGGTTGGCCAGGACTTCGCCGAAATCGGGCGCCAGCGACAGGGCCAGCCGAAAGCATGCCTCGGCCCCCGCAGCGTCGCCCGCCGCCATGCGTCGGTTGCCATCGTGAAATAAATTTTCGGCTTCGGCGCGAGAAGTTGGCATAGGAGCGGGGAGGTAACGGAAACATGCTAGTGTACTGCCCGCACCGGGCTAGGCGTCATTTTTCGCATCGGGCCCGGTGGGCGGCGCGCGCCGCCCGCGCCGCGTGCCGCCCGCGCCCAGATGCTCGGCGAGGAGTCTCGCCACGCCGTAAAACGCCGGGTTCGGCGCCGTGATCACGTAAGTGGGAATAGCCGACAGATAACTCGAGAAGCGCCCCTTCGCCTCAAATCTAGCGCGAAAAGGGGACGTCGCAAACCATGGTCCCATGCGCGGCACAATGCCCCCGCCGATGTAAATGCCGCCCAATGCGCCCAGCGTCAGGGCCAGATTGGCACTCACCCCGCCCAGCATCGCGCAAAAGCATTCCAGCACTTCAAGGCAAAACGCATTCTGATCGTTCAAGGCGCCCGCCATGATTTGTTGCGCCGTCAAGTCGCGTACGGTCAAACCGTTGCGTAGGGCTAAAGCGCGACCGATGATTTCAAGCCCGGGGCCCGAAATCAAGCGTTCGGCCGACACGTGCGGCCAGCGTTGCCAGGCGTATCGCAAGACCGCGCATTCACGCTCATCGGCAGGCGCAAAGCTGGCGTGTCCGCCCTCGCTGGCGAGCGCGACGAAGCCGTCTGACGTTGGGATCACGGCGGAAACACCGAGACCCGAGCCCGGCCCCAGGACGCCGGTCACGCCATTAGTGATCGGCGCGCCACCGCCCACTTGCATCAGGTCGGCTCGTTTCAAGCCCGGCAACGCCATGGCCAGCGCCGTGAAGTCATTGACCACCAACAAGGTCTGCAAGCCCAGTTCGCGCCGCACGCCTTCAATCGAAAATTCCCAATCGCGATTGGTCAACCGGACTCGGTCGCCGGAAACGGGGTTGGCCACGGCGAGCGCCGCGTGCGCGAGTGTGAGGCCGGCATGATCGGCGAGATAGCATTGCAGCAAGGGCACGATGCCGTCGAAATCCTGGCACGCGAGCACGCGCACGGAGCGAAACACCTTCTCTGCCGTTTGCAGCGCGAAGCGGGCGTTGGTGGCGCCGATGTCGGCGACTAGGCGCGCTCCATCGGCAAAGGCGCGGCTGTGTCTTGCCTCTGGTTTCATGGTCGATCCACTTGGGCGCCCCGGCACGAACCCCGGATACGCGAAATAAAACGGGGCCGCGACCCGGCCCTGGAAAATCGCCTCTGGAGTAATTGGCGCCGTCCGCAGCGGGATGACCTTCTCAAAGCGCAGGCCCAGCTGCGCACTACAGGCGAAACGCGGTGCGCTGCGGACGGCCCGGCAAATGCAAGCGCGCCTCGGCCCGCGGCGTCTCGCTAACGACGTGGCCGCGGCGCAGCACCAGGCGACGCGCGGCGCGCAGGCGGATCGCCTCGACCGTGCTGCCGGCGTCGAGGATGACCAGGTCGGCGTGGCAGCCCGGCTCCAGCCCGTAGCCGTCCAGTCCGAGAATTCGGGCCGGCGTGGCGGTGACGGCCATGAAGCACGCATGCATGGCTTCCTGGCCCGTCATCTGCGCCACGTGCAGGCCCATGTGCGCTACCTCCAGCATGTCAGCCGAGCCCAAGCCATACCACGGGTCCATCACGCAATCATGGCCGAAGGCGACGTCGATGCCAGCGGCCATCATTTCGGGCACCCGCGTCATGCCGCGCCGTTTCGGGTACGTGTCGTGGCGCCCCTGCAAGGTGATGTTAATCAAGGGATTGGCAATCGCCGCCACGCCGCCCTCATGCATCAGGGGCAAGAGCTTGCTGACATAATAATTGTCCATCGAATGCATCGACGTCAGGTGCGAGCCCGTCACTTTGCCATGCAGGCCGAGCCGATGACTGTGATAGGCGAGAGTCTCGATGTGACGCGACATCGGGTCGTCCGACTCGTCGCAATGCATGTCGACCATCAAACCCTTGTCGGCGGCCAATTCGCACAAGATGCGCACCGATTCCCCGCCATCGGCCATGGTGCGCTCAAAATGGGGGATGCCGCCGACCACGCCCACGCCCATGGCGATGGCGCGCTTCAGGTTGCCGAGCGCGGACGGGCTGCGCAACAGGCCGTCTTGGGGAAACGCGACCAGTTGCAAGTCGAGGTAAGGCGCCACCACGCGCTTGACTTCCAGCAGGGCTTCCACGGCCAGCAGACGGTCGTCGCAGATATCGACATGGGAACGGATCGCCAGCAAGCCGCGCGCAACGGCCCAGTCGCAATAGTGCAAGGCCCTTTCCAGCAGCGCCTCCTGCGTCAGCTGCGGCTTGAGTTCGCCCCATATCGCGATTCCTTCGAGTAAAGTTCCAGACCGGTTTACTCGCGGCAGCCCGTAGCTGAGGGTGGTATCCATGTGGAAATGGGCATCCACGAAGGGGGGTGTGACAAGGTCGCCTGCCGCGTCGATTTCGCGCGCGCCCCGCACCGGCAAGGCGGCAGCGACGGCGGCAATGCGCCCGTCCTCGATGGCGATGTCGATCTGGCGCCGTCCGTCGGGCAAACTGGCATTGCGTATGACGACATCCATGGGTGCTCCTGGTCAGGGGGTGCTGCGTGCAAGGTCAAGGGGCAAGTTGGAGGCGGGCCCCCGAGCCGCCGCTATTTTTTCCAATAGCCAAATTCAGTTTCATAACAGGTGGCGTCGATCTCGCCTATCTTATCTTGCATTGCCCCCTGCGCGTCAAGGACGGCCTGGTTGTAGATGGAGGGGCCGATTTCGCGCAGACAAAAATCGAGCAGCAGCTTGGCCTTAAGTTCGCCGACCTCCTCGTCCATGTGTTGCGCGCAATAACGCTGGATCGACGCCAACAGGCGCAGCTCAACTTCCTTGTTCAATTTGATCGCCATAGAGTCCCGCTACGCTTGGTTAATGTTGCAATGCAAAAATCCTACCCTTGCGGCGCACCCCCCTCTTTTTGTGGATGGCATTGCCATTTTTCACGCCAGCAAAGCAGGTTGCGGCTGAAGTGTGCCGTGGTTGCCAAGTTGATCTTGCCACAAGCGCGCAGAAATAGCTTTCAAACCAATGAAATCACCGCTAAACTAGTATTTTATTGCAGTGCGTCATTAGCTAGCTTCGACGGCTCTGAAATACCTGTGAATCTGGGCCAAATCCGGTGTCATGGGGTAAGGCGCGCCACCACCATTTTAATTCGCACGAGGAGAAACCATGTTTCCGATTCCAGAACAGTTTTCAGCAATGACGAAGTCGCAATTTGAAGCCCAATTGAAGATCATGAGCGCCTTTACCAGCCAGGCGTTCGACAGCGCAGAGAAGGTCATCAGCCTCAACATCAGCATGTCCAAAGCGGCAATGGATAAATCGTCGGCCGCCTTCCACCTGCTGTGTACGGCAAAGGACGCGCGCGAATTTTTCACGCTGAGCGCGACTCAGGCGCGGCCCGATCTCGACCCCGTGCTGGCCTATGGCCGGCAACTGATCGGCATCGCCAGCGCCCAGGCGGAATTGATCCGTTCTGCCGGCGGTGCGCACAGCGCGCCGGCGACGGCGACGCCGGCAGCAGCCAAACCGGCAGCGGCGGCCGTAGCGAAGCAGGCGCCTGCTGCCGCAGCGAAGCCGCCAGCGATGGTAGCGAAACGGGTAATCGCGGCCGCGGCGAAACCGGCCCCGATGGTAGCGAAACGGGCAGTCCCGGCCGCGCCGAAACCGGCCGCGATGGTCGCGCAACGGGCAGCAGTTGCCAAGCCGGCTGCTGCGCCAGCCACGCCGGAGCTCAAGAAGGCCGCCGCGCCACAGGCGCTTGTCAAAGCTGTAAGCACGCCGGCCGTCACGGCCCAGGCGGCGAGCAAGCCTGTCGTCCAGCGCGCCAAGGCCAGCCCAGCTGAGAAAGTCGGCGCCAAGCCTGCCACTGTCGAGAGCCCAAGCGCCAAGCTGGCCGCGACAACGGCCCCGGCTGTCAAACATGTCGTCGCAACGCCAAGCGCCACGCTAAAACCAGTCACAGCAGCTGCCATTGCAAGTCCTGTAGTGAAACCCGAAGTCAGGAAGTAAGATCGGGGAACAGCGCCGCGCCAGCGGCGCCGCGCTGTCATTGCAAGCGATTGCAAGTTTAAACGGGCTTCGGCCCGTTTTGTTTTCCCATGTTGTATCCTTGCCTGCTGCGCGGAAGGAATTTAGGGCACACAACGAAGGCAGTTCATGAGTTTATCGAGGCTAATCGCCGGCTTCGTGCGTCAGCACTGGCGCCCTTACGCCGCGGCGGCACTGATGCTAATAGGGGTGTCGCTATTGACCGTCTGGGTGCCGCGCAAAGTCGGCGCCATGATCGACGCCCTGGCGGCGCACCGTTTGGCGGGCCATGCTCTGGTGCTCGACCTGTGCTCCTTGCTGCTGGTCGGCGCATTGATCTACTTGCTCCGGGTCGCCTGGCGCCTGACCTTGTTTGCCGCCGCGTACCGGCTCGGGGTCGGCCTGCGCACCCGCTTTTATGCCCGCCTGTTGCAGCAGGGCCCGGCATTTTATCAGGAGCAGCGCACGGGCGACCTGATGGCGCTAGCCACCAACGATATCGACGCCATCGAAATGGCCGCCGGCGAAGCCATGCTGGCCGGTTTTGACGGCTCCTTGACTCTGGTCATGGTGCTCGGCGTCATGCTGCTGGGCGTAGACTGGCGCTTGGCCGCCATCGCCCTCTTGCCGTTTCCCCTGATGGGGCTCGCATTCTGGCGCATTTCAAGCCATATCCACGCGGCAGCGACCGATTCGTTGATTCGCTTTAGCGCCTTAAACGACCATGTGCAGGAAACTTTTTCCGGCGTGCGCACTGTGCGCGCCCTCGGTCTGGAGCGGCAATGCGGCCTCCAGTTCGCCGCCTTGGCCGCGCGCGCGGCCAAGGCCAGCCTGGCCGCGCAGCGCTGGGAGGCGGCGTATGAACCGGCCGTCGGCTTGAGCTTGAGCGCGGCCGGCACCTTGACGCTTGGCCTGGGCGGTTATCTGTTGTGGCAAGGCCAGCTGAGCATAGGCGCGCTGACCAGCTTTTCGATGTATCTGGGCCAGCTGATTTGGCCCATGTTTGCGGCCGGCTGGGTCTTGTCTCTGGTCGAACGGGGGCGCGCCGCTCTGGCGCGCCTGCAGCCACTGCTCGATGCACCGCTGGCCATCGACGACCATGGCACCGTCACGCAATCGAAACCGGGACCGTTGAGCATGCGCGAGCTATATTATTTCTATCCGGGCCAGAGCAAAGCGGCACTGACGGGCGTCTCGATCACGCTGCAGGCGGGCCAGACGCTGGGCTTGGTCGGACCTACGGGCTCGGGCAAATCGACCCTGCTGCGCTTGCTGCTGCGGCAACTGACGCCGCACACGGGAACCGTGCGCTGGGGTGGGCATGAGCTAGCGCAATACACCTTGCAAACGCTGCGCTCGGCGATCAGCTGGGTGCCGCAGGAGTCCTTCTTGTTTTCGGCCACGATTGCCGACAACATCAAACTGGCACGCCCCGGCGCCACGCGCGGGGAAGTCGAGCACGCCGCCGGCTTGGCCGCCATCCATGACGACATCTTGCAATTTCCGGCCGGCTATGAAACCCACGTCGGCGAGCGCGGCATTACCTTGTCGGGCGGCCAGCGCCAGCGCGTGGCGATTGCCCGCGCACTGCTGGCCGACAGCGCTCTTGTGCTTCTCGACGATGCGCTATCGGCAGTCGATACGGGCACGGAAACGCGCATCCTCGGGCATCTGGGCCAGCTGCGCCAAAGCCGCCCCGGGCGCAGCGTCATCATCGCCAGCCACCGCCTGAGCGCGGTAGTTAGCGCCGACTTGATCGTCGTGCTGCGGGCCGGGCAGGTGGCCGAAATCGGCAACCATGACACGCTGCTGGCCAAGAATGGCTGGTATGCCAGCCAATGGCGCTACCAACAACTGGAGGCCAGTCTCGATGCGCTCTGAGGGACCAAAAGCGAGCGCGCAAGCGGCGACGCGGCAGGCGCTAAGGCTGCTGCGTCGCGCCGCCGCACCGGATCGCGGCCACCTCACCTGGGCCGTGTTGTGGCTGATCGTGGCCGCCGCTTTGGAAGTGCTGGGCCCGATCCTGGGCAAGAGGCTGATCGACGAGCACCTGCTGCCGCGCCACCTCGACTGGCCGCGCATGAGCATGCTCTTGGGGGGAGCCCTCTTGAGCGGCTGGATCGCTTCCGCCCTGCGCTATTTGCAGCTGGTGCGCTTGGCCGGGCTGGCCATGCGCTCCGTGCAACGCTTGCGCGAAACGGTCTACGGCCACGTGCTGCGCCTGCCGATGGCTTTTTTTGACCACGCCATCATCGGCCAGCTGGTCGGGCGCGTCACCAATGACACCGAGGCCGTCAAGACACTGTATGTGCAGGTCCTGTTCGTCATGCTGGACAGCAGCATCGTCTTGGTCGGCACCATGGGCGCGATGGCTTGGCTGGACTGGCACCTGATGCTGATCGTGTTAGCCTTGGTGCCGGCGGTCGTGGCCATCGTCTTTTTGTACCAGCGCCTCAGCGCGCCTGCCGTCAGGCGCGCGCGCCAGCTGCGCAGCGACATCAACGGCCAGATGGCCGAATCGATAGGCGGCATGAGCGTGCTGCAGGCGAGCAATGCGCAGCATCGCTTCGGCGCGCGCTTTCGCGCCACCAATGACGAGCACTACGGGGCGCGCCTAGCGGAGCTGCGCGCCAACGCATGGCTGCTGCGCCCCGCCCTCGACATGCTCAATATCATCTTGCTGGCGATCGTCATCTTCACCTTCGGCCAGCGCCACATGAACGCGCTCGAAGTGGGCGTGCTGTACGCCTTCATCAACTACATCGCGCGCGTGATCGAGCCTTTGATCCAAATTACGACCCAGTTTGGCCAGCTGCAGCAGTCGGTGGTGGCGACGGCGCGCGTGGCGGCCCTGCTGGACCAAGCGGGCGCACCCGCACATCTGGGCGACAGGGCGCCGGCGCCAACGAAAAGCGCGCGCCAGGCGAGCGCCGTCGCCATCCGCGCTCTCTCGTTCGCCTATGCCGACAAGCGCAACGTGCTGCACGACGTGTCACTGGACATTCCTCGGGGCGCATTTTTCGGCATCGTCGGCCACACGGGCAGCGGCAAATCGACCTTGCTCTCGCTGCTGCTGCGCTTTTATCCTGTCACGCAGGGCACGATCGACATTAACGGCGTGCCGCTGGAGGCGATAGACAACGAACATTTCCGCTCCGACATCGCCCTGGTGCCGCAAGACCCGTTCCTGCTAGCCGCCTCGGCGCGCGCGAACATCGCCATGGGGCGTTCTTATTCGCAAAATCAGATCGAGACGGCGGCGCGCGCGGCGCACGCCCACGATTTCATCCTGGCATTGGAAGATGGCTACGACACCCAGCTCGGAGAAGGCGGCTCGCGCCTGTCGAGCGGCCAGAAACAATTGATCGCCATCGCCCGCGCCTTGGCCGGACAGCCTCGCATCTTGCTGCTCGACGAAGCGACTTCGCACATCGACAGCCAGACCGAGCAAATCGTTTTGCTCGCGCTCAATGAATTGCGCGGCAAGGTGACCATGATCGCCATCGCCCACCGCCTATCGACCATTCGCGAGGCGGATCACATCATCGTCCTCAACCACGGCCGCATCGCCGAAGAGGGCGCTCACGAGCGCCTGATGCAAATCGAGGGCGGCCTGTATCAGCGCCTGTACCTGCTGTCGCAGTTGGCTGAATAGGGAAGCTAGGGAAGCGCGGGACCAGCGCTACTGCGCGGGGCGCCCTGTTGTAGGGGAGAGCGGCAGCCAAGATAATTGATCCCCGACCTGGAGCGACGATCGTCTGCACACGATCGGAAAACGGTGGCTGGAATAGGCTGACAGTTAGAAATTATTGCCCATCCAGTATGGCATGACCGAGCGAGCTTTAGCTGCCAAGCGTGGCGCGGTTCGTATTTTCCGCAAGTTTGAAACACTAGTTGGCTATCTCAAGGGCGTGGGTATCACACGCTACCAGGTAAATTCCTTTGATCAGATGAAGACGCTCGCCGGGACATGAAATCGTCCTGCCAGTGCCTTGATTTGTCGGATATTCAAATCGCGTTTGCCGCGCAAAATCTCCGATACCACACCCTGTGTTCCAACCTCCGGGAGATCAGATTGGGTGAGTCGATTCTGCTCCATGAGAAATCGCAGAGTAGCGACAGGCGGGACGTCGGCCGCGGGATGGTGAGTATCTTCGTAGTCGCCAATCAGCGCGCCAAGCGTGTTCACCAAGTCGGCCAATGGCGAATTTTCTTCCGCTGCCCCAGCATCTAATAGCTGGTTAAGCATCGCCACAGCCTTGTCGTGATCATTTGCATGACGAATAGCGTTCAAGGGTACGATTGACGTCAACGCGTGAAAGCGCGCGGTAATCTCGGCCACAACCGAACGGTCCATTACGGTTTCCATTTGTCATACTCCTTGTGCGTAAAAACATGCCTGACGTAAAGCTTTTGTTGAACGAAATGAACAGCACTCACTATCCGATATTTGTTTCTACCAATATCGAAAATGTCATACATGTCCACCTTGTCCATAGTGTTGAACGTAGCCTTCATTTCGGCAAAATTGGTGAATGTGCGAGACTCAACGATTTTGCGCCACGCTTGCAGTGGCTCTCCAGCTGCGGGATGAATTGTTGAAAAATCAGTTAGGGCTTTGTTTGATATGACTCTCATCTGGCAATGGTATCTCATTTTGAGATGAATGCAAGATTTTCCTGCTTTTGGCGTGTAACAGGCATCCGTCATAATGAAAAAATCCTCGTGATCGCGTAAGGGCAAGCCGAGCGCCGGCCCCGCCCCCGCCCCGGACATGACGGGAAAGCCGGTTTGCCAAGCCTGCCATGGGGACCGTAAGGATTCGTAAATGAGTCACAGGCGCAAACGGCCATGGAATCAAATTGTTGCTGCGCTATTGAAATGGCAGAAAACGACGACTCTAAGCTGCCCCCAATCGGATCCGTATTAGGCTCAATCCTTAGCGGGGGCACCGGCGCGGCATCGCAGAACGGGAAGCGCCGGCCTTGCATCACCGACGCGCTACGCCAGGTCAATCCGGACAGCGCAAACACCTGATGATTTTCCACACAGCCGCTGACGCATGCGTTCAAAAATTTGGGATTGCAAGCGCGGAGGATGAAGTTGACATGGGAATAGGCGCCGCGTTAGCCTGTACCGGACGCATCGCGCCAATTTCGGCATGTGCTTCGAGAGCCGAACTGGGAGAAATGGTCGAGATGCGGCAGACGGAGACTTTTCCGAAAATGGCGGATGCCGCTTCAGGACCAGCGGGTACGCGTCTCGCTTAGGCCGCCTGGGCCTTGATCATGCCGGGGCCATGGAACCAGGTGCCGCAAGGGCTGAGCGCGTTGCGCATCCGTTACGCCCGCCGATACCGCATGGCGATCCTCACAGGGGGAGCGCTACCGTTTCGCTTCTGTGATGTAGCGCCCCGTCCACGTTTACGAATCAATCCTCAGGGGACCCTTACGGCCAATCTGCGGCGCTGGCGCAACGCGAAGCCTTAGTTCTGGCGCTCCTCGTGCGCTTTTTCCTGAATCTTCTCGCCCGCCCTTTGCACTTTTTCGCCGACCTTCTCGGCCGTCTTGTTCAACTTGCGGCTGGCGTCGTCGGTGGCCTGCTTGATCTTTTCGTTGCTGTCCTCGGCCGCCTTGGTCATATTCTCGCGCGCCGTAGCGGCCGCCTGCGTCAAGTCGCGCTGCGCTTTCTGCGTGACCTGGTCGAGCCTGCGTCCGGCCTGCTCGGCCGGGCCGGTGGCGGCGTCGTCCTTTTTCTGGCAACCGGACAACGCGCCCAGCATCAGGCCAAGTGCCAGAACGGCCATCAAGTTCATCTGCTTCATCTTTTCCTCCAAGTGTAATGGCTAGTGTCAAGGCGCACTTTACACCAGGCGGCGCCGGCCTGTCTGTTCGCAAGCGCACCAGTTGGAGCCAGGGACTCTTGGCACCCGTGCACTGCCCCGGCCGGCTCGAGCTTGGCGCGCCCGCCGTCATTGGCAACGGTCGCTGATCCAGTCGGCGCCGCTGGCCAGGCAGCGCGACATGTCGCTGTTCAAGCGTTCCGCTTTTTGCTTGAGCGCCGCGCACTCCTTGTGATCACTGTCGTCCACGGCGGCGCAAGCGTCCATCTTGGCGACGGCGCCCTGGTAATCGCCTTGTTGCAAAGCGCGCTCGGCGTCCGCCAACAGCGTGCGCACCTGCGGCGCGGCTTTGGGCGGCGTCGCCTTAAGCAAATACGCCAGCGATTCGTGCAAGGCCGCAACGCGCTCTCGTAATTCAGGCCGCTTGAGGCGTTCGGCCGCTTGCAGGCGCTGTTGCAGGCACGCTCGGTCCGATTTCGCCGCGCAGGCGTCCGCTTCGTCGAGCAATCGCGCGCCACGTTTACCCTCGGCCCGCTCGCTTGGGGCGCGCGGATCGGGTTCCTCGGCCCAGCGCCGTATCAGCTGCGTCAAGCGGCTCAATGCCTGGTCGAAGCTGGTCGTCTGCAGCGCCGTGTCGAGTGCCGCCTTGGTGTCGCTCCACGCGTTGGCCCCCCAGCGCGAACTGGCGCATTGCGGCGCCATGTCGGTAATGGCTTTTTGCAAGCGCTTCAGCTGGGCGGGCGTTGCCGCCGTTTTCTTCAGGGCGGCCAGTTCGGTGCGCGCGTCCTCCAAATTGCACTCGGAACTCAAGGCAATGGCCGCGTTCAAGCGCGCGTCGATCTTTTTGCCCTCGTTGCCCGGCCTGGCAAATAGCCATATCGCCCACAGAGCCAGCAAGACCACCAGCCAGGTCCTCTTGCGAACCGGCCGCGGGCCCGGCGCGGTTGGCGGCGGCGCGGGCGGCACCGGCTGGGCTGGCGCCGCCCGCCGCCCGAAATCGAACTGGCGCCGGCGCGCCACGGGCGGCGCGGCCAGTGACGCCAGGGCAGGCATTGGAGATGAACCCGGCGCCGGCGCTGCCAGGCTCTTCTCGGGCGCGGCGATCTTCTCGGCGGGCGCGCCCGCCTGGCGCGTCCCGCAAAAAGGGCAGTACGCCACCGGCCGCGGATAAGAGCGGGCGCAGCCTTCGTTGATACAACGGTAAATCACGTCGTCGAGCACATTCTTCCCTTGCATTTCTTATTCCGGATCGGGAATAAGGTCGGCGTCCGCCCCCGTCGCCGTGCCAAACAGGGGCGTCAACTCAAGCATGTCACCCGCCCTTTGCCACTGATCGACGCGCGGGCGCCACTGCATATTCCACACCTTGGTATCGGCGTCGATCTCGCCGCGCGCGATTTTGAGCGCCAGCTCAGCTAGCGCATAGGGCCCGTACTGCACCTTGTTCAAAAATACCTTGTAGGCCGGGGCGGCGCCAGTGAGCGCTGCCGCCGGCGCCGGCGCTGGCGCCCCGGAAAAAACGGCGGCCGCCATGGCTTCGCTGGCCAGGTAGTCGGCGCGCATCACGCGCTTGTCGACGGCGCTCTCCACTTCCCAGGCATAGGCATCGCTGGCCGAAGCGCTGACGACTTCGCTCCACAGTGTAATGGCGTCGAGCGCGCGCTCGATCATTTGGCTGCCCGCTGCCGGATCCAGCGCGCAGGCCCGCTTAAACCATTCCTCGTGCAAACGCTTGGCCGTGATATTGGGCAAGGACGGCGCAGGCAGCTGCGCGCCCGTTTCGTCCACTTCCAGTTTGCTCTGGTAGACGCGCTGCTGGTAATAGCGCATCAAGGCGGCCAGCAAGAGCATCTGCCGGGCGCCGATTCGGGCCAGTCGCTGTTGCACGGCGGCCACTATGCGCTCGCGGTAATACGCCTGCAAGCCATTCGAGCGGATGGAGAACTCATTGCCGATCTGTAGCCATTCGCCCGAGCCCGGCTCGACTTCGAACAGGTATTGCCCGCGCGGCTGGAACAAGGCTTCGCGCTCGGCCAAGTCGGCCTTGCGCTTGATGACACCCAGCGCATTTGCCTTCAGAAAATATTCGTAATCGTCGGCAAGGCGGCTTAACTCATCCATCGAGGGCACGATCGGATGACGGAAACGAGTCGCGTCAAAGTGCAGATGGGTGGGAATTTTCGGGTTTTCCATCTGGTACGAGGCGCGCCAGGTCGGCAAACCGCGCAGCACGGTCATCGGGTAGCCCGACAGTTCGATGTAGCACACCGCCTTGCCTGCGGTCCCCGTATTGACGATGCTAACCAAGTCGCTGTTGAAGGAAGCGGTGGGGACGGCGGCGCGGATCTCGGCCTCCATCTTGCGCCAGGCGTTGACGTCGCCCACTCCGATGAAGCACTTGAACTGGTCCGCACCGGGCGTGAATTCGGCGCTGAAGCGCGCGTTGATCCACGGCATGGCGCTGCCGATCCACTCGCTGAAGATGCGCTGGCGCTCCGG
This sequence comes from Janthinobacterium sp., assembly GCA_003133225.1. Lineage (GTDB taxonomy): Bacteria > Pseudomonadota > Gammaproteobacteria > Burkholderiales > Burkholderiaceae_D > Janthinobacterium. The sequence continues at coordinate 132,300 of PKWL01000119.1, forward strand.
CGCCGTCATGGCGGAGAGCCGTTCCAGCAAAGGATCGGACCGCGCCGCCGAAGCCAGCTGTTCGGTGCTGCACTGGGTCTGGGCCCGGCGAAACAGCTTTAGCAGCAAATCGGCGCGCAGCTTATCGTCGCCCAATTGGGGAAACAGGCGCGCCGAGCCGCCGAATTCGCCCAGCACTTGCTCGCTCCACACGCTGATGTCGCCGCTCAGCTTGACCGGCTCGGGCACCGTGTCGCTGGCCAACTTCATGTAGGTCGCATACTCGTGCTGGGCGTTGGCGCGCAGCTGCAAGATGCGCTGATCCACCGCCGCCAACAGGGCATCGACGCAGCGCCGGCCTTCCTGGAATTCGCCCGCCACGCCGCTCCAAACGGCTTGGCCCTGTTCATCGACGGCTTGCATGTCGCCCAGCCAGATCGACAGGTCGCGCAGCACCTCGCCACTCTGGCCGGCGGCCACGGCCAGCAGGTGGAAGCGCAGGTAGTCGGCGATGTCGCGTTTCAGGTGGCTCATCACTTCGCGGGCCTGAGCGTCGCGCCCGAACATCTTGCCTGCGGCCTGGGACAGATTGTTCAGCGACTCTTCCACCTGGCGCGTGCGCAAGGCGTCGCGAATGTCGCGGTAGCGCTGGTTGTTGCGGGCGACATGGTTCAAGTCGCGCTGCAAAATGCGCGCCTTGATCTGTTCCAACAAGGACAGCACGAATTCCAAACCGCCTTGCTTGCGGTCGTCGAGCAAAGCATACAGCTGCGCGCGCGCCCGTTCCTTTAATTCTTGCAGCAATTGCCCCGTATGACGCTTGATGCGGTCCTCGCTCGTTTCAGCGGCAGCGCCGGCCTCGCGGATGGCGTCCCGTTCCAGCTGCGGCAGCAATTCCGCCACTTTCGCGCGCCACAGCTTCAAGTCGTACGAACCCATGATGCGGTCCATTTCCAGCTGCACCTTGCTTTCGATGCGCTCAAGCAGGGAACGCCCGTCCTTATCGAGCAGCAGCCGGTCCGTCAAGCCATATTCCTGGAACGGGGTGACGTCGACGCTGCCGCGCTTGAAGTCGGGGAAGGCGTCGAAGGCACGCTCGTCCATGACCAGTTGCTCGCGCATGAAGACGTCGCGCTCGTGGTCGGCGGCGCGCCTGGCGGGCACGCCATCGCTGCCGAGGAGGCCGAAAAACGCCTTGACCATCAGGGCCGACAGTTCGTAGGCGCGGATATCGTCGCGCAAGCTTTGCTGGGTGTCGAGCACGGCTTGGCCGAAGGCCGAATAGACCTTGGAGTAAGACAGGCGCATGTCGCCGAAGCGCTGTTCCGGCACGCGCGCGTTGAACGGCCCCAGCTTGTGCTGCTGCTGGTTTACCGCCACCGAGCGCTTGCGGTTGGCGAAATCGGCCGAGGCAAAGTCTTCAAACAGGGAATCGGCCACCATCTGGTAGACATCGACGATGTCTTGCGTCGCCTTGCCGGCGAGGTTCGCAGTATCGACGAAATACACGTCGTCAAACGGCGCGCCCTTGCCCGTCAGGCTGTCGGGCTCGGCCCATTGGACTTGCGCGTTCATGTCGCGCATCGCCGTTTCCAGCTCCATCAAGGTGGCGTAAGCGTTCGCTTCAGTGCGCTCCTTATTGGCCTTGGCGTAGCCCGATGGCAAGAACATGACCAGCTCGACCTGGCTGTCGGCCACTTCCTGGCGCGCGATCGCCTTCGCGATCCAGCCCAGGTCGAGGGCGCTGCCGGCCCCCGTGCCGCCGGCGCAGGAAGCGATCACGACGATGCGAAATTTCGACGTGTCGACCTGCAGGCCCAGGCGCTCGTAGTTTTCCTTTCTTTCGATACCGGCATTGCTGCTTAGGAAATTGAGGGCGCTCTTGATGCGCGCGCGCAGCTTCGGATATTTATCGAACAGATAGAGGCGCGCGATCGCGCGAATCTGGCCGGCGCCCTTGGACGGGTCGATGCCGAGCGAGCGCAGCTTCTTGGGTCGCAGCGGCATCCATTTTTCAATCAAAGGAAAACGCGCCAAGCTGTCGTCGGACTCATGGTATTGCGGCAAGTCGAGGTGTTCCACCAAGCGCTCTTCGTCGCTCAGCTTGACCAGTTCATACCACGGGTCGGTGCTCTGCGACTGGCCCTCGTCGATGATGGCGCCGCTGTCGAGGTCGAAATGGAGGAAGCGCGCGACGGGGAACTGGGCGATGGAATCGACCCGGGTCGGGTTATGCCGGTTCCACAGGGCCGACAAGATGCGGCGCCGGATGCGCATCATCACTTCCATCCCGGTGCCGCCGGCGCCGATGAACAGCGTCGGGCGCAGGTCCACTTTCAATTCGGCCTTACTGCCTTGCGCGCCCATATTGGGAAACTCTGCCATGGTGTTCTTTCTCGAAAGGTTCTCTGCACTGGTATCGATGGACGGCAGCTAAAAAAAGCGTCTAACGGCGGCCGACCAAGAGGGCGGCGACCATCGCGCCGACCCCGACTATGAGCAAGGGCGCGGTAATGGCGACGCTCAAAAACTTGCCCGGATTAATGATCGCGAGGACGGCCGCCGCGCTCAAGAACATCAAGGCCACATACAGCAGCCAGCCGGCCGAACCGGCCGCCGATGGCGCCACCCGGCGCACCACCAGATGCTGCGTGAAGGCGCTGCGGGCGAAGAAAAACACAACGATGAGGACGACAAAAATGCCGCTGCCAATGGCCAAGTCGCGCCCCGAAGTGTCGCTCGCGGGGGCGCCGGCCACGTCCACGACGGCCGGCGCCGAAGCGGCGCCGGCCGTCGTGGACGACTGGTCCAATCCGCCCGCGCCTGGCACCTTGAAGCCGGGATCGGCGGCGGGCGCCGCCTCATTGGATGTTTTATTGTCTTGCATAATGTTTCCTTTTATCGAGGGCCGAGGCACACGTGCGCGCCTTCGCGCACGTCGATGAGCCTATGGCCCGTTAAGGTTCTTTTCACTTGCGCCACCTGGCGGCCCGCGTGGTCGTACACGGGGTGGAGCGCGCCCATGCGCGTTTGCAGCGTGAAGAGCGCGCCGTCGACCGTCACCTGCACCTTGCGCGGCCGGGTCAACGCCCACAGGGCGGCGCCGGCCAAGGCAAAAATAGCGAGCAAGCCGCCAATTAGGGCAACGAGCGGTGCGGCGGCAAAATGCACGCGCACTTCGAACGGCAATACGGCCAGCGAGCCTTGAACCCGGGCCGGCGGCGTGAAAATGTCGGGCAGCGGATCGCCCGGGAACAAGAGCGCCATGCGCTCCTTGAACGCGGGCGACAATGCCAGCTTCTGCTCGCTTAGCCGGATTTCGATCCGACCCGGCAAGGCGTAGGCCGAGCCGGCGGCGGCGAGCGCCTCGAACGACCATTTTCCCGGCAAGCGCCCGGCTGGCAATGGCATGACCGACACGAGCGGCACGCTGTCGCCGGGCGCGAGAAAATTCACCTTGGCGCTGCCCAGCAAGATGGGTTGGTCGGTGCCGGCCAGGAGGCAGCGGGCGGCCAAATTGGCGCTCGTGATAATGTAGGGGTACATGGCGTTTTCCAGGCGCCAGGAAATCTGCGCGGCGGGAGCGCGTGCGCCCGCGGCCATGTCGGCGCGCAACAAGCCATTGGTCAACATGGAAAAATGCACTCCGGGCGCGTCCGCGACCTTGATTGGCGTCAGGCGCACCGAGTCCCAATCGAGGGGCTTGAGGCGGGCTGGCGGCTCCGTGATCACCTTGCCGATGGCGCCCGAGCGCAGCACGGCGTCCAGCTGGCGCGCGCCCTCGTCGCCGATCGCAAACACATAGACCATGAGGCCGCTGGCGCTGTATTTTGCGCCATGCACCGGCATGTGCAAGGGAAAAGCCAAGGCCTTCTTGATGTCCGGCCCCTCATGAATCAAGGCGTAAAACTCACGGTTGCGGCGGGCCGTCGCTTGGTCATTATTGGGGCTGTTCTTGTTGTTCGTAAACAGCCACACCAGCCCCGCCTTGCCGTTCAAGGCGGTGTGGATGGCGGCGCTGACGGCCTCCTTCAAATCCGTATCGGCCGCCACCTTGCTACCCGGTCTTTTGGCCATGCCCACGGTGGAAAGAGCGCGCTCTACCTGCCCGCGCAGCGATTTTTGGTCGACCGTCACGGCCAACAAGGCCGCCGGCGAGGGTGCGCCAGGCAGGCTCTGGTTGAACGAGGCCAGCACCATGACATCGTGCGCCTGGGTCACGGCGACGACCAGCTCCGTCACGAGGGCCTTGAAGGGCGAGTCCGGGTCGCTATAAAACGGCTCCATCCAGCCCGAATTTTGCACCAAAAAAACGTGCGCCACGGGGGCCGCCGCCATGCAGCAGGTGGCCAGGCACCACAGAACGGCTGCCAGCGCGGCCCGCCGTCCCGTCTGCGGCCTCACTGCGGCCTCACTTTTGCGCCTTCAAGGTCCAACCGCGAATCTGGTTCCAGTTCGGATGGTGCAGCCACAGAGCGTCGTCGTAGAGGAAGGGAACGCATTGCGCCGGGTGCGCCAGGCGGGCTATTTCATCTAGCACCACATTGCGCTGGCCGATCCATTCGACCGACGTTTTTTGCAGCACGGCACCGGCCAGCGCCGCCTCCGCCTTGCCCGTATAGTGCTCGAAACGCAGCACCAGTCCGCTCGCCTGATCGCGCATCCCGTTATAGTTTTGTAATAGGGGCAACACCAGCGAATCCGTCTCGTTCTGGTCTTCCACCGTTTCATTGTCCCAGGGATTATTCATGACGGGATGGCCGCGCCGAAACAGGAAGGTGCCAAAGCCCAGGCGGGCGCCGTCAATCGGCTCGGTCTGGCCACCTGCCACGCCCAGTTCCATAAATGAGTAGCCGTGGCCGTCATGTCCGATTTGCCACAGCCGTCCATCGCGGCTTTGGGTGGCGCCGCCAAAATGCAAGCGCGGGGTCCAGCCAAGCGGCCACGTCAGCCAGAGCGGGTCGGCACCGGGCTGCCAAAGCACCTGTCCCTCGGCGTGCAGCCACATCAGCTTGTCGTCGTAGCGAATCGGCCGGGCCCAGCCGGCGCCCGGGATATTTTCGCCTTTGCAAGGCAGCACTTCGGGATCGGCGCCGTCGGGCCCGGCTGACCATAGGGCGATGCCGCTGGCGCTGGCGAACAGGCAAGCCATCTGTTTGCGCACCATGCCAGGCGCCGAGGCTAGAGGCGCCTGAAATACGGGCTCGGCGCGGTAACTCTCGGCCACCGGATTGATCCACAGGCGAAACAAACCGAAGTCGGTTGGCACGATCGCCACCTCGCCCAAACGGGCCTCGCCCGAGCGCGCAGCGGCGGCCGGCAGCCAGGCATAATCGGAGCGGGTAAACCTCAGATCGACGCCGTCATCGCCCGTCATCACATGCCAGATTCGGGCATGGGGATCCCAATACTGCAGCACGTTGCGCGTGGTGGCGAGAGCCAACAAGCGCTGCGCCGCAAAACCATAGTTGGCTGCGGCAAAAACGCAAACGGCATTGGGCGGAGTGGGAATCGTGAGGTCGGGGCGCGGCGCGTCCTGCAGCGCTCGGCTCTCGATGCGAGGCGACAAGGGCAATGCGCAAACCGGCAAGCCGTGCGGCACGTGTTTCGGCACCTCTTGCTCCCCGCCCGGGCCCCACCATTCAGGCTGCACGGTCACGGCGGAGGTGCCCGGCGCGGATAAAGCTTCACCGCAGGTGGGGCAAAAAAGAAAATCTTCGGGGAAAAACGGCGCGTGCTGGCAGCCTATGGGCGTCGCCGCGCCCAGTAATTGCGCTACATCGGGCCAGCGGCTTGGCGCCACATCCGGCCACTCGACTTGACGTAGACCGCTGTGGCTTTCCAGCTCAAACTGCCCGCGCTCGGGGTCCTCCAACCAGACGCTGGTTGTCGTTTCCCACCTATGTGCCGTTATCCTGTCCAAATCGATGTGTCAGCCGAGTCCTGTTGATCGGCAATCATAACGCATTGCACTATGAAGCGCGACTGTTAGCGCCATCCGATCAGGGCAATCACATCAAAAATATAATAATCTCATGCACTCACAAGCGGTTCCGTGCCAGTGGGTTCCGTACCGTGCAGGCCGAGCACTTCGGCCCGGGAGCGCTCGTTTAGCGCGCCGAACTGGCGTTTCTTAGCCAGCGATAGCTTACGCGAGGTGCTTGCCTTCAACAGAAGTCAATACTGGTATTGCGCATGGCCGAAGCCGGCTACTTGGCGAGCTTGTGCAGGTACGGTATCGTCAAATAATTTCTGCGGGGGAACCACCGTCGTGGCGGGCTCGGCTTCGTACAGCCGCGGGCGCATGGTCAGCGCCGGTTCGGAGCGACCAAGGCAATTTCGATGGCGCCGTCCGGGCTGCCTTCCAGCTTGATCCGCCGCGCCGCAACGAGGACGCTCCAAATCCAGCCGAGCCGGCATCGATAATCAATACACGTTGTGATTTTCCTCAAGCTTGTAACTGGGACCGTATAACTCCATTATTTTTGGCTAGTGCCATGTCGATTTGACCCGTCGGTGTTGACTGCCCGACATCGACCGCCTTGCCCGGCATCAGTTTACCTAATGCCCCATCTCCGTCGGGCTTCTTGCCAGGAAAAATCAGTCTAATGTGCCCGTTACAGCAACGCGTGCCGCGGTACCGTAGCGGCCGACCCCGACAGCCCCGGTCAGGCTGCGGCTTCCGTCGCTGGTCGTGCGGCGCAGCGAAAACCCGATCGCGCCTTCACTGCGGTAATTGCCAAGCCCCACGGCATAGCTGAGCTTGCCCGGCACGACAGGCGCCGCTTCCATTGCGGCGACGCCGGCGATACCCGCATAGGCGCGGCGCGCGTTCTGGTCCATTGCGCCACGCAGTTGCTGCACGCTCTGATCGGTGTAGGCATTGGCGTCGCTGACGCCTTGCTGCACCATGCCCTGCACCTGGGTAACATTGGTGGCGTCGGTCGGCATGCTTCCGGCGGCCACGCCGGTCACTTGGCGACCGCCCAGCGCCACCTCGCCGACGGACGCCTGCGGGTTCGCCATTCCGGGCGCGACGTAGGCGGCCTGAGCCCCGCGCGTCGTCACCGTGCCGGCGCCCAGCGCGACGCTGTTGGCATGCAACGCGACGGCATTGCTGCCGATCGCGATGCTGGAATCTTCGTTCGCCTGTGCGGCGCTGCCCAGGGCCATCGCGTTGTCGGCGTTGGCGCGGGCCGATGCGCCGATCGAGATCGACTGGGTTGCGCTGACGTATACGCCCGCGTTGGCGCCGATGCTGATGTTGCGATCGCCGGTCACGTTTTGGCCTGCCGCGTTGCCTTGCGCCAGATTCGAGTTGCCGACGACGCCCAGGCCCGCGCTCGAACCTAGCGCCTGGTTCTGGCTACCTTGCACGCCGCCGCCCGCGGCCTGGCCCAGCGCCAGGTTGTCGTTGCCCGACACGGCGGCGCCGGCCATCATACCCGACGCCTGGTTGCCGGAACCCGTCACGCCGGCGCCGGCGCCCTGCCCGGTTGACAGGTTGTTGTTGCCGGATACATTCGTTCCCGCGCCGCTGCCATAGGACTGGTTGCTGCTGCCGGTGACATTGCTGCCGGCATTGGTACCATAGGATTCGTTGTCGGAACCCTTAACGTACTGACCGGACGCGTAACCGGTCGCGTCGTTGCGATTGCCGGTCACGAACTCGCCGGCGGCGTAGCCGGTCGAATTATTGTAGTCGCCCGTCACGTTATCGCCGGAACTGCGGCCCATCGTCTGGTTCCAGCCGCCGACCACGCCCGTGCCGGCGTAGTAGCCGATCGCCTGGTTGGCGTTCTTGCCGGAGACGCCGGTGCCGGCGCCCTCCCCGATGGCCAGGTTCCAGTTCGTGGTGACGTTCTGGCCGGCCAGGTTGCCGATCGCCGTATTCGTGCTACCGGTGACGCCGGTACCGGCCTTGGTGCCGATCGCGACGTTATTGGTGCCGTTGACGGTGCCGGCGCCGGATCCCAGGCCGAGATCGGTCTTGCTCGCAGTCCAGCTCGATGGGATGGTCTGAGCCCAGCTCGCCCCAGTGACCGCGGCCAGTGCCAACGCGATGCCCAGCAACGATGTGCCGCGCAGTTTGGGTTTTTTCATGATGTTTTCTCGAATTGGATGGGTGCGCACGATCAGGCCTGCAGGAGGAGCGCCATGGCGGGGTCGCTGACGCCCGGTTTGCCGGTTTCGACCCGGCCCGAGAAGCGGCGCTCGAAGTTGTCCGCCGTGACGGTGAAGTCGTACCAGCGGCCGCTGTCGTCCAAGTTCCAATGCAGCGTGCCGAGCGCGCCCGCCGCCACTTCCAGGGTCCACGGGCCGTCGGCGCGATAGGCGTTTGCCGTGACCGTGACCTGGCCGGTGGCCGTGCCGGTGCTGTTTACCTTCAGGTAGATCTGGCCGCCAACCGGGTCGTAGCAGACCTGCACTTCGGGCTTGAAGGCTGCGCTGGCCTGGGCCAGCGCGTCGCCCTTGAAGGTGCGCACGAAACCATTGCTGCTGTAGACCCACAACTCATACTTGCCGCTGTCGGTCGCGTTAGCATTCCAGTAATCGGTCAACAGCTTGCCCGCTTCCACGGTATAGCGGCGCGGAATGCGCTCGAGATGCAGCTTGTCGTAGACGTGGAACACGGCACCCTGCGTACCGGTATTGCTAAATATCAAAGATACTAGGCCGCGTGGCTCGATCCGCGCGCTGGTGTGCAATTCGTAAGGCAAGGCGCGCGAAAAACGCGTGCCGGCCTCCTGGAACAGCGGCTGTGGCGTGGCCGGCGCGCTCGCGGCGGGCAGCTTGTTTTGCGCAGCCAGGATGGCGGCGTAGTTGCTGGTGTCGGGCAAGGCGGGCCACGTCGGATCGTTGGGCGTAACGAAGTCGAAGCAGGAGGTCAAGTCGCCGCAAACCGCGCGGTGCCATGGGCTGATCGCGGCGACGGTCACGCCGAAACGCTGTTCGAGAAACATGCCGACCGACGTGTGGTCGAACACTTGCGAGTTGACCCAGCCCCCCTTGCTCCACGGCGAAATCACGTACATCGGCACGCGCGCGCTCAGGCCCCATGGCCGCACGGTGCCACTGATGGTGTCCGTGGGGTCGAGATAGGCACGGGCCGGATCGGAAAAATATTCGCCGTCGAGCGACAAAGTGGCCATGCCGGCCAGCGAACCGTCGACATTGTACGAAGGTGGCGCTGGCGCCGGCAGGTGGTCAAATAGGCCGTCGTTCTCGTCATAGGTGAGCAGGAACACGGTCCTGGACCAGACATCGGGGTTGGCGGTGATCGCTTCGAGTACCTGCGACGTGTAGTTCGCGCCGATCGCAGGGTCGCTGTTGCCGGGGTGCTCCGAGTTCGCCGCGGAGCACAGGATCCACGAGACGGCGGGCAGCGTGTCGTTGACTACGTCGGTACTCAAATCGGCTATCGAATAATCCGTCATGCCCTTCACGTACAGCGCCGAGCCGGGCTTCGCATTGCGAAAGCTTGTGAATGCTAGGCCGCCGTGCATGGCGCCGGTCCAGTTGTCGTTGGTGTTCTGGTAGATCTTCCAGCTGACGCCGGCGTTCTCGAGAACATCCGGCAACGTCAGCCAGGTCAGCGCGTTGTCCGCATAGGTGTAGCCCGGCTTGGGCATCGTGCCCGTGATCCAGCAGCGGTCGTTGTTGGGCTCCGAGGTCCGGTCGTCGCTGTTGATGCCCCTCTTTGTGAGCGCGGGATCGAAGCCCGAGCCCGAGAAAAAAACCACGCGGTTCGGGTCGGTGCCGCTGGTGGTGGAGCAGTGGTAGCCGTCGCAGATCGTGAATGCTTCGGCCAGCGCATAGTGGAACGGCAAATCTTCGCGGCGAAAGTAACCCATCGTGTACTGCGTCTTGTACAAAGGCCAAAAGCCGGACTTGCCCTGGTTCCAGGCGGCCTGCATGTCGGAAAAGCTGTGCGGCGTGCCGGGCGCCTGCAGCGCCTTGGTCTTGGTGGGGTCCATGTGGTAGGGCGGGATTTCATTCTTGCCGTCCGACTGGAACCAGACGTCCTTGCCGCTTTCGAGCGGGGTCGGGAAGCGGTCGCCAAAGCCGCGCACGCCGCGCAAGGTGCCGAAGTAATGGTCGAAACTGCGGTTTTCCAGCATCAGGATCACGACGTGCTTGACGTCCTGGATGGTGCCGGTGACGACCGCGGCTTCGACCGCCAGCGCCTTGCGAATTGAGGCGGGAAGCAGCGCCATGGCGGAAATGGCGCCAAGGGCGCCAACGGATTTGCGCAGGAAATCGCGTCGATTAGTTGTGTTCATTATTTGGTGTGATCGGATAGGGTTGGAAGGGTGGGTCACGGCGCGCAGTGCAGTTTCGGATCTGCCGCCGTCGCGTCGGGCGCGGCCGGGTCGGCCGACAGCAATGCCGACGTGGCAGGCGCAGCGGCGGTGTTGCCGCCACCGCAGGCGACCAAGCTCAGGCACAGCAGCAAGCCCGCGGCTACATGGCAGCTAAAAGATGATGGTGTTTTCATGGGGTTTTCCTTGGATGGGGTCTTGGCAAATAAGAACAACGGGCACGGACCGTGCCGGACCGGTGCCGCGAAGACATCGGAAGATGGTGCGCGCTGCGACGGCACCGCCGGTTCAGACATAGCGGTTGCGCAGGCGCGCTGCGATCCGGTCGAGCAAAAGAACCGTCACGAAAATCGCGATCAGGATCGTTCCGACATGGGCATAGTTGTACATGTCGTAACGGCCCTTGAGTTCCTGGCCGATACCGCCTGCGCCGACCAGGCCTACGACGGTCGCCATGCGCACGTTGCGGTCCAGTACATACAAGGTGTAGGCGATGAATTGCGGCATCACCTGCGGCAGCACCGCGAAGCGCATGACCTTGAACTGATTGGCGCCGATGGCGCGTAGCGCCTCTTGCGGTTTGTCGTCGGCCGTTTCGATGTCATCGGCATAGAATTTGCCGAGAAAGCCCGTCGAGTGCAGGGCCAGCGCCAACACGCCGGCAATCGGACCGAAGCCATAGGCCAGCACCAGGAACAGCGCACTGACGAGTTCAGGCACCGCGCGAAACAGGCCCACGACGGCGCGCGCGCCCGTATGAACCAGGCGGTTGGGCGCATAGTTTTTCGCGCCGCACCAGGCTAGAGGCGCGCTCAGCACGATCGCTAGCAGCGTCGCCCAGATCGCGATCTCGAACGTCTCGAGCATCTCGGCGGCCACGTGCCGGACGTAGCCCAGCGGTTCGATCAGGTACTCCTGCCGGGCGACCACGTCTTCCATCACGAGCGTGTCGGGATTGAGCCTGGGCTGGTGCGACTCGATGCTTTCAACGTGCGCCAGCCACGGCAGCTGGTTGCGGTCGAAGTGTTCGATGCGCGCCACTTCGGTGCGCTCGGAAATCTGCGGCGGAAACAGTGAGCGGCCTATCGTTTCGAGACCTGACAGCACTTGCGATCGATCGCGCAATCCCACGGACGCAAGGACCCCCTCGCCGGTCAGCGCAAGCATGCGGCCCATTTCGACTCGCTGGCCGGCAAAAAAACCGAGCACCAGCACCAGTGCCAGCACGGCCAGCGTGCGTGCGCCGAACGGCTTCGAAATCTGCCATGCCGATACGGGCCGGGGCAACGCCTGCGCGGCGAGAAAATCGATGCGGCTCACGATGCCATCCGCGGCACGCCAACACCCGGCGCCGGCATCGGCATCGGCGCTCTGCCGGACGCGGGCACGGCCTGCGGTCGCGCCACTGCTGCGCGGCCATAGACCGCGTCGAAGACTTGCGGCTGGAACAAGACGGGCGGGCCATCGAACACCACAGTGCCGTCGCGCAGCGCCACGATGCGGTCGGCAAACTCACAGGCCAGGTCGATCTGATGCAGGCTGCACAGCACCGTGGTGCCGCGTTCCTGCGCCTGGCGCTTGAGTAGCGTTAGCACCTCGTGGCTGGTTTGCGGATCGAGGCTGGCGACGGGCTCGTCTGCAAGCACCAGGGGCGGGTCGAGCATGAAGGCGCGCGCGATACCGACCCGCTGCTGCTGGCCGCCCGACAACTCGCTGACGCGGCGCCCGAGATGGTGCTCCTGCAGGCCAACCGACCCGATCAGTTCGCACGCCTTGCGCCGCGCCACCTCGGAAAACAGCCCAAGCATGGCGCGCCAGGTCGGCGTCAACGGCAATGCGCCGTTCAGCACATTGCTGGCCACCGTGGCGCGCAACACCAGATTGAACTGCTGGTGGATCATGCCAATGCCGGGGCGGATTTGCGCCAGCGACGCCGGGTTGATCCGCAGCCCGCCGATCTCGACCGTGCCGGACGACGGCTTCACCAGCCCGTTCGCCATGCGCAGCAGCGTGGATTTCCCGGCGCCCGACGCGCCCAGCACCACGCAGAACTGGCCTGCGGGCACCTGCAGCGAAACACCGTCGAGGGCCTGGGTGCCATCCGCATAACGCAAGGTGACCGATTCGAAGTTCAGCATGGGCGTGTTCTTGACGGCGGTCAGGCGTCGGGCGTTCAACGTTCGGCCGCCTTGGTCAGGATGCGCCCCTTGAAGTCGTCGGTCAGCAGACCAAGCTTGGTGGCGGCGACATTGAACTCGCCTTCCGAGAATTTGGTATCGAACGAATCCACCTTGCGGCCGCCATAACCGCGGATCATGTCGGGCGTGATGCCGGGCGCCTTGTGGACCGTGGCGAAAGCATTCTTGAGCTGGACCTTGAGCGCTTCCGGCAACCTGGTATTGAGTGCCAGCGGCGGGTACGGAATCGCGATGCTCCGGGCGATCACCTTGATGGTTTTCGGGTCCGCAGCGCCCTCCTTGACGGCTTTTTCATACGATTCGAAAGACAGCGAAGCCACATCGACCTGGTCCTGCTGCAGCGCGGCCAGGCTGCTGGCGTGGCTGCCCGTCATGCGGATCGCGCGCAGATCCTTGACCGGGTCGATGCCGGCGTCCAGCAGCATCGCGATCTGGAAGGTAAAGCTCGACGCCGAATTGACATCGCCAAAGGCCACGCGCTTGCCCTTGATATCCTTGATCGAGGCGATCGGCGCGTTGGCCTTGGCGAACATGCCGGCGTAGTACACCGATGCTCCCTTCTCAACGCCCACCGCCAGCAGCTGCGCGCAGCCGCGTTTGTGCGCCTGCACGTAGGCCACGGGGCCGAAAAAAGCAATGTCCGCCAGCTGGTTGCACATGCCCTCGACCACGGCAGCGTACGACTGCCCCACCTTGAGGTCGAACTGCAAACCGGTCGTGCGCGAAATGGCGTTAAATACAGGCGCGTAATCGGCCTTGGTGCCTGATTCGGTACCGCCGTCGGCCGGAATTAGCAGCACGCGCAACGGGTGTTCGCGGGTACCGTCGGCAACGGACTGGGCGGCAGCCGGTACGAAGGAGGCGACGGCCAGCATGAGGACGCCGGCGAGTTTCAGTAATCTGTTCATCGTGTTATTCCTTGGTGGATGAGGCTACCGACATCAGATCGGCAACTCGACCGGACCAAGCTTACACAAGAAATATGACAGGATAATGAATTTAATTCAAAAAATTATTTACAAATAATGAGTAAAACTCATTACAATTTGGCAGCCGCGCCGGAGGGCTGGCGGGCTTTGCAATCACGACCACATGAACTTAAAATGCAACATTGAACCAACCGCGATCCAGGATGCCGGTGCTTGCCTGGCGTCGGCAAGCCACTTGATCATCGACCTCGACGGCACATTGATCCGTGAAGACGAGGCGATCGAAGGCGCCGCCGAATTGCTGGCTAGGTTTCGCGATCGCTATGTCATTGTTTCCAACAATTCGACCCACACCGCGCATGGCGTGGCACGCCGCTTGCGCCGGCTGGGCCTGCGGGTGGAGCCCGAACGGATCGTGCTGGCAGGTGAGCAGACGGTCGATTTCATGCGCCGCCAGCATCCCGCAGCGCGCATCTTGCTGGCGGCCAGCGCAGCCCTGCGCCGCCATGCCGTCAGGAGCGGGTGCCTGCTGGTGGAATCCGAAGCTGATTTCGTGGTGTTGGGCCTGGATCCCCTCTTCGACTACGCACGCTTGAGTCTGATGATCGATCAGTTGCGTCGGGGTGCCCGGCTGGTGGTCACCAATGGCGACCTGTCCCACCCGGGCGCCAATGGCACGCGGGTGCCGGAAACCGGCGCATTGCTGGCCGCCGTCGTGGCGGCCAGCGGCGTGCCGCCTGCATGGTTCATCGGCAAGCCGGAGGCGCCGTTGCTGCGGGAGGGGCTGCGGCGGCTGGGCGCGACGCCGGCCAGCACCGTCGTGATCGGCGACAACCCTGCCACCGACGCCATCGGTGCGCACAATCTGGGCATGCGCTGTTTGCTGGTGGACAGCGCATGCCCAGCCGGGACGGCGACGCTGGCGGCGCTGCTGCGGGCGCAGGATGCGGCTTGCAGCAGCGCCGCGCCCGTTGGTGCAGCGTTCATCCGGTCGCGTCTCGCTAACGCTTGAGCGGAAGGACGTCGACGCTCAGTCCCGCGCGCCTTGATCGCGTCAGTAACGCTTGAGCGACAGGACCTCGAAAGTCTGACGCAAGGTCTTGATCGATTTGTCATAATCGCTCAAGGCCAGGCAGGCAATTAGCACATCGATGATCGCGAGCTGGGCCAGCCGGCTGGTCATCGCTTCCGTGCGAAAACTGGTCTCTCGCGCCATCGTGAACAGCAGCACGTCGGCAAACGCCTGAATTGGCGACTTGCCGAAATTGGTGATGCAAATCGTGGCGGCGCCCGCCTCCTTGGCCAGCCGCGTGGCAAGTACGGTCTCATGCGTGCTGCCCGAGTGCGACACGGTCAGCACTACCACGCCGGGCCCCGTCAGCGCCGCGCTGATGGCTTGCACATGGGAGTCGACGACAACTTTCACGTCGAGACCTATGCGCAGCATGCGGTAGTGGGCGTCCTCGGCGATCGTGGCGGAACTGCCGATGCCGTAGATCTCGATGCGCCGCGCATTCCTGATCAGATTGACCGCCTGTTCCATGGCCTTGACGTCAAGGGCGCCTTGGGTGTCGTACAGCGTCTGCACGTTGCTCTGAAATATCTTGCGGATGGTCGACTCGACGTTGTCGTTTGGTTCGAGGTCTTCGTGGATGAATTGCACCGGTTGCATAATTTCCTGCGCCAGCGCGATCTTGATCTGCTGGAAGCCGCTGGCGCCCAGTTTTTTGCACAGGCCGACCACGCTGCCCTCGCTCGAGTCGGTCCGGTCCGCTACTTCGCTGACCGACATATGGACCACTTCGCTGGAGTGGCTGACGATGAAGTCCGCGATGCGCCGCCCAACAGTGCCCAATGACGGCCGGCAGGTGCCGATGCGGGTCAGGACAGCCGAGATGGGTTTACTTTCAGCCTCGCCGGCATCCAATGGCGATTCCATCCTGGCAGTGGATGTTGCAGATAAATTTTTCATATTGGCAAAGCATACTTCGTCTCCGGATGGGCAGGGATAGAAGTTTGCAAATATCGCAAACTCGAAATGCCGCCGATCGATAAAATCAAGCTGTATTTTGCTAGCCGGTAAATATTGACGATTCTGGAGATTGCCGTTGGCCAGCAGCTGGCGCACCGTGTGCGCCAAGTCCTTGCGCCCGTATGATTGGCATTTCGCGCCGTGCATGATGACATTGCCCGACGTGAACAGCACTTGCAGATCCGGCAGCTGCACCCTGGCCCGGCGCGCCAGATCGTGGCCGCTTGCCACGTGCGCCACCCAATCTGAATGGGCATGATGCCAGAACAAACTAATCAGGTTATCGGAAATTTAAGGTCCGCATCGTCGGACGAAGAGACCGACATCCATTCGCAGCCAAACGCCTGGTTTCTCATTGATCCGGTTTTTGGACATCACGTTGAAACACGTTCGATTTGCCACTTTCTGGAAAATCCATCATCGCTCATTGTTCAAATGTGTCCCCAACCGCGCTCCTACTCGCTGACGCCGCATCTGATCTGATTCAATCCCCATAGCAAAATGCGCGGAAGCGGCTCAGTCCAACGGCATCTTAGTCTACCGGTGCGGCAACAACTTTCCCTCGCTTGTTTCCCGGCATACGGCTCAAGCCTTTCAAAGTCCCCAAGCGGGAACCGGTTTCACAATAGTCAACTGATGGTCATGCACATGGCGATGGCATTGAGGATGCAACAGGATCAGATTGGATGCAGAATCCTTGCCGCCGGCGACACGCGCAACCAGATAATGCAGTATCCATCCGGTGCTGCGCGTGATGTCTTTGTGGCAGTGCGGACACTGACCATCCTAGCCAACCAAAGCCGTACCAATTTCCGTCGGCCCCGTAGGTTGCCCTGCATCTTAACGCCGAGGCGTTCTTCGAAGTAGGCTTCCCATAGGCGATCAAAGGGATTTGCGGCAGCCCTGATTTTGGCGACGTATCGGTGTATGGGAAACATACCGCAGTTCCACCCGTTTCGGTCGTCCATCTAACCACTGCTCGTCGGTACCCGCCGCAAAGACCCATTGCCTAGTGCCCACCGTATGGAAGTGCCGGCGTTTTATCCAACGACGGCCTTTGTTTGGGTGGCGGCGGGTCGCCCATTGCCACCATGTCTGCCAAATTTCAGCATCGGCCCGATGAAAGACGGCCTTGGCGACAACATGTCGGTGATAGTTGGCCCAGCCCCGGAGAACAGGATTGAGTTGACGGATCAGATCGACTTGCTTCGTCTGCTTGTTACCTTTCACGATCGCCCGAACTTTGTCCAAGAATGTTGAAACATTCTTGCGCGACGGCTTGTATGAATGCTTACAGCAGGCCTCGAACTTCGGCTCATGGCCCTTATGAATAGCTCCACATAACGAATAGCGCTTATCTACCTCGCTATGAACCGTTCTTTTTTGTTGCCACAGTTCATCGCCGGTGTGCGGTTTTGCAAGAAACTGGAGGCTCTCCACGGACCCGAGCGCAGCCCGCGAAGCAGCAGCGGTAGATAAACGTGTTGGATTGAACTGCCACCCGGGACGGTGGCATTGAAAGCGTCAATCTGCCTTTGCGGGCGGACTATGACCTAGCTTGGAATGAAATCTGGCTTCGACAAGCTTTCCACACGGCGCTCGGTTTTTGACCAAGCCCCAGAGTTAATCTGTGGAAAACGAAGGGCCAATCCCCTTGAAACCCGCCAGGGGCCCAGCTCGGCGTACTTATTTCAAGTAAAGACCTTCCGTCGACGGGAAAAAGAGCCACAAACCCAGGCGGGATGCGGCTCTTCATTGATTCTTCTACAGATTAACTCAAGGCTTGGTTTTTGACCAAACGACTTTGAGCCCTGACAACGACGCGGGCAAACTTACTGCGTGCGGGTACCGACCACTTCCACCGTGACGCGGCGGTTCTGGGCGCGCCCTGCAGCCGTCTTGTTGTCGGCGACCGGCTGTGTTTTGCCTTTGCCTTCCGTGTACACGCGCGACGCGTCGATGCCTTTGGAAACCAAATACATCTTGACCGCTTCAGCCCTGCGGATCGACAGTTTTTGATTATAAGCTGGCGTCCCGACCGAATCGGTATGACCGACCGCGATGATCACTTCCGTGTTCATGCCTTGCAACTTGCCTAACAAATCATCGAGGGCGGCCTTGCCTTCAGGCTTGACCACCGATTTGTCGAAGTCGAACAAGGATTCCGCAGCGAACGTGACCTTTTCCGACACGGGCGCCGGTGCCGGTGGCGGCGTCTCGACGACGGGCGCGGGAACCGCGGCCGCCACTTCAGGCTCTGCCGCTGGCGCAGCGGGGGCCGGCGACTTTCTGCCAAACCGATAAGTCAGGCCGATCGAGGCAAGATCAATGTCGCCCCGGTTGCCGACGGCATCGTTAATCCGGTAACGCTCAAGCTCGGCGCGCACGCCGAGCGCTTCCGTGAAAGCGTACTGAAGCCCCAGGCCTATCTTCAAGTTGGTATCGCGCTTGCTGGGGTTGGGATCGATCACAGTAACCTGTCCCGTTCCGCTGAAGGTGTCTTCGGAGCGCGCGTAGTTCACGCCAATCCGGGCTAGAGCGGAAAACTTTTCCGTGACGGGCAAGATGCCGACCGCATCCAAATTCACGCCGCGCAGCTTGATGTTGCCGTTCAGTGTACCGAGCGGCACCGTGTTCGCCGTAAACCCGAATTTGCCCAGGTCGAAATAACCGCCTTCAACGGCGAAATACTTGTTGAGCTGGTAGCCGCCAAAAATCTTGTAGCCGGTGTGGCGATCGTCATCGTTGATCGAGCTCGTCGCAAAACCGGAGTCCAGCAAACCGCTGGTGATCCGCTCGTCATCGATTTTCGCCCGCGATTGGCCAACGTTGGCCCCGGCGTACCAGCCGAAATCGTCCGCCGCCGCGAATGGGCTGGCGATGGCGGCGAGTGCCGCCAAACCCAGCATTCCTGTTGCTCTTGCTAATTTCATTTTCTTCTCCAGGAGGATTTATGATCTTCTGTGGTCGTTATTTAATTCATGTTTGTCTGCCACTTGGCGGCAAGCATCTGGTGCCGCCAAGTTCGGTGATGCAACTTATCTTGCCTACGCACCGATTCCCTGCGGCCGTCTTACTGGCAAGTCGGCGGTGCGAACGCATTTCCCGGCACGGAAACGACATTGGAGTCAAATACAAACGCGCCCGCCGTAAATGCCCCTGCAAACAGCCGGCCGCACGAGGTGGCACCTGTATTCATCGTGATACTTGCGCCGGCCAGTATATTGCCCTGCCATTCTGAGGCCGTACCCAGCGTCGCTGACGTGCCGGCCTGCCAAAAGACGTTGGACGCCTTGGCGCCGTTGACCAGAAGAATGCGCGCGTGCGAGCCAACGCTGCCGGGAGCCGTGCCGACTGTACTTGATGACTGGAAGATGAAGGCGGCATTCGGGTCGCCTTTGGCATCTAACGTGAGGTCACCCGTAATCATAATCGACGTGATGGATTGGTAGACGCCAGGAACGAAATAGTTGGTTCCTTGCACCATCGCGTTCCCGGTCGGCGCTCCGAGCGTCGTGCCAGCTGCGATCGGGGTCGCTCCCCCCAATGAACCTGCGGCGGGGGGCCCGGCCGGTGGCGTGATGCTCAGATACGCTGCCTGTAGATCGTTATGGATGGCCGTCGCGGTGGGTCCTCCACCTGTAAATAGGGAACTGATTACCTTTGAGCTTCCCGTGAGGGCTGGGGCATCGCCTCCGCAAAGTCCAAAACCTCCGGCAGCGTCAATTGTCACACCGTTGCAGGAAGTTCCAGGATCCACCAGCACCACGTTCCCGTTAATCGTCGTATTTGGGAGCGTAGGCGTGTTGGTTACCCCGGCGGTGGCAGCTATTCCGAAGCCGGCGGCTAGTCCAAGGTTGACGGGCACGGGAGCGGCAGCGGCGACAGCGGCGGTCTTGAAGTTCCATACATAGTTGCAACCGATGGTAACGCCAGCAGCGTTCGTGACCGCACCCTCGATGACGGCCGTGTAACTCGTGTTGGCTAGGAGAGCTGATGATGTATTTAAGGTCGCGACATTGGCGCTGTAGGTGACCGACGCTGGCACGAGGGCAACTCCGCCCGCTAGCGCCAGGGTAAAGGTGGCCGGGGTGATCGTTGCCGGATTCATCGCCTGATTGAACGTGGCAGTGATCGATTTGCCGCCACCAGCGACACCGGAGGTACTAGTTGTCGCCGACTGGTTCCCATCCGTGGGGTTCGACGTGGTTACCTGCGGACCTGCAGCAGTACACGCGCCTGGAGTGACGGCACCCGTTGGTGGGACGAAGGCGGCTGCGGTAACGCCCGCTCCAAAAATCGGATCTCGCCCTTGGCCACCGCCGCCGCATGCGGCGACGAGTGCAGAAATGAGCAGGGCTGAAAACCATATAAGCGGTTTTGCGTGGTGTTGCAGGCTTTTCATCTTTTATTCTCCGGTTTTCCTACCAATCGGTGCCGAAAAATTTCGGTCTGACCGCTGTTTCTGTTGCTTTTTTTAAGGCTTGGCATTACTTGTAAGCTATTGATCCACCCTACCCATCGCCCTAAAATAACGACGATTCGATGTCAAAACGCGTAAAAGCAGCGGTTTGAAGTCGTTTAGCTTGTTTTAGGCGCAAAGATGCATCTATATTTACATCAAGATAATGTTTTTTATAATCCTGCCGTCCGGCTTCGGTCCACACAGACCCATCCACAAAAAAATTAATTGATTATGTTCTTTTCGCTCGTATTTTGGCCCCGCGCGTCAATCGTGCGCAGCAAAAACTCGCAAATGGGATTATATACAACAGAATTTTAGTTTTGTAACATTTCGCGCGGGATAAACTTGATCGTTAAGCAACCAAAAATGCCAAGTCCCAACGTGTGCGGTAAAAGAAGGTCAAGTCAGGAGAGCTGGCCGCCGAGGTTCTGCACCGGGACAGCATGACGAAAATTTCCGACGAGATGCACGGAATACACGAAATGGAGACTGTTGAGTTACGGCTTCATTGCTGGCGCTTAGCCATCGGACGGATTAGGCGGCCCGTACCGATTGCCACGATGTGCGTCGTTCTTCTCTGATGGTTTTTAGGCGCGCCCTGCCCTTACCCTCAGTGGCAGCCGAACTTAGCCGACAGGGCGTGAGGCGCCCTCGCCTGCAACCGACAGAGCTGCAACGGGAGGAACCGCTGGCGGAGTGACCGCCAAAGTGCTAGCTCGCGTTTAAAATCAACTATTTTTGCATGTGACCCATTGGCCGAAATTAACTGCAAATGACCTGGTTACTCACGTTTCTCGTGATCTTTTTCTTGTCCTGACCGTGGCGCCTGCTGCTCGCGCGGGCGCGCCCCTTGCTGTGGCGCCTGCTGCTCACGCGGACGCCCCCCTTGCTGTGGCTGGTGTGTCTGATCTGGTGCCGGCGCACCTTCCTGCCGACGAGGGCCTTGGGTTGGTGCTGGCCTCTGGATGTATTCTCGTCCCGTGGTCGGCGGCTGTGGTCGTGGGACGGTTGGACTGCCTTGCCGGACCTGCAACGGTGGGTTTGAACGCTGCATTTCCGGCTGCTTGAAACTTCTCTCCTGCGGTGTTTCCTGTTGTGTCCGCTGAGAAGGCGCAGGCGCATTTTGCGCTGCCCGCCCCTGATACTGCTGCCGTACTACGGCGTCACGCGGTTGGTAGCGGTAATTCTGGCTGCGAAGTGTCTGCTGCTGCTCCGCCCGGGGATACCGATTACCTGAATACTGTCGCTGGTAGAGAGGCAGCGGGGCAGGCGCTGGAACAGAACGGCGGTTCCAGCTGTCCCATCCACGTCGATGCTGCTCCCATTCATTACCCCAGTGCTCGCCCCAGCGTGGCGGCGCATCTGAAACCCAGCCACGAAAGTATGAAGGAGGGTCCCGGTAGTAGCGCACGGGGATTCGCAGGACAAAAAGCGGCACAGACTCCGGCGCGACAAGCCCCCAAGGCCCGTTGTACCAGGAACTGGCGTACCAGTTATCTCTCTGGTAGGCCCAGTACATGCCATCGTAAAAGAAAAAGTTCGATTGCAATTGGGGAGCGTAGTAGACCGGGTAGCCTGGGATTTGAACGAGTTCCGGGAACATTGGCAAGTTGATCCCGATGTTCACGTCGGGAAGCCCAATACCAATGTTCACTTGGGCAATCGCTGAATTCACGGACCAGAACAGCATCCACAGCACAATGAGTAGGTTGCGCATTTCTGTCCCTCCAGTTCGCTCACCAGGGCCGGAGTGTTGTCAACGGCAGTGACGCCGAGCCCAATTCTTTACCAACTATTACCCTAAATTTCGTCCACGTATCTGGTTTTTATCAATCATCAGGCAATCGGATACGGCGACTTGGTTAAGAACGTTTACATGTGACCAGGCCGCTGCGCTGGAGGAAGCATGCCAAGCCGGAGGGCGTCTAGCCCTTTTGGCGGCACTGCGGCATGTGGCCGAGGCCCAAGGTATGTTTGCTGTCGCTAAGCGTGCCGGTATTTCTCGTGAAAGCTGGTAGCTGCACTATCGCCCAGCGGCAACCCAACCATCAAGAGCCAGCTGGCGTGACTTGGTGCAGCGGGCTTGAAAATGCATGTGCATCGGGCTATTGCCGCCTGACCAGTTCACAGCGCCAGGCTATCGGCCAAGAGAAAAGCGGATTCCTTCACCACCAGCCTGGCGCCCTCATTTATTAGGGCTTGTAGGAGCAAGCCCATATGAGTGAAAACCAAAATGGAATCATCGATATTCGTGGTGGAATGCTTTAGTGTCGCCAGAGCGGTTGGCCGGTACCATCGCCAACCTGCTTGCGTTGCCACGCGGTCTCCCAACTGTTGGCCAAAGGACGGCCCCCCCGAGACCCGATCTGCGAATATTCGCAGCCCTGGGGGCGAATATATAGAATTAAGAATTTTTTCTATTTATTCTATATAACTTATAATTTGACATTATTCGCAATTAAGAATAAAATTAATTTATAACATATGAGTTATATGCTGAAGGAGTTCCATGGAAATGCCGATACGAACCACCGGGGAGCTAGGCCCGTTACTAAAGCGCCTGCGCAAGGCCAAAAAATGGTCTCAGACGGACCTCGGCCGCCGCATTGGACTGTCCCAGGAACGCATCTCCGCTATCGAAAATCATCCAGAAAAAGTGACGATGGATAACTTGTTCACCCTCCTGATGGCACTGGACGTTCATTTCAACGTCGTCGAGAAAGAACC
Organism: Janthinobacterium sp.; assembly: GCA_003133225.1. Lineage (GTDB taxonomy): Bacteria > Pseudomonadota > Gammaproteobacteria > Burkholderiales > Burkholderiaceae_D > Janthinobacterium. The sequence goes on from PKWL01000119.1 coordinate 154,952, forward strand.
GGATGCATCAGAAACGCCACCTTTGGGGGGCGCTCATAAAAAAGAGGATTGGTGATGGCTGGACGTCCCTCGAAAACCCGCGTTCTCGACGCTTGGATGAATGGAGAACTCGTCGGTGTCTGGACCCTTCGCGGGCGAGGCCATAGTTTCCGTTATGCCGACAGCTGGCTCACCAGTGCCAACGGCCGCCCCCTTTCGCTGTCATTGCCCTTGACCCAGGGTACTGCCCCTTTTACCGATGAGCGCGTCGAAAACTACTTCGATAATCTATTGCCAGACAGCCTAGACATTCGAAAGCGCTTAGCAATGCGTTTTGGCGCCGGGTCCACCAGAGCATTCGACCTCATCGAGAAGATTGGCCGAGACTGTGTTGGCGCGGTTCAACTGATGCCGAGTGGTTCGGTGCTGCGCGGCGTACGCGAAATTAGCGCAAAGCCCCTCTCCGAGGGCGACATTGAGCAGTTGCTCGACGACACTGTAGCGGCACAAGGCCCCGGTAGCCCCGACGAAGAAGACGGCCTTCGCATATCTTTGGCAGGAGCGCAGGAAAAAACGGCTCTTTTGCTGCATGAGGGAAAATGGTGCCTGCCACGCGGAGCCACGCCAACAACACACATTTTAAAATTGCCGTTAGGACAGGTGGGACGGTCGCGCGCCGATTTTTCGACATCGGTGGAAAACGAATGGCTCTGTTCGCGGCTGGCAAACGCCTTTGGCCTACGGGCGGCGCCGTGTCATATCGAACGGTTTGGCCGGCATAAAGTGCTGGTAGTGGAACGATTCGACAGAGCCCTGCTGGGTACTTGGTGGGCACGCTTGCCACAGGAAGATTTCTGCCAAGTGCTTGGCTTCCCGCCAGGCCTGAAATACGAAAATCAAGGCGGCCCCGGCATGGGCGCGATTCTTGATAAACTCCGGGGCAGCTCTCGAGCAACGAGCGACCGGGAGCATTTCCTTGCGAGCCAGTTGTTATTCTGGATGTTGGCGGCACCTGATGGGCATGCCAAGAATTTCAGCATATTCATCGAACGCCAAGGAGCGTACCGCCTGACCCCTCTCTATGACGTCTTGTCGGCGTGGCCGGCGATCGGCGACGGACCAAACACTTTTCAGTGGAAAAAAGTGACCATGGCCATGGCGGTAAGAGCAGGTAACGTCCACTACAAAATGAGCGAGATTTTGCGACAGCATTGGAATGCTACGGCCAAAGCGAATGCAATCGGCACCGATTTCGAACCAACGATTGACCGATTCATCACTCTCGCGCCCAGAGCGGTAGCTGAAGTTCAGGCGCAGCTGCCAAAAGACTTTCCCGTACAGGTGAGTGACACGATTTTTGAGGGAGTGCTGAAGCAGGCGGATGCGCTTCGCCGTCAAGCGTAGGCGCGCGGACGGCCCGGCAAGATAGTATTACGCCGGTTAGTATTACGCCGGTCGATGTTTGAAATTTAGTTTGGCTTTTTCGCCAGTGTTTTTGAGGGCTGCAATATTTTAGGCCGGATATTTCGGGACGGACTTTCTGGAAATAGCCTTAAAACATCCGAATCAATGTGTCGGTCCGTCCGCCACTTAAGCAGCGGTTCCTGGACTGGTTTGACGCGCTGCCGGAAGTTACCCGGAACCGGCCCTTTTCGATGACTGAATTCGAGAAGGCACTTGGCACGCAGGGGAAATACATCAGCCCGGTATTGCTAGGGCTGGGCTGGCGGCGCAAGCGCCGCTGGAATTCACAGGGCCAATATCACCGGTACTGGTGGAGCCCCGCCCGGAAAGCTGAACCATGGCATTTGCGCAAATGCCATGACGCTTCTGGGATACCCTTAAGCGACTACGATTTAGAGGGGAAACAATTTTTTACTGGACGAAGTGGCGGCGCGTGAAACTGGCGTGGCCTGGTAGCCAGCTTTTTGCATTCACACTCGCATCCCGGCTGCCGGGAAAGCCAATGGATTAAGGCACGAACCATGCCCAGTTATTCCAGGCATGGTGCATGCTCGCTCCCGCCAAGTCTAAAATTCTTCCCAGTCGGCGCTAACGGCTACCGCAGGCGCGACTGCCAATTGCCTTGCGGGAACAGTGCTGCGGGTTGTATTCGCAGGCGTAACACGCGATGGGCGCGCTTTACTGACGATCTTGGTTGGCATTCCTGCCTGATGCGTCACCGCGCCGTGCTTGCTCACCGCCATAGTGCTGCCGCCATCGAGCTTGAACACGGCGACCACCTGAGCTAAGGTGCCGGCCTGATCTTGCAGCGATTCGGCGGCGGCGGCGGCTTCTTCCACCAGTGCCGCATTTTGCTGTGTGACTTGATCCATCTGGCAGATCGCCTCGTTGATCTGCTCGATGCCCGAGGTTTGTTCGGTGCTGGCAGCCGTGATTTCGCCCATGATGTCGGTCACTCGCTTAACGCTTTCCACGATCTCGTTCATGGTGGCGCCAGCTTGATCGACCAGCTTGGCACCGGCATCGACTTTCTCGACCGAGTCGCCGATCAGTGTCTTTATTTCTTTGGCGGCCGCAGCCGAACGCTGTGCCAGGTTGCGCACTTCGCTAGCCACAACGGCAAAACCACGCCCCTGTTCGCCGGCGCGCGCCGCTTCCACGGCCGCATTCAATGCCAGAATATTGGTCTGGAATGCGATACCATCAATCACACCAATGATATCGACAATCTTTTTCGACGATGCATTGATCGAGGCCATCGTATCGACCACTTGCGACACGACTGCGCCGCCTTTGAGCGCGACATCGGACGCGGATACCGCCAGCGCGTTGGCTTGGCGCGCATTGTCGGCATTCTGCTTCACTGTACTAGTCAGTTCTTCCATTGACGACGCCGTTTCTTCGAGCGAGCTCGCTTGCTGCTCGGTGCGCGACGACAAATCAAGATTACCGGCCGCAATTTGGCTCGATGCGGTGGCAATGGTTTCGGTGCCAGTACGCACTTCGCCGACGATCCTGACCAGGCTGCCGTTCATGTCCTTGAGCGCTTGCAATAATTGCCCGGTTTCGTCCGTCGAATTGATGTCGATTCGGCTGGTGAGGTCGCCTGCGGCGACTGTTTCAGCAATTCTTACTGCTTGCTGTATCGGCCCGGTGACCGAGCGGGTCACCCAATAAGCAAAGGTGGTTCCAATTAAAAGCGCAGCAGCTCCCAAAGAGAACATCAGCGTCAATGCGCCGTGGTACACGACGTTCGCTTGTTCGCCACCATCTGCCATCTGTTTTTCTTCAAACTCGACCATGTTCTTAAGCGCAGTTAAATAGGCAGCCTGGGATTTATAATTTTGACCGTACAGAGTCTTGGTCGCTTGTTCATTATCATTTTTTAGGGCGAGGTCAACGACTTCGTTGGTGTAGCTGACATAGGCTGCACGAGTGCTCAAAATCTCCTTCATGAGATAACGTTCTTTGTCGGAGGTGGCTGCCTTATCCAGCTTGCTAAGCAGATCGGCGATCTGGCTTCTATTTTTATCCAATGCTGTCTTGTTGGAATCGATGGCGGACGGATCTTTATTCAGGATAAGGTTGCGCACGATGCGCGCAATATCCATGGACATGTAAGCGATATTCTGTACTCCTGCTGCCTTCGGATAGATATCGTTAATAGTGTTATCGGCACTGTTATTTTGACCTGCCAGGCGTGTAACGCCAATCAATGTGATCACTGCCATCAAAAGCAAGACGGCACCAAAGCCGAGACCAAGGCGAATTCCTATTCTTAAATTTGAGATATTCATTCGTTTTCTCCGAAGTACGTTGTTAGGTGACTTTATTGCACTGTGCAGACTAAGCAGCCAGTTTTTCGATGAATCCAACTTCCGAGCTGGACATCAGTCTGGTGATATCGACCAGGATCAACATGCGCTCCTCGACGGTGCCTAGGCCAATCAGATAATCCGTGTTCAGCGCCATGCCCATCTGCGGTGCCGGTTTTACCTGTTCTGCAGTAAGTGTAATCACGTCTGACACGCTATCGACCACCATGCCGATGATGCGGCCGGCGACGTTTAAAACGATCACGACCGTGAACTGATCGTACGCCGCGTTGCCGAGATTGAATTTAATGCGCATGTCGATGATGGGCACGATGACGCCACGCAGATTGACGACACCTTTGATGAATTCGGGCGCATTGGCAATCTGGGTGACCGCTTCGTAGCCCCGAATTTCTTGCACTTTCAAGATATCGATGCCGTATTCTTCGCCGCCCAAGGTAAAGGAGAGAAATTCTAGTGATGTGATCACTTCTGCTCCAGATCGTGTCGCAATGTGAACCAGTTGCGCTCCGTTCGATGTCAAATTCATCAGTAATCCTGTCTATTTATATATTGTTATCGGACGTATATTTTTTGCCTGCCAGAACATGGCAAATGTAGGAGTTACCAAACCAATCGGACAAGGTGGAAAGCATATTTGGAAAAGCAGTACTAATAGTTCCATAAATAAACTTTTTCATATTGATTTTCATCAATTTCGTGCTAAAGCAACATGCCGTATCGGGTGGTAAAGGGGGTGTCGAGACAGGAGCCGTTTGCGGTGCAGGGTTCGACGGCAAACACTACGCGAAAGAACAGCATGGCAAAGTAACCGTTGCAAGCAAAAACGAAATTTTAGAAAATTTATAAACCAACCCCTGGGAAATAGGGCCAGGGCATGCCCATCCGTTCCCCCCTTGGGGTACTTGGTGGCGCGCGTAGTTCCTTTGGCCACCAGGACCGGGCGCATGGCCGCGCTGGACACCTCGCCAACGCCAACAGACCGACCAGAAAGCCCGTAGCGCTGCGATGCTGATGGGGTGCACCAGTCAAGCAAAGGCGGATAGGGGCTTCTGGCGGTGGCAATCGTGTCGTAACGTGACAATATTGTTATTAAATGATATGAAACACGAGCGCCGCCACGTTGCATTGGGCGACATCGCTGCAACGGCCCACGGCCCGCACTTCAACTTCGGTCGATAATCGCGCCATAGGGGCGGCACCGCCAGCGCCTCACGCCATCCTACACTGGCCCTACACGAATCTAACAGCACGCCGGAAAATAAAAAAGAGCTACAAGCCGAAGCGTGTAACCCTTTGATTTTCCTGCTTGTTCCTGGTGCCGTTGCGCGGAATCGAACTGCGGACCTTCACATTACGAATGTGCTGCTCTACCAACTGAGCTACAACGGCGAAGACGCATATTCTAACAAAAAATTGGCAATTCTTGCTAGTCCAAATGCAATTTATTCATTTTTGTGTACGCCAAGCCGTTTCGGCGCCGCCAAACTACAGTGCGAGGGTCGTCCCGTTCACTCCTGATGGTAACGCGTCACGCGCGCCACTTCATCCTTCGAGCCCAGGAACACCGGCACCCGTTGGTGCAGTTTATGCGGCAAGATATCGAGAATGCGGCCCTTGCCGTCGGTGGCGGCGCCGCCTGCCTGCTCGACGATGAAGGCCATCGGATTGGCTTCATACATCAGGCGCAGGCGGCCCGGCATGGTGCTGTCGCGCGTATCGGCCGGGTAGAGAAAGATGCCGCCGCGGCTCAGGATGCGGTGCACATCGGCCACCATCGAGGCCACCCAACGCATGTTAAAGTCGGTGCCGCGCGGCCCTTCTTTGCCGGCCAGCAACTCATCGACGTAGCGCTTTACGGGCGCCTTCCAGTGGCGCATGTTCGACATGTTGATCGCAAACTCCCCGGTCTTGGCCGGGATGCATATATTGCGTTGGGTTAGCACCCAAGAACCCATCTCGCGGTCAAGCGTGAAGCAATTGACGCCGTTGCCGGTGGTGAGGACGAGCACGGTTTGCGGGCCGTATACGGCGTAACCGGCGGCCACTTGCTTGCTGCCCGGCTGCATGAAGTCTTGTTCAGTGGGCGCGCCCATGCCGTCCGGCGCCTTCAGCACGGAAAAAATGGTACCAATCGACACGTTCACATCGATGTTGCTCGAACCATCGAGCGGATCAAACAGCAACATGTATTCGCCCATCGGGTAACGGTTGGGGATCGGGTGAATCGTCTCCATTTCCTCCGACGCCATCGCCGCTAAATGGCCGCCCCACTCGTTCGCTTCGAGCAAGATTTCGTTGGAAATCACGTCCAGTTTTTTTTGCACTTCACCTTGGATGTTTTCCGTGTGCGCACTGCCCAGAACATCGCCCAGGGCGCCCTTGCCCACCGAATGACTAATGGTTTTGCAGGCGCGCGCAACCACTTCGATTAAGAGGCGCAACTCGGCAGGAATGGTGTTGTTCAAACGTTGTTCTTCGACCAGATATTGCGTGAGGCTGATGCGCTTCATGGATTCCCTTGGTAATTGTTAAATTTTGCTACGACAAAACCGATGCTGTCGGGACGGCTCGGGGGTGGGCCCTCTCGGCTCGCTCGGTTACAATTGACAGTCCCGCCCGAAATGAGCACAAGTGCCCAAAGCCACGAATCCACCGTATTTTGCGTTGAAGGTCAATTGGCCAGCGCTTTGTTCAATACCTCGATCACGTCGTTGGACAAGCCGCTACTGCCCGCCACTTTTTCCAGCGCCGCTTTCATGTGCACCTGCAGCGCCGGGGCGTAGCGGCGCCAGCGGTCCATGCTGCGCGCGAGGCGCGCCGCCACTTGGGGGTTGAGGGCATCGAGCGCGATCACCTGCTCGGCCCAGAAGCCATAGGCGCTGCCGTCTTTCGCGTGGAACTGGGACGGATTGCCATTACAGAAACTGAAAATCAAGCTGCGCGCGCGATTCGGGTTTCTGATTGTGAACGCTGGATGCTGCATCAAAACGCGCACGGCCGCCACATCGGTGGCGGGGGCACAGGCTTGCATGGCGAACCATTTGTCGATGACGAGCGCCTCGTGCTCGAAGTCCTGGTAAAAGCTGCGCAGCGCTTCGCCGGCATATTCCGGCAACCCGGTATGGACCAGTGCGGCCAAGGCGGCCGAGCGATCCGTCATGTTGCCGGCCGTGGAAAATTGCTTTTGCGCCAGCGCCAGTGCGTCGGCTCCCGGGGCAAGCAACAGATACGACAAGGCAAAATTTTTCAAGGCGCGTTTGCCGGCCGACAAGGCATCCGGGCTATACGGCCCCGGGGTCTGATTGGCGTGGTACTGGGCCAGCAATTCCGACTTCAAGGCGGCGGCGATGGTGGCGCGCATGAATTGGCGCGCCGCGTGAATCGCTTGCGGATCGACGACGTCCATGTGCTCGGCGATGATGGTCTCCGAGGGCAAGACCAGTGCGATTTCGCGGAACGCGGCGTCAAGCGATGCATCGGACAACAGGGCGCGCTGGGCCTCGATGAAAGTCGCGTCCAAGGTCGGTTTTGCGCCGTTAACGACGGCCGCCGTCAGCTCGAGCAGGCGCGCGAGCGCCAAGCGTTGGCCGGCCTCCCAGCGGTTGACGGGGTCGCTATCATGGCGAAACAGGTGCAGCAGTTCCCCGTCCGTATACGCGTATTCAAGCACCACGGGCGCCGAAAAGCCGCGCAGGATCGATGGCGTCGGCTGCTCGCCGACGCCGGAGAAGCGGAACGTTTGCGAGCTTGCCGTCAATTCCAGAACGACCGTCGAGGTGCCCGCGCTGCCGCCCGTATACAAAAGCAGATCCGCGCCATTCACGTCCAACAAGCCGACCGCCACGGGAATATGGAACGGCAGCTTGTGCGCTTGACCGGGCGTGGCCGGACAGCTTTGGCTAAGAGTGATGTCGAAGGTTTTCGCAGTGGCATCGTACTGCGTGCTCGCCTTGAGAACCGGGGTGCCAGCTTGGCTGTACCAGCGCTCGAACTGGCTCAGGTCGCGGCCATTGGCATCGGCCATGGCGGCGCGAAAGTCGTCGCATTGCACTGCCTGGCCGTCGTGGCGCGCAAAGTACAAGTCCATGCCCCGACGAAAGCCGTCGCGCCCGACCAGGGTCTGCATCATGCGCACCACTTCCGCTCCTTTTTCGTAGATCGTCACCGTGTAAAAATTGTTGATCTCGACAAAGGAATCGGGTCGCACCGGATGGGCCATCGGGCCCGCATCTTCCGGGAACTGGGCCTGGCGCAGCGTGCGCACCTGGTCGATGCGGTTGACGGCACGGCCCGTCTCGGTGCCGACCATGTCGGCCGAAAATTCCTGATCCCGAAAGACCGTTAAGCCTTCCTTTAGCGAGAGCTGGAACCAGTCGCGGCAGGTGACGCGGTTTCCCGTCCAATTGTGAAAATATTCGTGTCCGACTACGCCCTCGATGCCGGCGTAATCGGTGTCGGTCGCCAAGCGCGGATTGGCCAGGACGTACTTGGTGTTAAAAATGTTCAAGCCCTTGTTTTCCATCGCGCCCATGTTGAAGTCGCCCACGGCGACGATCATGAAGCGCTCCAGATCGAGTTCCAGCCCGAAACGCTCTTCATCCCAGGCGATGCTTTTTTTCAAAGACTCCATCGCGTACGCGGTCTTGTCGAGATTGCCCTCCTCGACCCAAACCTGGAGCAGCACGTCGCGCCCCGACTTGAGGATGACATGCTCTTCCTGGCATACGAGGCGCGCCGCCACCAGCGCAAACAGGTAGGACGGCTTCTTGAACGGGTCTTCCCACTTGGCAAAATGGCGGCCATCGGCCAAGTCGCCTTGCTGCACAAGGTTGCCGTTCGACAATAAAACAGGATATGTTTTCTTGTCGGCCCGCATCAGCACAGTGTATTTCGCCATCACGTCCGGGCGGTCCGGATAAAAGGTAATGCGGCGAAAGCCCTCGGCCTCGCATTGCGTGAAGAAATTGCCGTTCGACACGTACAAGCCAGACAAAGAGGTATTGTTCTCGGGAGCGATCGCCGTCTCGATGTCCAAGACGACGGCGTCCGGCGCATGGGGGATGGTCAAGGTATGCGCGCTCAAGCTGTACTGGCCATGCTCGAGCAGCTTGCCATTCATCGACAGGCGCAGCAACTCGACCTCGGCGCCATGCAGCACGATCAGGCCGCCGTCACCGGCGTGGTTGCGCCCGGCGTGGTTGCGCCTCATGGTGAGGCGCGATGCGACCAGCGTACGCGCGGGGTCGAGGTCAAAAGTGAGCTCGACGCTATCGACCAGATAACCGGGCGCCGTATAGTCTTTGCGGTAAATGGTGGGGGAGCTGCTGCCTGTATGCATCATAGGTACTCCAATCGGGGCCGAGCCAAAGATCTATTTTACCAATACCGCTCCAGCTCCATGAGGATTCTTTGTCAAGCCAAGGCGAACTACCCTCCGTGCTGATCAGGCATTCAAAGGGTGGGTCGCGTTTGCATGGAAGATTTACGCCCGGGAAATGGCCATTTTTTAAGGAAAAGACCCACGTCCCGCTTATTACCTTATTGAATGGTTCCTGTGGATGCGGTCGCCGGGTAGCCACGAAATTCCTAGGCACTGAAATAGCTCCTTGACCTTGCTAAATTAATCGCATATTATGAAATTAATAGATGAATTGTCTAAATTTAACAAAATAGATGAATAGGACGCAATGGAGCGAGTTTCTGCCAGCCACGCCAAGCAAAACTTCGGCGAAGTACTGTCGTCGGCGATGCTGGCACCGGTCGCCATTGCAAGACACGGGAAAGTTGTCGCTGTCTTAGCGCGTCCCGACATGCTTGCACAACGAGACCCGCTGGAGGCACGCCGCCAAGCACGAACTGCCCAGCAAGCGGTGGAAAATACGCGCTTGATGAAGCATCAGCAAGTGGCCATCCTGCTACTGTCGAGTCCTTTAGCCGAAGCAACGGCGCTGGTCGCGTCAGCACAAGCAGAAATCGACCGTTGGGAAGCCCTAAAGACGTGCAGCAAAGATTATATTGACCTGTGGCGTGAGATTTTGCTGCTTTCGATTCCTGAACTCGCCAAGGCTATGTGTTCCGACTGGAAGGGATGGGGAATCGCTCTGCGTCAGAATTCTCCTTGGCGAGTAGCGATGCGATGACGCTCGCACAATTGTTTCACTTGCTGGGCGAGGCGCGCAAGCTCTCAAACCACGATGAATTTGTCGTTATCGGTAGTCTTTCTGTCTTGGGAATTTCTGAAGGGTCAGACATTCCGGACGCGATGACGATGTCTCAGGATGTTGACTGTTATACGAAGGTGGACCCGGGTCGTGTCTTTGACCTGCTCCAAGCACTCGGCGAGGGCAGTGACTATGAGGTGCAGACAAGCTTTTATTTGGATGCGGTATCGCCCGACCTGCCCACCCTTCCTGATGGCTGGCAAACTCGCCTGCTGAAGATTTCGGAAGGTCCGCTGACCGCCTGGTTTCTGGAACCCAACGATGCGGCGGTCTCCAAATATGCCCGCGGAGAGCCCCGAGATATCCGCTGGATTCGGGCCGGGGTGGAGGCGGGAATCGTGTCCCTGCCGACGGTCCGGTACCGTTTCCGAGAAACCGTCTTTTTGGACACCGAAGAGCACGCAAAAGCAAAATCTTTATGTGAGGCCGATGTCAGTTGGTTTAAGACCCTGCGAACATCGCCATCGTCTCGGCCCAAACCGTGAGAGACCGGTGACCTCACGCCCGTAGGCGGGGGCGTCACAGCAAGTGGGGGCCCATTTTTATTGCGGCGCAACACGAAATGGACTAATCCCGATTTCTTCAGGATGATTGGTTAGGTCCATTTGGCCGGCGCGAGCAATTAATATATGCAATCGCAAATTTACCACTTCCCAATAGCTCATTTAATATGATAAATATCCGATCGCATATACTATAGCCGTGGCGGCATCTATGCGATGACATATAATTGTTTTACTCTGCCGCTTATAAGAGTAAAACATATTATAAGAGTAAAACATATTAAGTCGCATATATTATGCAGGACCCATATGAAAATTCAGATCAAATCTGTAGCTGACCTCGGAATGCTGGCGCGCGCGACCCGCAACAGCAATCACTTGCGTCTGGACGATGTTGCCGGAAGCGCAAACTTAGGGCCAGTGTTTGCCGGAGACGTCGAGCACGGCAAGGAGATCGTGCAGTTGGGCGTGTGCTTCGACCGTTAGAAGAGCTGGTCATTGAACTGATTGCGGATGTGCCGCAGGCTGCGCAAAGCGAGATGGAAAAGCTGAAAGCCAAGGGAATGAAGCCGCGGACGCCGCGATCAAAGAACAACAGGGACCAATAAAATGAGCAACGTGCGCTGGAAGTTTTCATCAACGGCAGGAAAATCGGGACGTTGCATGAAAAAAATGACTTGTGGAAGTTCGATTACGAGCGCGCGTGGGCCGTCATGAAGCATATCCGGACAAAGACCGCGGCCCGTCTGTGGCTGTTCCAGTGGCTGGCCTTTAACGCCTTGGTAGGCAATAGCGACAACCACCTGAAAACATCTCTTGCGTGGTGTCGACCGAAGGCGTGAGCCTCGCGCCGGGATACGACTTGCTAAGCACCGCCGTATAACGCAACGAGGGCTTTCGCCCAAGACCGCGCAACTTGGCCCAATGCGACCATAGCTTTGACTTTGCCGGGCGCGCCGACCTTGTCAGAAATAACCCGATCGGCCCTGCTCAATGCCGGACACACGCTGGGCCTGAAGAAAGACACGGCGACGCGTGAACTCGACCGTACGGTGCAACGCATCGTCCCCGCAGCCGATGCGCTCTTGGCGGCGATCGAGGCTGAAAATGGCCAGCTCCCCGCCGAGGTGCGTCCCTTCCTTGCCGGTAAAATGCGTGTGCTGCGCGCAATCCGGCACATCATCATTCACGAGATGGTGAAAAAGCTAAAGCCCGAGTCCCTCGAGCCTGCTCGGTCAGCCTAGGACAACACTGCAACAACCTCATCCCTATCAGGTATTCATCCTAGGGCAATAAAATGGACGAGCCGGTCGTCTTGCGCGACTCCAGGTCGATGTGGGCTTGCTGCACGTTGGACAGGCTGTAGCGTTGCTTAATTTCAATCTTCACTTCGCCGCTGCCGACCACGCCAAACAGGGACTTTGCCATCGCTTCCAAGTCGTCGCGCTTGGCCGCGTAAGTCATCAGCGATGGCCGCGTGATGAACAGCGAGCCGCGCGAGGCCAGTTCGGACAGGCTGAACGGGGGCACCGGGCCCGACGCGTTGCCGAAGCTGACCATCATGCCGAGCGGGGCGAGGCAATCGAGAGAGCCGAAAAAAGTATCCTGGCCGATCGAATCATAGACCACCGACACGCCCAAGCCGCCGCTAATTTCCTTGACCCGTTCGACGAAATTTTCCGTGTTGTAATTGATGACATGAGCGCAGCCATGGGCCTTGGCCAGGGCCGCCTTCTCCTCCGAACCGACCGTGCCGATCAGGTTTACGCCCAGCACCTTGGCCCACTGGCAGGCAATCAGGCCGACCCCGCCGGCGGCGGCATGAAACAGCACGGTGTCGCCCGCCTTCAGGCTTACGGTGCGGTGGAACAGATACTGCACCGTCAACCCTTGCAGCATCATGGCGGCGGCCGTGTCAAATCCGATCGCGTCCGGCAGCACCAACAGGTGCGCCGCCGGCATGTTGCGTTCCTGGGCGTAGGAACCGTTGGGCCCGCCCGCATACGCGACGCGGTCGCCGACCTTCACTCCCGTCACGCCGGCGCCGACCGCCTCCACCACACCGGCGCCTTCCAAGCCCAAGCCCGCCGGCAACGGCTGCACGTACAGCCCGGTGCGGAAATACACGTCGATAAAATTGAGGCCGATGGCATGCTGGCGCACGCGCGCTTCGCCCGGGCCCGGTGGGCCCACGTCGACGTCGACATACTCCATTACGTCCGGACCGCCGTTCTTGAAAATTCTGATCGCTTTTGTCATCAAATCTCCGACGCCTTACAAGGCAGGAACAAAATGCGGGAGGTTAGTCCCGGCCGTTACAGCAGCGCAATCGCCCGTCGCTTTCGCTTGAAATACGCCTGAAAATACTTATGACTGATTTACTTAGACATGCATGTCCGTCTTTTGGTTGTGACGCCAAACCCCCAATTGCTATTTTTTTGACAGCAAATAAATCCCAAACAACACGAGAGCGGTCCCTGCCAGTTGCCAGGCGGTGATAGGCTCGCCCAAGATCAGGGCGCCCAGAAACAGGGTCGAGACGGGCCCGATCATACCCGCCTGCGAGGCCGTTGGGGCGCCGATGCGGGCCACCGCGATCATCGTCATGAATACGGGCATCACCGTGCACAAGAGGCCGTTCACGAGCGACAGCTCGTATACCGGCATGGGCTGGAGCAGCATGGATGGCGGGCGCAGCACGAAAAACTGGACGATACAGGCGACGCTGGAGACGCACATGGCGTACGACACCAGGCGCAGGGAGCCGATGCGCTTGACCAGTTCGCCAGAACCAAGCAGATAAACGGCGTAGGAGCCGGCCGAACCGAGCACCAGCAGCGAGCCCAGCACTACATTGCTGGCGCCGCCTTGCAAATCGTGCACGAACACCAAGACGATGCCGCAGTAGGAGGCGGCCAGCGCCAGCCACTGCCTGCGCCGGATGGGGTGCTTGAGAAACAGCGTCGTGATCAACAAAACGAAGGTCGGCGTCAAAAACAGGATCAGCCGTTCCAGGCCAACGGAAATGTATTGCAGCCCGAGGAAGTCGAGAAAACTCGACAGATAGTACCCGATCAGCCCCAGGCCAACCAGGCGCCAGCGGTCTGGCGGCGCGAGCGGCGCTTCGCTTCGCATCTTCCACAGCGCGACGACGGCAAAAATCGGCAGCGAGAACAGCATGCGAAACGCGAGCACGGTGACGGCGTCGACATGATAGCGGTAGAGCAGCTTGGCCACCACGGCCTTGGTCGAAAACAGAACCGCGCCTCCCAGCGCGATGGCTAGGCCGCCCAAGTAGGCGGGGCGGTGGGCGAGAATAGGGCCTTGATCCGTTATGCTTTTGCTCATATGTCAATTGTAAGGGCAAAAGCGGAAAATGGCCGCAATGACAGCCCCATACGCAGATTTTTAGGCGCTTTCCCCTATGCTAAAATGGATAAATACAATCGCATACCGTTTAAGGAAGATTCGTCATGTCTGGACACAGCAAATGGGCCAATATCAAGCACAAGAAGGCCGCAACGGATGCCAAACGGGGCAAAGTGTGGACCCGCCTGATCAAGGAAATCATGGTCGCCGCGCGCATGGGCGGGGGCGACATCGCCGCCAACCCGCGCCTGCGCCTGGCCGTGGACAAGGCGGCTGACGCGAACATGCCCAAGGATAACGTGCAGCGCGCCATCAACCGCGGCGCCGGCGGCGTGGACGGCGCCAATTATGAGGAAGTGCGCTACGAAGGCTACGGCATCGGCGGCGCCGCTGTCGTCGTCGAATGCATGACGGACAACCGCGTGCGCACGGTGGCCGAAGTGCGCCACGCTTTCTCCAAGTTCGGCGGCAACATGGGCAGCGAAGGCTCGGTCGCCTTCATGTTCCAGCACTGCGGCCAGCTCCTGTTCGCGCCGGGCACGAACGAAGACAAGCTGATGGAAGCGGCGCTGGAAGCGGGCGCCGAAGACGTCCTCACGGACGACGAAGGGGGCTTTGAAGTGCTGTGCGCTCCGCACGATTTCGCCGGCGTCAAGGACGCGCTGGAGAAAAGCGGCTTCAAGGCGGAAATGGCCGGGATCATCATGAAGCCGGCCACCGAAATCGTTTTCGCGGGCGAAGAAGGGCAAAAGATGCAAAAATTGATCGACGCCCTGGAAAATCTGGACGACGTGCAGGAAGTGTTCACCAGCGCCCTGATCGAAGATTAATCCCTATTGCATCACCGCTTCCACTTAAAAAAACGGTACACATGAAAATTTTGGTCATAGGCGGTGGCAGCCGCGAGCACGCTCTAGCTTGGAAACTGGCGCAATCGGAACGCATCCAGATGGTGTATGTCGCACCGGGCAACGGCGGTACCGCGCGCGATCCGCGCCTGGTCAACCTCGACATCACGGACCCGCAGCTCTTGGCCGAGTTTGCCCAAAGCGACCATATTGCCCTGACCGTGGTGGGACCGGAAACGCCGCTGGCGGCCGGCATCGTCAACTTGTTTCGCCAGCGCGGGCTGAAGATCTTCGGGCCGACCAAGGAAGCAGCGCAGCTCGAGTCGTCCAAGGACTTCGCCAAGGCTTTCATGCAGCGCCACGGCATCCCGAGCGCGCTGTCCCAGACCTTTTCCGACGTCGCGGCGGCGCATGCATTCATCGATGGGCGCGGCGCGCCCATCGTCGTCAAGGCCGACGGCTTGGCGGCCGGCAAAGGCGTGGTGGTGGCCATGACGGTGGCGGAGGCGCACCAGGCGGCCGACATGATGTTGGCCGGCAACTTGTATGGCGACGCGGGCGCCCGCATCGTCATCGAGGAATTTTTGGCCGGCGAGGAAGCCAGCTTCATCGTGATGTGCGACGGCAAGAACATCCTGCCCTTGGCCACCAGCCAGGATCACAAACGCTTAAAAGACCATGACCTGGGTCCAAACACGGGCGGCATGGGCGCCTATTCGCCGGCGCCCATCGTCACGCCGGAAATGCACGCGCGCGTGATGCGCGAAATTATCGACCCCACCATTTTGGGCATGGCCAAGGATGGCATCCCGTTTACGGGCTTCTTGTACGCCGGCTTGATGATCGACGCCTTGGGCAACCCGAAGACGCTGGAATTTAACTGCCGCATGGGCGACCCGGAAACCCAGCCGATCATGGCGCGCCTGAAAACCGATTTGGTTTCCGTCATCGAGCACGCCATCAACGGCACCTTGGACGCGGTCGAACTGGAATGGGACCGGCGCACGGCGGTGGGTGTCGTGATGGCGGCGGCAGGTTACCCGGAGCACCCGGTCGAGGGCGCCTTGATCGATGGCATCCCGGCCGAAACGCCCGAAGCCGTCACCTTCCATGGCGGCACCCGCATCGTCGATGGCAAGTTGTACGCCAGCGGCGGGCGCGTGCTATGCGTGGTCGGTTTGGGCGACAGCGTGAAAATGGCGCAAAAGCAGGCTTATGAAACAATCGAGAAGATTCATTTCGATGGCGCCCAATACCGGCGCGATATCGGCTGGCGCGGCTTGAAGCACTAAGCGGGCGTTGCGGCGAGCCGCCACGGCGAACCCCGGCCAACTGGGCGCCACGCCTTGAATTGACGGGGCGCCGCGGGCCAGATGGGAATGTTCAAAGTCATGCCCATACCCCGCATTTACTGGCCGCCATATTGCTGTCATAAAAACACGCAACAAGGTACAATCGACCCTCACTTTTTTTAATTGCCCCGTATGTCCGCTCTCCCCTCCCCTTCGGCCGTCAAACTCTATTTGCTCGAGCTGCAAAGCCGCATTGTGCATGCGCTCGAAGCATGCGCCGAGCAGCCGTTCGCGCTCGATGCCTGGCAACGCCCGGAAGGGGGCGGCGGCTTGACGCGCGTGCTCGAGGACGGCAAGGTGTTGGAGCGCGGCGGCGTCAATTTTTCCCATGTGATTGGGGCCAGCTTGCCGCCTTCGGCAGCGTTTGCGCGGCCCGACTTGGCCGGTCGCGCCTGGGAGGCGATGGGCGTGTCCTTGGTGCTGCACCCGCGCAATCCGCATGCGCCGACGGTGCACATGAATGTGCGCTTCTTCACGACCACGGCCAGCGACGGCGCCCCCGTATGGTGGTTTGGCGGCGGCATGGATCTGACGCCGTATTACGGCTACGCCGACGACGTGCGCCAATTCCATCAAGTCTGCCATGACGCACTGGCGCCGTTTGGCGCCGAGCTGCACCCGAAATTTAAGAAATGGTGCGACGAATATTTTTATCTGAAACACCGGCGCGAGGCGCGCGGCGCGGGCGGCATCTTCTTCGACGATGTCAATGGCGCCAGTTTCGAGGACAGCTTTGCCATGGTGCGCAGCGTGGGCGACCATTTTATCGCGGCCTACGTGCCGATCCTGGAGCGCCGCAAGGATACCGCCTATGGCGAGCGCGAGCGCGATTTCCAGGCTTACCGGCGCGGCCGCTATGTCGAGTTTAACCTGGTGTGCGACCGTGGCACCCTGTTTGGCTTGCAGTCGGGCGGACGCACCGAGGCGATCCTGATGTCAATGCCGCCCCTGGCCAAGTGGCGCTACGACTGGCAGCCGGAAGAAGGCAGCGCCGAGGCGGCGCTCACCACGGACTACCTGGTGGCGCGCGACTGGCTGCAAGCGTGACGACCTGCATCGCGCTGCTGGGAGGCAGTTTCGATCCGGTCCATCTCGGTCATGTTGCGCTCGCCACTTTTTTTGCGCGACTGCTCCAGGTGGACCAGTTGCGCGTGATTCCAGCCGGCGCACCATGGCAGAAAAACGGCATGCAGGCGAGCCCGGGGCAGCGCGCCGAGATGGTGCGTTTGGCGTTCGCGGAACAAGCCATTGCCGTCACGCTCGACATGCAGGAAATCGAGCGGCCCGCGCCCACCTACACGATCGACACGCTGCGCGGCGTGCGCGCCGAATGCGGCGCGCACGCGTCGCTCGTGTTTTTGATGGGAGCCGACCAGCTGCAGCGCCTGGCCACCTGGCACCAGTGGCAGCATTTATTCGATTACGCCCACCTGTGCGTGGCGGCCCGGCCGGGCTTTGCCCTAGACGCTCCCGCCTTGGGGCCGGCGGTGGCCGCCGAGTTTGCGCGCCGACAGGCCCCTTTGGAACGAATCCGCAGTACGCCGCATGGTTTGACTTATCTGGCACAGGACTTTGCGGTGGATATCTCCGCCACCCGAATACGGACGGCATTACAATCTGGCGACACGGCGAACTCGCTTGTTTCCCCGGTAGTGCTAGACTATATTAAACAACATCATCTATACAAAAGCTAAATGGACATCAAAAAACTACAAACTCTCGTCATAGACGCCCTCGAAGATGTCAAGGGGCAAGATATCGCCGTGTTCGACACGGTTCACCTGACCAGCCTGTTCGACCGCATCGCCGTCGTCTCCGGCACCTCCAACCGGCAGACCAAGGCCATGGCCGCCTCGGTGCGCGACAAGGTCAAGGAAGCGGGCGGCCACATCGTCGGCATCGAAGGCGAGGACACGGGCGAATGGGTGTTAGTCGACCTGGGCGACATGATCGTCCACATCATGCAAGTGCCAATTCGCGCCTATTACCGCCTGGAAGAAATCTGGGGCGACAAGCCCGTAAAACTGGGCGCGGCCAAGCGCGTCGTGTCCAAGCGCACGGCGTCCGAACCGATGGAAGAGCCGAAAAAGGTGGCGCGCCACCTGGCGTCGCAACAGGCCGCCGTCGAAGTCAAGCCGGTGATCGAACGCAAGGTCGCGGCCAAGAAAGCGCCCGCCAAGGCGGCGCCCAAAAAGGCCGTTGGCAAGACCGTCAAGGTGGCCGCCACCAAGACCGAAGCGGCCGCCGTCAAGGCCTTAAAGGCGCTGCCGAAGAAAGTGGCGGCCGCCGTCAAGGCGCCGAAGGCGGCCGCGCCTAAGGCGACCCCAAGCGTCAAGGCGGCCAAGGTTGTGCCCGACAAGGCACCGGCCAAAGTCGTCATCAAGCGCAACGCCAAAAAAGTCGCCGAGTAAGGCCATATGCAGCTCATCATCGCTGCGGTGGGCCACAAGATGCCGGCATGGATCGAGAGCGGCTTCGCCGAATATGCCAAGCGCATGCCACCCGAGCTGCGCATCGTTGTCAAGGATATCAAGCCGGTGGAGCGCTCTAGCAGTAAGACGGCCGCCGCCGCGATGGCGCAAGAAGGCGAGCGCATCGAAGCGGCCCTGCCCAAGGGCGCTCGCATCATCGCGCTCGATGAGCATGGCACGGACTTGACCAGCGTCGGCCTAGCCCAGCAGCTGTTGGCGTGGCAGGGGGGCGGGCGCGACACCGCGTTCGTGATTGGCGGTGCCGACGGCCTCGACGCGCAGTTGAAAAAACGTGCCGACGGCCTGATCCGCATTTCCAGCATGACCTTGCCGCACGGCATCGTGCGCGTTGTGCTCGCTGAGCAGTTGTACCGGGCCTGGTCGATCACGCAAAACCATCCCTATCATCGCGTCTGACCAACCTGGGCTTTCGATGAAACGTCTCGACAAAAAGATCTACCTTGCTTCCAAAAGCCCGCGCCGGCGCGAATTGCTGCGCCAAATAGGCGTCGAATTCGAGCTCTTGATGCTGCGCAATGACGGCCCGCGCGGCCCCGACGTGACGGAAGTCGTCGCTCCGGGCGAGTCGCCGCTCGAGTATGTGGCGCGCGTGGCCAATGAAAAAGCCGCGTTTGCGTGGAACATGGTGCTGCTGCGCCGCATGGCGCAGCGTCCCGTGCTGTCGGCCGACACCAGCGTCGTCGTCGACGGCGACATATTGGGTAAGCCGGCCGGCCCGGCCGAAGCGATGGCCATGCTGCAGCGCCTGTCCGGGCGCACGCATCAGGTGCTAACTGCGGTCGCGGTGCACTACAAAGATATCGCCGAGCAGGATGTGCAAGTGTCGGAAGTGCGCTTCGCTACCTTGTCGCCGGCGGCCATTGCCGCTTACTGCGCCACGGCCGAACCGTACGACAAATCCGGCGGCTATGGCATTCAAGGCTTGGCCGCGCTCTTCGTCGAGCACATCGAAGGCAGCCATTCCGGCATCATGGGACTGCCCCTGTTCGAGACGGCGCAATTGCTGCGCCGGGTCGGCTACGCCCTTCCGTGAGGCGCGCGTATGATCATCGCCCCGCCCCAATATCCGGCCCATCCACAGTCATGAACGAAGACATCCTGATCAACATCACCCCGCAGGAAACCCGGGTCGCCTTGATCTTGCATGGCTCGGTGCAAGAACTGCATATCGAACGCACGCTGACGCGCGGCTTGGCCGGCAACGTCTATCTGGGAAAAGTCGTGCGCGTTCTGCCGGGGATGCAATCGGCTTTCATCGATATCGGCTTGGAACGGGCCGCGTTCTTGCACGTGGCGGACATCTGGGAAGCGCGCAGCCATGACAGCCCCAATTTGCCACCGGCGCCCATCGAAAAAATCCTGTTTGATGGCCAAGTGCTGACGGTGCAGGTGATCAAGGACCCGATCGGCACCAAAGGGGCGCGTCTGTCGACCCAGATCTCGATTGCCGGACGCATGCTGGTCTACCTGCCGCAAGATTGCCACATCGGCATCTCGCAAAAGATCGAAAACGAAGCCGAGCGCGAATTGTTGCGCTCCCGCATGCAAAGCTTGCTGCCGGCCGACGAAAAAGGCGGCTTCATCGTGCGCACCATGGCCGAAGACGCCTCCGATGCGGACTTGGCGTCCGACGTCGATTACCTGCGCAAGACCTGGAACGCGATCAACCAGGGTGCACGCACCCGCCCCGCCACCAGCTTGCTGCATCAGGACCTGAGCTTAGCGCAGCGCGTGCTGCGCGACTTCGTGCATGACGAGACGGCCTCGATCCAAGTCGATTCGCGCGAAAACTTCATCCAGCTGCGCGAGTTCGCCACCATCTACACGCCCAACGAATTGTCGCGCCTGCAGCACTACACGGGCGAGCGCCCCCTGTTTGACCTGTACGGCGTGGAAGAGGAAATCTTGCGCGCGCTGGGGCGCCGCGTCGATTTGAAATCGGGCGGCTACCTGATCGTTGACCAGACGGAAGCGATGACCACCATCGACGTCAACACGGGCGGTTTTGTGGGCGGGCGCAATTTCGCCGACACCATCTACAAGACCAACTTGGAAGCGGCGCAAGCGATCGCGCGTCAGCTGCGCCTGCGCAATTTGGGCGGCATCATCATCCTCGACTTCATCGACATGGACAACTTGGAGCATCGCAGCGCGGTCTTGGCAGAATTGAAAAAGACCCTGTCGCGCGACCGCACCAAGGTGTCGGTCAGCAACTTCTCGGCGCTGGGACTGGTCGAAATGACGCGCAAGCGCACGCGCGAATCGCTCGCGCACATCCTGTGCGAGCCATGCCCGGCGTGCGTGGGCAAGGGCCAGGTCAAGACGCCGCGCACCATCTGCTACGAGATCTTGCGCGAACTGCTGCGCGAAGCGAAGCAGTTCAACCCGCGCGAATTTCGCATCCTGGCGTCGCAGGAAGTAGTCGACATGTTCCTGGAAAACGAGGCGCAACATCTGGCCCTGCTTGGCGACTTCATCGGTAAAAAGATTTCACTACAGGTGGAGACGACTTACCAGCAAGAGCAGTACGACGTGATTCTTATGTAGATCTATTTTAGCTAGCACGGGCCGCAGGCATTCTCCATGCCGGTACATCACGGCAGACGGCTCAACTGCTTCTTTAACTGCTCCTGACGCTAACGACATAGGACTGCAGTGCCGGCAGGATGTCGGGCAAGTCGGCGATCGAAGTTCGATAGCCGCCCAGCTCGGCATCATAGGCCAAGCCTAGTTGGGCAAAGACGCCAAGCGCCTGTTCCTTGCCCGTTTCAGGGACGATCAGGATATGCTCGCCTGGCTCGTGCCAAAACATCAAGCCGCCATCTTGCAAGCGGTAGTGCAGGGTCTGGCGCCGAACCTCCGGCCGCTTTTGACTCGCGGCGCTCGCCAAGCTCTCGATCCTGGCCTGCTCTTGCCGGCGCAGGAGGTGATCGCGCTGCGCTTGCAGGCGCAATCGTTCGCTCACTGCCGCTTCCACTTCTTCTTGCTGGCGCGCCACACTAGCGGCTAGCACAGTCGCCTGCTGCGCTGCCAGAATGGCTTGCTCGTGGCGCTGCCGCGCGAGCCGCGCCGCAACTTGCGCTTTTTGTTGCGCCAGTTGCTCTTCCACGATTTTGTCCAGCTGGAGTTGGATCTCGCTCGCCTTGGGATTGAAAATCCACTGCTTGTGGCAAGTATCGTCTATCAACACGCGCTCAAATTGAGCGACATTTTCAAACTTACACTCGGACAGATGCAATTCGAGCGCAGGCACGCCGAGTTTTTCAATAGCGCTTCGTTTATGGGCGTCGAGATGGTGGGCATGCGTCACTTCCAATAGCAGCTCCCTGCCCTTGACCAGCATGACGACGCTGGGGCGTAGTCGATGGACCCGCCGCTCGAGGCTGACGGACTCCACCGGCAGGTTGCGGCTCGGTATAGTTTCCTCGCTGCGGATCGCACCCATGGGGCCGGTGCGCGCTGCCCTCACGGATAACTTTGGTGTCCTAAAACTCCCACGCGCTGCAATGAGCTCTTTGGCCAGACGGGTCAGCAGCGCATCAAGCGCGTACTGGCATTCAGTGCCCGACGCGTGCGCAAATGAATGCGCCTTGACCTGGCCGTGGCGCGCGATCAACGCTTCACCGCAGGCCAGACAGCGGCAGTTGCATGCCTTGCCGCGTCGGGCACCGTCAATATGGGTTAGACGCCCGTGCTCGTCTTGCGCGAAGACGACCATCCGATCATGCAATGCTGCCAGTGAAATGTCAGGATTTACGGCATCAAATTGCGAAGAACCAGGCATCGGAGACTAACCTTTGAGGTAACTAACGTTTCGAGCCCGCCACGCGGCATCAACAATCCAAATTCCAGCAGCAGATTTCCACCAGGGCATGCTCAACGAAGCACGCCACATCCTCATCATGATCGTTGCCGTCGTCATCTTGGTGCCGCATTCCAGCCAGCAACGCCAAATCTTTGCCTTCCTTGGCAATCTGAAAACACCATGAGAAGGATATCGTCATCGTAGTACAGCTGCTTGTTCCTTGCGAGGGGAAAAATAGCGGACAAGCTTGATCTTCCACATGTCGCGGTCATCGACCATCGACCATCGGCCGTGAACCAGGTTTTCGCTCCTTGCGAACCGTTCGCAAGCGACGACTAGGATGATCGCCATCAAAGCATGCCGAGGATAAGCGTCGCCTGACCCATCGAGGGTCGAGCCCGCAGGCACTTCCGGGACGAAGCGATCCACTTCCGTAGTGTTCCGGCCGGCAACACAGGCGAATGGGCAGACCAATTCCACTCGTTGTTTGCCGATCACGCAGTGGCCGAGCGAAATTGCAAATTGAGGTGTCGCCCGCTGCGGCGGGCCCGTTTGGCGAGCACGTTCTCACTGCCGGCTGGCAATCAATCGGCATGTGCGCCTGGTTCCAGCCGACGGCGGTTAAAATTCTGATGCCAATAAGGGATGGGACAAGGTACCATGCAAGGTGCCAAACAGGCACCGTTTCAGGAACCTGCCGCTGGCCCCACCAACTTCAGATCGCCAACCCGCCATGCCTCTACAGTTTGAAGTCATCGACGCCGAATCTGGCACATTTTCCTATCCGGACGACATATACGATGACCTGCTGGCCGAATTCGACGGCCTGCTCGACGACCATCAATCGGGCCAACTGGGCGACAAACCGTACCTGGCAGCGCTGGATCGACTGCTTGACGAAGCCTCCGATTTCGTTGACGTGTATGCCCACATCGCGAGCCATTGGCACCGCCAGGGCAAGCCGAAAAAAGCTCTCGACGCTGCGCTGCTGGGTTTGGGTGTCTCGAATCGGCATATTCCCGAAGGCTTCAATGGCCGCATCGAGTGGGGACACCTCGACAACCGCCCCTACCTTCGCGCCATGCACATCGCGCTGCTGTCCTATATACGCCTGCGCCGTCACCGGGATGCCGTGACGATCATCGAATTGATGCTGGCCCGAAACCCCAACGACAATCAGGGCGTGCGCTATCTGCTCGGATCGGAAGCCTTGCGCGCCGGCGATTATGAGCATGCGCGCGCGGTCTTCGAGAAGGAGACTGAAGGCTATCCCCCGTATTTCTATGAACTCGCTCTGTGCTATATGCTAAAGAACGAGTGGGTCGCCGCCGCAACGGCGCTGCGCCGGGGCTTTGCCGCCAATCCCTATATCGCCGAACTCCTTGGCGGCAATCCGAACCCCGCACCGCTTGCATTCTGGCATGGCACCAACTTCGCGGAACCCGAGCTTGCGCGCGAGTACGTGCAGGAGTGCGGAGCATTTTGGCATACGCAGCCCGATAGCTTTGCCTTTACGCGCTGGTTGTTCAACCATCCGAAGGTATTGGCCGAGCGCGCGGTACTCATGGCATGCAGGGAGGCCATGTTGTGGGAAGATGATGGCCGGACGCGCGCGGCGATCGGGGAGCAGGAAAGACGCTTGATTGCCAACATCGACGCGACGCTTTCCGCCGCCATCGTCACAAAACGCAAGGACAAGCGCGGGCAGATGGTTTGGCCGTGGACGCGGACATCGATGTCGTGATAGCGCCGTTTGGCGAAAGCGCGCCGGTACGAAATACGAGCATGCCTCGCGATAGCAAAGGACTACGAATTACACCGAGGAACACTCGCCTTGAGACCAGCGGGCGCGCGCGGCGTCTGCCCACTCCCCTGTTGCTGGGCTCGAGCCGGGCACCATGGCGACGCCGATAACCGGTTCGGGGCCGTTTGCCTTGCCGAGAAGACAGGGCAAAACACCGTCGCCCGAAAATAAGCTGCGCTCGGCTGCCCTCGACAGCGGGCCGGGGCATGGATCACGGAAGCAAACTCGCCCCAATGGCCTTACTCCAGCGCCGCGGACGAAATTCCCGTTTTCAGTAGCTGGGCGAACTGGTCCGCGACGAGAGGCGGGCTAAAGTAGAAGCCTTGGCCTTCGTCGCACTGGCGCGCGCGCAGAAATTTCCATTGGGCGCGCGTTTCCACCCCTTCCGCCACGACTCGCAGGCGCAAATTGCGGCCCATGCCAATCACGGCCGTGACGATAATGCCGTTGTCGGAGTCAGGCACCACATCGCGCACGAACGACTGGTCGATCTTGAGCACGTCGATGGGAAACTGTTTCAGGTAGCTCAAGCTGGAGTAGCCGGTGCCAAAATCATCGACGACGAGCTGGACCCCCAGATCCTTGAGCGCTCGCAGCGTGGCGTGGCTGGACTCCGCATTACGCATCAACACGCTTTCCGTCAATTCCAGCTCCAGCTTGCGGGCATCGATGCCGGTGGCGTCGAGCACGGCGCGCACTCCGTCCAAAAAGCCGGGGGCGCGAAATTCGGAGGCGGAGACATTAACGGCAATCGACCCCGGTTTGAGCCCGCAATCGTCCCACACCTTGGCTTGTTTGCACGCTTGCTGCAACACCCAATGCCCGATTGACCCGATCAAGCCGCAATCTTCGGCGATGGGCACAAAATGATCAGGCAGCATCAGCCCGCGCTGCGGATGGTGCCAGCGCAGCAAGGCCTCGGCCCCGCAAATGGCGCCGGACATGAGGTTGACCTTGGGCTGAAAGCGCAACTCGAACTCGTCACGCTCCAAGGCGAAGCGCAGGTGCGATTCGATCATCTGCCGTTCCACGGCCCGTAAATTCATTTCGCCGTTAAAAAACTGGTAATTGTCGCGGCCCACCTTCTTGGCATGGTACATCGCTGTGTCCGCATTTTTTATTAAGGTGTCGGCGTCTTTGCCGTCCTGCGGGTAGACGCTGATGCCGATGCTGGTGTTGACGTGCAGCTGATGACCCGCCACCCCATGCGGCGCCGCGATGGCGGCGAGGATCTTTTCGGCGGCCAGCGCCGCCACTCCTTCGGCCTGTTGCTGGGGCGACGTGACGATGATGAACTCGTCACCGCCCTGGCGGCTGACGGTGTCGCTGGTGCGCGTGCATGAGCTGAGGCGCTTTGCCACCGACTGCAGCAGTTGGTCGCCGACCGTATGGCCTAGCGAGTCATTCACATGCTTGAAATTGTCAAGGTCGAGAAACAACACGGCCAACTGCGTGCTGTGGCGCGCGGCCAGGGTAATGGCGTGGTTGATGCGGTCGGTGAGCAGCAAGCGGTTGGGCAAACCGGTCAGAAAGTCGTGCTGGGCCAAATAAGTGATTTTATTTAAGGTCGCCGCCTGCGCCGCGCTGGCGTCGTGCAGCACGACGACGGCGCCGCTTAACCGGCCGCCCCGTTCATGCACGGGCGCGACCGACATCTCGATGGCGGTCTGATCCCCGTCCCGCCCCACCAGGAGCATGCCGCCGGCTCCGCGCACGGGCTTGTTTTCGGCGACCACGGCGCGCAAGTAATCCCAGACCGGAGCGCCGCTGGCGGCATCGACGATGGTGGCGACTGTGGCGAACGGCAGGCCGCAGGCCTGCTCTTTCGGCCAACCCGTCATGCGTTCGGCCACCGCGTTCAGAAAAATCAGATTACCTGCCAAGTCGGTGCTGAGCACGGCCTCGCCGATCGATTCAAGGATCACCCTGCCGCGCTCTTTCTCGACGAACAGGGCGGCCTCGACGGCATTGCGGTTGATGATGCTGCGCAATGCCTGCGGCACCAAGCTGCTGTGAAAAAACCCCTTCGACAAATAGCCTTGGGCACCGCGCTGCACGGCTTCCATGGCGAGCTTTTCGCCCTCTTGCGAAGTCAAGGCCAAAATGGGGATGTCGGGCGCCGCCTGGAACAATTGGTCGAAGGTGGCGATGCCGTGGCTATCGGGCAGCGCCAGGCTGACGAGGATCATATCGATGTCGCCTCCGTCAAGCCGGCTCAAGCCGTCGGCAAGCGTGCGCGCGCGCGCAATCTCGAATGGTCCATCGTGCGCGGCGGCAAGCACTTGCTGCAAAATTCCCGCGTCTGCGGCCTCAGCGGTAATAACGAGTACCACGTAACTCATGATGTCGCTTGTTGAATCAAGGTCCTGCGAACATGACACTGTCATTATGGCAGTATTGGGCACCGATTGCCAGATTCCGTGCGCGCGGGCGCCCGCCGGGGAAACTTTTCGGTCAGGTAGGGGGGGGTGGCAGACGGGGGCGGCCAAATGTTAGGCGGTGAGCAACATAGGCTGCAGCTCGTGCCAGACCATGGCGGCGCTGATCTGCTTTAAGCAGTTTTGATGCCCGAGCGGGCATATGCGCTGGCGGCACGGGGCGCACGGCAAGCGCAGCGAAATCGAGCGGGCGAGGTCTGAAAACGGTGGTGCGTGATCAGGATCCGTCGGCCCGTACAAGCCGATGACGGGCCGGTTCAGCGCCGAGGCGATATGCAGCAGGCCGGAGTCATTGCTGACCATCGCATTGGCCCGTCCGACTAGGGCGAGCGCCTCGGCCAAGGTGGTGGCGCCGGCCAAGTTGAGCACGCCTTCGTGCCCCGTTTGGGCCACGATCTCAGCGCAAACCGGCAGGTCCTGGGGCGAACCGAGCAAGGCGACTTGGGTAGTTGGATCGGCCGCGAGAATCGTCTGCGCCAGTTGCGCGAAATGGGCCGGCGGCCAGCGCTTGGCGGCGCCAAATTCGGCGCCGGGCGCGAACAAGACCAAAGGGCGCCCGGGCGCCAATCCCAGGCGCACACCGACAGCAGCAATTTGCGCCGCACTGACCACGAGTTCCGGTCGCGGCAGAGAAGCTTGCAAGCTGGCCGTGGGCGAGTGCGCCAGCGCCGCGTACAACGCGACCATCGGGCGCGGCGGCGCGTCGTCATGATGCATGATGTTGATCAGCCCATAGCGGCTTTCGCCCACGTAGCCGATGCGGCGCGGTATCCGTGCCAGCCAGGGAATCAGGGCGAACTTGAAGGTATTGGGCAGGATGTACGCTTCGGCATAGGCGCGCCGGCGCAGCGCACGCGCCAGCGTCCAGCGCTCTTTCAGTTGCAAGGCGCCATGCCGGAACGAGGCTTCGATCACCGTATCCACCTGCGCCATCTGGCGCCAAACGGGCGCCACCGAGGGCGGCGCCAGGACGTCGATGGGACGCTCGGGGTGCGCCGCGCACAGGAGCTGCAGCAGGGGCTGGGCCATGACGGCGTCGCCGATCCAGTTGGGGGAAATGACCAGGGTGCGCAAAAGCGCCGTCATGCGGCTTCCTTGGCGAACTGCAGGCGATACAGTTTGGCGTACATGCCGCCCGACGCCAGGAGCTGGGCGTGGCGCCCCACTTCAAGGATGCGGCCGTGATCCAAGACGACGATGCGGTCGGCGCGCTCGATGGTGGACAGGCGGTGCGCGATCACGAGCGTGGTGCGCCCCGCCATCAGGGTGTCGAGCGCGGCCTGCACCGCACGTTCCGATTCAGAATCGAGCGCCGAAGTCGCTTCATCCAAGATCAGGACGGGCGCGTCCTTATAGATGGCGCGCGCGATCGCCACGCGCTGGCGCTGGCCGCCCGACAGACGCATGCCGTTCTCTCCCAGCAGCGTGTTCAGCCCATCGGGCAGGGCCGCCACCACTTCGGACAGATGCGCGGCCTTGACTGCCGTTAGCAGTCTTTTCTGATCCACCTGGGCCGCGCCGTAGGCGATATTGGCGCCCAAGGTGTCGTCGAACAAGACGACGTTCTGGCTCACCATCGCCATCTGCGCGCGCAAACTGGCCAAGGTGATGTCGTCGAACGCCACCCCATCTAACAGGATGCGGCCCGCACTGGGCGCATAAAAGCGCGTCACCAGATTGACCAAACTCGACTTGCCACCACCCGAAATGCCGACCAAGGCGATGGTTTCGCCGGGCGCAATGTCGAGCGTGACGTCGGCCAACGCGGGCGCCAGCTGCGCCGAGTAGGAAAATGACACGTGCTCGAATGTCAGCTGCCCGCGCACCCGTCCCAGCACCAGGGTACCGGTGTCCGATTCGACGGGCGCATCCGTCATCGCGAACACCGTTTCCGCTGCAGCCATGCCCCGCTGCAGCGGCCCATTGACCTCGACCAAGGACTTGAGGGGCGCTAGCAGCATCAGCATGCTGGTGATGAAGGCGGTAAATTCGCCCACCGTCATCTTTTGATACACCGCCAGCACCACCACCACCGACACCGCCACGGCGGTCGCGATCTGGGTCACGGGCACGGTGGCAGCGGCGGCGACCGTCATGCGCTGCGAGAAGCCGCGCAAGGCTTCGCTGCGCTCTTCGAAACGGGCGCGCTCGTAACGCTCGCCGGAGAACACGCGGATCACTTGGTGACCGCGCGCCGCCTCTTCGACTACCTGGGTCATCTCGGCCGTGACACGCTGGTTGTCGCGGTTGAGCTTACGCAAGCGCCCGGTCGTGGTGCGCACAACGATGGCAGTGACCGGCACCACCGCCAGCGCCACCAGAGTCAAGCCCCAGTTCAGGTAGACCAGATACCCGAGCAGGCCAACCACCGTTAGGGCGTCGCGCACGAAGGCCAGGAACACGGAATTGATCATGTCGGCCACCTGGCGCACATCGCCGATCACGGTGTTGATCATGGTGCCGCTTGACTCCTCGTGAAAGCGCGACGCGGGCAGACGCAGCAAGCGGTCGAACATCGAGCGCCGCAAATCGTTGAGGACACGGCTGAGGACCCAGTTGTTCAGATACGCCGTTAAAAAGGTGAAGACACCGCGCAGCGCGAAAATTGAGATCAAGATGGCCGGTACCAGCCACAGGCTGAACTCGACCCGGTGCTCGCCGAAGCCTTTGTCGAGCAAGACCTTGAGCGCATTGGTCATCATCGGCTGCGTGCTGGCAGCGCCCGCCATGGCCAGCAAGGACAGCAGGGCGCGGTTGCGGTAGGGCCGCATGATGTGCACCAGACGGCGCATGACAGCGCTATTTTCCATCACCTTCCTTCGCATTTGGTGAAACACCCATGAATAGGCATGCCATTGCGGCAAGAGTGCCGGCCAGGGGGCGCAGAGCATCCTCAACCATGCCGACAATAACCGAGCACAGCAGAAAAGCGGCCGCGGCCAAAACCAAAAGCCCACGCGCGCGGCCCGCCAGGCTTTCCCGCAAAACGTCGTCGTCCACTGGCGCTTTTTTCAGCATGAGGAAATTCCCACGGTCGCCGCCGCCACAAGGGACAGAGAGCAGCGGGCATACTCGTTCTCTTCGGAAAATTGTTTTGAAGTAGAGTTGATTACTTGAGGTATTATTCATTAAATTTTTTTTGAGCTGTTCATGCAAAAATGACCAACGGGCGTAACATTGAGATCATGCAACAAGCACCGAAAATTTCCGTCATTATCACCACCTACAATCGTCCCGACGCCCTGACGGCGACGGTCGAGGCGTTTTTTTCACAGGACGACCAGGATTTCGAAATCATTATCGCTGATGATGGCTCCAGCAACAACACGCGCGAGTGCATCGCGAGCCTCAAACAGCGTTCCCCCGTGCCCCTGATCCACGTATGGCAGGCAGATCAAGGTTTCCGGGCCGCGGCAGCGCGCAACAAGGGCACGCTGGCCGCAGGCGGCAACTATATTATATTTCTGGACGGCGATTGTATGCCGCAACGCAATTTCATCGCGCAACACCGGCAACTGGCGCTACGCGGCTACCTCGTGTCAGGCAGCCGGGTCCTGCTTAGCGCCGGCTTTAGCGGCAAGGTCTTGCGCGAGAAGATCAACTTGCAGCGACTCGGGATCGGCGAGATGCTGCGCCTGCGCCTGGCCGGCGACATCAACAAGCTACTGCAATTGCTGTTTACCTGGCCCAACCTGGGACGCACGAGCAAGCGTTTTTCCTGGCGCCGCATCAAAAGCTGCAACTTGGGCGTCTGGCGGAGCGACCTCGACTTGGTCAATGGCTTCGACGAAAGTTTTCTCGGCTGGGGCCATGAGGATTCCGATCTCGTGGTGCGCCTGTTCAACGCGGGCGTGATGCGCAAGGATGGCGCGTTTGCCACGGAAGTGTTCCACCTGTGGCACGATGAAAACCAGCGCGACCATGAGTCCGACAACAGGCAACTGGTACTCGAACGCGCCGCCAACAAAACCACCCAACCGGCCCAAGGGCTGGTCACCAGATAGAGCCCCCACCTGTGTAGAAAAACCGGCCAGGCATTATTCGCCTTGGCCGACCGCCACTGACATTCAGTCACGCGCTGGCGTTTCTCAACCGGCCACCTGAACATCGACCAAGGCGTGCTCTGGGGCGGTGTCCATTTTTTTCCGGTTCCACTCCAAAATCACGGCGACTACCTGCTCTGGCGTAATGCCTCGCATGCAGGCGCATGTTGCGCCATCGTGGCAGCCGCCACCGCATTTGACAAGGCATAAGGTTTGGCCTTGCTCACCTAAGGTTCCCCACCGCGCCGGATTGATGGACTTTGCGGGAGGGAATAATCCCAGGGTCGGTCGGCCCAGCGCTGCCGACATATGCAATGGCCCGGTACCGCTGGCGACCAAACCATCGCAGGCGCCAATCAGCGCCGTTAAGCTTTCAAGGTCGAATTTTCCACACACGCTTTGCACATTGGGCAGCGCCAGGAGGGGCGCCGCCTCTTGTGCGATTGCAATTGCTTCGGCCGCGCTGCCCGTGATCCAGACGCAGATATTCGGATAGGGGAGCAAACGCTGCGCCACCTGCGTGTAGTGGCCAAGCGGCCATTCGCGGCCACTGCCGTTGGACTTGGGATGCAAAATCAGATTGAACGGCGCGGCCGAAAAAAGAGCATCGATGGCGACTTGGCGGGGCGCCGACAAACCAAACAATGCCGGGATCGCCGCCAGCGGCGGCGTGTAATGGATCCCCATAGGGCGCAACAGGGCGAAGTTCAGTTGCGCTTCATGCAGCGCCGAGCGGGCCCGGCTAAAGTGCGCGAGCTTATTGCAGGTGAACCAGTGAAACAGCCGGTGGCTGTTGCCGACCCGATTCTTGACCCCCGCTTTCCTGGCCGCCAGCGCCAGGCGGCGATGCGGGAAAGCAAAAATAATGGTGTCGAACGACTCCCTTGCAAAATAAGCTGCCGGATCTTCCAATGTCTCAAGCACGATCACCTGATCGACAAAACGGCAATTGCTGACAACGGACGCGGCATAAGCGCTGCACAAGAAGTCAATGCGAATACCCGGATATAGGCTTTTCAGGTAGCCGGCGAGCGGCAGCGTCAATACGACATCACCGATATTATCGGTGCGGCAGATGAGGATATGGGAGTATGAAGGGTGCATTCAGGCTTTCTTGAGATGACTTGCATCCTTACTCATTTCGGGTCAGGCCGCGCGCGGCGAGCGCTTGGGTGGACAAAACGAGGATGGAGCCAAAACCGGCCTTATCCCCTTGGTCGTTTCTTGATCAGACACGAGTTTCCTTTGCCGTCAAGCAAAAACCAGTCAAAACGCACACCATCATGACATAAAACACCTTCGGAATCATCAGCCAAAACATCACATCAGTCAAACCGAAGCCAATGAAACACGTGACCAATAGCATGCCCGTCAGCGCCGCCGTCCTGTATCGGCCCTCCTTCTTTCTTAATCTCGAACAGAAAAACAATAAGGGAGCAAGATACATCAATAACAGAAAACTGCAATCGAGCAAACCACCTGTCGCCAAAAAATCGAGCACGTCGTTATGGCTGCTGCTGTAAGTCAACGCTTGCGACTGTTGCAGCTTGCCTTGCTGGGCCAGTATTTGCAAGGCGTCGAAGAACGAATCGCGCCCGACCCCAAGGATGGGGTGCTCAAGAAACATCAGCCATGATGCTTTCCATAATTCCAGGCGGATGCCAACTGAGGTGTTGGCGTCGCCATGCCCAAAATAAAGCCGCATATCAGAGTTCGCCTCCGCCACCCGCTGCCCGACACCGGTGGCGGGCACCAGATAGAGCAGCACGCAAAGCCCTAACAGCGCGCCAACCGCATACGCAATCCGCCGGTCGCGGAGGGCGCGCCCGTAATAGAGCAGCGGCGCCGCAGCCAGCAACAAAGCGGCCCAGCCGCCGCGCGAGCCGGATAGAATCGAGGCCAACAAGCCGAACAGCAATGCGGCCACGGGCAGGAAAAAGAGCCTGGTTTTACGAAATTCGGACCAGGAACATAGGGACATGACGCCCAACGCCAGCGCCAGATTGCCAAAAGTAATTGGATGGTGCGTATAGCCCACCACCCTGTCGATTCCATAAATAAAACGTTGCACCAACGCGAATACGCCTGCGCCAATCGCCCCCACGCACAAGCCGAGCCAAAACCAGCGAATACGGGGGCGCAGGAACCCGACGAAACCGATACAGCTTAAACCGAGCAGCAGGTGAAATGGGCCATCGACGGTATACAAACCCTGATGAAAATACAGCATCCGCACCAGGGAAACGACGAAATATCCGCCAAAGCCGAGCATGATCGGGGCCAGCGCACGAAAATGAACGGCATAAAACGCGAGAAGCCCCTTGTTCGCGTACCATGCGAACAACAAAAAAATAAGAAGTTGCGTCAAACCTGTGCCAAATCGCGTCGTCAGAGCCAGTGCCGGCAACATGAATACGATGACAGTAGCAATTCTTTCTGCCCCGGGTTGCCGCTCTATTATGCTCATAAAATGAAAATTATCGGCGTCGGCGCCTTACTTGTTGAGCGGCTATTATAGTGTATTCAAACGGGGCATTGGCGCAAGGCGGTGCGGAGAACACCCATACTAAGTGCCGCTAGCGGGCGCCATACAATTGCAAAAAGATTGCAAAAAGCCTAAGCGCACGTCATACGGATAGGAATTTCCGCCTACCCCAGCCAGCGCTAAATACTCCACACTGCGCAGCAACGCCGCATCGGGCGGCCCCAGTTGCAGGGCCAGACGCCGGTGCGCCAACGGCGCAACTTCGGCTGGGAAGTGGGCTGGGAAGTGGATCCGGGCGGGCCAGCAATCGGACAGTGTTCGTCGCCTACGGGGGCATCGCCCAAGTCGGGCCCAGCACCACCGGGTCAATGGCAGTTTCGTCGCACCGTCTCGGACGGCAACTCCCCAAACAGCTTCCGATACTCGCTGGAGAAGCGGCTCAGGTGCCAAAAGCCCCAACGTGTCGCCACGTCGCCGATATCGCAGTTTGAGCCGGCGGCGAGCATCAATTCGCGCCGCACGTGATTCAAGCGCAGGTATTTCAAATAAGCAATGGGCGCCAGTCCCAGTACTTCTTGGAAGCAATATAGCAGCACCCGTTGCTCGATGTGCAACTTCATGCACACGTCGATAATGCTGATAGGCTGATCAATATGGGAACGGATATATTCAACCGCCTTGTTGACTGTCCGGCGCCGCAGCAGCGCACTGCGTGGAATCATCTGGCTGGCCGGATCCAGCCCCCCCAGAGCGTGCATGAAATTGCCGAACAAGGCGCCGCGCAGGCCCGTCTCCAAAGCCGGGTGCGCCAAATCGATAGCGCCGCTTTGTATGCCGGTGACAATCGTCCTGACATAAGCACGCAGCGTGTTGGCCAGCGCTGGCGGAATCGCGGCAAACTTGTTCTTGATGGCGATATCCACCGAGGGGACGATATCGAACGCTTGCAGATATTGTGAAAACGCCTTCGCATCGACGACCAATGCCGCCGCGGTCAAATCGGGCGGCGTCCGGAAATCGAGTTCATGACCGTTCGCCAGGACGATCATGGTATTGTCGTCAAATTTTTTACCGGATAACCAGCCAGGCCCGCCCGCGTCCAGCGCGAACGCCAGCACAATCGAGTCCTTCGGCACCTCGCCCGTTTGATGCAGCTGCAGGTTCGACGACTCAATAATTAATTCCACGTCAGGCAAAAGCAAGGACGTTACGGCGCCCGCATACTTGCCGCAGCTGAGCTGCTGATACTCTTGCCTCCAGCCTGACAGACTGCGCGCCTGCTCGTCGACGTCGCACAATGTCCGCGAGGACATTGTGGATGGGGAATTTTCCAGCGTCGTTGACAAATTGATGGGGCCACGCCTATAGAACTTGCATATCGGAAAAAGACATCAACGTCAGCGGCCCTGTTTCGTACTTCACAAACAGGGGCCGTTAACGCTTCATATTTTTTCGAAAATATGACGTTCAAGCCTATATCACAGCACCAAATAAGTCAATGCGAATGCAAATTTAGCTGCCCGTGCCGCCCGCGGCCATCGGCCAGGGCCGCGACTGTCAGCCTAATTGCCGCAGGCGTGTTGGCGAGGTCGGCGCTAGCTTCGGGGTAGCGCGCCGCGCCGGCGTTCTTACGGTATCCATGCTTGTGCGGGGAACTGCACGCGGCGCCATTGGCGCATAAGCAACATCGAGTTCAAAAATACTCACTGCGGCGCCCAGAAAGCTCACTTGTTGTTGCATCGTCTCCGCCGCCTTGGTCGCCTGCGCGACCAAGGCGGCATTTTGCA
Organism: Janthinobacterium sp.; assembly: GCA_003133225.1. Classification (GTDB taxonomy): domain Bacteria; phylum Pseudomonadota; class Gammaproteobacteria; order Burkholderiales; family Burkholderiaceae_D; genus Janthinobacterium. Next base: position 189,881 of record PKWL01000119.1, read on the forward strand.
AAGTGCTCTGGTCCATGCCATTGACGGACTCATTGATCCGCTCGATCTCGGAGGCCTGCACTTGGCTCGCGCTCGTAATGGCCGCCATGATGTCGCTAACTTGCTTGACGCTGGCGACGATGTCGCCCATCGTGCGCCCGGTCGCAGTCACCAAGTCGCTGCCGACGCCGACCTTGTTCACAGAGTCGCCGATCAATCCGGAAATTTGCTTTGCCGCATCGGCACTGCGCTGCGCCAGGATGCGCACTTCGGCAGCCACCACGGCAAAGCCCCGCCCTTGCGCGCCGGCGCGGGCCGCTTCCACGGCGGCGTTTAAAGCGAGAATATTCGTTTGAAAGGCAATGCCGTCGATGACGGCGATAATTTCGACGATCTTCTTTGATGATGCGCTAACGGAAGCCATCGTCTCGACCAGTTGCGTTACGATGTCGCTGCCTTTGCAAGCGACCGCGGAAGCAGACAGCGTCAGCTGATTGGCTTGACGGGCGCTCGCCGCGTTCTCGGCAACGACCCCCGTCAGCTGCGCCATGGATGACGCTGTTTCCCGCAAGGACGCGACCTGCCCCTGTGTCCGCTGCGACAGGCTGTGCAAAGTATCCTCTGTGATTTCTGTCGTCGTAATTTCAATACTTGTCGTTCCCTGCTTGACGGCCGCGACCAATTTGGACAACTGGGCCTGCATTGCCGAGAATGCGGAAAAAAGGCGCCCAATTTCGTTTTTCCCCGTGCGCCCCTGCAAGGGGGAGGCAAGATTGCCGGAGGCGATCATTTCGCAATTGGCGACCGCCGCATCGAGCGGCTTGATGACGGTAAGAATGAGGTTCCAGCACAGCAGAAGAGCAAAACAGACGCCGATGAACATGGTGCCGATGACGACGCGGACGAAACGGGAAAAGAACGTCACGCTTTCGTCATAGCGCGTTTTTGCCTGGCTTTTTTGCTGGGTCACGAGCTTTTCCGATGCCGCCACATAATTTCCCCACAGTCGTTCCGTGTTGACGTCAACGGCTGCCATGGCCTTCAAATTTCCCTCCGCTGCCGCATCCACCAGTTGCACCACCAGGTCGTGCGCGGCCATGAAATGCCTCTCATAGTCGGCGCCCAGTTGCAAAGCCTGGGGGCTATTGGGAATGGTCTTAAATTGCTCCCATGCCTCTTTCGACATGCGCAAGTCGCTCCGGCTTTCCGTGACGACGGCCTTCTTGCGCTCGCCCGTGGCGCTCATGATAAGAGACATATCCGCGGCCGCATCAAGCATGTTGGCTTTGATGTTGCCGAGCACCTCAACGGCGCGCGCATCGTTTTCATACATGCGGCGCATGCTATCTAACGCGCGCTGGCCCGAATACACGCCGAGCCCACCCAACAGCACCAGGCCAACCACAAACGCGGTGGCGAACAACACAAGACGGATTCGTATCGACGTGTCTCCAAACATTTTTTTATTCCTTTTTAGGTGAAAACAGAGTTCGGGAAACGAAGCCGGGTGCGCGACAGCGACCCCGGCAATCGCAAGTGCAGAACCACTTAATCGTGCTTGAGTCCAAGCTCGGACGCGACGCTGTTGCGCAAGAGGTATTTTTGCACCTTGCCCGTGACCGTCATGGGGAAACTGTCGACGAAGCGGATGTAGCGCGGCACCTTGTAGTGCGCAATCTCGTTGCGGCAATAGGCTTTGATCTCCTCCGCATCGGCTGTCATGCCGGGTTTTAGAATAATGCATGCGCACAATTCTTCCCCGTATTTCTCGTCAGGCAGGCCGACGCACTGCACGTCTTGCACCTTCGGATGCGTGTACAGGAATTCCTCGACTTCGCGCGGATAAATATTCTCGCCGCCCCGAATGACCATATCCTTGGCCCGGCCCACGATCTTGCAATAGCCGTTGGCGTCGATGACGGCGATGTCCTCCGTGTGCATCCAGCCCCCTTCGTCGATCGCTTCCTTGGTTTTTTCAGGGT
>PKWL01000062.1 GCA_003133225.1 Janthinobacterium sp.
TGAGAAGTGGGTAATCCTATGGGTATACCCACAAAAGAAAGGAAACATGGCCGCGCCGCCGCTTGTGATCGGATTTGGAAGTTCCTGCAAGATCACTGGCAACGCCCCAGCAGCGTGAACCACTTCTGCCGGAAAATGCATCGGAAACGAACCCACTACCTTAACTCCATGCGCCCGCTTCCAATCTCTTACGTGCTCATATGGGTTTTGCGCTGCCTGCGCAAATTTCTCCAGAATCGTATTCATCAGTTGTCTACTCCACGTTTATGGTCAAATGAAATATTGCGTGCAGCCCCCGGCGCACAAAAATTCGCTAGTGAGTTAAGCTCACTATAAAATTAATTTTAGTGAGTGCCACTCACTAAGTCAAGTATTTTATAAAAATAATCCCACATGCGAATTTCCCGGTTGAACAGAGATGGAAGGAAGCATGTAGCGTATAGCGCACAAATTTCCGTTCAGGCCTGGCATACAACCTGACGCGCCGGCCTATCGCTCGCACCAACATGGAAGCCTAATCCCCAAGTTCGCGTTGTGCCGTGCTCAGCGAGTCTGAAATCAATGCATTGAACACCCGGCCTACGCCGGACGGGTGAAGGAAAGAAACAAGAATGCGCCGCTGGCGCTGAAGGCGACTTAACCGTACAGCCGTCCGCATTCGTCCGCCTTCATCGGAATTTGCAGAATCGCGTAAGGATTGTGCCTTCATGCCACATCTTGTAAATGCGGTGAATCTCCGACGGGAACCGGAAACCGGGAACCGGGGAACTGCAAAGGATGGGAGCTGGTACCTTACTCCGAATGGCAATCAAGAAGTATCGAACATCGCCGAGTCGGCTGCCCGCCGAAGTGGTTTACTCAGGAACCACTCGCCGCGCCCCCCTCGGCTGCAGAGTTACCCTAATGCACCATCTGAAACACAATAGACACGAGTTCAACATAACTCTTGCACAATAAAAACATAAGCCCGCCAGCCGCCAGCGCGGCCAGCAGGGCGGCCAAGCCAATAATTGGCAAGAGTAAACTCAGCGTGCCAACGCCAGCTAGAACTGCCAAAACCACCGCGCCGATCGTACCGAAACGCAGAATCAGCTTTAGTGCAAAGAAATTTTCCTTCACGATAAGACTCCCAATTTACAGCTGCACAGATTAATTTACCCAATAAGAAGTAGCTTCCAGCCGTTTTCATGCAACCCCAGGTTACTCATCAAAATGTAGCCAGCTTACAGTCAGTTTAATGCCATAAAAAAAGCATACACATAACATACGATATAGGACAATATGCTAAAGATCAATATTGCGTGGCGATCTAAAAGCTACGAGCCGTCATGGCGTATAGAGAGTCCAACACGAAGAGGCCTGACAATACTTACGTTTTACTCTATGCATATGGTACGTAGATCTCGTTGTTTTATTCTAAGAGCGCCCCCAGTATTCGCCGCTGCCTGCATGGACGTGACCGCGGACGCCATTTGCGACACCATCGCGGCCATGTCGGCATGGCGATTAATCGATACTGCGCCCAAGCCGGGTAGCGGCATGCATACTTGGTGAACTTGACCGCATGATGAGTACGCAACAACGCCGTCTTCAGGTTTCTCAACGGGATGGCGAGCCATTTGAACGGCCCAATCTGGCTACCCGTCTTCCCGTGCGAAGTGAGCACCCGTGCGCGTAACCCAGCTTTTCAAGCACTTAGCGATGACGGGCCAGGCAGGCGCATCGTCTCAGATGGCTTGGTGGGTTTCCAATACATGTCAGATTTCGTCCTCGATCACGATCCAAATATCATCCTGCAAGGGTCGATTGGCCTCGCGCTGGACCATCACCTCCAGCGCTGGCCATTGATCCTCGCGCAGACAAAACATGAAATATTGAAAAAAAGACATAAGTTAGAATTCCTTTTCTAAAAACATGATCCGAGCAACTTAGGACATCGGATCGGCACTTGTTGTATTCCGCTTCGCTAAGTGATGAATCGTTTCTGCCATCCGGCTTTGGATGGGCCAGCGGCTGACTATTCCTCGGCACGTCCCATGCCACCTTGCGTCAGTACAGCCGTTTCACAGACACGAAATCCCGCTTCCGCGCAAGAATTAGCAGTATTTGTCTCAGCGTCGCAAGTCTTGCCTTAATCAAATAATGATCCAGTCCTTTGATACGCGCGGTGCCGGTCCCTCTTTTTCTTTATTCAAGCAACACACTCACCGGCGTCAAAAACAAACCTTGTCGTATCCTATCATAATGTATGCTACAACACTGAATTATTTTTTCGTCGCATAGGCGTTTCGCAAAATGATCGATTTGAGCGCAATTAACACGGTAGTCTGGCGTGCGATTGAATCGGTACTGCACATTTGCCCAAGTAGCGGCATGCCTACTTGGCGAACTTGAACGCATGATGAGTACCCGGCAACGCCATCTTTAGGTTTCCCAGCAGGACAGCCATTTGAACGGTTCGATCTCGCTACCGCGCTTTCCCGTGCGGAGCAAGCACCGCCTTGTGCGCGTAACGCAGGTTTTCGAGCACTTCGGACCCAGCAAGCCATCGGTGAGACGCAGCTGCCAAGTGCGATAGCGCTTCGCCCAAGGTGCGAGCGCCGCAAACGAAAAACCGGCAACCGGATCGAAGCGGCCCCGCGGAGGGCGCCCGTCGCGCAATTCGACCGCAGCAACGAATGCCACCTTGTTCGAAGAACCGCGCCCTGGGACGCCGCCCGTGCGCTTGCCCACCAAATAGTTGTCATCGACCCGCACATCGCCTTGCATGGGCCGATTGGCTTTTGCTTGAGTAGCCAGGCCGTCTTCCACAACACGCCCAGGTGCCCGCATTAGCGCGAGCGCCGCGATGTCCGTCCTTGATTGTGATCAGGTAGATCGCCAAATACCAAGTCGTCAGTGGTAGGCGACCATGTTCCATGACGGTGCCGGCGCGCAGGCTGGTTTGATAACGGCAGGCTTTGCATTGCCAGTAGGGATTGCCGCCGCGTTTGAACTCGTACGCCAGTCCATGCGCGTAGCGCGGACTCTTGAAACCGTACCGCCAGCGCTTCGCAAGCAGCGCTGATCGTTGCAGATCCAGGCCAACGGCCGAATTGCCAAATTCAGCCCGCAGGTGCCGGAGAAGGTACGCCCTGAATGTAAACAGCCGTGTACGGTTTGGAGAAATTTACGTCCATTCACGTTCCCATTCCTGGAATTGCTCTGCCGGCATCGGCATGCTAATGAGATAGCCTTGCGCGACATCGCATCCCAGCGCCGCCAGGTGCTCCCAGACTGCCTGGGTTTCCACACCTTCGGCCACCACTTTTAGACCAAGATTATGACCAAGTTCAATCGTGGAGCACACAATCACCATCGAATCACTATTTTCTGCCATGGGCTTGACAAATGATTGGTCGATCTTGACCGCATCCACCGGCAGCTTTTGCAAATAGCTCAGGCTGGAATAGCCCGTGCCAAAATCATCGATGAACAGCTGAACTGCCAATCGCTTCAAGCGAACTAACGTATCGAGAGCTTCTGCCGGGTCCGTCATCAAGGCGCTTTCGGTCAGTTCAAACTGGATGAGCTCGGGCGCGATGCCCCAGGTCGAAAATAAGCTGCGGATGCGATCGATAAGGCCGGGATCGTAAAGATCGTGCGCCGACAGGTTGACCGCCAGCGCCCGCTCCAACCCCGCCTCACGCCAGGCATAGACTTGGCGGAACGCGGCTTCCAGCATCCAGTTCGTTAGCGGCGTAATCATCCCGGTTTGCTCGGCAAGTTGGACGAATTCCGTCGTCGAAACCATGCCCTGCAGTGGATGCTGCCACCGCACCAGGGCTTCGGCGCCGCACGCGCGGCGCGACGCGATGTCCACCTTGGGCTGGCAATACAGACGCAGCTCGTCGCGCTCGATGGCCCGTCGCAAATCGCCCATCAGCGCCAGGCGCCGAGTATTTTCCTGTTCCTGGCCGCCGGTGTACATGGCATAGCCGCCGCGCGCCGGCTTGGCCTGATGCATGGCGGCGTTTGCGCGCCGCATTAGGGCATCGGCGTCGGTGGCATGGCCAGGAAACAGTGCAATACCGATGCCCATCCGCGCATCTAGCATGAGGCCCGATACCTCCACCGGCTCTTGCAACATGCTCATCAGCCGTTGCGCCACCTGGATCGCATACTCGGCGCCGCCCTTCGGTAACAGCAACGCGAATTCGGCCTCCCCCACCCGTGCCAGCGTTTCATTTTCCTTGACGGCTTGCGCCAGGCGCCGGCCGATTTCCTGCAGCAGCTTATCGCCTGGGCGGTAGCCCAAGACTTTGTTGATTTCATGAAAGTGGCCGACTTGAAGATGTAAAAGCGCCAGCGCCCGGTGTTGCTGCTTCGCCGTTTCCATTGCCCCTTCCAGCCCCTCCAGCAATAGCGCGCGATTGGGCAAGCCGGTCAACGGATCGTAGTACGCGAGGCGTGCGAGGGCCGCTTGCGACTCGCGATGCTGCATGCGCATACGCAGATTGGCAATGCCATAGGCCAGATCGTCTGCCAGCTCGCTGAGCAGTTTGACTTCTTCCGCATTGAAGGCATCGGGTTCGGCTGCACCCATGGTCAAGGCGCCAAGCACCTTATCCTCCACGCGAAGTGGAAAAGCGGTAACTGAGGTATAACCATTTTGAATGGCGTGTTCGCGCAACCTCGCGTAGGCTGGGCCAGCGTATGCAGGATCGACGAGGAGGTTCCTCGCCACGTTGGGTTCATCGGTGCGAATCGCCGTACCTGTCGCGTTGCCACCTAATACCGTATCGGCCCAAGTGTAATGGAGCGATTCGAGAAAATCCGTTTCCGTACCGACGCCTGCCATCCAGCGGACGCTCTTTTGTTCATCAAGTTCCGCATAAGCGACACAAGCCAAGCGGTACCCACTTTCCACGATGACCCGGCACATAGCGTGCAGCAGCTCCTGCTCGTCCGACGCCCGCAACAAGGTCCGGTTGCCAGCGCTCAAGGTTTTGAGGGCGCGGCTGACGCGCAAAAACTCTTTTCCCTCTGACCCCTTCGTCAGTGTATTGCCCGCAGTCGGTTTATCAGCAGGGTACGCCACCAATCCCACCCATTGATTATTTTATTATTTAATTATACGCTGCGGCCTGGAACACATTTTCCACTCAAACAGCATCCCATTATCGGGCAACGCGATCCGGACAAGATATTGCACCGGTAAAGATATCACTCCACACTCGCCGGCCACCTCCTTTGGCGGGACAAGCGCCCCGGTACTAAAAACCAGATTTGTAAGAGCGCAACGCCTACCGGTAGATTGCAACATGGCGTACGGCGCGAGCGCCGGGCCGAACACGCAATAACAAGGCAAATTTTCAACTTGAAAAAGTTTCTTAAATTAAATAAATGCCGGACGGGGCCATGTACCAATCTCAACAAATTGATTTAGCTCAATACGCATCGGCTTGGAGCGAACATTTCTTCCAATTTTTCCCTCTTATTTAATAGTGGCCAATTAGCCGACTGAAAATCCGCTGGGCACCCTGCTGGAAATGCCGCCCAATATTTCCCTCATGCATGAGTTTGGCCAAATAATTCATAGGAGGTCGCCATGGACTCAAATATATTTACTACTTTTTTGTTAAACGGCGCGATCAGCATCGCGCTAAGCGCTTGCAGCACAAACGATACAGGTTCGATGAGTAACTCATCAATGGGTTGGAGCGGCACAACCACTGACTCCTCTGCTAGTTCAATGGGCGGCACATCGGGCAATTCCAATAAACCATCGCCGTCAATGGCAATAGCGTACGGCGTCGTGCAAGCCATTGATCAGCTCTCGCGCGGGGAATTCGGTGTGGATTCAATCGGGGGCGCCGCCGTCGGGGGCAGCTTGCCCGAGGGGGGGGTATGGAACTCTTTCGCAGAGCCGGTGGGTAATGGGAATGGAAGTGACCGCCTCTACCGCATACACGTACGCATGGACGACGGCAGCAGCAAAATTATGGCCCAGGAGACCCAGCCAACCTATCACATTGGCGACCGGGTTCGGATGTCAAACGGCATGATTCAACCTTATTAGCGCAACGGGGCCGTTGTCCCACGCGCCGGAAATGAGGAAATTTTAGTTAGTATATTTTTCTCCCCCGGCAGGCTGAACGGCGAAATTTATGACGAAGATACACCCCCGATAAGAGTCTATTTAGAAATTATTTTCACAACAATCACCATCGTGCATCTGGCGGGTTCGCCCATCGCTAGGATCGCGATCCGCCACGAGTCGCGCTCCAGTACGAAGTGGATACTTGGATGCTGAAAACAACTTCAGTCGCCTTGAAGCATGACATTATTTCCTAATGTCACAGACGGCTAAGACGCGCCCGGGCACTGGGCGCCATTCGACGATGTGTAATGCCGTCGCTTCCCAGTCGGGCCGCGCGCCTGGCGGCGAGGCAAAATACGTGCGCGGCCAGATTGGGACCGGGCGCTGAAGCTGAGCCGACATCATCTGTGCGGGCGCTCCCGCAGGCGAGCAGATAGCGCATCTGCGCTCCACACCCAACGGGATTGCCCCCTGCCGACGGTGCGAACGCATCCTCGCCCGCCACCGATGCGCCGCATGCCATCAAGCGGCGAGCACGGCGCCCAGGCCGGCTCTGCCTCGTTTGGCGCAGCACCTTTCGCAAGCGATATTTTTTGCGCGCAGGCAACTCACCGGGCCGGCGTCGTTCGCGCCCGGTAGGCGAGATACGGCGGCAGTCGCCTGCCGCAAGGGGCTCGCCTGCTTTAAATCCCGCCCATGCAAAGGTATTTGATCACCAAATAGTCATCCATGCCGTACTTCGAACCTTCGCGGCCCAGGCCGGATTGCTTGACCCCGCCGAACGGGGCGATTTCATTGGAAATGAGTCCGCTGTTAATGCCGACCATGCCGCACTCGAGCCCTTCGGCGACGCGCCAGACGCGACCGATGTCGCGCGAATAGAAATAGCCGGCCAAGCCAAATTCGGTGTCGTTCGCCAGCGCCAGCACTTCCTGCTCGGTCTGGAAGCGGAACAAGGGCGCCAGCGGACCAAAGGTTTCCTCTTTCGCCACGCGCATATCGGATGTCACATCGGCGATCACGGTCGGCTCGAAGAAGCTATGGCCGAGCGCATGACGCTTGCCGCCGGTCAGGATGCGCCCCCCCTTCGATGTCGCGTCGATGATGTGTTCTTCCACCTTTTGCACCGCCTTGACATCAATCATCGGTCCTTGGGTCACACCGGCATCCAGGCCATTGCCTACCTTTAGCTGTTCGACTGCCGCCACCAGTTTTTCTGCAAACGCATCGTACACGCCCTCCTGCACGTAAATCCGGTTGGCGCACACGCAGGTCTGGCCCGCATTGCGGTATTTCGAAATGAGAGCGCCTTCGACCGCGGCATCCAGGTCGGCATCGTCGAACACGATGAAGGGCGCATTGCCCCCCAGCTCGAGCGACAGTTTTTTGATCGTTGGCGCGCATTGCTGCATGAGCACGCGTCCGACTTCCGTGGAACCGGTAAACGTCAGCTTGCGCACGCTCGGGTTGCTGGTCATTTCAGCGCCGATCGCACGTGACGAGCCGGTCAGCACGCTAAATATGCCGGCCGGCACACCTGCGCGCTCGGCCAGCACCGCCAGCGCCAGTGCCGAGTAAGGGGTCGCTTCGGCCGGCTTCACGATCATCGGGCAGCCAGCTGCCAGCGCCGGCCCCACTTTGCGGGTGATCATCGCGGACGGGAAATTCCATGGCGTAATCGCGGCGCAGACACCGATCGGCTCCTTTACCACCAGCAGGCGGCGGTCCGGCCACGGCGATTGCAGCGTGTCACCGCTGATGCGCTTGGCCTCTTCGGCGAACCATTCGATGAACGACGCGGCGTAGGCAATTTCGCCCTTGGCTTCGGCTAGCGGCTTGCCCTGCTCGGATGTCATGATCAAAGCGAGATCATCGGCATTGGCGAGCATCAGGTCATTCCAGCGGCGCAAAATCGCGCTGCGATCCTTGCAAGTCTTGCTGCGCCAGCCGCGCCATGCCTCATTGGCCGCCGCAATCGCACGCTTGGTTTCGGCAGCGCCCATGTACGGTATGGTTCCGAGCAGCTCGCCTGTGGCCGGGTTCGTCACGTTTGCCGTCTCGCCGCTATCGGCATCGCACCATTGACCGTTCAGATAGGCTTGCTGACGCAGCAGGGTTGGGTCTTTCAGTTGCAGCATGTGTTTTCTCCAGAAAAGAAGTGGCCAAAAGCCGGACTCATGGATCTCCAGAGTCCGCCAAAACTCCTAGAATCTGGCGGCGGCCTTGTTGCGCCCCCGCAGCCATTCCAGGGCAAGTAACAGAGCCGTTGAAAACAGGATCAGGATGGTGGCCAGCGCAGCAATGGTCGGACTGATGTTCTCGCGGATGCCGGTAAACATCTGGCGCGGCAACGTCGTTTGGCCAGGGCCGGCGAGAAACAGCGTGATCACCACTTCATCGAACGAAGTGGCAAACGCGAACAGGGCACCGGAAATCAGTCCTGGCGCAATCACGGGCAGCGTGATCCGAAAAAAGGTCATCAGCGGCGTGGCACCCATGCTCAAGCTGGCCCGCACCAGGTTATGGTTAAATCCCTGCAGCGTGGCCGACACGGTCGTGACCACAAACGGTGCCCCGAGTGCGGCATGCGCCAAAATCAGGCCGGTATAACTGCCGGACAAGCCGATTTGCGCAAACAGAAGGTACATGCCGACACCGACCACCACCACCGGCACAACCATCGGAGAAATGAGTACGGCCATCAGCAAAGTCTTGCCGGGAAAGTCAGCCTTGTTCAGGCCAACTGCCGCCAACGTCCCCAGCACGGTAGCAAGCAACGTCGCCATCGGCGCGATGATAAAACTGTTCTTAGCGGCGCGCATCCACTCTTCTGACTGGATCAGGTTCTCGTACCAGCGCATGGAAAAGCCCGGTATCGGATACGACAGGAAGGTGCTGTCGGAGAACGACAAGGGGATGATCACGAGGATCGGCAGCATCAAAAACAGCAGCACCAGCCCATTGAAGCCGCGCAACATGAAAAACCAGGCACGCTCGATCGGCGAAAAATACGGAGGAAATAAAGGCAAAGATGTATTCACGGTTTGTTTCCCTTACATGCTTACGTCGATTTTAGCAAAACGTCGATAGACGCCATACAGCACCAGGGTCGCGCCGAACAGCAGTGCTCCCAGCGCACTCGCCATGCCCCAGTTGATCGTCACGTTGGTGAAATAGGCAACATAATAACTAACCATCTGCTCGTTCGGTCCGCCCAGCAACGCCGGGGTGATGTAGTAGCCGAGCGCCAAGATGAACACCAGCAGGCTGCCGGCACCGATGCCAGGATAGGTTTGCGGTACGTACACGCGCCAGAACGCGGCGAACGGATGGCTACCCAAGGAGATGGCGGCCCGCATATAGGTTGGCGGGATGGCCTTCATCACGCTGTACAGGGGCAAAATCATGAAAGGCAGCAAGATGTGCGTCATCGAAATATAGACGCCGAGGCGGTTGAACAGCAGTTCGAGCGGTGCCTGTGTCAAACCGATCCCCATCAAGGCCTTGTTGACCAAGCCTTCGGACTGCAACAGCACGATCCAGGCGGCAACGCGCACCAAGATCGAGGTCCAAAACGGGATCAGAACGAGAATCATAAATAGGTTGGCGCGCCGCTCCGGCATCGTCGACAGCCAGTAAGCCAGCGGGTAGCCGATCACCAGAGCGCAAACGGTAACGACCAGGCTGATCCAAAAGGTGCGGCCAAATATCTGCGTATACACCGACTGGCTCTGGTCGGCGCGGTAGACATGTCCGAAAGCATCCTGTTTCAAGTCAACGGCAGCAAGCAAATAATAAGGCGAGTAATACGATGCGTTTTTGGCGATGACTTGCCAGTAATCAGGCTTGCCCCACGCTTCATCAACTTCAATTAGGGCCTGCTTGACCTTCGATGAACTAACTAGCTTGCCATTCGCATCCTGCAGCGGCATCGCGCGCATGGTCCTTAGAACCACCGAGCGCGCTCCGGGCAGGTCGGAATTGATGCGCCGCGCCAGAGCGCCTGTCGTATTGTGCGTCTTGGCTGCGGCTAGATCATCGGCTAATGCCACATAGGCGGCATCGGCTGGCAAACTCTTGCGGTCCCAGCCGGACAGCGCCGCCACGGTCTTTGGCAAAGTAGAGGCCACTTCCGGGTTTTCGACGGCGCGCATGAGCAAAGCGGCAATCGGCACAACAAAAGTGAGCATTAAAAAAATCGCCAGCGGCGCAATCAATGCAAGCGCCGCAGTACGCTTGCGCAATTGTGCTTTATATAGGTCGCGCTTGAGTTGCGATGGCGACGCCTCGACAGGCAAAACGTAGTTCAGGGCGGCGGGGGCCAAGGAGGTCATATTGATAGGCAAATATCAAAAATTTGAAACAAGACCGCACTAGGCGGAAGGCAAGACAGCCACTCAAGCGGATGCAGCATGCTGCGGCCCGACTCGCTATCGGCAGGTACCGTAATAATGGCAGGGAAGGCAAGACGAGGAAAATCGGAGCGCGTGCCGGTCGATATGGTAACCGGCACCCGCCCTCGCCTTTCTCAGCGAAGGGCCACTCTTATTTGGCGGCCCAGGCGGTGAAACGCTGCTCCAGGTCTTCGCCATGATCGGTCCAGAACCTGAGGTTGTTTTGTACCGCATCTTTGGCGTTGCCGGTCGATGTTGGCAAGCCGCCCAGGATTTTCGCATCAAGCAATTTGAGCGCCTTCACATTGACCGGGCCATACGCAATTTTGCTGACGTAGGCTTTTTGCGCTTCCGGCATGCTGGCAAAGGCGATGAATTTTTCTGCGATCTCCTTGTTTGGCGTGCCCTTGGGAATTGCCCAATAGTCAAAATCATAAATACTGCCGGCCCAGCTAATCTGCAGATTTTTTTTGCCTTCGCGCTGAGCCGAATCGATACGGCCGTTGTAGGCCGTCGACATCACCACATCGCCCGCCACCAGAAATTGCGGTGGTTGTGCACCCGCTTCCCACCACTGGATATGCGGACGCAGTTCCTCGAGCTTCTTAAAGGCGCGATCGGCGCCGGCCTTGGTTTCCAGCACCTTGTAGACGTCCTTGGTCGGGACGCCGTCGGCCATTAATGCGAATTCGAGGTTGTAGCGGGCGCCTTTGCGCATGCCGCGCTTGCCCGGAAACTTGGCCACGTTCCAGAAATCAGCCCAATTTTTTGGTGCCGATTTCACCTTGTCCGCATTGAATGCGAGCACGGTCGACCAGACGAACGCACCGACACCGCACTCGTGGAGCGCTTCCGGCATAAAGTCAGATTTCTTGCCAACTTTGTTGATATCGATCTTTTCAAGCAAGCCTTCTTCACAGGCCCGGCCGATATCTCCCGACTCGACTTCGACCACATCCCAGTCAACTTTTTTAGTTTCGACCATGGCTTTGAGTTTCGCCATTTCACCGTTGTATTCCACCATCACAATTTTATTGCCCGTGGCCTTCTTGAATGGCTCGATATAGGCCGCTTTCTGTGCCGCTCCATTGGCGCCACCAAAATTGACGATCGTGATTTCAGCTGCATGTGCCAGACCAAGCGACATGGCCGTGCTCAGCAAAATGGGGGTAATTATTTTTTTCATCTCATCTCTTTATAATGGATACAACAATCAAATAAAAACGCGCAAGTGAGCTGAGTCTATGCCGAGCTTAACTTGGGCTCTTTCGGACAAGCCTGGCAACACCGGATCGTTCAAGGTGAGCTTGACAAAACAATCATCCTGATTCGGCAAGGCGCAGCGTACGCGCACGTGGTCACCAAAATAAATCAGGCTGCTCACAGTGACCCGTATCGCATTGTCGGATGGGGTATTGAGCGATAGCAACTGGATGCGCTCGGGACGGATACAGCCTACGGCGGCATTGCCGGCCGGGAGTGCATTCGCATTGACCCCGCTCAGCACGGAGCCATCGGCCATGCGCAGCCGGCAGGAGTCGCCGGCAACCGATTCCACAATGCCTTGAAAGCGATTGTTGTCGCCGATAAAACCGGCCACGAATTGGTTTTCCGGGAATTCATATAGACGATCGACCGCTGCCAATTGCTGGATGATGCCGTGCTCGAATACGGCAACCCGGTCCGACATAGTCAACGCTTCGCTTTGATCGTGGGTCACATAGACGAACGTGACGCCGAGCCGCTGATGCAGGTCCTTTAGTTCGAGCTGCATGCGTTCGCGCAGCTGCTTGTCGAGCGCACCGAGTGGCTCATCCATCAAGACTAACTTGGGATCGAACACCAGCGCCCGCGCCAGTGCGATGCGCTGTTGCTGGCCACCGGACAGCTGGGCCGGATAGCGGTCAGCAAACTTGGCCATTTGCACCATGTCAAGTGCGCGCCTGACCTTGTCGGCCCGTACATTGCTGTCGATTTTGCGCACCTGCAGCGGGTAAGCGACATTCTGAGCCACCGTCATATGGGGAAACAACGCATAGTTCTGAAACACCATACCGATGTCGCGTTTGTGCGGCGGCACCTTGTTAAGTGATCGACCTTCCAGCAAAATTTCGCCCCCGGTAGGGAACTCGAAACCGGCCAGCATCATCAGACAGGTTGTTTTTCCCGAGCCGGACGGTCCTAGCAAGGTGAGAAACTCGCCGCGCTCAATATTCAAGTCAAGATTCTTGACGACTAAGTGTTCACCATCGTATGTCTTTTTGACACGCCGAAACTCGACCAGAGAATCGCGCCCTTCGTTCGTTGTTGTGTTTACCCGTTCCAATGATGTCTCCTCCACTTCAATCCGTCACCCGCGTCGCTGATTTTCTTCAGCGTATTTTATAGGAACATTTCCAGGGCATCGCCGCCCTGTCTGCCCCACGATTTCAATGGCATCGTGCTAGTGTCAGTTACCCTGCATCGCCGATCCGAGAATCGTGATCGCCTCCTGCATGACATGATCTTCGATCGTAAGCGGAAACAAGAAGCGGATGACGTTGCCATAGACACCGCAGGTCAAGAGGATCAAGCCTTTTTCCAGTGCACGGCTTTGCACCTGCTTGGTAAATTCCGGATCCGGTTGCTGCGTTCCCGGCTTTGTGAATTCCACTGCAACCATCGCGCCCAGGCCGCGCACATCGGAAATGTGCGGAACCACTTCACGCAACTGGTGCAGATGGCTTTGCAAGCGCTGCCCGAGAACGGCAGCACGCTCCACCAGGTTTTCCTCCTCAATCACATCGAGCACCGCATGCGCGGAAGCGACCGCCAGCGGGTTGCCCGCATAGGTGCCGCCCAGCCCGCCAGGAGCGGGAGCGTCCATGATCTCGGCGCGGCCACATACGGCCGACAGGGGCATGCCGCCAGCCAGACTCTTGGCCACCGTCATCAAATCCGGAATGACTCCGCAATGTTCGATGGCGAATAACTTGCCGGTGCGGCCAAAACCGGTTTGCACCTCATCGACGATGAGCAAGATCCCATGCTCGTCGCATACTCGGCGCAAGGCTTGCATGAACTCGCTTGGCGCCGCATAAAAGCCGCCTTCGCCTTGCACCGGCTCGATGATGATCGCCGCGACCCGCCTTGGGTCGACATCGGCTTTGAACAGCGATTGCAGCGCATTTAGCGAATCGTCGGCAGTCACCCCATGCAATTCGATCGGGAATGGGACGTGATAGACTTCGCCGGGAAACGGTCCGAAGCCGACCTTGTACGGCACCACTTTGCCAGTCAGCGCCATGCCCATCATGGTGCGGCCATGAAATGCTCCTGAAAACGCGATGATGGCCGAACGTCCAGTTGCCGCACGTGCAATCTTGATCGCGTTTTCCACTGCTTCGGCGCCGGTCGAAAACAATGCGGTTTTTTTGGCATGCCGGCCCGGCGTTAAGATGTTGATGCGTTCGGCCAATCGGACATAACTTTCATAAGGCACGACCTGATAACAGGTGTGGGTAAATTTCGTCAGTTGCTCTTGCATCGCAGCAACCAATTTTGGATGGCGATGCCCGGTGTTAAGCACGGCAATGCCCGCTGCAAAATCGATATAGCGCCGATTTTCCACATCCCAAATTTCCGCATTCAATGCGTGAGAAGCGTAAAACTGGCACATGACGCCGACTCCGCGCGGGGTCGCGGCGTCTTTTCTTTTTTGCAATTTTGCATTTGTCATAGATAGTCCGATCACATTAGACACATTAATTTTCTTGCTTAAGGTACATAATAAAGCAGCAATGGCACTATAAAATAGTGCCACTTTAATTTATCTCATGGGGCCACTTTGCGCATCGCTTCCTTATCCGATTTTCTTTTGCTGCGCATCGATCGCCGCGTCGACCCGGCCGCAGGGCGTAAGCCGATCAACCGCCAGATCTACCAGGTGATCCGGGAAGCTATCCTGTCCCATTCCTTGCAAGTTGGCCTGCAACTGCCGTCTTCACGCTATTTGGCGGGAGAACTTCAGGTAGCGCGCAATACGGTGAGTTATGCCTATGAGCAATTGATCGCCGAGGGGTATCTGGAAGCACGGCCCGGGGCAGGCACGTTCATCGCCGACACCGTCCCCGATCGGATTGACGGCGCCGCCGACGCGATGCCGATGCAGTCGGAACAGAACGCCAATATTGGCCTGTCGCTACGCGGCGCGCAACTGATCGGGCTTGCAGGAGTGAGCAAAGTGCAATGGGGCGCATTCATGCCAGGCATCCCGGATGTCACGCTTTTCCCCAACAAAATTTGGAGTCGCCTGCAAAACAAATACTGGCGCCGCGCGCGGGCCGACCTGTTAACCTATGCCTGCGGCGGCGGCTACTTGCCGCTGCGGGAAGCGATTGCCGATTATTTGAGAGTCGCGCGCTCGGTCACCTGCAATGCCAGCCAGATACTGGTCACCACCGGCATCCATCAGTCGATGGATCTGGTGGCAAAATTACTCGGTGATCATGCTGACCGGGCTTGGGTGGAAGACCCTTGCTATTGGGGCACTCGCAGCGTTTTGCAGTCGCAGGGGATCGAGACGATACCGATTCCGGTCGATGCGGAAGGCATGTTATTGCGGCCAACCGATTTGCGCCATCCGCCCCGCTTCATTGTCGTCACCCCGTCGCACCAGTACCCGCTGGGAGCCGTAATGAGCCTGTCGCGCCGGCGCATGCTGCTTGAATTTGCGGCCGCCCACAAAGCCTGGATCATCGAAGACGATTACGACAGCGAGTTCCGATACGGCAGCCGGCCACTGCCTTCTTTGCAAGGAATGGATTCGCACGACCGGGTTTTGTATTTGGGCACTTTTAGCAAGACCATGTTTCCCGGCCTGCGCATCGGCTACCTGGTCGTCCCCAAAGCACTGGCTGAATTGTTTGCAACCGGGCTCTCCGAGTTATCTCGCGGAGGCCAGATTTTTACCCAGGCGATCCTGACAGACTTCATGACGGAGGGTCATTTCGCGTCCCACATTCGGCGCATGCGCCTGCTATATGCAGAACGGCTACGCTTACTGCATACAGCCATAACACTTCACTTCGGCGACAAGGTCGTCATTAGCGGTGGGGATGCGGGATTGCATCTAGCGCTGGGGTTGCCAGATGGCTGCGACGACCTTGGCATCTGCCATGCTGCCGGCAAGGAGGGAA
>PKWL01000003.1 GCA_003133225.1 Janthinobacterium sp.
GTTTGAGATAAAACTAATTTTATGGTATGTTGGCAGGGAGTGCACGAATTCGTCATCATCATTCCAACATCCATTGAAGGGGAACACTTCATGAAAACGGTCGTCCCGATGCGGATTAACGGTCAAGCGCGTGAAGACGCGATGGCCGACAATCTGTTGCTGATCGATTACCTGCGCGAGCAGCTCCAGCTGACCGGCACTAAGCAAGGGTGCGACGGCGGCGAATGCGGCGCTTGCACCGTGTTGGTCGATGGCGTGCCGCGCCTGGCCTGCCTGACGCTGGCAGTTAGCGTTTCCGGCTGCGCAGTCGAGACGGTCGAATCGCTGTCCACGGCGGGGCGCCTGTCGGCGCTGCAGCAGGCGTTCAACGAGAAGCTGGGAACCCAGTGCGGCTATTGCACGCCCGGCATGCTGATGACATCCGAAGCGCTGCTGCGCAGTAATCCGGCGCCGTCGGTCGAGCAGATCCGCGCGGCGCTGGCCGGCAACCTGTGCCGCTGCACGGGCTACGTCAAGATCATTGAATCGGTGCAAGCGGCCAGCGGCTATCGCGCCGTCAGCCGCAAGGGAGCAGCGGCATGAGGCCGACCCCCAACAAAGGCGCCGGCCAACGCATTGCCTTGGTCGATGGCATCGAAAAAGTGAGTGGGCGCGCCAAATACACGGCCGACCTGTTTGCGCCCGAGGCTTTAGCCGGGCGCATCTTGCGCAGCCCGTATGCGCACGCCGACATCCTCAGCATCGACATCTCGGAAGCGCAAAAGCTGCCCGGCGTCATCGCCGTGATTACGGGCGACGCCTGCGACAAGGCGTATGGCATCTTGCCCGTGGCGCAAAATGAATTTCCCCTGGCGCGCGAGCGGGTCCGCTATTTTGGCGAGCCGGTGGCGGCCGTTGCCGCCGTTGACGATGCGACCGCCGCGGCCGCGCTCAAGCTGATCCGCCTCGAAGTGCGCGAACTGCCCGTCTACACGGACGCCGCCAGCGCCCGCGCCCCCGATGCCGTGCTGCTGCACGCGGACAAGAAAGGCAATCTGGAACGCCAAGTGCACAACGAATTTGGCGACACCGAAGCGGGCTTTGCTGCGGCCGACCTGGTGCGCGAAGAAAATTTTGAATGCGCGGAAATCGCCCATGCCCACATGGAGCCGCACGCGGCGATGGCCACCTACGATGTCGAGCGCAAGCTGTTGACGCTCCATTCGGTGACCCAGGTGCCTTACTACGTGCACTTGACGCTGGCGCGCTGCCTCGACCTTGATACCTCGCGCATCCGCGTCATCAAGCCGTTCGTCGGCGGCGGCTTTGGCGCGCGCACGGAAACGCTCAATTTTGAAGTAATCTGCGCCCTCCTCGCACGCGCGGCCGGCGGCACCGTGCGCATGAAGCTCTCGCGCGAGGAAACCTTCCTCACCCATCGCGGCCGCCCGCACAGCCAGATGCGCTTGAAGCTCGGCATGCAAAACGACGGCCGCCTCACCGCCTGCTATTTGGAGATGGTCATGCGCGGCGGCGCTTACGGCGGTTACGGCATCGTCACCATCTTGTACGCCGGCGCCTTGCTCAACGGCTTGTACGACATTCCGGCGGTCAAGTACGATGGCTACCGGGTGTATAGCAACACGCCGCCGTGCGGCGCCATGCGCGGCCACGGCACCGTCAATACCCGCTTCGCATTCGAGGCCCTGATGGATGCGATGGCCATCGAACTGGGGCTCGACCCGATTGCCGTGCGCCGCCGCAATTTGCTGACGGCGCCGACCGACACCATCAACGGCTTGAAGGTGATTTCCTACGGCTTGCCCGAATGCATAGACAAGGTGGAACGGGCCAGCCGCTGGCGCGAACGATTCCACCACATGCCGCCCGGGCGCGGCCTCGGCATCGCCTGCTCGCACTTCGTGAGCGGTGCGGCCAAGCCCGTGCACTGGACCGGCGAACCGCATGCGACGGTGATTTTGAAGCTCGATTTCGATGCCGGAATCACGATCCTGACGGGCGCCTCCGATATCGGCCAAGGCTCATCGACGATCTTGACGCAAGCGGTAGTCGAGGTGCTCGGGGTCGATTATGGGCGCGTGCGCGTGATCGCCAACGATTCGGCCATCACGCCCAAGGACAACGGCTCCTATTCGTCGCGCGTGACCTTCATGGTCGGCAATGCGGCGATCCAGGCCGCCGAGAATCTGAAAAAAATTCTGCTCGAGGCCGCCGCTCGGCGGCTCCAGGTCACGCTCGAACAAGTCGAATGCTTGGGCGAAGCGTATGCGGTACTGGGCGAACCGCAGCGCACGCTCGGCTTTAACGACGTCGTCGAAGAAGCGCTGGTCGATACCGGCACGCTCACCGTCAAGGGCACTTATACCTGCCCGCTCGAGTTCCAAGGCGGCAAGCAAAAAGGGGGCGCGGTCGGCTCCACGATGGCATTTTCATACGCGGCGTCAGTCGTTGAAGTGAGCGTTGACAGCGAGCTTGGCACGGTGACCGTCGAAAAAGTCTGGACCGCGCTCGATTGCGGTTTCGCGATCAACCCGTTGTCGGTCGAAGGCCAAGTGCAAGGCGCGGTCTGGATGGGCATGGGCCAGGCGCTGTCGGAAGCGACCTGCTACGGCAAGGACGGCAAACACAGCGCCGCCAACTTTCTCGATTACAAGGTGCCGACCATCGTCGAATCGCCCGACATCGAAGTGCACATCGTCGAGAGCATCGACCCGAACGGCCCCTTCGGCGCCAAGGAAGCGAGCGAAGGCCCGTTGGCCGGCATGCCGGCGGCGATTGCCGCGGCGGTACAGCACGCGACCGGAACTAAAATCACGCGGCTGCCGATGACACCCCACCTCGTGCTTGATGCATTGAGCGGGCGCAATCAGCGCGCGCGCCCCCGCCCCGCCGCCACCGAAAAGGATCCTGATGGAACTGCTCTCACAATTTAAGCTGCTGCGGCCGCGCTCAGTGGCCGAGGCCGTCGCCGCGGGCGCCGCCAGCGGCAACGCCCGTTTCCTGGCCGGCGGCACCGACTTGCTGGCCAATATGCGGCGCGGCCTGGTGCGACCGGACATTTTAATTGACCTCGGCGGCATCGCCGAGCTGCGCGGCATCACCGAAGAGAGCGCGGCCCTGCGCATCGGCGCTGGCACGACGCTCGAGCAACTGGCGGCCCACCCGGCGCTATGCGCTTATCCGGCCTTGGCCGAAGCGGCGCTGGCCATTGCCGGCCCGACCCACCGGGCCGTGGGCACCGTCGGCGGCAACTTGTGCCTCGATACCCGCTGCCAGTTTTACAACCAGAGCGACACTTGGCGCGAAGCTAACAATTTCTGTATGAAAATAGCCGGCGACACCTGCCACGTCGCCCCCAAATCGAATCGCTGCTTCGCCGCCTTTAGCGGCGATTTGGCGCCGGCGCTGATGGTGCATGGCGCCGTGGCCGA
>PKWL01000140.1 GCA_003133225.1 Janthinobacterium sp.
ATACGGAAAGGCATAGAGCCCCGATGATGGCGCTAACAAGGACTCAGTCGCAGCTGCTTGCAGATGTTAGCTAATTGCGCCCCCACATCAGGCGATAACAAAGAACACAGGAAAGAGTGGCGGGCAGACGCGGGGATACGGCGGATCACGCAACTCAATTGCCTGTGCCGACTGGCCAACAGCACAGGTGAAGCGGATACCGGGCAAGCGGGTCGAGGCCTTCGTTAGCCGCAACACCATGCGGCCGATGCGCTTGATATGGTGTCGGGACAGCAGCCTGGCGCTAAAGTCGTGGGGCCGCAGATGGACGGCTACGGGTGCGATCTATATGGCAATTTTACAAGGACATGAATGCTGGAAAATACGAGCGTCGCTGCCAATTCTTCGGATTCGATTGCCGGCTACCGGACTTATCCTTACTTTCCGATGCAGAATCGGTTAAAAATCACCCCCAACAAATCGTCCGACGAGAACGCACCGGTGATGCTCGATAGCTGTACTTGAGCTAGGCGCAATTCTTCGGCGAAAAGGTCGAGCGACTGATCGTCTTGTGCCGCGTGCTCGCGTGCCTGGGCCAAGTGCTTTCCCGCCGATTTCAAGGCAATCAAATGGCGCTCACGCGCCAAGTACAGCGACTCGCCCGTTTGCTGCCAGCCCGCGATGCGTAAAAGTTCGGCGCGCAGCAGATCGATGCCGACGTGTTCCTGCGCCGACAAATACACGTGGGTCGCGTCGATCATCGGATCGACCGCCGGCTTGTGTCCCGACAAATCGATCTTGTTCCAAATCCGCAGTACAGGCACGCCAGGCGGAAAACCAGCTGCAATGGCGTCGTCGGCGCGCGTCGGCCCTTGGTCGGCGTCGAGCAGGTGCAAGATCACATCTGCGTTGCCAACTACGCCCCATGTGCGTTCGATGCCGATGCGCTCAACCACGTCAACGGCGTCATCGATGTTGCGAATGCCGGCCGTGTCGATGATGTTGAGCGGGATGCCTTCGATCTGGATGGTCTCGCTCACCTTGTCACGCGTGGTGCCGGCAATTGGGGTGACGATGGCGACATCGGCGCCGGCCAGAGCGTTCAGCAACGACGATTTGCCCACATTTGGCTGGCCAACTAATACCACGTTCAAACCTTCACGCAGGAGCGCGCCTTGAGCCGCTTGGCGAAAGACGCTATTTAGTGCCTCGACGATGTCGTCTAGCTGGTCGCGCGCATCGGAAGACTCTAGAAAGTCGATTTCCTCTTCCGGGAAGTCGAGCGTCGCTTCAACCAGCATGCGCAATTCAGTCACGCGCTCGACCAGCGCATCAATCGTGTTCGAAAACACGCCCGACAGCGATTGCGAGGCCGACCTGGCCGCCGCCTCGGTCGAGGCGTCGATCAAGTCGACCACCGCCTCGGCTTGGATCAAATCGAGCTTGTCGTTGAGGTAAGCGCGGCGCGTGAACTCGCCCGGCTCGGCCAGTCGTAGCCCAATCTCGCGGCCGGCTTCCAGCATACGCGCCAGCAGCAAATTTAGCACCACCGGCCCACCGTGGCCCTGCAGTTCCAGCACGTCCTCGCCCGTATACGAATGGGGGCTCTTGAAATAAAGCGCGAGACCCTGGTCAATGATGCTGCCGTCGGCATCTTTAAAATGCAGGTAGGTCGCGTGTCGCGAATGCAACACTGTGTCTTGGAAGAGGGCCCTGATCAGGGCGTCCAGATTTTTGCCGGAGGCGCGTACCACGCCGATGCCACCACGCCCTGGGGCGGTGGCAATGGCGGCGATTGGTGATGAATCAAGTTTCATATTGTAATTGTAGTTTATTGGATCGAATCCGTATAAAAAAAGCCCATGCCGCGTTGGCATGGGCTTTTTGCACAGCAGATTAGGCTGGCGTTATGCCTTTGGCTTATATTTTTTCGAAATGACCCACTGCTGGCCAATTGACAGCACATTGTTGACGACCCAGTACAGGACCAGACCGGACGGGAAGAAGAAGAACATGACTGAGAACGCGAGCGGCATGAACAACATCATCTTGGCCTGCATCGGGTCGGCCGGCGCCGGATTCAATTTGGTCGTGATGTACATCGAAATTGCATACAGGACCGGCAGAATGCACCATGGGTCATGCTGCGCCAAATTGTGGATCCAGCCGATCCATGGCGCGCCGCGGATTTCAACTGACGCCTGCAGCACCCAGTACAGAGCGATGAACACCGGCATTTGAACCACAATCGGCAGACAGCCGCCAAGCGGATTAATTTTTTCGGTCTTGTATAACGCCATGGTGGCCTGATTCATCTTCGCCGGGTCGTCTTTGTAGCGTTCGCGGATTGCCTGCATCTTTGGCGTGACCAGCTTGACCTTGGCCATGCTACGGTAACCGGCTGCCGATAGCGGGAAGAATGCCAACTTGATCAAGATTGTGAAGGCAATGATGGTCCAGCCCCAGTTGCCTAACACCTTGTGGATCTGCTCCATCACCCAGAAAATAGGTTTGGCGACGATCGTCAGCCAGCCATAGTCCTTAACTAGCTCCAGGCCCGGTGCCACTTGTTCCAGTAGCTTCGATTCCTGCGGCCCAGAGTACAGCTTGGCGTCCATCGTGACGGAGGCGCCCGGCGCCAACGTCGGCAGCGGCAGAACGTTGCCAATCGCGTACAGGTTGGTATCGACTTTTTTCGTGAAAATATCGCGCACCGTTTTTTCTTGCGGCACGAAAGCCGACACAAAAAAGTGCTGAGAAATCGCAAACCAGCCATTGTCCGCCTTGGTCGGATGGTCAGGCGTGAGGAGGCGATCAGGCTTGGACAATTGTTCCGTGTTTTCTTTCTCGATCTTGTCAAATGTCAGCTTTTTGTATTTTTCCGCATCAGTGTAGAGCGTCGGGCCGGTATAGCTACTATTAAAATAGGAGTCACCGACCGGCTTGTGGCCATCGTGCACGAGCTGAAGGTACAGCTCGGGCTTGACCGGGACCGCGCCAACATTGGTCACTTCATGGCGCACGTCGATCACGTAGTCGCCGCGCTTAAAAGTGAAGGTCTTGGTCAGCTTAACGCCCCCTTGCGTCGCTTCGAGCACCAGTTGGACTTGATTGCCGCCATCGAGCGAACGGGCGCCCGGCTTGACCACAAAACCTGTATTGTGATTCGGGAAGGCAGCGCCGCCGGCGCCGCCGATCAGACCGGTTTGCGCGAGATAGGTATGGCCTTGCCCTTCATCGAATAGCACCTCATTCTTATTCGAGTCGCTGTCGGCTTTACATGCTTGAAACAGGCCAAAACAGCCCCCGAACCAGCCCGGATTGCCGCTGTCTTTGAATTTTAGCAGCTCAAGGCGCTTGACTTGCCCACCCACGGTGTCGATATCGGCCTTAATCACATCGGTCGTCACCGTGATGCGCTCACCTTTGAGCGCATCGGCGGGCGCTGCGGCGCCGGGAAGGGCTGCGGCGCCAACGCTCACGGCGGCCGCAGCCGGCAGCTCGGACTGCCCGTTTCTGACAGGCGGCGATTTGGCCGCCTGTTCCGGCGCGGCGGAAAACATGGATGGTTTGCCGGTCGAGACCATCCAGTTGTTCCAAAGAACAACCAGTGACACGGAAAACACGATCCATAGGATGGTACGTTTATTGATATCCATTAGGGCATTTATCAGGAATGGTTGCAACCGCAAGCGGTCGTGGAAGAAGTTTTTCTGCCGGCAGCAACGGCGGGACTGGGTCGAGCCCGCCCGTATGCCATGGGTGACAGCGGCACAGTCGCTTGGCCGCGAGCACGCTGCCGCGCCCTGCGCCATGAATGGCGATGGCTTCCATCGCGTAATTGGAACAGCTCGGATAAAAGCGGCAGTTCTGACCTAGCATCGGACTGATCAAAAGCTGGTAGGCACGCAACAGCCAGCGCAACGAGGATTTCACGGCGTCGCCGGCCGAGGCGGTTTTTGTGAAGCAAACAGGCGCACCAGTTCGCTCCGAAGTTCAGCCTTCAGCTTCGCAGTAGTGGCCGGTCCGTCCTTGCCGTTGACCGCCCGCGACAGGCGCACCACGCAATCGATTGGCGGCAGCGCTGTGACACGAAACAGCTCGCGCGCGACGCGCTTGATCGTGTTGCGCGTCGCCGCGCGCGGCGCAAAGCGTTTAGCCACAACCACACCTAGCCGCGCATGCGGCAGCTCATTGAGGCGGGTGTAGAGCACGAAATGCACAGTTTTCTGCGCCGGGCGCAAACGAAAAACGGATGAAAATTCATCCGTTTTAACGATACGCCGAACGCGCGCGAAGTCATGTGAACCTTCGCCTGTCGTGCCGCTTGCGATGCTGCTGGCCACGCGATCAGCTGCCAACGACTGGCTAGACGGCCAGACGTTTGCGACCTTTTGCACGACGTGCATTGAGCACATCGCGGCCGCCACGGGTTGCCATGCGGGCGCGGAAACCGTGCGTGCGCTTGCGACGGACGACGGAAGGTTGGTAAGTACGTTTCATGTTGGTCTCGCTAAAAAGCAAAAAAATGCAAAATCGGGTCTGGCGTCCCGTCAGTTTTTGGTGCCGATGACATCGCGCGCCTATGCCAAGTCGGGCATAAGTAGGCTAATATCATCGCCCGCTTCAATCCACGCTTACTCCATATTATTGAATAATCAGGAAATACGGGCGGGGAACCCTGAATTATTCAGCATATCACCCATCAGTGTCAAGGATTTGCTGTAAGGACATGCCGATAAAGGCGGCGCAAATCGGTAAACGGGGCGACAAATAAACGCCGTGCCTGTGGATAACTTTCACCGTCCGGAGTAGAATAGAGCGTTACGTGTGGCTAGCCCTCGCGCGACCAAAAACGCGCTTTGGGTAGTAAGGATACGCCCTCCCACACACACTTTTCTCATTAGATGATTCATGGATAATTTCTGGCAGGCCTGTTCCGCGCAGTTGGAACTGGAGCTGACACCGCAACAATTCAGCGCTTGGATAAAACCGCTTATCCCCCTCGACTACGAGGAGGGCAAGTTGCGCATTGCTGCTCCCAACCGGTTTAAGCTCGATTGGGTCAAAACCCAGTTCGCCAGCCGCATCACCGTCCTTGCCGCCCAGTATTTTGAAGCGCCGACGAATGTGCTGTTCGTGCTCGACCCGCGCCTGGCCCTGCCCAAAAAAGCGGCGACCGTCACCCCGGCGGCCGACGACAATGGCGGCGTGCCGGGCATGCGCTTGGCCGAACCGGCCCAGAACATCCCCGAATTTAATATCGGCACCTCGCCGCGCCGCGAACAAAGCCGCATCAACACCGAGCTGACGTTCGACAGCTTCGTGACCGGCAAGGCCAACCAGTTGGCGCGCGCTGCCGCAATCCAGGTCGCCAACAACCCGGGCGTGTCGTACAACCCGCTGTTTTTCTACGGTGGCGTCGGCCTTGGCAAAACGCACTTGATCCACGCCATCGGCAACCAGGTATTGGCCGACCAGCCGAGCGCCAAGATCCGCTATATCCACGCCGAGCAGTATGTGCGCGACGTGGTAACGGCCTACCAGCGTAAGGGCTTCGATGATTTCAAGCACTATTATCATTCGCTCGACATGCTGCTGATTGACGATATTCAGTTTTTTGGCGGGAAAAGCCGCACGCAAGAAGAATTCTTCTATGCGTTCGAGGCCCTCATCGCGGCCAAAAAGCAGATCATCATCACCAGTGACACCTATCCGAAAGAGATCACGGGCATGGACGACCGCCTAATCTCGCGTTTCGATTCGGGATTGACGGTGGCCATCGAGCCGCCGGAGCTGGAAATGCGGGTGGCGATTTTACTCAAAAAAGCCAAGCAAGAAGGCGTGACGTTTTCGGACGACGTGGCGTTCTTCGTGGCCAAGCACCTGCGCTCGAACGTGCGCGAGCTGGAAGGCGCGCTGCGCAAGATTTTGGCGTACTCTCGCTTTCATGGCAAGGACATCACAATTGACGTCGTGAAAGAAGCTTTGAAGGACTTGCTGTCGGTGCAAAACCGGCAGATCTCAGTAGAAAACATTCAGAAGACGGTGGCCGACTTTTTCAACATCAAGGTCGCCGACATGTATTCGAAGCGCCGTCCCGCCAATATCGCGCGGCCGCGCCAGATCGCAATGTACCTGGCCAAGGAACTCACGCAAAAGAGCCTGCCGGAGATCGGCGAGCTTTTCGGCGGGCGCGATCACACCACGGTGCTGCATGCGGTACGCAAGATCGCACTCGATCGCACCAAGAACCCGGAGTGCAACCATGAACTGCACGTGCTGGAACAAACGTTGAAGGGCTGACCTTTGGCACGCGCATGATTGTTTAAGCCGCAACGATCTAGCGCCTTAGCCACTAAAAATGCAGACTGTGTGGTTCTCGCGTTGGCGGAAAAAACCATGCGGTTTATGGAGCCCCGCCTTTTTGGGGACACCGGGTTCTAAGAGATTCCCATAGTGGGCCGTTGTTAAACTTAGCGTTGTTAAACTTAGTATTGCTAACTACATCGAGGATAAATATGCAATTGGTCAAAACCACCCGAGATATCCTTCTCCGGCCACTGCAGATTGTGAGCGGTATTGTCGAGCGTCGGCATACTATGCCGATTCTGGCCAATATCCTCATCCGCAAGGACGGCGAAAGCGTTTCGTTCCTGTCGACCGACACCGAAGTTCAAATCACCACGCGGGCCGAAATCGGCTCCGATCAGGAAGTGGCCGGCACCACAGTCGCGGCGCGCAAGCTGCTCGACATCTTACGTGCGCTGCCGGAAACTGGCGAGGTGACCATGACTTTGCTCAACAAGCGCCTAACGGTACAGACCGGCAGATCGCGCTTCGCCTTGCAAACCTTGGCCGCAGAAGAATTCCCGACCATGCAGCAAGCCGAAAGCTACAATGCCACCGTCACGCTGCCGCAAAAAACCCTAAAGCACTTGTTTAACATGGTGCATTTTTCGATGGCGCAGCAAGACATCCGCTATTACCTGAACGGCCTGCTGCTGGTTTTGGATGGCAACAACGTGATGGCAGTGGCGACCGACGGCCACCGCCTAGCGTTCTGCCAGGTCGAGACCGAGCAAACCTTCGAGCGTCAAGAAGTAATCATTCCGCGCAAGACGATCATCGAGCTGCAACGTCTGCTGGAAGAAAACGACGAACCGGTTCAGCTGGACATTGCCGCCAACCAGGTCAAATTGACGTTCGCCGACATCGAGCTGATCTCGAAACTGGTTGAAGGCAAATTTCCCGACTATACGCGCGTGATCCCGAAAGGCTATAAGAACAACTTCACGCTTGGCCGCGATGGCCTGCTGCGTTCTTTGCAACGCGCCGCCATCATGACTAGCGATAAATTCAAGGGCGTGCGTTGCGTCATGAGCCCGGGCAGCATGAAGATCACCTCCACCAATGCGGACCAAGAGGAAGCGGTCGAAGAACTCGAAATCGACTACGGCGGCGATACTGTCGACATCGGCTTTAACATCACCTATCTGCTCGACGTGCTAAATAACCTGAAATGCGATCAAATCAATATCGCGCTGGGCGATTCCAATTCGTCCGCCCTAATTTCCATCCCCGACAATGCCGACTTCAAATATGTCGTCATGCCAATGCGCATCTAACCGATTGGCGCCCAGGGCCGGCCTCGTTTCTGGCCGGCCCTGGGCAAGCACGTCCCGAATTAGTCAGTAACCGTCATAGAAAGTAGTCCATGTCTGAAAGCCTTGAAGTCAATCCGAGCCAGCTGAAACTGGAAGAATACGGCGCCGCATCCATTCAAATTCTGGAAGGCCTCGAAGCCGTGCGCAAACGCCCGGGCATGTATATCGGCGACACCTCGGACGGCACCGGCTTACACCACCTCGTATTCGAAGTGCTCGACAACTCGATCGACGAGTCGTTGGCCGGCCACTGCACTGAGATCTATGTCACGATTCACTCCGACAACTCGATCTCGGTTACCGACAACGGCCGCGGCGTCCCGACCGGCATCAAGTTCGACGATAAGCACGACCCCAAGCGCAGCGCAGCCGAAATCGTCATGACCGAGTTGCACGCTGGCGGCAAGTTTGACCAAAACTCATACAAGGTTTCGGGCGGCTTGCATGGCGTGGGTGTGTCGTGTGTCAATGGCTTGTCGAAACTGCTCAAGCTGACCATTCGCCGCAACGGCAAGGTCTACTACATGGAATTCGTACGTGGCGTTCCGCAAAACCGCGAGATCGAAATGATCAACGGCATCGCCGTCTCGCCCATCAAGGTCATCGGCGAGACTGACAAGCGCGGCACCAGCGTGCACTTCTGGGCCGACGAACAAATTTTCTCGCAGGTCGAATTCCATTACGAAATCTTAGCCAAACGCATTCGCGAACTATCCTTTCTGAACAACGGCGTGAAGATCAAGCTAACTGACCAGCGCACTGGAAAAGAAGAGATGTTCGCGTTCGAAGGCGGCACGCGCGGCTTCGTCGAATACATCAACAGGGCCAAGACGGTGCTGCATCCGACGATTTTCCAAGCCACGGGAGACCGTATGTCGGACCAAAACACCAACATCAGCGTTGACGTTTCAATGCAGTGGAACGATGCCTACAACGAACAGGTGCTGTGCTTCACCAACAACATCCCGCAACGCGATGGAGGCGCCCATTTGACCGGCTTGCGCGCAGCGATGACGCGCGTGATCAACAAATACATCGAAGAACACGAGTTTGCTAAAAAGGCCAAGGTCGAAATCAGCGGCGATGACATGCGCGAAGGCTTGACCTGCGTGCTATCGGTCAAAGTGCCAGAGCCAAAATTTTCGTCGCAGACCAAGGACAAGCTGGTGTCGTCCGAGGTGCGTGGTCCGGTCGAAGAAATCGTCGCCAAGACGCTCTCGGATTACCTTCAAGAAAAGCCAAACGACGCCAAAATCATTTGCGGTAAAATCGTTGAGGCGGCGCGCGCGCGCGAGGCGGCGCGCAAGGCGCGTGACTTGACCCGCCGCAAAGGAATCATGGATGGCCTGGGCCTGTCTGCCAAACTGGCCGACTGCCAAGAAAAAGACCCGGCCCTGTGCGAACTGTACATCGTCGAGGGTGACTCAGCGGGCGGCTCGGCCAAACAGGGGCGCGACCGCAAATTCCAGGCCATCCTGCCGCTGCGCGGCAAGGTGCTGAACGTGGAAAAAGCGCGCTTTGAAAAGATGCTGTCGTCGGAACAGATCACCACCCTCATCGCCACGCTTGGAACCTCAATCGGGCCAGATGAATTCAACGTCGACAAGCTGCGCTACCACCGCATCATCATCATGACCGATGCGGACGTCGATGGCGCCCACATCCGCACACTACTGCTGACGCTGTTCTATCGCCAGATGCCGCAACTGGTCGAGCGCGGCCACATCTACATTGCGCAGCCACCTCTATACAAGGTCAAGGCCGGCCGCGATGAGCGTTACTTGAAAGATGACGTAGAAGAGACCAACTACATGATGATGGTCGCCCTGAACGGGGCCGCCCTCATCCCGCGCGAGGGTGCGGCCCCGATTGTCGGCGATGCATTAGCCGAGCTGGTGCGCCAGTTCAACCTGGCCAACGCGATCATGATGCGTCTAACGCGGGTGATCGACCGCGCCGCGCTAACTGCCATCATGACCGGCGTCACGCTAGATCTGGAGACCATCGAAAACGCACAGCACTCGGCGCAGGCGATGGAAGCGATCATCAACGACCCGGCCGTTAAGGTCGTGGTGCGTTCGGATGAACTATCCGAAAAACACATGATTCGGATCGAACGCATGCATCACGGTAACGTCAAGGTCAGCGCCATCGACGCTGACTTCGTCCAGGGCGCCGATTACGGTGTGCTGGCCAATGCGGCAGCGACGTTCAAGGGCCTAATTGGTGAAGGCGCGTTCATCCGCCGAGGCGAAGGCGAGCGCGTGAAGGAATCTGCGGTGGACGACTTCCATCACGCAATGACGTGGCTGCGCGACGAAGCGGAGCGCACCGTGCTGAAACAGCGCTACAAAGGGCTCGGCGAGATGAATCCAAGCCAGTTGTGGGAAACTACGATGGACCCGGCAGTGCGCCGTTTGCTGAAGGTGCAGATCGAGGACGCCATTGCCGCGGACCAGATCTTCACAACGCTGATGGGCGACGATGTGGAACCGCGGCGCGCATTCATTGAAAGTAATGCACTGCGAGCTGGCAACATCGACATTTAAGTTTGTCGGGTGACACATTAAGTGAAAACTGTGCCAATTAAGTGAAAAGTCCGTGCCACAAAAAGTGAAAAACTGATCATGACAAAACGTTACGTTGGATTCGTGGTCGTAGGTGAGGCCATTACGGTTGTAGACGCCCAAGTGGCAAATGAAAAAGACACGCCGATTACAATTCTTTCTGACGCGACGTGGAGTTTACAGAATGGCGACAGGGGATCGGCTCTCGCGGTGCTCCATCAACGGTGCGCCGATTATCTTCGCGAGAATGGCGCCGACATCGTTGTAGTAAAAGCTAGCGCGCTACCCACAGGCTCTGCGAAACTCGCACTCCTAGCGAGCGCTGAAGTGAGAGGCGTTGTCATTGCTGCTGCAGCTTCTGCATCCGTAGTTCAAATCGTTTCGAAGGCAGTGATAAGTCGAACTTACGGCGAGCGAAAGGTCGACGAGTATTTGAAAGATGATGATTTCTGGAATGTGAATACAGAAGGCGGCAAATTACGTAAAACCAGTCGCGAGGCTGCAATGCTTATTATTGCCAAGAGGAACTGTTGATGGCCGGCGTTGTTCCTGCATTGCAGGTCGGTGCCAAGCTAGGCAATGGTCATTTCGGCGAAGTTTTTCTCGGTAACGATGGCGTTCATGGCGAGGTGGCTGTGAAAGTATTAGCTCGAAAACCTGCGCAAAATGACGCCGAATGGCTTGCGTTCAAAGCTGGTTTTTTAGCTGAGGCCCAGCATCTTTCAAAGGCGCGCCATCGAAATGTCGTACAGGTTTACCATATTGAAGAGCTTCCAGATGGAAACAGCATCCGCTTCTGCATGGCGTACTGTCCGCGAGGGTCACTTCAACAGATCTTCGATGTGGGGCCGATGCTACTGCTTGATGTGCGCAAAGTTGCTACAGACGTGTCGTTAGGCCTTGATGCACTACATGCGCGCGAAATGCTTCATCGAGATATCAAGCCTGGCAATATCTTGATTGACGGTACCGGAGTCGCTCAGCTAGGCGATTTTGGGCTCGTCACCGACAACTTAATCATGGGATATGGTTCGCAGGCAGGCTACTCAGATCACATCGCTCATGAGGTTTGGCTCGGACATGGCACTAGCGTCAGAACCGACGTCTGGGCACTTGGGATGACACTTTTCCGCCTATTGCATGGAAAAGCTTGGTACGAAGAGGATACATCCCCACGAAACATAGTCTGCGATGGCGGATTCGCCGACACGCTACGTTGGCTTCCACACATACCGAAAGCTTGGCGCAGAACGATCCGAAAGATGCTCAATGACGATCCAAAGCTTCGTTACCAGTCTGCCGGGCAGGTCTTGAATGCTTTGTCGGGTCTTCCAACTCCGACCTGGTCTACCACGGTGACTTCTGACCTAATCAGATGGGAACAAACTTCGGCAGAAAGGCGTAAGGTCGTGGAATGGACGCGGCTCTCCCCACGAAAGAATGAATGGAAAGCGTGGAGCGAGCCTATTGGAAAAGCCGGACGAAAGATGTCGCTCGGAAAATCAGACGGACCTATCGGAAAGAAACAAGCGATAAAAGAGCTTGAGACTTTCTTTGGAACTTAAAGGATTAAGTTGAACGTAGCGCGCGAGGCATTAAGTACCTCGCGGACCTCTCCG
Source organism: Janthinobacterium sp. (assembly GCA_003133225.1). GTDB lineage: Bacteria > Pseudomonadota > Gammaproteobacteria > Burkholderiales > Burkholderiaceae_D > Janthinobacterium. The sequence continues at coordinate 11,833 of PKWL01000140.1, forward strand.
TCTGCGTCAATGGCTTGAGCCCTAGATGCTTTATCGCAACAGAATGCCGGGCCTCCGAGCAGGATCGGCAGTAAGACCTGCTAGCAACCACGTCTTCTTCCGGCTGCCAGAAGCACTGGCAGTACCTGCAGCGAGGAAGCGCGACTGAGAGGTTTGCTGATTTTTTACCCATGGCTTTCTTGGCCTCCACATCCCTGGCAAGCTACGCAGGAAGTCTCCACACAACTGTATTTTCATACAGTGTATGCGTCAAATACTTTTTTCGCAAGTCAAAAATTGAATCGTCTCCACCATTCCTAGCCGTCTCCGAAGCTTGTTTTCCTAACCATTCATTATCCTGCCGGTCCGACTTCTCCGCCTCAGCTGCAACGGCGTCTTGGCAAGGAGCAACAAATATCGGCGAAGTCCGACGCTTAATCACTAGTTAGCTGGGAAGAAACCGTATCGCCCTACGTTAACATTTTTTGTAAAATGCTGATAGTTCATAAGCGGAATAAGGTCTAAATCTGGCTCCTGATTGTCAAAGATAATTATCTGATTTTCGGCATACGCCTCACATAAATCTCTGTAAACGGAGTAGACCATGTCACTTTCAATCGATTCGTCTGCGTCCCCTTGTTCTATATCCGCTTTTTTATACGTCGTTAGCGGTGAATCGAGCACAACGAAGCCGGGATGTCGTTTCGCCACAATCAATGTCTTCATAAGGCCGATCACAAATGCCGAGCATGCAACGGCTCGGTAGCCCTTTCCAAAATCTTTCCTAGGAGTCCCGCCAATTTCCAGATCTCGAGATTTATCGACAAACTTGGTTGGCGAATAATCCGGAAAACCCCAGCGCTTTAGAACTGCTTCAACATTTGCAATGAATAGGCTTATCTGGTCAGAAAAGTCATCGATTTCGTAAGAAACATTTTCGCGGTCTCCATAATTTCGAAGCTTATCGAGCTCAATTTGAGCTGAGCTACGCCCCTCCAGGCGGGCCAAATCGCCGGCCAATTCAATTCTTTTCAGAAAAAAACCGTTTTTTGTGAATGCCAACTGACTCAGCCTATCCCCAATATCAGATTGAATTTCGACATCCATCGTATCGACATCTGATTTTAATTTCTCAATATCAGCGGTAGTGATGCGGATATTGAAGTTTAGTTCATCGATCGTCGCATTAAGATCTCTCATCTGCACGTCGATTTTTTTGGCTTCCGCGCGCGCACTTTGCAGCACAATTTCGATATCTACATCGGATGCCATTTCATCAAAATTTGACCCGCATGTAGGACAATTAATTTCACTGTAATTATCTAGAAGGAGCGCGGCCTCAGAAACGCCAACCACGCGGGACCGATCGGATCCATACTTCTCCATCAATAAGCTGAATCGTTGATGCAGCGCCTTTGCATCGCGAATCTCAGCCTCTAGCTGGGATGCTTGATTCAAATTGTCGCTGCGATTCCGGAGCAAACTCGACTTTGACGAGATCAAATCTTGGATTGAAAGGTCGATATCCGTAATGGATTTATCGACCTTGCCGATTTGATCATTTATTTCATCTGCACTTGTCGTTGGCGTCGAACTGTCCGGAAAAATCAATCGAATCAGTTCTTCAAGACTCTTAATCTTTCGCTTTATTAATTCTGGGCTCGCATCGGTGTCGCGGGTGTCCTTAGCTCGGCTGTCATCTACGCCAGTAAGGAGAGTCTTTAAAAACGACCTTTCGAGAGTTACTTCAGTTCTTTGTCCCGTCCCAAGCGGAGAATAGTCAGCGACAATGCGCTTCTCATCTACAACAAGTATTGATTCGAGTGTTCGAAGAGTCAAGGCCTGGGTCGTCTGCTTTTCCTTGCTAAGTAGTAAAAGCTTATTGTTCAACCCAATTTTTGAAAGAAAGTAGTTCGATAAATTCTTTAAGTTTGGTGAATGACGGCCTTTAAAAACCACCTGATTACCATTTTCAGTTGTAAGAATTGTAGTCGCGTTGACAACAAATTTTCGACTAAGAGTAAAAACTACGCCATCCTCCTCTATCGATAGAGTTACTGAATCGTAACCTGCCGACTCTTTAATCGGCTTTGGTACCGACGAAGCACCCAGTACAAACTTGATACACTCGATAACGTAAGACTTACCAGTATTGGAGGGACCAGCGATAAGATTTAGTCCCTTGGCGAAGAATAAACTCGCCGGCCGTCGGTTCTCGCCGCTAACCTCGATAGATCTTATTATCATTTTTTCTCCGAAAACCGATGGATATAATCAGTACGTATACTATCTAAATAATCAAAATTATTTTCCAACCAAAACAGATTTGTCCACATACTTTTGTAATATTCTGATTTTAAGCAACTTACATATTGTGCGGTGTTGTCAGTTGCCTTAAAGTACACTCCTTTTGCCGTTGCCTGAGAGGATATTAGCCCCTTACTAATAAACAATTTAAGCGCAGCTGGCAGAATCTCGCGTCGATGAATAATCTCCGCAATCTTGTTTGGGAGATCCGTATGGATATTGAGCGGTCCGCCAAACTCTTTTGCATATGAAGGACTTGCAAAACTAGAC
>PKWL01000014.1 GCA_003133225.1 Janthinobacterium sp.
AAAAAAGTGACAAAGATGGGCTAAGAGAAACATTGGCCGCATATTCGCAATGACGTGGAACAAGCCGCCCAACATGGTGTAATTTAGCGACCGGCACCGTCTGACCCGGACGAACAAAAGGCAGCCGAAGCTGCCTTTTGTCAGGGTTGCTGCATTGCCTAGTGTTTCGCGCGCAATTTGGCAATCGCGGCCAACTGCGCGATCGCGCTGGCCAGTTCCGCCTGCGCTTTCGCATAGTCGAAAACGGACTCTCTATTTTGCATTGTTTCTTCCGCCTGCTTCTTGGCAGCCAATGCCTTTGCCTCGTCCAGATCCTTGCCTCGAATCGCCGTGTCGGCCAAAACTGTCACCGTGTGCGGCTGCACTTCCAGCAGGCCGCCGGCGACGAAGACGAACTCTTCCTCGGACTGGCCGACTACCTTGATGCGCACCGCGCCCGGACGGATGCGGGTGATTAACGGCGTGTGCATGGGGTAGACCCCCAGCTCGCCTGCTTCACCCGGCAACGCGACGAATTCTGCCTCACCTGAAAAAATCAGTGCTTCGGCGGAAACCACGTCAACGTGAATTGTGTGTGCCATGTGTGTCCTATCGGGTTGAAGAACCCCGCCCGCAGGCGAGGCCACGCCCAAACTAAATGTTAGTTCAGCTTTTTGGCTTTTTCGATTGCTTCTTCGATTGTGCCGACCATGTAGAACGCTTGTTCCGGCAGGTGATCAAGTTCGCCCGACGCGATCATCTTGAAGCCTTTGATCGTGTCTTTCAGCGAAACATACTTACCTGGCGAGCCGGTAAACACCTCAGCGACGTGGAAAGGCTGCGACAGGAAACGCTGCATCTTACGGGCGCGCGCCACCAGCAGCTTGTCTTCCGGCGCCAATTCGTCCATGCCCAAAATCGCAATGATGTCGCGCAGTTCCTTGTAGCGCTGCAGTGTGCCTTGGACGGCGCGCGCAGTGTCATAGTGATCTTGACCGACCACCAGCGGATCGAGCTGGCGCGAAGTCGAGTCGAGCGGATCGACGGCCGGGTAGATGCCAAGCGAGGCGATGTCGCGCGATAGCACGACGGTCGAATCCAAGTGGGCAAAGGTAGTGGCAGGCGATGGATCGGTCAAATCATCCGCTGGCACATAGACGGCCTGGATCGAAGTGATGGATCCGGTCTTGGTCGAGGTGATGCGCTCTTGCAGACGACCCATTTCTTCGGCCAGAGTCGGTTGATAACCGACGGCGGACGGCATCCGTCCGAGCAGCGCCGACACTTCCGTGCCGGCCAGGGTGAAGCGGTAGATGTTATCGACGAAGAACAGCACGTCCTTGCCTTCGTCACGGAACGATTCCGCAATTGTCAGGCCGGTCAGCGCTACGCGCAGACGGTTGCCCGGCGGTTCGTTCATCTGGCCGTAGACCATCGCCACTTTTGAGTTTTCCGGGTTTTCCAGGTCAACGACTTTGGCGTCCGCCATTTCGTGATAGAAGTCATTACCTTCACGGGTGCGCTCACCGACGCCGGCGAACACGGACAAGCCGCTGTGCGCTTTGGCGATGTTATTGATCAGTTCCATCATATTGACGGTTTTGCCGACGCCGGCGCCGCCGAACAGACCCACTTTACCGCCCTTGGCGAACGGGCATACCAAGTCGATGACCTTGATGCCGGTTTCCAGCAAGTCTTGTGATGGCGAGAGTTCGTCATAGGCCGGAGCCTTGCGGTGGATCGACGCGATTTTCTCGTGTGACATCGGGCCACATTCGTCAATCGGGTTGCCCAGCACGTCCATAATGCGGCCCAGGGTCGCCTTACCGACGGGTACCATAATCGGCTTGCCCGTGTTTTGGATCACCATGCCGCGACGCAGGCCATCCGAGGTGCCAAGAGCGATGGTGCGCACGATGCCGTCGCCCAATTGCTGTTGCACTTCCAGAGTCAGTTCCGAGCCTGCCATCTTCAAGGCATCATATACCTTGGGCATCGCGTTGCGCGGAAACTCAACGTCCACCACAGCGCCAATACACTGAACGATTTTGCCATCAGCCATGTTCGTTCCTTCAAATAGAGTTAAATTCGTTTAAACCGCAGCCGCACCGGCCACGATTTCGGAGAGTTCTTTGGTAATCGCAGCTTGACGCGTCTTGTTGTAGATCAGCTTTAACTCGCCAATGACGCTGCCGGCATTGTCGCTTGCCGATTTCATCGCCACCATCCGGGCCGATTGCTCGGATGCTAGATTTTCAGCGACCGCCTGGTAGATCAGCGCCTCAACATAGCGCACCAGCAATTCATCAATCACGACCTGGGCTTCCGGCTCATAAATGTAATCCCACGAGTGATTACCTTTGTCGCCTTGCAGCTTTTCATCGGCCAATGGCAGCAACTGCTCCATCATTGGCTCTTGCTTCATCGTGTTAATGAATTTCGTGTAGCACAGGTAAATTGCATCGAGCTTGCCTTCCTGATACGCATCGAGCATGACCTTGACAGGCCCGATCAACTTGTCCAAATGCGGCGTGTCGCCGATCTGGATCGCATGCGCTATCACTTTGACGCCGACCCGATTCAAAAAACCAAAACCTTTGTTGCCGATGGCGACTGCTTCAATCTTGTTGCCGGTTGCTTCCAGCTCACGCCATTTCGACGTCACCAGGCGCAGTACGTTGGTATTCAAGCCGCCGCACAGTCCCTTGTCGGTGGTGACGACGATGAAACCGACGGCGTTAGCTTGTGTCGTCTTTGCCTTGGCCAGGAATGGGTGCGTATATTCCGGATTGGCGGTCGCCAGATTGGCGGCGATATTACGAATTTTGTCACTGTAGGGACGGGCGGCCCGCATCCGGTCCTGCGCCTTGCGCATCTTGGATGCGGCGACCATTTCCATCGCCTTGGTGATCTTTTTCGTATTTTCTACGCTCTTGATCTTGCCACGTATCTCTTTGCCTACTGCCATGAGTCCTTACTCCTTGTGCGTCGTTGCGACGCCTCCCCCACGCGAACGAAAGGAAGGGGCCTTTACGCTTAAAATGCGCCGGATTTTTTGAAATCAGCAACAGCGGCGGACAATGCAGCTTCGCCGTCCTTGTCGAGTTGCTTGCTTTCTTCGATCTTGGCGAGGAGTGCAGCTTGCTTGGACTTCATGTAGCCATGCAGCCCGGCTTCGAAAGCGAGCACTTGCTTGACCGCGATGTCGTCCAGGAAACCCTTGTTGACGGCGAACAGCGAGACCGCCATCAGTGAGATCGGCAACGGCGAGTACTGGGCTTGCTTTAGCAGTTCCGTGACGCGGGCGCCGCGGTCGAGCTGCTTGCGGGTCGATTCATCGAGATCGGAAGCGAACTGCGCAAAAGCGGCCAATTCGCGGTACTGCGCCAAGTCGGTACGGATACCGCCGGACAGGTTCTTGATTACCTTGGTCTGAGCGGCGCCGCCGACGCGCGACACGGAGATACCGGCATTAATCGCGGGACGAACGCCGGAGTTGAAGAGCGATGTCTCCAAGAAGATCTGGCCGTCGGTAATCGAAATCACATTGGTCGGAACGAAAGCGGAGACGTCGCCCGCCTGAGTTTCAATGATCGGCAACGCAGTGAGCGAACCGGTCTTGCCCTTGACGGCGCCATCGGTGAATTTTTCGACGTAGTCGGCGTTCACGCGGGCTGCGCGCTCGAGCAGACGGGAGTGCAAATAGAACACATCGCCAGGATAGGCTTCGCGACCCGGTGGGCGGCGCAACAACAGCGAAATCTGACGATACGCCACCGCTTGCTTGGACAAGTCATCGTAGACAATCAAAGCATCTTCACCACGGTCGCGGAAGTATTCCCCCATGGCGCAACCGGAATAAGGCGAGATGTATTGCATCGCGGCGGACTCGGAAGCCGAGGCGACCACTACGATCGTGTATTCCATCGCGCCATGCAGTTCAAGCGAGCGCACGATGTTTTTGATCGACGACGCTTTTTGACCGATGGCGACATAAATACACTTCATGCCCTGGCCTTTTTGATTGATGATCGCATCGATCGCCACCGCGGTCTTGCCGGTTTGACGATCGCCGATGATCAATTCGCGTTGACCGCGGCCAATTGGCACCATCGCATCGATCGACTTCAGGCCGGTTTGCATTGGCTGCGAGACGGACTGACGGGCGATCACGCCGGGGGCGATCTTTTCGATTGGCGCAGATAGCTTGGCATCGATGGCACCCTTGCCGTCGATCGGCTGACCGAGGGCGTTGACGACGCGGCCGAGCAATTCGGGGCCGATTGGCACTTCCAGAATGCGCCCGGTGCAGGTGACCGTATCGCCTTCGGAGATGTGCTCATAGTCACCGAGAATGACGGAGCCGACCGAGTCTCGCTCGAGGTTCATGGCCAGACCGAATGTATTGCCTGGAAATTGCAGCATCTCGCCTTGCATCACGTCGGACAGGCCGTGGATGCGGCAAATGCCGTCGGCGACGGAGATGACCGTGCCTTGATTGCGGACTTCAGCGCTGCCTTCGAGACCTTGAATCCGGCTCTTGATCAACTCGCTGATTTCAGATGGGTTGAGTTGCATACTAACTCCTAATTATGTTTCTCTCAGCTTGCGCGAGGGGGTAAGGGTCTGAGGCGTCAGCTTACGAAACCAGCGCAACATGCATCTGCTGCAGCTTGGCACGCACCGAGGTGTCGAGGACTTCGTCACCTACGACCACGCGCACGCCACCGATCAGCGACGAATCGACTATGACCGTTGCGTTGAGTTTACGGCTGAATTTTTTTTCCAGCGTCATGACCAGGTCGGTCAGTTGGGCCGTTGTGAGGTCGAACGCGCTAAGGATCTCGGCATCGGCGGCGCCTTCCTGCGCGTTTTTGAGCGCATGAAATTGCGCGCCAATTTCAGGCAGCAAGTTGATGCGGCCATTTTCGATGAGCATCTTGAGGAAGTTTTTGGCTTCTTCGTTCAGCGGCGATTTCAACAGCGACAGGAAGGTGGCTTCGATCTCGCGGTCCGAAACGCTCGGATTGTGCGCAAACGACTGCACCTCGGGATGGGCGCCAACTTGCGCCAGTTCCGACACGAGGTCGGACCAGGCCGCGAGGTTGTACGACTCCTTTCCAGCTTTGGCTACGCGAAACAAAGCTTCCGCGTAGGGACGGGCGACGGTTGCGAGTTCTGCCATGATTACAACTCGACCGCAAGTTGATTCAATAGATCGGCGTGGACCGATGCATTCACTTCCCGCTTCAGAATCTGCTCGGCGCCCTTGATTGCCAGCGCGGCGACCTGCCCGCGCAGCTCGTCGCGCGCCTTGTTCAACTGCTGATCGGCGTCGGCTTTAGCTTGCGCAATGATGCGGTTCGCTTCCGTTTGGGCGTTTTGCTTTATTTCATCGGCGACCATTTGCGCGCGCTTTTCGGCGTCCGCAATACGTTTCTGGCCCTCGTCGCGGGCATTTGCCAGCTCTGCCTGCACGCGAATTTCAGCGGCAGCCATCGACGCATTGCCTTTATCGGCGGCGGCCAAGCCGTCCGCGATTCTTTTGGCACGCTCATCCAAGGCGGTATTTAGCGCTGGAACCACAAACTTCATCGTGAACCAGACCAAGACCGCGAAGGTGATCATCTGACCGATGAGCGACATATTGATGTCCATACCTTGCTCCTAACTAAAAGTTTCTCCTAGGCTTGGAGCAGATTACTTACCAGCAGCGGCGATAACGGCGATCAAGAAGGGGTTGTTGAACGTGTACAGCAGAGCAACACCGACGCCGATCATGGAGATAGCATCAAGCAGACCGGCAATGACGAACAGTTTGGTTTGCAATTGCGGCATTAATTCTGGTTGACGGGCGGATGCTTCGAGGAATTTACCACCCAACAAACCAAAGCCGATAGCCGTGCCAATGGCACCTAGGCCAATGATAATGGCGGCAGCCAAAACGGTCATGCTTTGTACTTGTGCGATCAGAGCTTGCATAGATTTCTCCTAAATGAAAAGACTAAAAATTACTAGATTACGAAAATAAAAGCGGGCGGTTAATGCTTCTCGACTGCAAGACTGAGGTACACAATCGTCAAGACCATAAATACAAAAGCTTGCAACGTTACAATCAAAATATGGAAAATTGCCCATGGGCCACCCAGTAACCATTGCACTTCCCATGGCAACAAGGCGATCAAAATGAAGATGAGTTCGCCAGCGTACATGTTGCCGAATAACCGCAGCGCGAGCGAGATCGGTTTCGCCACCAATTCGATCATCTGAAAGACGAAGTTGACCGGGGCGAGGATGATGACCCAGATGCCCGAGCTGTGGAACGGCGCGGTAAACAATTCCTTGCCCCAGCCGCCGAGGCCCTTGGCTTTGACCGAGAAGCCGATAATGAGCAGCAGCACGGACAATGACATCGCGAATGTATGGTTGACGTCAGCGGTCGGCACCACGCGCAGGTGATGAATTCCCAGATGCGACGCCAGCATAGGCAGCAGATCGACCGGTAGGAAATCCATCGCGTTGAGTAGCCAGACCCAGACGAAAATGGTCAAGGCAAGCGGAGCGATGAGGTCGCTTTTCGAGTGAAACGCGCTCTTGATGATGTCTTGCACCATCTCGAGGATCATCTCCACGAAATTTTGTAATTTTCCCGGCACGCCAGAGGTGGCGCGGCGGGCTGCCATCGTAAAGAAGGCCAGAAAGATAAAACCGAGTACGAGAGAGATCCAGAATGTATCAAGATTCATCCCGCCATTATTGAGATGAGTCAGGTGATGCTTGATGTACTCGGTTGCGTTGGCAGGGGCCGCATTGGCGACATGGACAGCAGTTTCTACAGCTTGTTCGGTGGTCATAAGATATTTAGATTTGTTGTTCCAACGCCACTATTATGCGGTGACGTCAAAAACCAATGGTTAAACAGCAAGCAGTGAGAACCAGTACGCCAAGGTTGCCACAGCGAAACCCAAGATCAGCCATAACCAGGCGGCCGAGTGAAACAGCAACAGCGCCAAAACGAACAGCACTGCTGTGATAAATATCTTTACCATCTCGGCGCGCACATGCGCCTTCAGGATGCTTTCGGCGTTATTCGAGGCGCCCACCACTAGCAGCGCATACATTAGACTGCCGATGACAGCGATGGCGCCTCCGTAAGCTGCCGAGGCGGCTTTGTGCGCATCGCCCAAAAGGCCGACCAGAAGCGCGAAACCTGCTGCAATGATTAACTGTAGAGCAACAACTCGGTAGACTGGCTTGGATATATTTTTCTTGGAATCAATCACTCGCCAGCTTTCTTTAGACTCGATATAGTCAAAGACACAGGATTATAAGGGGGTTTCGATGGTCGCGTCAATTATTGTTGCACTGCAGCATCAAAAAAAACTGTACGAATGATACGCTATTTAATGCTTTTATAAAACATATGGGCAGCAGACGGCTCGCGCGGGACGCACATACCCGGGCCCAGGCCATCTGCGCCCGGCGCGAAATCTCAAGCGCGCAATCGTGCCAACAAACCGTCCAACACGTCAAGATCGGCAAAATTGATTACCATCTGACCGCGCCCCTTACTCCCCATCTTGAACATCACCGGGGTTGCCAGGACATCGGACAATTCTTCTTCCAGCCGGCTGATGTCGCCCGATTTTTCTTTGGGGTGCTGGGCGGATGGATTGGTTAGTTGCTCCAAGGTGCGGTTCACCAATTTTTCCGTCTCGCGCACCGATAGCCGCTTCGCTACGACCAAATTGGCCAAGGTAATTTGCGTGGCGCCATCGACAGCTAGCAATGCGCGGGCGTGACCCATGTCGATGTCGCCAGCCATGAGCATGGTTTGCACGGGCCCGGCCAGATTGATTAGCCGCAGCAGATTCGAGACGGCGCTGCGCGAACGACCCACCGCCGTGGCCGCCTGCTCGTGCGTGAAACTGAAATCCGTGATCAGGCGCTGGATCCCCTGCGCTTCTTCCAGCGGGTTCAAGTCCTCGCGCTGGATGTTTTCGATCAAGGCCATCGCGGCAGCGGACTGATCGTCAACGTCGCGCACCAGCACCGGGATCTGGTCGAGCCCGGCTATTTGAGCGGCGCGGAAACGGCGCTCGCCCGCAATGATTTCATACTTAGCCATTCCGGTGAGCGCATCCTGGCCCACCGGGCGCACCAGGATGGGCTGCATGATGCCCTGGGCCTTGATCGACGCCGCCAGCTCGTTGAGACCGCCCTCGTCGATCCGGGTGCGCGGCTGGTATTTGCCAGCCTGCAGTTGCGATACGGCGAGCGACGAGGGTGCACCCAGCGCCGGATTACTGAAGTCGCCGCCGCCGCCCAGTAATGCATCGAGGCCGCGGCCGAGTCCTTTGAGTTTTTTAGTAGCCATTCTGTCCTAGTGTGGTTGCGATTTAGCGCGCTGGCGCTTCTACATGCTCTTGATGCGCTCGACCATTTCGGCGCCGAACGCGATATACGCCTGCGCCCCCTTGGAGCTGGGATCGAAAGTCACGCCCGGCATGCCGTACGAGGGCGCCTCCGCGAGGCGCACGTTGCGCGGAATGATGGTGGTAAATACCTTGTCGCCGAAGTGTTGCTCGAGCTGGACCGAAACCTGCTGCGACAGCGTCATGCGCGGGTCAAACATGACTCGCAACAGACCAATGATCTTCAAGTCCGGGTTCAGATTAGCGTGAACTTTCTTGATCGTGTTTACCAGATCGGACAAGCCTTCCAGCGCGTAGTACTCGCACTGCATAGGAATGATCACGCCGTGCGCCGCACACAGTCCATTTAAAGTTAGCATGGACAGTGCCGGCGGACAGTCGATCAAAATAAAATCATATTCCCCGTCGATCAGCCCTAGGGCGTCCTTCAGGCGGCGCTCGCGCGCATCGAGCTCGACCATTTCGACTTCGGCGCCGGCCAGTTCACGGTTCGATGGCAGCACGTCGAAGCGACCCGACTCGGAACGCTGGCGCGCCGTCTTCACGTCGGACTCGCCGAGCAGAACTTCATAGGTCGACGCGACGAGGCCGGCCTTGTTGATACCCGCTCCCATCGTGGCATTGCCCTGCGGGTCGAGGTCAACTAGCAGCACCCGTTGATTCAGCTTGGCCAGTCCGGCCGCCAGATTGACGCTGGTGGTGGTTTTGCCCACTCCGCCTTTTTGATTCGCGATACAAAATATTTTGGCCATAGATCTTCTTGTTTTGAGTATGGTTCGTTCGCGCCAGCGATTTTACCAATACAACTATTTATATTATTTATATTATTTATATTAATAATATAAAATGCGTTATTGATACTGTTTTTCGATGCTTACTTTTTCCTGACAAATACCAGGTGCCGCTCCGCGTCGAGCCCCGGCACCTGCAAAGACCGCAGTTCGCTCACGTGCCACGGCTGCGGCAACCGCTGCTGCTCCTCTGCCGGCGCGACGCCTTTTAACGCGATGAATTGCCCGCCCTCGGCTAGCAGATGGCTAGACCACCTGACGAAGTCGGATAGGTCGGCAAAAGCGCGCGAGGTGATCACATCGAATTTTTTCGCTACCTGCAAATGCTCGACGCGGGCGGTGTACACCGTCACATTAGACAGGCCCAGCTCCGCCTTCACCTGAGTGAGGAACGCGGTTTTCTTATGCACCGTGTCAATCAGCGCGACCGCCATGGCCGGATGCGCGATGGCCAGCACGATGCCGGGCAGGCCCCCTCCCGCCCCGACATCGAGCACATTTGATGCATGGACAAAGGCCGGTACTGCGGCCAATGAGTCGAGCAAATGCTGGGTCACCATCTGCACCGGGTTGCGCACCGACGTCAGGTTGTAGACGCCGTTCCATTTTGCCAGCAACGTCAGATAGTTCAGAAGCAAACCCAATTGTGCCGCGCTAAGATCTAGTCCCAGCTCAGCTACGCCGTCGCCCAGGATTTGCGCCAGCAAGGCGCGGTCCAATGGCATCATATAGCGGCCCCGTCCTTCGGCAGAAAAGCGCCGACACCGCGCTTTTTGAGGTGCACCAGCAGGAGGGAGATCGCCGCCGGCGTCACACCGGAAATGCGCGACGCCTGGCCTAGAGTTTCGGGGCGCTGGGCGTGCAGTTTTTGCCGCACTTCGATCGACAGCGCCGTGATGTCAAGATAGTTGAAGCCGTCCGGCAGTTTCAGGCTTTCGAAATTTTCGTGGCGCTCGACTTCCTTTGCCTGGCGCTCGATGTAACCTGCGTACTTAAGCTGGATTTCGACCTGTTCGCGCACAGCGGCGTCGCCCACGCCGGGACCGGCCAGCGCTTGCCCATCCACGCCTGCCATGCTCATTAACGTTTCATACTCGACATTCGGACGGCACAACAGGTCGGCCAGCGAGTACTCGCGCTCGATGGCTTGACCGATCACGCGCTCCGATTCGGCTGCGGCGAGGATGCGCGGACTGACCCAGGTCGAGCGCAAGCGCTCCAGTTCCCGCGCCACGGCTTCGCGCTTTTTTTCAAACGCCCGCCATTGCGGGTCGCCGACGCAACCGAGAATACGTCCCGCTTCGGTCAGGCGCATGTCCGCATTGTCCTCGCGCAGACTAAGGCGGTATTCGGCGCGGCTGGTAAACATGCGATACGGTTCCTGCACGCCTTGGGTAATCAAATCGTCGACTAGGACGCCCAGGTACGCTTCGGCGCGCCCCGGCACCCACGCCGCACGATCCTGGGTCAAGCGCGCAGCATTTAGGCCGGCCAGCATTCCCTGCGCCGCCGCTTCCTCATAACCGGTGGTGCCGTTGATCTGGCCAGCAAAAAATAAGCCCCCGATGGCCTTGGTTTCCAGCGACGCCTTCAGGCCGCGCGGATCGAAGTAGTCGTACTCGATGGCGTAGCCAGGGCGCAAGATATGGGCTCGCTCCAAGCCCTTCATCGAACGCACCAGATCTAGCTGAACATCGAATGGCAAGCTGGTCGAAATACCGTTTGGGTAAATTTCGTTGGTGGTCAAACCTTCCGGCTCCAGGAAAATCTGGTGCGATTCCTTGCCGGCGAAACGGTGAATTTTGTCCTCAATCGACGGGCAATAACGGGGTCCGACGCCTTCGATAACGCCCGTGTACATGGGACTGCGGTCGAGTCCGGCACGGATGATGTCGTGGGTCTGGGCGTTGGTGTGTGTTAACCAGCAAGGCATCTGGGCCGGGTGCATGGCCGCATTTCCCATCACAGAAAATACCGGCACGGGATCGACGTCGCCGGGCTGCTCCCGCATGACAGAAAAATCGACGCTGCGACCATCGATGCGCGGCGGCGTGCCCGTCTTAAGGCGGCCCTGCGGCAACTTTAATTCTTTAAGACGCGCCGACAATGAAATTGCCGGCGGGTCGCCAGCACGGCCTGCCGAGTAGTTGTTCAAGCCGACATGGATCTTGCCGTCCAAGAAAGTACCCGCCGTCAGCACGACGGCCCGCGCCAGGAATTTAATGCCAATCTGAGTCACGGCCCCGACCACGTGCGCGCCCTCCACCATCAGGTCATCAACGGCTTGCTGGAACAGCCACAGGTTGGCCTGGTTTTCCAGGCGCGAGCGGATCGCCTGCTTGTAGAGAAGGCGGTCAATTTGAGCTCGCGTGGCGCGCACTGCTGGGCCTTTGGATGAGTTCAAAATGCGGAACTGGATCCCCGCCTCATCGGCGGCGATGGCCATCCCCCCGCCCATCGCATCGACCTCCTTGACTAAGTGGCCTTTGCCAATACCGCCGATGGACGGGTTGCAAGACATCTGCCCCATCGTTTCAATATTATGCGTGAGCAAGAGTGTCTTCTGACCCATGCGAGCCGAAGCTAGGGCGGCTTCAGTGCCGGCATGGCCGGCGCCGACCACGATGACATCGAATTTGGTTGGAAATAACATGATGAAATTGATTGGTACGAAGTTATGAGTTCAGATTATAAAGTCTTTTTGCCGCTGAGACTCCTTACTGTTCAGATTTCCTTTTTTTTGCGATATGTTCCACGTGGAACATATCGCGCCGGCAGCAACCGATCCGCATTGTTTCACGTGGAACTACTGCCCCTTGATGAACGCATCGTAGCCAGTCCGGGCGATCAGCGTGCTGACGATGACCAAAAACAATCTGCGCACGAACGCGCTCCCATATTTAATGGCCAGCCTGGTACCGACCAGCGAGCCGCCGATTTGGCATAAGGCCATCAGTAAGCCGATTTGCCAAAACAAATGGCCGCTGTATCCAAACCACATCAGGGCGGAAAAATTGCAAGCCACGTTGACGACTTTCGCCACTGCGGACGCCGCCAAAAAATCAAACCCAAAAAAACGGACAAAAAGAAATACCAGGAAGCTACCGGTACCGGGCCCGAAAAAGCCGTCATAAAATCCGATGCAACCCCCGATGCCGACCGCGACCACCATTTCCGCCCGGCCGCTGTACAGGGGCGCATGAATGCTGCCGAAGTCTTTTTTCCAAAACGTGTAGATGGCAACTGCCAGCAGTACCACGGGCAACAACGTTCGGATAAAGTCGGGCGGGATCTTCGTGACTGTGTAGGCGCCGGCGAACGCCAAAACAAAAGCCGCCAGCGCGGCCGGCGCCGCAGTACTCCAGGCGATGCGGACTCTCCGCGCATAATTGAGAGCGGCCGCTGCCGTCCCGAATATTCCAGCCAGCTTGCTCGTGCCCAAAAGGGTCGCCGGCACCGCCGTCGGAAAAATATAAAACATCATAGGGATCTGAACCAGACCACCGCCTCCCACCACTGCATCAACCAAACCCGCCAAAAACGCGGTACAACCCAATAATATGAAATCGGTCATGACATCCCAAAGCGCGCCGATGGCACAGATAAACTAACGATCAAGCGGCATATTGTACGGAAGAAATGGCGGGCTGCACCTTCCTTTTACTTCTCGCCTTGGGGCGCATCGATGGCAGCTCAACTGCAGGAACGCCACCATCCGTTTTTGCACAACGGGCGCCGACGCAGGAAATGCCAAATCGACTGCGCCAAACCACGTTCTATGATCCAAGCCAAGGCCGAGTTCCGTCAAAAAAATCAAGGCGTCACAACCGGCGTCGCAGTAGGCGCAAACGACTGGGGTGGGTGCCGTTCAAAGGCCGGCGCCTGTTGCCCGGTGGCCAAGCCGTTGGCTGCCAGGTCCATGTTTTTCGTGTTTAACTTGCGCGCTGTGCTGGAAGGCAATATCTTGGACGAATCCAACTTTTCCAAAGACAGGAAAGTCGATTGCTTATTGAGGACCGTGACGGACGTCAAAGTGGCGCCCGTTGGCGCGCGAAGGCCGCTGCGTGGGGTCGGCATTTGACCTCGTCCAGAAAGAGTTCGCCGTCATCGACACTGGGGCAAAGTCGAGACGAGCCGCCTTTATCACGGCGCCGAAGCGGAGCTGGCCATGTCCCAGCGCGACCATAAGAGGTGGCCCATCTTGGCCATTAAAAATCGTGCACCGCACAAACGAGGCGCTCCACCCACTCCGGGCGCGTATCGCACTGGCCGTTGATGCCGCCGCACTCGGCGATGTCAAAGCTGGAACTCGCCAAAACCAACATGGCAAAGTCCGTTCTTGATGCGACTCCCGTCGTCCTGCCAAAGAATACTAAAAACCAAGGCCGATTACGACCAGAGCCTGGCACGAAGAAGTGGGCGAAAGATGGACCTCCCAAATCCGTTCGAATTGCGGCACGTCGCCAGACTCGAGACCAAAAGCCAGCGTAGAGCTTGGAATAAGGAACTGGACTTGTTCGGCTCGTGATTGTGTGCATGATCGCGATATGAATGCTGCGATGCTTGTCGCGGGCGGCGCCAACTGCCGCCAGCAAAACTCGGAAGGCGCGAACCAATTCGCCCTAAGCGCAACTGGGCGCTAAAACCTCCACGATGCTTCATCCACACCGGAAATCAACTTGAAAAATTCGTTCTAGATAAAAGCGCTGGGCGAACCCCGTCTTACGCGCGCGCCGGCAGTCTGAACCTGTGAACCAGCCGTCGCGCAGCCCGTTTATGTTGGCGTCCGCGCAGTTGACCAAGCCCGCCCTGCGCATTCCCGTCATGAGCATTTGCAGGTCGTCAATGCGGCCAAACACGGAGACACCTAAGTTAGTGCGTCCTGTTAATTTGAAAATTTGCTTTTTAAAACTTGAGTTTTTAATAACACGTTGGCGAGGCGTAAGGTTACCCGCAGTACCGGCCGGCGGCTGCCGCTACCTTGCAAAGAAAGTGGTGCACGCGACGCGCGTCAGTTAAAAATAGAGTATGAAAGACGGCTCCAACCGCATCAACACCGGCGTGCGAGTCGTAGCGCACGCCTTTGAATAAAACGGTGGACGGCGGCATTCGCCGCGTCAGCAGAGCTCGGCCTCCCAGTGCAAAAACGGGTCTTCGCGAAAATGATGCGCCACGTTCCGCCCGAAGCTTTGTAACAAGGGCTCCCCTGCCCCGCCGGCCCGCAGCCTTGTTTACGCGCAGAAACTACTAAGAAGCATTCGTTTGATGGCACCCGTTTCCTCGGGCCTGCATGCGTCATTGCATGAGGCATGCAGGCTTTGTACTTTCGGAAGGTGCCGCCCCCATAGCAGCCAAGGCGCAGCCACCCGGGTGACCTGCGCCTCGCTAGGACGGCAAGCCCAGCCAACCTGCGCCACGCCCGCGCGCATGGGGGCGTCTTCCCGTCATTTAGGCGGGCCGATTGGCCACCTTGCGGCCGAAGAAGGCGATGATCTCACCTACAATGCCGCGCCGAAACAACAACACGCAAGCGATGAAAATAAGACCGGTTACCAGACCCACCGATTCGCCCAGCGCATTGAACCACTCGATTCCAGTCAACGCGGCCAAAAAGGCGCCGAGGTCGCCCAGCTTGTTTTCCAGAACGATGATGACGACGGCTCCGACAATGGGCCCGGCAAGGGTTCCCATGCCACCTACCAGCGTCATCAGGATGACCAGCCCGGACATGGCCCAGTGGACATCGGTCAGCGTCTCGAACCCTAGCACCAGGGTCTTCGTTGCGCCAGCCAGGCCAGCCAGGGCGGCCGAAAGGACAAAGGCAAGCAGTTTGTATTTATTGACGTCGTAGCCGAGGGAAATGGCACGCGGCTCGTTTTCCTTAATCGCCTTCAAGACCTGCCCGAACGGAGAATGCACGGTGCGCTGAATCAAGGCGAAACCGCCGATGACAATAGCCAATACCACGTAATACAGCGTGGTATCGTTGCTCAGGTCGACCATTCCCAGCATCTTGCCGCGAGGCACGCCCTGCAGGCCATCTTCGCCACCGGTAAATGGCAGGCGCAGCGCCGCAAAATACACCATCTGCGCCAGTGCCAGAGTGATCATGGTGAAGTAAATTCCTTGGCGCCGGATTGCCAGGCTGCCGATTACCAGACCGATCAGGGCGCCGGCGCCGGTCCCGAGCAGCAAACTAACTTCCACGGGCAGGCCCAAAGTCCTCAGCGCATAACCGGCGACATACCCTGCCGCGCCGAAAAATGCGGCGTGGCCGAATGAAAGCAGACCGGTAAAGCCGATCAGCAAATTGAAGGCGCAGGCAAACAGCGCAAAGCACAATAACTTCATCAGGAAAACGGGATATCCGACGAAGGGCGCGCCCAAGGCGAGCGCGACCAACATGGCATAAGCGATCTTTTTCTTCATCTTGAATTTCCCAATCCTAAATGTTGCGGCACCAGCTTCAAGCGGCTATGTGTAGTTGCCTATGGGTAAGCATTTAACAGCGACGCGACTAATTCTCTTTGCCAAATAAACCGGCCGGCCGCAGCAGCAACACAATAACCATCACGACGAAGACGACGGTGGCCGATCCTTCCGGATAAAATACACGGGTCAAGCCCTCGATGACACCCAGGCCGAGGCCGGTCAGGATCGAACCCATGATCGAGCCCATGCCGCCTATTACGACCACCGCGAACACGACGATGATCAAGTTCGAGCCCATCAAGGGGGAGACCTGGATGATGGGCGCCGCCAACACGCCGGCAAACCCGGCCAGTGCCACGCCAAAGCCATAGGTGAGGCTCACCATCAATGGCACGTTGATGCCAAACGCTTCCACCAGTTTCGGGTTTTCCGTGCCGGCCCGAAGGTAAGATCCAAGCTTGGTTTTCTCGATCACGAACCAAGTAGCCAGACAGACAGCCAGCGAAGCGAGCACGACCCAGGCGCGATAATTCGGCAGGACCATGAAACCGAGGTCGGTGGAACCGGCCAGCAGCGCAGGTACTTCAAACGGTTGGCCGGAGACGCCGTAAAAGGAGCGAAACACTCCTTCAAGCAACAGCGTAATGCCAAAAGTGAGCAACAGGCCATACAAATGATCAAGCTTGTATAACCAGCGCAGCATGGTTCTCTCGATAATGATGCCAAATCCAGCGACCAGCAGTGGCGCCACCATCAACATCACCCAATAACTTAGGCCAAAGTAAGTCATTCCCATCCAGGCCAGGAAGGCGCCCGTCATATACAGTGCGCCATGGGCGAAATTAATGACGTTGAGCAGTCCAAAAATGACGGCCAGGCCAAGCGATAGCATGGCATAAAACGAGCCGTTGACGAGGCCGAGTAACAACTGGCTCAACATGGCTTGCAAAGGAACGCCGAAAATTTGCATGGCATCACAATATAAAAATCACCAAACCTGCTGGCGAAGGATAGAAAGAGGCGGCCCGGATGGTGCAAAACGAGCGCGCTCAGCTAAGACGCCGGAGGCCGCCGGCTAGTTCCCCTGTTTGATGCCCCCTATTTCCAGAGCGAGCACTTAGATTCGGCCTTGGTCAGGTACGCTTGCGCGCCGGGCACCGTCGCCACAAGCTTGTAGTAATCCCACGGATATTTCGACTCCGACGGCTTTTTCACTTCCATCAAATACATATCGTGGACCATGCGCCCATCCGGACGAATTTCGCCGCCCTTGGTAAACATGTCGTTGATCTTGGTCTTCTTCAAGTAGGCCATGACCTTGTCGGAATCATCGGTACCGAGCACCTTGACGGCTTTCAGGTAATTTGCCGTGGCGGAGTAGTCGGCCGCCTGCAGCATCGACGGTTCCTTTTTCATCTTATCGAAATAGCGCTTGGACCAGGCCCGCGTTTCTCCATTCATGTCCCAGTACCAGCCCGTTGTCAGGAACATGCCTTGGGTCAGTTTCAGTCCCAGCGAGTGGACGTCATTAATGAATATGAGCAGCCCGGCCAGCTTCATGGTCTTGGTGATGCCAAATTCGTTGGCGGCCTTGATGCTATTGATGGCGTCGCCGCCAGCATTGGCCAAACCTAGGATCTGGGCCTTCGATGCTTGCGCCTGCAATAGAAACGAAGAGAAGTCCGAGGCGGACAATGGGTGTTTGACGCTGCCCAGCACTTTGCCGCCGGCGGCCTTGACCACGTCCGCGGTATCCTTTTCCAGCGACTGGCCAAAAGCATAGTCGGCGGTCAAGAAGTACCAGCTCTTGCCGCCTTGCTTGACGATCGCGCCACCGGTCCCGCGCGCCAGCGCAACGGTGTCATAAGCGTAGTGCACCGTGTACGGCGAGCATTCTTCATTGGTCAGGCGCGATGAACCGGCACCGATCGCGATGAAGATTTTTTTCTTTTCCGCCGCCACTTTTGCCATCGCCAGGTCGGCACCGGAGTTGGTGCCGCCAATTAGCAAATCGACGCCTTGCCGGTCAAACCATTCGCGCGCTTTAGAGGCGGCGATATCGGCCTTGTTCTGGTGGTCGGCCACGATGAACTCGACTTTTTTCCCGGGCAGAACCACGCCCGCATCAGCAATCGCCATTTTGATTGCTTCGGCGCCGCCTTGTCCATCGACATCGGAATAAACGCCCGATAGGTCGGAGATGAAGCCAACCTTGATTGTAGAGCCAGATAATTGGGCATGGGCAGCAACGGAAACACCCATTGCACAGAGGACGGCGGCGATGGCGACTGCTTTAATTTTCATTTGATCTCCATTTGAAGGAATTGTTATTGTTCAATAAAGGTAAAGTCAAACAGGTTCGCTGGAATTAAACGCCCAGCAGCTGGGTCAACACCGGCATCTTAACGTCCAATTCAGATGCCGCGAAGGTCTCAACGATCTGACCGTGCTCCATCACGTAAAACCGGTCCGCCAGCGGCGCTGCGAACCGAAAATTCTGTTCCACCATGACGATCGTATAGCCCTTCGTTTTGAGCGTCCTAATCATGCGTGCCAAGCCTTGCACGATCACCGGCGCCAAGCCTTCTGAAATCTCGTCAAGCAGCAGCAAGCGGGCGCCGGTGCGCAAGATGCGCGCCACCGCCAGCATTTGCTGTTCGCCCCCCGACAGCCGGGTGCCCTGGCTGTGCTTGCGCTCTTCGAGGTTGGGGAACATGGCATACAGTTCGCCGATTGACATGCCTTTTTCGCCTGTCGCCAAGATGGGCGGCAGCACCAAGTTCTCTTCCGTCGATAGGGACGAGAAAATGCCACGTTCTTCCGGGCAATAGGCGACCCCTAAGTGAGCGATTTTGTGTGTCGGCAAACCGATCGCTTGTACCCCGTTGACCTTGATTGATCCCTGGCGCGCGCCGGTCAAGCCCAAGATGGCGCGCAGCGTCGTGGTACGGCCGGCGCCGTTGCGGCCCAGCAAGGTCACCACCTCGCCCTGCGGCACTGACAAATTAACATCATGCAAGATGTGCGATTCGCCATACCAGGCGTTCAAGTTCAAAATTTCCAGGGCCGGCGCCATCAATGGGCTCCTTCTAGCTGAGTGGTGCCCATATATGCTTCCATCACCTGTGGATTTCCTGAAACTTGGGCGTACGTGCCTTCTGCCAATATTGCGCCACGCTGCAAAACGGAGATCCTGTCGCAGATGCCAGAAACGACACTCATATTATGTTCCACCATCAAAATGGTGCGCCCGGTCGACACTTTTTTGATCAGCTCGGTGACGCGGTGGACGTCTTCATGTCCCATGCCCTGGGTGGGCTCGTCGAGCAACATCAGTGCCGGTTCCATCGCCAGAGTCGTCGCTATTTCAAGCGCGCGTTTGCGGCCGTATGGCATGTCAACGGTAATGGTGTCGGCAAATTCGCTCAAATCGACTTCGTCTAACAACTGCATCGCACGCCCGTTCAATTGCGACAAAGAACGTTCGCTCTGCCAGAAATGAAACGACGTGCCTAGCTGGCGCTGCAACCCGATGCGCACGTTTTGCAGCACACTCAAGTGTGGAAAGACAGCAGAAATCTGGAACGAACGGATCACCCCCATGCGCGCAATTTGCGCCGGCTGGGCGGCGGTGATGTCGTTACCGTCAAATAAGATTTGACCAGAAGTCGGGACTAGAAATTTGGTCAGCAAATTAAAGCAGGTTGTCTTTCCGGCTCCGTTGGGACCGATCAGCGCGTGGATGTGACCACGCTGAATCTTCAGGTTCACATTGTTTACGGCGGTGAACCCTTTAAATTCCTTGAACAAATTTCTCGTTTCCAAGATAACGTTGGACATCGTATCTCCTAATGGTTCTTATCCGTGCCCCAGCAACGCCTCAGCGCGGCGCCGCAAGAGCCGATCCCGTGCAAATCGATACGCTCCCGGCATGAAAGCCGGCGCGGCCCGTCATGCAACGACTTTTGAATAATCGGCGCGCGCTCCCCGAAAATGCCGATGCAGCAGCTCAACGGATGCTTGAGCGCGCTTCGTCTCCCAAACCCGCATGCGTTCCCTTTTTTCGCTGGGCAGCGGTGCGCCGCGGCCCGGGGCGTCCGCAACGAGAAGCGCAGGAACGACTTTATCCGCAAACAAACGCCGCATAGGCCTCGGGCGTTCCCTTGTAGCGCGCCTTGCAGTGGCGCCGGCCGCGTCAACATCACAAAGCGCACGGGCGATGCGGGTGGGTCGTCATTCAAAACCATGCTCACATCCAGGTTGATTGCCACATGACCAACTACCGCGTTACACCGGCGCAGATGGGCGGCGCTTGCGAGAATCGGAGGACTTTTAGACCGAAGACATTGGTCTTAAGCAATATACACAGATTATTTTTTTCCAACAATACAGTAAAAAACAATCACGGTGAGCGCCGCCGGCAGATGAGGCTCAAACGTTGTCGAAATATCGACCAACGAAATGAATTACCGCCACGCCAGTTGAATCATGATCGCGGCCTTTTCTGCGATCATCATGGTGGGCGAATTGGTGTTGCCGGACGTGATGGTAGGCATTACCGACGCATCGACCACGCGCAATCTGGCCACACCAATCACGCGCAAGGTGCTGTCGACGACCGCCGTCGCATCGCCGCGCCGCCCCATCTTGCAAGTGCCTACCGGATGGAAGATCGTGGTTCCGATCAAGCTGGCGGCCACGGCTAATTCGTCCTCACTGCGGTAACCAACTCCCGGCTTGAATTCCTCTGGTTTATAGGGGCGCAGCGCCGGCGCCGCCACGATTTGGCGGGTTAAGGTAAGCGCGGCGGCGGCCGTTTTCCGGTCTTGTTCCGTGCTGAGATAATTGGGTGTAATTTTGGGCGCAGCATATGGATCGTTCGAGGCGAGCCGCACATGACCACGCGCACTCGGTCGCAAATTACAGACGCTGGCTGTGAATGCGGGAAAAGTGTGCAGCGGATCGCCAAATTTATCCAGAGACAGGGGCTGCACATGATATTGCAGGTTGGGCGTGGCTTGAGCGGCGTCAGACTTGACGAAAGCGCCCAGCTGCGACGGCGCCATCGACATCGGCCCGCTTTGAAACATCGCATATTGGAGCCCAATTTTCACCTTGCCTAGGAAATTGCTTGCCATGGTATTCAAGGTCTTGGCGCCTTGCACTTTGAAGACCATGCGCAGTTGCAGATGGTCTTGCAGGTTATCGCCGACGGCGCCCGCATCAACGAGCGGCGCAATCCCATGTTGGCGTAACAAGGCGGCCGAACCGACTCCCGACAATTGCAGCAGATGGGGCGAGCCAAGCGCTCCCGCCGTCAATAATGTTTCACGCCTAGCTGATACGGACCAGCGAGCAGCTCCGTCGGTAAAAATAACGCCGCGGCACAACGGACCCTGCTCGCCTTGCTCGATCATCAGTCGCTCGACGTGGCAGCCGGTCATAATGGTCAGGTTTGGCCGCGCCGCCGCTGGCCGTAAGAACGCTTTTGCCGTATTCCAGCGAATACCGCGCCTTTGGTTGACGTCGAAATATCCGCAGCCGGCATTGTCACCACGATTAAAATCGTCCGTCTTGCTGATCCCGACCTGCTCGGCGGCATCGCGGAAGGCATCCAAAATCCGCCATGATAAACGCTGTTTTTCGACGCGCCACTCGCCTCCGACACCATGTTCAGGCGTGCCACCGCCATAGTAGTCTTCACTTTTTTTAAATAAAGGCAACACCTGGTCCCAGCGCCACGATGCATCACCGGTCAGCTCAGCCCAATGATCGTAATCGCGGGACTGGCCACGCATGTAAATCATCCCATTAATCGAGGAACTACCACCGAGCACTTTGCCACGCGGGTAATTTAGGCTGCGCCCACCCAAGCCGGCATCCGGTTCAGTACGGTATAGCCAGTCTGTGCGCGGATTACCGATGCAATGCAAATACCCCACTGGAATATGTATCCACAAGTAATTGTCCTTGCCCCCAGCCTCGATCAGTAAGACTGTCGCATCCTTATCACGCGTCAAACGGTTGGCCAGTACGCAACCTGCCGTACCGGCGCCCACGATGATGTAGTCGTATTGGCCCGCCGATTCCAATGACTTCTCCCTCACGCTATGCTATTCGGATGCCAACTAGGCACTAATGTTCACTTATTTCGCGACCGAGATCTTTAGCAGAACCAAATTTACCTTGCTAGATTAACACCAGCACCAAGCCATAGGAATATTAATTTGTCGCCCGGCTCAGCGGCAGCGGGATGAATGCGGGCGCTGATGAAGTTACCCTGGTGCCCTGTACCGGGAACACTAACGCCTGCCTAATTTGCCTATGACGAAAGTCATAAAACGCGGCGCCAACAGTTGCCGGGCGTGGAAAAATAAGGATGCCCATGGTCCATTCATTCATGTCGTGAAATCGCATACGCCGAGCCGCGCAAGGAGCGAGCCGTATGGGAGGCAAAGGCCAAAACTTCTTGGCTCTACTGACCCCACGAGACTGACCGTCTTCCCCCGTTTGGCGAGACTTTCTCGCCGAACGTCGTTAAATCCAGCGCTAACCCATGTGGATAAACCTATGGATATCCACAGGCGCGCTTTGTGATTAAATAAGACATTTTGAAACATCTTTTTTTTGTTCAGAAATAGCTCCTCACGAATACACGGCTTACTCCTGGCTTATGCGGCTGGCAAGCGCTTGATTTCATTTTGGTTTACCTACTTATCCACAGAAAATGCCTACGTTTACTACTACTACTATTTATAAATATCGAACCAATTTTTAAAACCAAGACAAAAAAACCTAATTACCCGGTGCCAGATCTTCGGCAAAGCCAACGTCGCTTCGGCCCTGGAGACATGTCGGACCTTGGTCAACCTATCGGTTTGATGCACCAACCCCAACCTATCGGCTTGGTGCAGTTGCATAATCCTGACAAACCTGGACAGGCGTGCCGAAGTGCGTCAATTTCTTAACGATTTTTGGGACGCCATCATTGGCTGTCCAGCGCCCGTCACCGTTCTGATGGGATGCCGCTTCCAGATTCAGCCGGTGACGTGGATTTACTATGCCCGCCCGCTCGCGTCTAGCATGCCCAGTTCCCATCCATCACAGACGGCCCACTCTAGCAATTTGTTCTTTGCAAGCGCTTTTTTTAAGGTGCTTGAACGGCCGGCCAGCGTCCACGCCATGGAAAATAAAGACTTTTCGCCGGCAACGAACCGTGCGGCTGCGCCGGCCTCGCGCCGTTCAAACCATCCAAGCTGGCGTCAGATCGAGTTGAGGCGGGACCTGCGACAGCGCGAAACTCGCTGTGAATAAGTCCAAGGATATCCACAGGATGATTTGTGAGTAAGAGCAAATTTATCCCAACAGCAGCTTTTTATAAAGAATTTCTCCTTAAAAAATACACGTAATATGCAGATCTTATATTTGATATAAGGTCATGATTGTACGTATGAATTCCTACTTATCCACAGAAATTTCTACGTTTACTATTACTACTATTTATATATATCTCTTTTATAAAACAACTAAAAAGCAAAAGGACACTCATTTTTCACCTTTAGTGTCCTTCACCAAGAATGACGCCTATGGATCGACGATGGAATATGGCAATGTCTACCAGCGCTCAGCCCACTTAGTGGGACCCGTCACGACGTGGGCTACACTTCGGTCAGAGGCAAGCCTTCGCGGGACGCCGTCAACGGCGCGAAGCAAGCGTAGCGCTCGATTTTGTCCAGGAACAAGCGACTCGTCATCCGCCAAGGCGCCGGACCAAGTTGACCGGGCGACGGCCGCCGCGCTACTGGGAGCGGGAGCGAGTCTGGCCCTGGTGGCGGGAGTGACGATATCGTAGCGTCGTCGCTCCCCTCGGACATGCTTTGCGAGGCATTGAACAGGTGAATTCAGGCGATTTGGCGGGGAGGATCACGGCGACAGGGTCAACCTGGGCGCGGGAGAAATTGCCGATGGCGTTCTCGACTTGTCGGCGCGTACCGAAGCGCAAGCGTCGAGCCTGGAAGAAACCGCTTCGGCCATGGAAGAGGAGACCATCACCGTCAAGCACAGCGCCGACCATGCCCATTTAGCGAGCGACTTGGTATTCGACTACGTCAGCCATCGCCATCAAAGGAAGCGCAGCGGTCAACCACGTCGTTGGCACGATAGATTAGATTAAGGAAAGCTCGCACAGCGATGGACATGGAAAGAGTTTTAAACCAAATCCATGTAAAGAATGAAAAACGCATCCGCCGGGCGAACGGCGCGCCAGGTGACTGGGGTGCCGCAGTTCTTGAGAACTATTTGTTTTCCAAACTCATCCGACCCACCCTACAATGTCGATGCTGGGGCAATTGGTGTATAGCAATATGGCAACATCCACCTTGGCATGCCTCGATGATGGGTGGGGTGGATCGGAATGGAGCGGATTGATATAAGGGCGCAAAATCTACGACCGAAGCCACAAGCGCTCGCCGCTTGAGCGGCTCTGTCAGCGTGTTCGACAAGCAAGACGATAGGGCGCGATGGATCAAATTAGAAACTTGGCCCCATTCGCAGCGCCTGCTAACTTAACGAGAGGAGCCTACCGCGGTCGTCGGCTTTCCTCATACCCCGGCATGAGTTTCTTGGAGCAGCTTTAATGAGTTTGAATCAGAAAATAGTTTTGGGCGTGATTAGTGCACTAGCCGAAGAGCAGGAGGGGCTAGTGGAAGCCATGCAAGGCACCCGCAAGCTCTCGCATGGCTTACGTGAGTATAGTAGCGGCACTTTATGGGGAACCGACGTCGTGTGCGTCCTGTCTCGTCTAGGCAAGGTCGCGGCGGCCATGACAGCCGCCATTCTTGTGGAAAAATTCAAGGTCACCCACATTGTGTTTACGGGAGTGGCCGGAAGTGCCGATGTTGGTGTCAGCGTTGGCGACTTGATCGTAGCTGAAGCTCTGGTTCAACACGATATGGATGCGCGTCCTCTCTTTCCCCGTTTCGAAGTGCCCTTGACGGGGCTCGCGAGCTTCCAATCGGACCTAAAACTGAGCGATCTGCTGGCAAATTCGGCAAAAGCCTTCCTTGACAAGGATCTTGCCAGCGTGATTAGCAATCTCGAATCCAAAGAATTTGGCTTGGAAAACCCCCGCCTGCACCGAGGTCTGATCGCCAGTGGCGATCAATTTATCAACAGACGGGCGCATTTGGTCCAACTCAAGGATGCACTGCCGGAACTATTAGCCGTAGAAATGGAAGGAGCTGCCGTCGCCCAAGTTTGCTTTGAGCTAGGCATCCCTTTTGCGGTCATGCGCACGATTTCGGACAATGCGAACGAAGACGCGGCCGTTGATTTTATGCGATTTGTAAAAACAGTCGCATCCCGTTATGCGTTTTGCGTCGTCAAACGCCTGTGTGAGAGCCTCACGTAATGCAGCCAAGACCGGGTTCGGATTCTCATCTGAATAGGGGTCAGAAAAAGGGCCCGCAACATCGGCCTAGCTAACGACCAATTGCTAGCGTCTTTTGTTTATGCGCCCAAGGTCATCAAGCTGGCGTTGCCGCCGGCCGCCGTCGTATTGATGCACAAGGCCCGCTCGGTGATCAAGCGCCACAAGGGAATGGCCTCCCCTTCCGTGGTGCTAATCGTGCTTACCAAAGCTCCTTCGCGGGCCGCCAGCGCCAATTGAATGTTGCCGCCCGTCGCATCAATCATCGCGATTTGGAATACATCGGCGCACGCATCAATATCGCTAACATACATAATGCGGTCTTTCACGGCTGCCGGCAATCCTGCCGGGATAAGGGCATTTGTTGGTCCCACCACGATGGCCTTGTTGCCCGTGGCCAGAGCGGCCGCCAGCTGGTTTAGCAGCACGCCGATGGTTGAAGCGACGCACACAACAGCGCCGCGCGCGACGAAACTGAGCGTATTGCGCTCGCCGGTCGGGCCGGGCAAAACCAGCGTCGTACCGAGCAAGCTGGTGCGCATATACTGATCGGCCAGTTTGACGATGTGTTCATGACCGTGCATCTTAGCCCAAACTTGTAAAGCCTCGAGCGCTGGCGTCGCCTGGCGTTCGTGTTGGGCTGGTGCGGCGGCGCTTTTTTGCAAACGTTGCAGGTAAAGGGGACCACCCGCTTTCGGGCCAGTGCCTGATTTGCCCTCACCCCCAAATGGCTGCACGCCGACAACCGCACCGACAATGTTGCGGTTCACGTAAATATTTCCCACGTGCGCATGGGTGGAGATAAAGTCGATGGTCTCGTCGATGCGCGAATGGATGCCCAGCGTCAGCCCATAACGGCTGCGGTTAATTTCCTCGATCACGCTCGGTAAATCGGCGCGCCGATAACGGATCACATGCAGTACCGGCCCAAATACTTCGTGCTTCAATTCCTGCAGCGATTTGATTTCAAGTAAGGTGGGCGCAACGAACGTGCCGTTCGCCGTGGGCAAATCGAGGGAAAAATGGCTAACGGCCGTCATTTTCATTTTTTCGATATGTGCTTGCAGGTTTTTTTGCGCTTCGGCATCAATGACGGGGCCGATATCGGTGGCTAGGCGATCCGGATTACCAACTGTCAATTCGAGCATGGCGCCTTTGAGCATCTTGATGGTCTTTTCGGCAATTTCCTCTTGCAGGAACAAAACGCGCAAGGCTGAACAACGTTGGCCCGCGCTGTCGAAGGCGGAGGAGATGGCGTCTTCAACCACTTGCTCGGGCAAGGCGGAGGAATCGACGATCAACGCATTTTGCCCGCCAGTTTCCGCGATCAAGGGAATGTCCGTTAATTCATCGACGGCCCGCTGCGCCAAGGTGCGGTTAATTAGTTGGGCCACTTCGGTCGAGCCTGTAAAAATAACGCCCTTGATGCGATGATCGCGACACAAGCCGGCGCCTATCACTTCGCCTTTACCGGGTAAGAATTGTAATGCGCCCCGCGGAACGCCGGCTTCATGCAGCAATTGGACGGCGCGGTAGGCGATCAAGGGTGTCTGTTCCGCCGCTTTTGCCAGCACCACGTTGCCGGCAGCTAGGGCGGCGCCCACCTGGCCGGTAAAAATAGCGAGTGGAAAATTCCACGGACTGATGCAGGCGACGGGACCCAACGCCTGCAGGCGCCGTGTGCTTTGCACTTGCGATGCGTAGTAGCGCAAAAAGTCGACCGCTTCGCGCACTTCGGCCACTGCGTTGGGTAACGATTTCCCCGCTTCGCGGATCGCCAGCGCCATCAATTCCACCCGATGCAACTCAAACAGATCGGCCGCGCGCATGAGGGCGGCGGCGCGCAGCGAAGGTTCGGTGGTTTGCCAATCCATAGCGTAAGCGTTGGCACTGCACAATGCCGTTTCAACATCCGCGATGCTAGCTTCGCTGACATGACCGACGACATCGTCATGCTGAGCCGGGTTGCGTACCGCTTGCGGCGCCGCAGCGCTGGTGATCGCGCCATCGATTAGGGGGGTGGCATGCCAGGTGCGCGGTTCAGCTAGCGCGCTCGCCAAGTCGCGCAGCGCGTCTTCGTCGGTCAGATCAATGCCGGCGGAATTTTTACGCTCGCGGAACATGGCGAGCGGCAAGGCGATCGCTGCGTGCGGCGCGCCGCCCTGTTGGCGGGCGCTTTCGAACGGATCCTGGATCAGAGTTTCAATCGAGATTTTTTCGTCGACAATTTGATTGACAAACGATGAGTTGGCGCCGTTCTCGAGCAAGCGGCGAACCAAATATGCGAGCAAGGTTTCATGGGAACCGACGGGCGCATAAATGCGGCAAGGGGTGGCGAGATTTTCCGTTCCAACCACCTGATCGTACAAGGTTTCGCCCATCCCATGCAGGCATTGGAATTCATAATCGTCGATGCCGCTGCGTTTGGCCCAAGTATAAATGACCGACAAGGTCTGCGCATTATGCGTGGCAAATTGAGGATAAATGACGGCGGTCGCGCCCAACAGTTTCCGCGCGCATACGAGATACGACACGTCCGTGTAGACCTTGCGCGTATAGACCGGATAGCTGCTCATGCCTTCGACTTGGGCGTGCTTGATTTCCGCATCCCAATAGGCGCCCTTCACCAGACGTACCATGAACTTCCGGCCGCTGCGCTGGGCCAAGTCGATCAGGTAATCGATGACGAACGGGCAGCGCTTTTGATAGGCTTGAACCACATATCCGATGCCGTCGAAACCAGCCAGTTCAGGATCGAAGGCCAAGGCTTCCATCAGATCGAGCGATAGTTCCAGGCGCTCTGCCTCTTCCGCATCGATATTGATACCGATATCGTATTTTTTAGCCAGTAAGGCCAACGCCTTGATACGCGGCAGCAACTGTTGCATCACGCGTGCATGTTGGGCCCGGCTGTAGCGCGCGTGTAGGGCCGACAATTTCACGGAAATGCCAGGGCCTTGTTTGATGCCGCGGCCGTTTGAGGCGAGGCCGATGGCGTGGATCGCACTTTCGTAGGACGCGTAATAATTAGCTGCATCGGCCTCGGTCATAGCCGCTTCGCCTAGCATATCGTAGGAATAACGATAGCCGTGCGCTTCGTTGTCGCGGCTGTTCTTGAGTGCGCTATCGATGGTTTGGCCGGTGACGAACTGATTGCCCAGCATGCGCATGGCCAAATCGACGCCCTTGCGGATCAACGGTTCGCCGCCCTTGGTAATGAGCTTTGAGAGGGCCGAACCGAGACCATTTTCGCTGCTGGTGCCGACCAGTTTGCCGGTAATGAGCAAACCCCAAGTGGCCGCGTTGACAAAAAGAGAAGGTGATTCACCCAGATGTTTGCGCCAGTCGCCCTTGCTGATCTTGTCGGCGATCAGGCGGTCGGCGGTCTGACTGTCGGGAATGCGCAACAGCGCCTCGGCCAAGCACATCAAAGCCACGCCTTCTTCCGACGACAATGAAAATTCATGCATCAGCGCATCCACGCCGGACGCGCGCGTGCGTTTATCCCGCACCGCCGCCACTAATTTATGGGCCAGCTTTTGCGCTTCGAGCTGGCTGGAGCTGGCGCCCTCGTTTACTTGGCTTAGCAGCCATTTTACGGCGCCCGGTTCATCCGGGCGGTAGGCGGCAGTGATGGCGGCGCGCAAAGGGCTTGGCTCGCGCAAGACTTCTGCCTTGAGGGCCGCGAAGGGAAACAGGGACGAAGCCAGGGGGGCTGTAGGTTGCATGACGGGTTCTTTTCAAAATTAAGGAAACAACGACGCCGGACGGCTTCATGTGCCCGTCAAAGCTGGAGTTCGCGGGCAGATAAGGTGACGGCAAGATGATTCGATTGTAAGACGAATTCTCATGGATTAATTTTGGTATTACAGGGCGCTAGCAATACATTGTTTTTGATGAGACAATTTAACCAAATAAAATTTTTTCGGAGATCCCCCGTCATGCTGGACAAAATAAGTAAAAAAATTCTGATGGAGTTGCAAAACGATGGACGCATCAGCAACGTCGAGTTGGCCGCGCGCGTGAATCTATCGCCTGCGGCCTGCCTGGAGCGGGTCCGCAAGCTCCACGAGTCACGCTACATCATGGGTTATACGGCCCAGCTAAATCCGCAATTGCTCGACGTTTCCCTGCTGGTGTTTATCGAAGTGGTGCTGGACCGAACGACGCCGGAAGTGTTCGATACCTTCAGGCATAGCGTGCAAACCATCCCGGAGGTGCTGGAATGCCACATGGTGGCCGGGGGGTTTGATTATCTGGTCAAGGCGCGGGTCAAGGACATGGCAGCTTACCGCGAATTTTTGGGCAAAACCCTGCTCCAAAAAGGGGTGCGTGAAACCCACACCTACGCGGTGATGGAAGAGGTAAAAAGCACGACGAAATTGCCGATCAGGTGAATACGAAATCGCGTAATGCGAAAAAAGTTGCCTGCCAGAACTACTTATTGTACAGTTGCTGAATGCGACAACGCGCCAGACGTTGATGCCAGAAATAGGAGCGCTCTGTTCTTTTTTGTTGAAAAAGACAGGATGGGTAGGCGCCACGGCGGCCGTTGGGCAACCATGCGTGGGGGAGACAAATGAAGCTGTTACACCGACCAATGTTGCGTTTTATTGCATTAACGCTGGTGGCGATGGCGCTCGCAGCGGGCCTGGTTTGCCTATTACAACTGGCCCAGGGAGGGCCGGCCAGCGCCCTCGGCTGCGCCACCCTGGCGGCCGCGCTCGGCGCCGCGATCATGGCTCTGGCCGGGCGCGGGGCCGATCAAGGGGGGGCAGCAATTTGCCGACATCGTGGGCCAAGCGATCGATGACATCATGATCGGCGCCGCCGAGACCTCGCATTTTGTCGATTCGGTCAACCAGAAGATCGGTCACGATGTTCAAACCGCCAGCGTGATCGTTGCCAGTTCGGCCCAGAATTTGCACACGACAGAACAGATTGCCGCCAATGCGCAGCGGGCAGCCAAGACTGCCGCCCAGGTGCGCATGGAAAGCGTGGCCGGGCGCGCCGAAGTCGATCAGGGATTACAGAGAATTAGCAGCGCCCGGAGCGACGCGCAATCGGCTTCGTGCTCAATGAGCGCCTTGCAGGAAAAATCGCGTCGCATTTACGGTTTTACGCAAACCATCACGGAAATCTCGGCGCGCACCAATTTGCTGGCCTTGAACGCGGCGATCGAAGCGGCGCGCGCGGGCGAGCATGGGCGCGGTTTTGCTGTCGTGGCCGGCGAAGTGCGGCAACTGGCCCAGCGCACCAAGGAAGCGACCGATGAGATCGGCCAGATGGTACGGGAAATCAATGAACAGGCTGAAAACGCGGCGCTGGGAATGAGCTCGTTGGCCAACGGCGTGAGCGCAGCGGCGAAAAACATTGAAAGAGTGCACGGCTTTTTGATCAATATCGAGCGCTCTGCGGGGGCATCGGAAGACGAAAGCGGGCAAATTGCAAGCGCCTCGCGCCAGCATGTGGAGGTTGCCAAGGGGATCGCCGATGCAATTGCCCAGATCCGCGACAGCATGTTCTCAACGGACGCCGAACTGCCGCGTGCGACTAGTTCGGCCATGGCATTGGCGGAACGGGCCGAAGCCATGGCCTGCGCGCTCGGGCAAACCTCGGTCGCAACGCCGCATGATGCGATCCGGCTAGCTGCCCAGGCCGCCGCCAAGGAAGTGGGCCGGATTTTCACGGCGGCTATTGCAACTGGAAAGATCACGCGCGAAGCCCTGTTCGACCGCCGCTACTTGCTGATCCCGGATACCGACCCGCCCAAGCACAGGACGAAATTCGATGCCTTTACTGACTGCGCTTTGCCGCCCTTACAGGAGAGCTTGCTGCTGGCGATGCCGCAGCTGGCGTACGCCGGCGCCGTCGACAACAATGGCTATTTCCCGACGCATAATAAAAAATTCTCTCAGCCATTGACGGGCGATTACGCTGTCGATATCGCTCACAATCGCACCAAGCGCATCTTCAACGATCGCACTGGGGCGCGCTGTGGTTCCAACACCCAACCGTTCTTGCTGCAAACGTATAAACGGGATACGGGCGAAGTGATGCACGATTTGTCGGCGCCCATTTTTGTTGACGGGAAGCACTGGGGCGGCTTTCGCATCGGTTACCGCTCAAGCCACATTTAAGGCCCTTAGGCGTTGTCGGCCTTGGGCGAGATTGAGTTCCCTGTCGCCGTGCGCAGCATGACGGTATTCATGCTTTCGAGGTGGCTGCGCAACCAGCGATGGGCCGGGCTGCGCGCTTCGCGTTCGTGCCAAAGCATATCGAGGTGAACCGCCGGCATCGGGAACGGCAATTCCTTGTACAACAACGCTTCCGTCATGCCGGTCGAAGCAATCAGGTGGCGTGGCAACACGGTGATCAAATCCGAGTTCGCCACCACGCGCCCGGCCGTAAAAAACTGGTTAACCGTCAGCAAGATGCGGCGCTCGCGCCGGATTTGGGTCAACGCTTCATCAACCAAGCCGTGCGCGCGGCCGGAAAAGCTGACCAGTAAATGATTCGCCGCGCAATAGTCGTCGAGCGTCAGTTCGCCCTTGGCGAGCGGATGCTGGCGCCGCATCACGCATACATATTGTCCCGAGTACAAGCGCTCATGACGGATTGGAGAGCTGGTGTCGCTTGACAGTTGGGCCGCCACGCCGGGGAAAAAGCCGACCGCGAGGTCGACATCGCCGCGCAACAACATCGGACGCGGCTCGCGCGTGGTCAATGGCACCATGCGCACGTTGACTCCGGGCGCTTCACTTTCGATCGAGCGCATCAGCGACGGCAGCCAGAATGCCGCCGTGGCGTCCGCCATGGCCATTCTGAAAGTGGCGTGAGCCTTGGAAACATCAAAAATTTGCGGTGTCACGGCTGCTTCCAAGCTGGCCAGCGCCGCGCGCACGGATGGCCACAAGGCTTCTGCCCGCGGCGTTGGCTTTACGCCGTACGCAGTGCGTATCAATAATTCATCACCCAAGCTTTCGCGCAAACGCTTGATTGCATTTGACACGGCCGGCTGCGTCATCGCCAGATGCCCGGACGCGCGCGTCAGGTTTTGTTCGGTCATCACTGCGTCGAAGACACGCAACAGGTTCAAATCCAACGTTAGGAAACTCATGGCAGCCCAAAAAAGTTGAGATGGGAAAGGTAATAAAAAGACCACGAAAAGTTCTTGGCCCCGCTTCAGGTGGGACAAACCACACGCAAAACATTCACATCCCATATAAATGGTATCAAATAATGGAATTAGATTTATATGTTGCGCCGCACTATAGTTGCGTCACCGATTCTATAATCATTGGAATACCATGTCTACTGTGATCTCCTCCATTCCCGCAGCGCTGGCGTTTGTCTTGGATATGCCTATCCTGCGCGCCGTGCAAACGCTGGCAACGCTCACCTTGGCCGCCGCCCTCCTGGTCTTGTTCAAACCGCTGTTGAGCGGAGTGGCGCGCGCCCTGTTGCTGCTTGTGAGACCGAAACGCAGCAAGGAAGAGCGCCTGGCACGCAGTCAAATGAAGGATGCGATGATGCTCATTCGGATGTTAAACAAGATGGACGGCTGCGCGCCCAGCCACGCGGCCGAACTGCGCGCCCAAGCGTCGCGCGGCTAAGTCAAGCCATGCCGACTTCAGGCGGGCGCCGCCTGGCCGACCCAGCAACTTCAGCTTGAACGGATCATTGGCTTGGCACGGATCTAAGGTTTTCAAGACGGCATGGCGTCATCTGGCCAACTTGGAATGAATCGACTTCGAAAATCGGAGTCCAGCAGAGCTTCCTCTAAGCCCGGAACAGGGACCAGCGCTTCTTCAAACTGCAAGGTTTGCTTTGAAAATCCGACCTTCCGCTTTTCCGTGCGTCACGTTACGCGCCTTCACAGCTTAAGCTAAGTCACCGAATTGGTTCGCCTCGCACTCTGGCGCCGCCACCATCAGCGCGGGCGGTGGCGGCGGGGCCCGCATACGAATGGCATAAAAATTTTAAGTTGGCCGATGCCACTTGCGTGCCTTGGCGGCAGAAAAAATTCGCGTGGCGCAATTTGCATGGATGAACACCCGCATGGGAGTGCGGAGGCGGGCAGCACGTTCGTCTGCGCCCCAATGGCGCGTTAAGCTTTCAGCTCAGTTTGCAAGCGCTCATACTTGGCGCGCAGTTCATCTTCCGTTTCATGCCAGGCCGGGTTGAAGGGAATGCAATTGACCGGGCACACCTGCTGGCACTGAGGTTCGTCAAAATGGCCTACGCATTCGGTGCACTTTGCCGGATTGATCTCGTAAATTTCGGCGCCCATGGAAATGGCGTCATTCGGGCATTCGGGCTCGCACACGTCGCAATTGATGCAGTCATCGGTAATTAATAATGCCATGGCTAGACTCGTGTTGATTACTTGGATTCAGCCGACGTCGCTGCGAGTTTCCTTTGCAGCCAACGATCGACGGACGGGAAAACAAATTTGGATACATCACCGCCCAGCGCTGCGATCTCCCGCACGATGGTGCCGGAGATGAACTGGTATTGATCGGACGGGGTCAGGAACATGGTCTCGACATCGGGCAGCAAGTAGCGGTTCATGCCGGCCATTTGGAATTCATATTCGAAGTCGGAGACGGCGCGCAGGCCGCGCATGATGATACGGGCGTCGTGTTTGCGCACGAAGTCCTTGAGCAGACCGGAAAAACTTTCGACCTTGACATTGGGATAATGGCCCAGCACTTCGCTCGCTATCGTTAGGCGCTCGTCCAGAGAGAAAAAAGGTTGCTTGTTCTTGCTGTCGGCGACGCCGACGATCAACGTGTCAAACAAACCGGATGCGCGGCGCACCAAATCTTCGTGACCGCGCGTGAGCGGATCGAATGTTCCTGGATAGACGGCTACAACCATTGCGGCTCCCTAAATACACTAACATCGAACGCGCATTATGCCTGAAAATCAGGCTTTTCCCCTTGGCCGGCTTGATTCGGTGATGATTTTCAGTCAATTACCGTTATTTTTGTTGTAAGTTAGCAAATGGTAGAACACGGTACCGGCTTTATCAGCGCGGATCACTTTCCAAGGCGCCATCCAGTCCGGTGTAGCCTCGGCGCCAGTCTCGCCTTCAACCGCTGCAGTCTCGCCGGGCTGATCGAAGGTTAGCGACTGGCCCGATTCCGCATACACCAGCCCTCCTTCCTTGAGCAACGCGGCAGTCAAAGGCAAGGCGCGCATCAGCCACTCCTGCTGGTACGGGGGGTCGAGGAAGATCAGGTCAAAACGCTGGCCGCGCGCGGCCAATGTTTGTGCCGTGGCCAACGCGTCGCCGCGGATGATTTGGACCTGCTCGGCATGCAGCCTGTTTTTGATTTCCTCAAGCTGGTGAACGACGGGAGTATGGTTATCGACCATGGTTACCGACAAGGCACCGCGGCTGGCAGCTTCAAAACCGAGCGCGCCGCTACCGGCAAACAGATCCAAGCATAGCGCCTGTTCCCAGGCGCCGCCGCGCAGATGGTTGATCCAGTTGAAGACGGTTTCACGCACGCGATCCGGGGTCGGGCGCAGACCTAGCGCGTCCAGCACCGGCAACGCCGTCCGTTTCCAGGCACCGCCGATAATGCGGACTTGGTTGGAGAGCGGCGGTCGGTGCACCGGAACTTTCGCCGCCTTTCCTGCTCGCTTTTTTTGCATGTGAAAACGTCAGTGTTTTGTTGGCGAACACTATACCATAGGGTCTGTGGGGGTTGCCAAAGGATGGGGCAGGCTCTCAAAGCGAAGAACAGCAAGCGCCTGGCGCCGCCAGCTTGAAGTCAATCGCCCCGGAGTGTTGTTGTGCGCCCTAGGCGCACAACAACCAAGCCCCGTAAGAAAAGCGCACAAAATGGCGGCGCTAGCAAGATCTAGCCCCCCGGGCCACGGCATCGGCATCTGGGCCCGGAAACGAAAAACGCAATAGGCCTTGAAACATTGCCGGATCGTGCGCGACGCCTAGTTCGATGATTGTCAATGCCGGTCGCCGCGCATTTCGGTCGCCGCAGCATGGGCGCCGTAAATCCGGTCTAGCGCCTCGAGCAAGGCTGCGCTGTCGACCGAGACGGCGCGGTTGACGGACGCGTCAAAGCCGAAAGCGCCGCCCAAGGACGGCAGATTGCCGTCAAAAATCAAGCCCACCAGTTCGCCCTTGCGGTTGACCACGGGGCTCCCGGAATTGCCGCCGATGATGTCGTTCGTGCTGACGAAATTAAGTGGCATACTCAGGTCGAGTTTATCCTTAGCCTGGTACCACGTCGGCGGCAGCTCGAATGGATCGGCGCCGGTCGCATGCGCGAAGGCGCCGCCGAAATCGGTGAACGGCGCCACGTCCTTGCCCCCCTCCTTCCAGCCTTTGACTTCGCCGTAGGATAGGCGCAGCGTAAATGTTGCGTCCGGATAAATGCTGGTTCCCAGCATGGCAAAGCGCGCGGCCGCGATCTTTTCATCGCTCTTCATGATGACCGATTCGACGCGGGCTTCAAAGTCCTTGCGCAGCGCGCGTGCGACCGGATCGATTTGCAAGGCCAGCTTGATGAACGGATCGTCCGATTGCAAGATCGCCGCCATGCCACCTTCCCACAACTGCCGGCGCACTGTCGGCGCGCCCAGTTTGGTGCCGTCGATCAGGCGCGCGGCCAGCTGTTGCGGCGAATCCTTGCCCAATATCCGGACCACCTGCAAATTGCTGGCGCCCAATTTCTCGCGCATCTTGGTGAGAGACCAAGCCAGTTTGACCTTCTCGAAGTCCGGATACACGGGCGCCGGCGACAACACTCCGGCTTGTACCTGCGGCAGGCGCGCCTCGGCAAATTCCGGCAGGCGCTCCCCGTCCGGTTTGGCGCGTTCGGCAGCTGCGCGCACGAGCGTGGTGGCAAACTTGGCATACTCGCTGTCGAATGCCAAGCCATGTTCAAATTGGGCCAAGGGTTCGTGGAGTTCGTTCGACACCTTGACCGCATGAGCAATCGCGTCCCAGGCGCCGCCGGTGGATGCCCTGGTCGCCGGCTTGGCTGCGACAAAATGGCGTAATGCGGTTTCCTCCGCTAGCTTGGCATCCATCAGACCGGGTTCGATGAGCGCTTCGCGCTGGCCACTTAGGGCCTTAAAACTGTTTTCCACGTAAAACAGCTCGGAACCGGCTTTCCGGCTTTGCTCCGCACCCAGCGCGCGATACTGGGTCAACACGCCGCGGTACTCGGCCAGGCGGATCAGGCGATCCGGCAAGATATGGTCGCGCAAGGCCAACAGGCGCGCCATCGTATACGCGCGCTGCGTGCTGCCCGGATGGCCCGCGGTAAACACGGCCTCCCCCTCTGCCGGCCCGATGCTACTCACCGGAAAATAAGCGCTGACGGGCGCCGGCTTGCCGTCTTCATACACGCGCAACAGCGACATGTCGAGATCGTAGCGGGGAAAATTGAAGTTGTCGGGATCGCCGCCAAAAAAAGCCACCGACTGTTCCGGCGCGAACACCAGGCGCACATCTTGGAAGCGATGGTAACGGTAAAGATTATATTTTCCGCCCTGGTACAGGCTGACCATGTCGCAGCGCGCCTTATCGGCCTCCTTGCCGACGCATGCAGCGGCAAGCTTGGCCGTCTGCGCGTTCTTCGCTTTGGTAAATGCCTCGCCCTCCAGGCCGGCCGTGGCGTTATGCATGGACTCGGTCACGTCAATGATGCTGTCGAGGCGGTTAACCTCCATCGCCGGACAGCGCTGCTCCTCGGCAGCGGTTTGTGCCAGAAATCCGCTCGCCATATAATTGGTCTTCGCGTTCGAGATCTGCTCCACGCAGTGCGCCGCGCAGTGGTGATTGGACAGCACCAGACCGTTCGGCGACACAAAGGAGCCTGAGCAGCCAAGCGCCAGACGGGCCGACGATTGCATGGTATGCGCCAACCAAGTTGCATCGGGCGCCCAACCAATCTCCTTTTTCATGCGCTCTAGCGGCGGACGATCAAAGGTCCACATGCCTTCGGCCGCGCCGGCCAGCAGGGGCGCTAGCAACAGGGCTAACACAATTTTTTTCTTCACTTTTCATCCTCGATATGGGGTCGGGTTAAGCCGCCTGCCTTCTCCATCGCGCTGGACCGGAGACGCCAAGCGGGGTCGCCTTGCTACGGAAGGCAAGGAGACGCCGCGGATTAATTCTTCTGGCGCACCCGTGTCGTCAGGAATCGAGCGCGAAAGCGGACACGAAAGTCTTGCATGTTAAACTTCTTTTTATTCAATTTTTCAAAACCATAGACCATGAACGTTGTCATCCTCGCCGCCGGTATGGGAAAGCGTATGCATTCGGCGCTGCCAAAAGTCTTACATCTTCTGGCGGGCAAGGCGCTGCTGGCGCACGTGATTGATGCTGCGCGCACCCTGGCGCCCGGCAAATTATGCGTGATTTACGGGCATGGGGGCGCTGCCGTGCTGCACATGCTAGAAAAAGGCAATGCCGGCCAGTCATTGGTCGTCGATGCCGCTTTGCAGGAACCGCAACTGGGCACCGGACACGCGGTGATGCAGGCGCTGCCGGTGCTAGACGAATCCGTTCCGACCTTGATCCTGTATGGCGACGTGCCGCTAACGACGGCCGCATCCCTGCAGCGTCTGGTAGAGACTGCCGGCAGCGACAAACTTGGCATCCTGACCGTGGCCCAGGCCGAACCGTTCGGCCTGGGCCGTATCGTGCGCGAGAACGGCAACATTGTTCGCATCGTCGAGGAAAAAGATGCCAGCGAGGCGGAACGGATGATTGGCGAGATCAACAGCGGCATCATGGTCGTCCCCACGCCGCAGTTGAAGAAATGGCTGGCGGCATTGTCAAACGACAATGCGCAGAGCGAATATTATCTGACCGATATCGTAGCGCAGGCCGTCGCCGACGGCGTGCCTGTTGTGTCGGCCCAGCCGGACGCGCAGTGGGAGGTGGCAGGTGTCAACAGCAAAGTGCAACTGGCGCAGCTCGAGCGCATCTACCAGGCCAATGTCGCCAACGCGCTACTCGAGCAAGGCGTCAGCTTGCTCGACCCGGCACGCATCGATGTGCGGGGCGAACTAATTTGCGGTCGCGACGTGACAATTGACGTCGGCTGCGTCTTTGAGGGACGGGTCGAGCTGGGAGACGGCGTATGCATCGGCGCCCATAATGTCATAATCAACGCGTGCATCATGGCGGGGGCCAAGATCAAGCCGTTTTGTCATATTGAAGGGGCTGTGGTGGGGACCGCGTCCATTATCGGACCGTACGCGCGCCTGCGTGCCGGCACCGAACTAGCTGAAGACGTCCACATTGGCAATTTCGTTGAAATCAAGAATAGCCAGATCGCTGCACACAGCAAGGCCAATCATCTGGCGTACGTCGGCGATGCGACGGTGGGCTCGCGCGTCAATATCGGTGCCGGCACCATTACTTGCAATTACGACGGCGCCAACAAGTTCCGGACCGTGATCGAGGACGACGCCTTCATCGGCAGCGATAGCCAGTTGATTGCACCGGTGACGGTGGGCAAAGGCGCCACCCTCGGGGCCGGCACCACGCTGTCGAAAGACGCCCCCGCTGGCAAGCTGACCATCACGCGCGCCAAGCAGACCACTATTGACGGATGGCAACGGCCCGCCAAAGCCAAAAGATAGCCCCCTCTTGCGTGGCAGCGGGCATTGGCGGAGTTGGGGGCGAGCACTTGTTCACCGCCGATGATCGTTGCGGAAGTGGAAAGTCCATCTGCCGTTTTCATCGGTAGCCAGGCCGGTTGGGCCCAACCGGCAATAAATCATAAGCCGTCTAACAGCTAGCCAATGCAAGGTGGAAAGCTTGATGGATCGGCTTGCGGAAAAGTGCCAGATTGGCGGACGATAAGGTCGTCAGATGGCGATTTTTGTCTCGAATTTGCTGCGCAAGGTGGAGAAATAGCTCTTCACGTTGCGCACGTTCGTCTGCGCCGCGAACAGGCGATGCGCCAAGGCATGGTAGGCCGGCATATCAGCGACTTGCACGATCAGCACAAAATCCGGTCCCGGCGCAACGCGGTAACACTGCAACACGGCGCCGTCGTTGGCCACGTGGCGCTCGAATTCTTGCAAACGCTCGGCCGCCTGCACATCGAGCGTGATTTCGACGATAGCGGTCAAGCGCGAGCCCACCATTTGCGGCGCGACAATTGCCACCTGGCGTTCGATAATTCCCGCTTGCGTTAAGTGTTTGACGCGTCGCAAACAAGTCGGCGGCGAGATATGAACCTCCTGCGCCAGCGCGCAGTTGGTCCGCGACGCGTCAATTTGTAGGGCATTGAGGATGCGCCGGTCAATATCGTCCAGTACTGCCATCATATTAGCCATAGAAAATTGATTGTTTTTGTAAATAAAATTAAAATAATGAAATTATATTTCATTATTTTATATAAGTGAAATATTGTTGCGATTAATCTAAAAAATAGAAAGCTTATTTCATTGTTGTTGATTTACGATGCATTCATCGAAATTTTTTAAAGAAGAGGTCCCTATGTGCGGCATCGTCGGAGCTGTAGCGCAACGCAACATCACCCCTATTTTGATCGAAGGTCTGAAGCGGCTTGAATACCGAGGCTACGATTCCTGCGGCGTTGCCCTGTACGTGGATGGTCAATTGCGGCGCTCACGCAGTACGGCGCGCGTGGCCGACCTCGAACAGCAAATGAGAGACGCCGCCATGACGGGCTATACCGGCATCGCCCACACGCGCTGGGCCACGCATGGCGCGCCTCTGTCCCACAATGCCCACCCGCACTTCTCACCCAGCGCCGACGATGCCCGCATTGCATTGGTGCACAACGGCATCATCGAAAACCATGATGAACTGCGCGCCGAACTGACGACTCTCGGGTATGTGTTCCAGAGCCAGACCGACACTGAAGTGATCGCCCATCTGGTCGAACACATGTACAACGGCGATCTGTTTGATACTGTCCAAAACGCCGTGAAGCGCCTGCAAGGCGCTTATGCCATCGCTGTTTTTTGTCGCGAAGAACCACATCGCGTGGTCGCCGCGCGGCGGGGCTCGCCGCTCATTGTCGGGGTCGGCCAAGGTGAGAACTTTGTCGCCTCGGACGCGATGGCGCTGGCCGGAACCACCGACCAGATTATTTACCTGGAAGACGGCGACGTAGTCGCCTTGCAGCTGGCCCGGTGCTGGATCGTTGATGCGGACGGCCGTTCCGTGACGCGTGAAGTCACGACCGTGAACGCCTACACCGGCGCGGCCGAGCTCGGACCATACCGTCACTATATGCAAAAAGAGATTTTCGAGCAGCCGCGCGTCATCGGCGACACGCTCGAGGGTGTCACCGGCATCATGCCGGAACTGTTTGGTGACGGCGCCTTCAAGATTTTTGAGCAGATCGACCGCGTGCTCATTCTCGCTTGCGGCACCAGCTATTACGCCGGCCTGACGGCCAAATACTGGATCGAATCTGTCGCCAAGGTGCCCGTTAATGTCGAGATCGCCAGTGAATACCGCTACCGCGACAGCGTGCCGCACCCCAATACGCTCGTGGTGACGATTACGCAAAGCGGCGAAACGGCCGACACTCTGGCCGCCCTCAAACACGCGCGCAGCCTCGGTATGCTGCATACGCTAACGATCTGCAACGTTGCCACCAGCGCGATGGTACGAGAGTGTGTACTCGCTTACATCACACGCGCCGGGGTCGAAGTGGGGGTCGCATCGACGAAGGCATTTACCACGCAACTGGCCGCGCTGTTTCTTTTGACGCTAACCCTGGCCAAAGTGAACGGCCGCCTGAACGCCGAGGAGGAAGTGGCGCACCTTAAAGCGATGCGCCACTTGCCAATGTCAATTGCCTCTGTGTTGGCGTTGGAGCCGCAAATCATCGCTTGGGCCGAACACTTCGCGCGCATGGAAAATGCGTTGTTTCTCGGACGCGGCATGCATTATCCGATTGCGCTTGAAGGGGCGCTAAAGCTCAAGGAAATTTCCTACATCCACGCCGAAGCCTATCCGGCAGGCGAGCTGAAGCACGGCCCTCTGGCGCTGGTGACCGTCGAAATGCCGGTCGTTACGATCGCGCCAAACGACGCCCTTATCGAAAAACTGAAGTCGAACATGCAGGAGGTGCGGGCGCGCGGCGGCCAGCTGTA
The DNA here is from genome assembly GCA_003133225.1 of Janthinobacterium sp. Taxonomy (GTDB): domain Bacteria; phylum Pseudomonadota; class Gammaproteobacteria; order Burkholderiales; family Burkholderiaceae_D; genus Janthinobacterium. The sequence continues at coordinate 41,199 of PKWL01000014.1, forward strand.
CGTGTTCGCGGACGTCGACTCGCGCATCACTTCGGGTGAGGGCATTCACGTGATCCGCTTGCCGGAACACTATGGCCTTTTATCGCCAATACTCCATGTCGTGCCCCTGCAATTGTTGGCCTATCACACTGCGCTAGCACGTGGCACCGACGTCGATAAGCCGCGTAACCTAGCAAAGTCCGTGACGGTGGAATAACGTACCACTTATCGAAACTGCTGCTTATCAAGCCGAGCGTGCGACACTTTCACTGCTCTAGTTCCGTGATAAAAAGATGCTCCATCTCTTCGACGTCTGCCAATGAGATATGCAGTGCTTTTGCGCGGGCTCGCCACGTGACGACGACGCCCAAGACTTTCTCGATGATTTCTGTTGCCGCTGGCTCATCCAAATCGTAGTACGGCGCCGTCTCCAGCAGGGTCGCTAGCGATGGCTCATGCAAACCTTCATCTATACCCAATACATGCTCAGGCTTTTTCACCGAGGGGTTCATATCATAGGCCTTTGCAAGCCTCCATCCTGAGAGCGTGCGCATGAATCCATGATTGCGTAAGTGGTCGTCGCGATTGGCTACCGCGATGTTAAAAGCAACTCTTGTAAAGAGCTGCCTCAAATCTTCTGCAATATGGGCGGGGCTTCCCTGGTGTGCAATGAATTGAGCAAGGTCGATGTAGCTCGCCTCCTCCTTGTCTGTTTTGTTCAGGAGAGTCATCGCAGAGGTAAAGAATTTCCGCTCTCCGTTTTCGCGGTCGAATCGCTGAACCATAAAAGTGTGATATTCGTGTCCCACTCGCTCGATGCGTGACTTAGGTACGTCTATCCCGCAGTCGGCAGCCATGTCATGCAGAAGCTTTTCCCATAGAGCGACGTCTGTGTCGTCCTCAGCTGAAGGGAACTTTGCAATCCATAGCTCATTAGCCTCCGAGAGGTTCGCTTTTGGTCGAGCGCCACCAAGTGAGGCACCTGGGGCGACGAGAATTTGGAGCCACTTCTTTAGCTTCGACATATCATCGAATTTTTTTCGCGATAGCTCCAACGCAACAGCTTGAAGCTCAGCTAGGCTCGTCATTGGGGGCGCGGCGAGGAGTTCGTGAGCCAGGAAGATGTCCTCATCTTCAGCGCTAAATCGTAGCGCGCCCATTCGCGTATGGTCCTGGACGCCGCGAAGAAATTCCCAAGCTCCAAGCGTTACCTTCGTGCGGCCGGCTTCTTTCGCCTCGATAGTTTCCCGGCGTTGCATCAGAACCTGTCCCCATCTGTCCGGACATGAATCCATGAACATGCCGAAGTTCGAGTTCTCAGGGAAGAAGTCGTTCGCATCAAGCGTCAGTGCTGGGTCGAGCTTGAACGCCAATGGATTCTTAAGCCACGTCTCGGTGTACGCGAACCGGACGCCACCGTGTCCAACTTTATGAAGCGTGCCAATTTGCTGAAGCGGACCAAACGTCGGGTCATCGAGCCACACTTTCAAGCGAGGTTGTGGTTTCTTCGTAGCCATTACTCGCCTTGTTTATCGTCGCGAAGCGGGGAGATTGCGGTCGTTGGGTCGAGCTCACTTGCACCATTCGACAGAGCTGCAGCATCTTCCTTCATTTGAGCCGCCGTTCTCCTTGGGGCCCGCCGACGCTGTGGAAGCTCTGCATCTTGCAGTCGGCGGCCGAGGACATCATCGCGTGCAACGAGGTTCATATCCTTGTCTAGTCCGAGGACTGCCAAGACCTGAAAGTAATTGCCCATCGTCACCGAGGCAGCTCCAGATTCAATTTTTGTCAATGTTGGTCGAGTGATGCCGGCGCGCGTTGCGACCGTCTCTGCGGAAAATTGGCGTCGTAGACGAGCGTCCTTCATCCGTTGACCTAGGGCTAGCAAGGCCCGGGCTGAGCTTGGATATAGTGTAGTGGCAGGTTTCGGCATAATGGAAACTATTCTATACAAAATATCGTGTTTTTGTCAATTATAGTTAGCGTTACAGACCTAGTTTTAAGTCTGCACGTGGTCTAGGAGCGCAATGGGCTGCAAGACGGTTATAAAGCCAAGTATTTTATACAAAAATAGCAATTTTTGTATAAAATACTTGGTGTTATTGGGCGATGTGGAAGTGAGGGCTATCGTTGACCGCAAGACGCCCGCCACCTTAGCAACTTCACGGCGAAAGAGAGTTTCATTTGCCGTCGTGTTGACATCCTCCCCCACCTCAGGCTAGTGGCTGCCGCTTATGCGGAAAGGAAGGAGACTCCTCTTGCGAGACGCGCATATGCACGCGCGAGAAAGACCCTTGCCGCGTTGATGTCGCGGTGATGCACGACTTGCACGCCTTGATGCCGCGCGCCACTATTTGGCTCGAGGGCGACTTAATGCCGCCCGGAGTCAAACCCTTACGAACCACCGACATGGTTCGCTTCACCCCCATAGCGCGACCGCCTCAATTGTTGATAGCTCCCGGAGAATTTTCTCCTGCGAAAGTCATGTATGCTTTGTCATTTGATTGATTGCTAAATTCATACTGTCGTGCACTGAGACGACTGGCTATGCCGAGTGTAGAAAGGGGATGCCCCATGCGCCATCAAGTGTCCGGTCGTATTAGATGGCTGGTGGTCTTGAGCGTCCTGCTGGTAGGGATCGTGGTGGTGATCGCCATCGCCGCCGCGCTGGCACCCTCTCTGCTTCCCAGCGGGGATCGAATTACGGGGGAAGGCCAAAGCGCCGCGGCCGGCGTCATCTTTGTCGGGAGTTATCTCGCGCTGGCGATCGGGAGAATCCCAGGACTTAGCATCGACCGGGCCGGCATCGCCCTAGTCGGCGCCGGCCTCATGGTCGCGTCGGGCGCTCTGCCGCTCGATGCGGCCTACAAGGCGGTCGATCTCGACACCATCACGCTGCTGCTTGGCATGATGATTGTCGTCACCAGCCTGCGCCTTTCCGGTTTTTTTGCGCTTGTCGATGCCTGGGGCCGGCTGCACGCCAGGCGTCCTTTGATTCTTCTTTGCGTAGTCGTCGCGACCTCGGGCATTTTTTCCGCCTTCCTGGTGAACGACGCGATCTGTCTGGTACTGGGCCCGCTCGTGCTGGAGTTGACGCTGGCACTTGGACGGCGGCCAGTGCCCTACCTGCTGGCCGTGGCAATGGCGTCGAATGTCGGGTCAACGGCGACGATCACCGGCAACCCCCAGAACATCATGATCGGCAGCTTCTCGCATATTTCTTACACCAGTTTTGCCTTGGCGTTGGGGCCGATCGCCTTGCTCGGGCTGATCGTCACCGTGGTGCTCATCGCGCTCTTCCATCGCGCCGAGTTTGCCGACAATGAGCGACTTGAAGCGCCGGTGCCGAAGGTCCGTCTCAATCGCGTGCTGGTGATCCGTGCATTGTTAGCAACCCTGATCATGATCGCCTTGTTTTTCGCCGGGGTCGTACCGGCCAAGGCGGCGATCATCATCGGCGGCCTTCTGCTTCTGACGGGACGGGTGAAGAGCCGGCGGGTCTACGCGGAGATTGACTGGTCCTTGCTATTGATGTTCGCTGGGCTATTTATTATCGTCGCCGGTGCGCAGCGCGCCCTTCTTAGCCCCGATATTATCGCCGCCATGGGGCGCTTGCATCTCGACCTAGTACCCGTGCTAAGTAGTGTGACGGCGTTGTTGTCCAACCTGGTTAGCAACGTGCCGGCAGTTTTGATGCTAAAGCCGTTTGTGGAGGCCCTGAAAGACCATGACCGGGCGTGGTTGGTGATCGCCATGGCTTCTACGCTGGCTGGCAATTTCACCATTCTGGGCTCGATCGCCAATCTGATCGTCGTGCAAAAGGCAGCCGCTGCCGGCGTCGTGATCGGGTTCTGGGACTATTTCAGGGTCGGCGCGCCGCTCACCATCGTCACCCTCGTTATCGGTACGCTGTGGCTATGGCTATAACATCAACCAAGAGCCCACGTTTCCATCCATTCTCGTTAGATGCCATCAACTTCCTGCTGGCCGACGTGCGCGGCGCCCTTGGGCCTTATCTCAACGTGTTCCTTGTCACACAGCAGCACTGGAGCCAGTTTGAAGTCGGATGGGTCACCGCCGTCGGCGGCCTGCTCGGCCTTGCGGTGCAAACGCCGATCGGCGCCGCGATCGACGAATTGCGCTGCAAGCGCGCCGCGATCGTTTTCGCGCTTGCCGTGTTGGGTATGGCCGCGCTTGCCATCTTCGCGTGGCCGAGCTTTTGGCCGGTTGCGATCGCCAACAGCCTGATGTCAATTGTCGGCGACGTCTTTGGTCCGGCCGTAGCGGCCCTGACCTTGGGCCTGTTCAAGCGCCAACAGCTGGCCCGTCGCGTGGGCAGAAACTCGGCGTTCGACCATGCCGGCAATGTCGCCATCGCCGTGGTGGCGGCCGCCGTCGGCTATGCCTTCTCGCAGCGTGTCGTTTTCCTTCTCGTGCCAGTATTTGCCGTACTTGCCGCCAGCGCCGTGCTTACCATTCCCGCCAAAGCGATCGATTTTGACCGGGCGCGGGACCTCGATCCAGAGTCCGATGTAGCGGCGAGCGGCGGCGCCGGCTACGGCGTCCTGTTCCAATCCCGGCCACTGGTCATCTTCGGCCTGTGCGTCATGCTGTACCATTTTGCCAATGCGGGGCTGCTGCCACTGGCGGGACAGAAGCTCGCCGCCGAATACCCGAAAGAAGCGACTGCGATGATGTCTGCCTGCATCATTGCAGCACAGGCGGTCATGCTGCCGATCGCCCTTGTGGTTGGGCGTACGGCCGACAGTTGGGGACGCAAGCCCTTGTTTCTCGTCGGGTTTGCCGTTTTGCCCATCCGCGCTCTGCTCTACACCTTTTCCGACAATAGCGTCTGGCTGATCGGCGTCCAATTGCTCGATGGCGTCAGCGCTGGAATCTTTGGCGCCCTGATGCCCCTCGTGATCGCCGATATCATGCGCGGCACCGGGCGCTACAATCTGGCACTGGGCGCCATCGCCACAGCGACGGGGATCGGCGCCGCGCTGAGCGGCCTAGCTACCGGGGTGATCGTCGACCACTTCGGGTACCGCGTAGCTTTTCTCGCCGCCGGCGCGGCTGCGGTCGTGGCCTTGGTCGTCTTCGCCATTCGAATGCCGGAAACTGCCGAACTGGAAAAGGTCGCGCTGCAGCCTTGAGCCAGTTTGTGGGCCGGGCCCAAAACGGCAATTTGTGAACCACGCCCGCCCGCTTGTAATCGACCCCTTTCAGGATAAGATTAACTGCGACTGACCAGTCTCCACCGGATCGAGCGCGACGGTCCTAATTGGATCCAACTTTGCACGCCCAAGGGGTAGGGAGCGCGCAACTGGGCGAGTCGATTCGTCCAATCTCAACCGCTGAGTAATATGACGGAATTCACGGGAGGTTTGAGATGTTTTTGTGCCGTCTCCCGAGAAAATTTCTCCGCAGGGATCGCAAATTTACTTATCTGGCCGCAAGCAAAATGGCTCATCGCTGCTCAGACTTAGCTCTGTGCGGTCTGCCGAACAGACGATCTAATGAGGAAGATGAATGATGGGCGCTGCGATGAGGCCTAAAAAGGACCCGAAATCGGGCACTGTTTTAGAGCAGATTCCGGCCGAAATGGCTGGCTCGCGACCATTTTTCAACACCCAAAGTCACAACCAAAGGAATGTCAACCATGAAAGCTCTCGTTTATCAGGGGCCGGGAAAGAAATCTCTCGAAGACCGCCCAAAGCCGGACATCACGGCATCCACGGATGCAATTGTCAGAGTAACCAAGACCACGATTTGCGGGACCGACCTGCATATCCTCAAGGGGGATGTTGCCACCTGCCAGCCGGGCCGTATCCTGGGTCATGAAGGCGTTGGCATCATCGAGAAGGTTGGCGCGGCAGTCTCTGCTTTCAAGCCAGGAGACCATGTCCTTATCTCCTGCGTAAGTGCATGCGGTAAGTGTGTTTATTGCCGCAAGCAGATGTTTTCGCACTGCACGACAGGCGGCTGGATTCTTGGCAACAGCATCGACGGCACACAGGCAGAGTTCGTTCGTATTCCGTACGCGGATACCAGTCTCTATCCGATTCCCGATGGCGCGGACGAAGAGGCGCTGGTAATGCTGAGCGACATCTTGCCAACTGGCTTCGAATGTGGCGTGCTGAACGGCAAGGTACAACCAGGATTTACCGTGGCGATTGTTGGTGCCGGGCCGATCGGGCTCGCTGCCTTGCTCACCGCCCAGTTCTACTCGCCGGCCGAAATCATCATGATCGATCTGGACGACAACCGTCTGGAAGTTGCCAAGCGTTTCGGTGCAACCGCGACCGTAAATAGTCATGATGGCAAAGCGGTTGAGACGATCCTGAAAATGACAGGCGAGCGCGGTGTCGACACGGCGATCGAGGCCGTCGGCATTCCGGCTACTTTTGAAATGTGTGAGAAAATTATTGCGCCGGGCGGCACCATCGCTAACATCGGTGTTCACGGAACCAAAGTAGCGCTGCATTTGGAGCGCCTATGGGACCGTAACCTCACCATCACGACGCGCCTGGTCGATACAGTCAGTACGCCTATGCTGCTCAAAGTTCTGCAGTCTCACAAACTGGACGCCAAGCTGCTGATCACCCATCATTTCAAACTTGATGGCATCCTCGACGCCTATGAAACCTTCGGGCACGCGGCCGACACGCGCGCACTCAAGGTAATTATTGAAGCATAGAATTACCCGAAGCGTAAGCCACCCCGACTAATGCAAAGCCGGGGTCTTGGCACGCCCGGTAGGTAAAACGGGAAGCGCGAAAAAATAGATTAGCTTGAAGCTGCTTCGCGCTCTTCGCCATGTCCTACTGCAGTATGCCGAATCAGTATGGGCATGGGCGGGCGACTAAAGCGTATGTCTACATTTGAGGCTGAGGGCCAAATTCGAAATTTCCAAACACGTTTTGCCAATGTTTTGTGTCTTCCGTGTTCCTACCATGCATTTTTCGCGTATATTGCGATGGCCGCGACTTTTGGATGGGGGAGTCTTCGCTCCGTCCGAAGCATCATAAGCACATGGCAATGTCATTGATCGTGTGCGAGCCTGCGTAGGCAGGCTCGACGGCTTGTCTAGCCTATGGAACCGTCCGCAGGACACGCATCCGGCGTTTTTTAAGGCGGCTCATGAGGATGCCACTAAGGAAGAGTTCAAACCATGAATCAATTTTTTTGGAGCAAGTTGACGAGCGGTTGGTCCTCCTTTTTCCTCCTGCCGCTGATCGTCGCCATCCTCAGTGGGTGCGCATCGCTTCCGCCTGGTTCTGATTTTTCAAAGACTGTTTCCTTGGCGCTGGCTCATCCGGAGGAGACCCCTCTCGGTCGCCAGTTCGACAGTGCGGCCCGCGAACATGAAGGCAACTCGGGATTTCGACTCATTCAGGCAGGCGCCGCCGGCTTCCAGCTTCGCATGCAAATGATCAATGCGGCAAAACGTACGCTCGACCTCCAATACTTCATTTTCAGCGGGGATGAAACCGGTCGCTTGCTAACTGACGCCGTGTTGCATGCTGCCGATCGCGGGGTGCGTGTGCGCGTCTTGGTTGACGATGGTGAAACGCTGGCCGGTGACGAGCAGCTTACCGTGCTTGACGCGCATCCTTCGATCGCGCTTCGCATCTTCAACCCATTTGCCTATCGTGGCCATATAGAGATGTTTCGCGCCACCGAGTTCGCGTTCAATTCCGGGCGACTCGACTATCGAATGCACAACAAATTGCTCGTTGTCGACAATGCCGTGGCGCTTTTAGGCGGACGCAATATAGGTGATCCATATTTTCAGATCGATCCGGATTCGCAAGTCGCCGACGACGATATTTTTGCCGCCGGCCCGATCGCCCGGAAACTGTCGGCATCCTTTGACGAGTTTTGGAACAGCACTCTGGCCATTCCTGCACAGGCTCTTTCAGGCGGAAAAGCATCGCACGGCGCCTTAAACGAACACCGCCAGGTGTTAGACCGGGAGAAAGGACAGTTGAAGGCAGACGGCGTTGCCTTCGTCAAGGGGATTGCGAGCGGCGAGCCCTTTAATGGGATCATTTCCGGCAGCTTGCCTCTGATCTGGGCGCATGCACGGCTGATCTGCGACAGCCCCTACAAGAAAAAGGTGGAAAGTGGCGCGATGAAGGGCGAGCTGATGCAGCCGGAGGTGGCCGCAGCCACTAGTGCGGTGCAGTCGGAGTTACTGATGATCACCCCTTATCTGATACCAGGTGATGCGGGAATGCACTTGTTCAAAGACCTGCGTGAACGCAACGCCCGTGTCCGGATCTTGACCAGCTCGCTTGAATCGTCGACGGTTTTGCCGGCACAATCGGGCTACATGCACTATCGGGTACCCATGCTTGAAATTGGCGTGCAACTCTATGAAATCCGCGCGCTTTTGGGCAACATCAAAGGCAGTGGTGAAACAGAGGCAATATCGCGCCATGGAAATTATTCGCTGCACGCGAAATTGATCGTATTTGACCGAAAAGAGTTGTTTATCGGTTCAATGAACTTCGATCAACGATCCAAACATCTAAACACGGAGATTGGTTTACTCATAGACAGTCCTGCGCTGGCGCAACAAATCGCCGCACGTTTCGATGCCATGGTGGCGCCCGTCAATTCCTACAAACTAGCGTTGTACCCGAACGACACGGGGCGGGCAGCAAGTTTGGTATGGCACACTCAGGAAGACGGCAAAGCCGTTGAGTACCATTCAGAACCGGCCCGGAGTGAATGGCAAAGAGTCAAGGTCAACATTTTGTCCCTTATGCCACTAGAAAAGGAATTGTAAACGGACGGCTGCCATTGAGAAGTCAGAGCGGCGTCGTCGTGGCGAATCTTACCTGCACGCCGACGCGGCCAGCACCGGCACTCCCCGATTGCAGACAGACCGTCCTGTCCGCTGCCTTGATTGCTTGTTGCGACGCTGCAGGCGTGCCCCTACCGAGGTGATCCGCGCACTCCAGACCTCGCGCGGCGAGCGCTTTCCCATGGACGGCCAGATTCTCGAGGGGCATACAGCGCATTGTGATAGTAGGCGATGAGGCCAATGACGCACCCGCCTTGGCCGCCGTCGGCATCGTGACGGGCTGCGGGACGGCCAGGTTAGCTTGATGCGCGGTAATCCGCGCCTGCTGCTTGATGCGATCGACATTTTTCGCCGCACCTGCGGCAAGATCCGTCAAATTCTGTTCTAAATGGTGTTTTCAACGTGGCCGGTGTGCCGCTAGCAGGGTTCGCCCATCTCAATCCGATGATCGCCGCCGCCGCGGCATTTTCCAGCATCTCGGTGGTTCGCGATGCCTTGCTGCTCACGCGCTTTCGATAACGAGGACGATAGTGTCGGGTCCGCCTACAGACTGACGACAAGCCACACTTGTGAGTGACCATACCGGTGCCGATGGCCGCCAGCGGGCGTAGCCATTTCTAGGTCCAGAGGTGTGCTCCCACGACGGCAATAGCGCTACACTGTGAATGAGACGAACCGGAGATACAGCATGCAAGATATTGACCCCAACAACACTTTCCGTGGGCTTCCCCTGACCGCGGAGCAAGACGCTGAAGTTAGGCACTACATAAAAAAGAAAAAACAGCATAACGAAGCGTGGGACACAACGGAATTGGCCGCCATGCTTAAAGACATGCTGGAGCCTCCCGGCGACGACGAAGGACTCGGCGCCGCCCCTTCGTACGAAACGACCGCGGCTGCAGAACGTGCCGCCGCTTCCATCGACGAGGCGATGGAACCCATTGAAGCTTCTGAGGAACTAAATGCCGCCATGGAATCAGAGGCGATGAAAAGTCAAAAACGTTAAGTCGGCGCGCGTGCCCCTTAGGAAGTCCTCGTTTCATTTCGCGCCGCTTGACGCAATTTTTTAAACTGGCGGCGCCTCGGACTGCGGGTCGCCCGACCCTGTGCGGGCCCGTTCCTTTGCTTCGGACGTATTTTCCTCGTGCCAGCGCCGTCCTTCAACCCAGCGCTGAGAGCAGCGAGTCATTGTGCAAGACGTGGGAGATGAGATCCTGCCAATGATTGGCCAGGTGGCGCAGGAAGGTGATTCATTAAACACGATAAATCAACTCCTAGGAAAAAGAATTGCTCTCGCTAAAACAGAAATTTGCAGCGGTCCCTGATGGCGCCGGTGCGTTATTTTTCATCCAGATATTTGCCACCTTGGGCTTTGCCGTCTTATATTCGACCTTGGTCCTGTACGCGACCAAAAAATTACATTTCACGGTAAAGGACGCGACAGCCATCATGGGTGTGTTTGGCGCGTTTAATTATGGTTTGCATCTGTTCGGTGGCTATCTAGGCGGCCGTTTCATGAGTAACCGCAACCTGTTTGTCGGTGGCATGGTGCTGCAAGTGATCGGGTGTGCAAATATTGCAGGCGGTACGGTTTCTCAACTTTACTGGGGCCTGGCATTTTTCCTGACGGGCAGCGGACTGAATGTGACCTGCCTCAATTTGATGCTCACCCAAAGATTCAAACCGGAAGATGACCGGCGTGAAAGCGCGTTCCTATGGAATTACGCTGGAATGAATCTTGGATTTTTTATCGGATTCTCCGTGGCCGGTTATTTTCAATTGCAGGAAAATTACACAAGTCTATTCGTCTTTGCGACCGTCGGGAATTTCTTGGCCATTGTTCTGGCCGGCGCAACTTGGAAAGTGTTAGCGGATCTGGATACCAGGCTGTTACAAGCAACGCCAGCCCAATTTAAGCTGAGATTCATGGCCGGGTTGGCAATTCTGGGCGGCTTGGTGCCCATTGTCTACCTCATGCTCCAGCATGCGGAATTTAGCGGAAGTCTGGTTCTCATCGTCGGCATGGGCATTGCGGCCACTTTGCTTTATTTGACTGTAAAGCATAGGGACCAGAGGGAGCGCAACAACATGTGGGCCTACATGATACTCACGCTGGGCTCGCTGGTATTTTGGGCGCTGTATCAGATGGCTCCCATGGGCTTGCAGCTGTTTGCCTTGAACAACGTCGATCGACAGGTATGGGGAATTCAGATTGCGCCCCAATGGATACAAAACATCAACAGTTTTGTCATTATGCTAGGCGGTCCGCTGATGGCCATGTTGTTCAATCGCTTGCGCGGCAAAGGCTGGAACATCGATCTCCCGGTGCAATTTTCCGCCTCATTGATATTAATCGGGGCCGGGTTTCTTGTATTGCCATTAGGAATATCATTGGCCGGTGGTAACGGCCTAGTGGCGTTCAAATGGATTGCAATCAGTTATCTTTTGCAAAGTATCGGTGAGCTGCTTATTTCTCCAGTCGGTTATGCAATGGTCGGACGCCTTGCTCCAACGCAATATCAAGGCGTCATGATGGGAACGTGGATGCTCGTCACCGGTGTGGCATCCATTTTGGCAAGTTACTTTTCCGGCTTAATACCGGAGGCGACTGAAGGGCTCGCTGTGTCTACCAATCCAACGTACAATAGCATTTTTTCCCATTTGGGCTGGACTAGTGTTGCAATTGGCATACTCATGATTACATTGAGTCCCATATTGCGCAAATTAATCAGTAGCGGCGTCGCTTGCCACGCGCCCCAGGCTAGAAATGGTGACGTCCGCCAATCTGCGCCAGGGCCGACACTATTGTGAGCGACGCTTGGACGCGACGGGTTACCGCGCCTTGTTTTTGCGGGCGGATCTGCTTCGAGCATGCGGTCTATGGCGGCGGGAGCTAATTGACTTGACTCGGCGTTCCTACGATGACAAGAAGGGAAACAAAATGGAGCAGCACCAAATGGAGCACCACTTGCGCACTCGCTACGGAGCGCTGTCCCAGGCCTTTCATTGGGCTACGGCGATCCTGGTTCTGATCGCGTTCGTGTACGGACCGGGAGGCTCCGAACAGCAGGTCTACTTGCCGGCCCGCGATTTCAACCGACAACTGCACGAGACGTTGGGAATGGCTGTGCTTGCCTTGGTCGTCATGCGCCTGTTGTGGCGGAGCGTCGCCGCCCGGCCCCACTTGGCGCAGCCTACCCGCTGGATGGGCATCGCAGCCGCGGCCGTGCAAGGCGCGCTCTACCTGCTCCTCTTTGCGCTCCCGCTCACGGCTATCTGTGGTGCATGGCTTGAGGGGCATCGATTGACGCTGCTGGCGGGGATCGAGGTGTCATCGTTGCTCGGGGTTTCACACGCTGCCGGCGCGACGATGGCGGAAATTCATACCTGGCTCGGTGATGCGATACTCTGGCTGGCGGGGTTGCACGCGCTCGCCGCGCTCTACCATCATCTGGTACTCAAGGACGGCGTACTCGCCTCTATGCTGCCGCGCTGGATTTCGTTGCGATAGGCATCTGTTGTGTGTTTTTGTTAGCCAAACGGGAGCGCGACCGTTTTGATGATGTTCGCCATCAGCGAGCCCCGCCTGCTCACCTTGACGGGATTGTTACGTGCTGACAATCCCGATGCCTAGTCTTTAATTGGACATCAGAACCGGCACTGTCATGTGCCGAAGGATGTAGCGTGTTCCAGCGCCGCGGCTAACAAACGGCAGCCCGATATGGGTATGGGCGCCCATGACCAGCAGGTCGGAGCCGAGGTCGGCGGCCCGATTGAGCAGCATGTCCATGATTCCGATGTCGCTCACTAGCGTGATTTCCGAGGTGACTTGAATGCCGTGGCATGCGAGGTGGCCCGTGACTTCATCACAGCTGCTTCGGGCCCCTTCGGCCGTGGTGGCGAAAGACAGCACTGTCGCTTCATTACAGCCTTCAATGAGGGGAATTGCGTCGTTGAGCGCACGGGCGGCCTCGCGCGCATTGCACCATGCAATTAGGGGGCGCTTGGCCACTTCGGGGAAGGTCCCAATGTACGGCAAGATGAGTACCGGCCGGCCAGAATTGAGGACTACTTCCCCAACCAGATCTGCCGGCACATGCGACTTGGCCATGTCGTCATGCTGGCCCATAATAACCAGGTCGGCATGACGCGCCAGTTCAGTGATACGGAACAACACTTCCGCTTCGCCGCCGCGGTTGACGTCGCGCCATTCGGCCTTGAGCAAACCGGAAGTGGCTTTTTCGAAGGCGACCTTGCTGGCCTCGGCAGCCTCCGTGTAGGCGTGCGTGGGCCATGTCGTGACGACGCCGACCCGTTGCGATGAAGCGAGTTGTCCAAACACACCAATTAGTCGTGCCTGGTGCTGGCGCGCGAGTGACGCTGCCAGTTCCAGCCTTGCCATCGCGCGCTTGCTCTGGTCTAAGTGAACCATTAAACTTTTTAGTGCCATTTTTTTCTCCATGTCATAGATAAATTTCCTAAGCCTAGATCCGCAGGAGCGTGGAAATCCGCTTGCTCTTGTTTCACATGAAGCGTCTTCATGTTTCGCCCCGCTTCAATGTATGAAGTATATTCAAATTCAACGGTGCGGTGGCATAGTAAGCAGCATGGCTGGCGCGCCAACAGCGAATCGCCGGCAAATTTGTGACCCCTCGTCGTACGGGCGGACCGTTTTCCCGTTTGGCGGCGGCGCCATGATGCCCGTCCATGACCAGTCCATGGTTATCGGTTATCGACGCGAAGGCCGCGCGGCGCCCTCGGCCTTCGCCTTTTCATCCCTGGGAGCGCGACACTTCCGGCCTCAGTTCTGCGACATTGGGCCGCCGTAGGCGAGGCGTGAAGGAAGGGCGCATCGGGGGAGGCATGCAAGGGCGTGAAGTGTGAAAGGCATGACAGATGATGCGCCTGCCTGCCACCGCCCGAATTTTCAAGTTCAAAGCGGCTAACCGTCAGCTCGCCAGGGCCAGTAAATCGACGCTGGTTAACCCGGCCAGATCCTGTTTCGTGTTGCCGGCAAAAGCGGCGCGGCTCGGCGTGCCATTTTTCAGCCAGTGCCGGGTGGCCGCCTTAATTTGCGCTGCGCTACATTGGAGCACGCCAGTTCGGAACCGCTTGCGCACCTCTTCCGTCGTGCCGCGCTGTTGCATATTCCACGAGTTTAACGCTTCGGAGTAGGGCGAGAGAGGCTTGTCGAGGCCTTTGATCACGCAAATGATTGCTTCTTCGATTTTTTCTTGTGAGAAGTCATTGCCGAGAATCCACTCAATGGCTTCGTCAAAATCGGCATAAGTTGCCGCCAGGCGCGGGTCGCGATACGAGCTCATCGAGAACGTGCCCGCGTTGGCCGCATAACTCGCGTAACCGCCATAGGCGCCGCCTTTTTCGCGCAACGCCTGATGCAACACCTGGTTGGTCATGAGTTCTGCCGCGACCGCGAGCGCTGCCGCGTCCGCATGCTGCACGCGCGGCGCCGCCCACGCGATCAGGCAATGGTTGATCTGACTGGTGGCATGGAGCGCAACATTACTGAGCGGCATGGCGGACAAATTGGCCGCCACGGCTGCCTGGGGCGCCTCGTCGGTGCTAGGCAAGACCAGTAAAGCGGCCAGTTCGGCGCCGTCCTGATTGATGCCGGCGCACAGGATCGTCGGCACGCGCGACACGATCGATTGATGTAGTTCGCGCAAGCGGGACGCGATTGCCCGCAAGCCTTGCGGGGTTTTGCTTTGCTGCTGCAAGGAGCGGTAAAACGGTAAAGCGGAGGGGCCATCGACGACATCTTCGAAACGCCGGGTCGCCGACAATGGCGCAGTCGCGGCCAGCATCGCGTACTGGCTGCCGGACTCCGCCAGGCCGCTCAGCTTGTCTTGAACCAGGCTTTCAACGAGGAAGGCTAAGCGCTCATGTTCATCGAAGCGTGGGCTGCCGATCGATTCCGACAAGACGGCGGCGATCGCTTGCTGCTCTTCGCGTAAGCCGCTAGCCGAGAACGCGATTTCGACGCGCAGGCTCCCGCCTTCCTGCGGGATCGCCTCCAGGCCGATATGGAAGGACGGCACCATGCTTTGACGCCACGCACTCGCTTCCTCGAACGAGCGCGCGCCGACCCCGAGGTCCGGCGCTAGCTCTGCATACAGGCGCAGCCACGGCCACGCGTCCTCGTCCAGGTGCGAGACGTTATACAGGACGTTGGCGTAGCTAATGCCATTGGAGGCGATCGAGAAACTGACGGCGCCCTGGTCCATTGCCGGAATCGGGAGTGCGGGCCGCGGCAGCGGGCTGACATCGCTCGGCAGGATGCGTGGCAGAACTTCCGAATTCGACGGCAATTGCTGATGCACGTCAAGAGCGGCCGACTCGGCCACAATGCGCTCGCGCTCGCTCTGCGGTAGCGTGACCAGGTGTGCGGCCAAGCGGGCTTCTTCGGTCGCTTTGCGCTCCGTAAAAAATTTTGCATCGGGAATCACGCGCGTCGTCAGGCGGGTCGGCGAATCGAGCAAAAATTGCACGAGTGCCTTGAAAAAAGCGGGATCGGCGATCTGCTGTTGCAAACTATCGAGCATCGCTTCGTTATCGAGCGCGTTCATGACGTTGCCGCCATACATTTCCACCGGTAGCGCATGCAGCAGGCGCGACAGGCCGTAAGGCGTACGTCCGCTGCTAATTTCACGCTGGCTGTACTTGATGTCGCGCAGTGCCGCTTGCAACACTGACTGCGGCACCCCTTCTGCCGCAGTTTTCTCCAGCGCACTCCAGATGCGGGTTCTAGCCTCGTCCACCTGCTCCGCCGTCAAGCCTTCCATGCCGAT
This sequence comes from Janthinobacterium sp., assembly GCA_003133225.1. Classification (GTDB taxonomy): domain Bacteria; phylum Pseudomonadota; class Gammaproteobacteria; order Burkholderiales; family Burkholderiaceae_D; genus Janthinobacterium. The sequence continues at coordinate 56,802 of PKWL01000014.1, forward strand.
ATGGAACACCATTTGGCGCGTGCCTGCATCCCTGCCATTCATGTCGGAAGGGCGCCCGAAGCCAGCAGATTCCATGGCCCGCATCAGCGGCGCCGACGAGTCGCCCAGCAGTCCGACGGACAGCAGATGGGCATGATAAAACGCGGCCGGGTCGGCCGATTCGCCCATCAACCATGCCATTTGCAAGCCGTATTCGTCGGCGCGCGCTTCCTGCGAGGGAATGCGCACCGTCGTTTCCTTCGGCGCGCTCCAGGCCGGAGCCAGTTGTGGCAAGCGGCGTGGAGAAAATCCCGATAGCTTCGAGAGCACGCGCTTCGAAATTTGCGCTTGAATTTCACCGGCGTCGATGCACCCCGTGCTCATGAAGACCGCTTGCGACGGATGATAATGGCTGGCGTGAAATTCCTTGAGCATGGCATGCGTGAGCTGCGGGATCACAAGAGGATCGCCGCCCGACTCGACCGCGTAGGTGGTGCCCTGAAACAAGGTGCTGGAGATGCCGGCGTCGAGTGCGCGCATGGGACTGTTGAAAGCGCCTTTCATCTCGTTGAAGACGACGCCCTGGTAGCTCAGCTTGCCGTCCTCTAGGGCATACCGCCAGCCTTCTTGCAAAAAGCTCAGGTAATCCAAGCGCGGGAAAAAGGCGGCGTCGAGATACACATCGAGCAAATTAAAGAAATCCTTCTTGTCGGTGCTGGCGAACGGATAGACCGTGCGGTCGGCATACGTCATCGCGTTCATGAAGGTCGCCGTCGAGCGCCGCAACATCGAGAAAAACGGATCGCGCACGGGATAGCGCTCCGATCCGCACAGCGCCAAATGTTCAAGGATGTGAGCGCGGCCGTCGCTCACGTTTGGTACGGTCGGGAAGGCCACAAGAAACACCAGTTCCGCCTGCTCGGTTGCCATATGAATGTGACGCACACCGGAGCTCGGTTCCACATACTGCTCGACGGTCGCCTGCAGGACCGGGATAAAATGGCTGCTGAGTTTTTCAAAAGTGATCATTGGGCTCGTTTTCTACGTGCTCGCCGAAGTATTCCGGGCGATAGGGTGGGTCAATAAAATAAATGGCGAATCAGCAGCACCTAGCGCACATTGCCACGAGCTTGGACTGTTCGCCTTGCAAATTCGTGTCCAAATTGATCTTGGTCAGGGCCGCCACCGGGGACGGTATTACCGGGGACGGTATCTTTACCCGTTCCCGCCCCATTTTTGCCGGCAAAGATGGCGCGCTTTTTATGAGGCGTCTGCTGTCGATGGCGCGCTGGCACTGCGACCTTGACTCGGCGCAAAAAGAGTGCCGCATAAGCGCCTATTGCTGTTGCCGGGGCGCGAGCGCATTGTAGCCTAGCGCTGCGGGTAACGCTAAGAAAAGCGTGCCGACCGCGACCGGCGAGACGCGCACGTTTCGCCCGTCCACTATAGTCTTGGACCAACACTTGCCTTGAAAAATCCCATTCGATTTCTCATTATCGCAAATTTTTTTCAATACGGGCGCGACGAAATTTCGACCTGCCCGGAGCAAGCCTTAGCGCAGGGCTTGTCTTTTAGGGCGGCGCCGCTGCGCCGGGCCTGGCGATGGGGTGCTTGTTTGCCCTAAAGGGCAGTGGGAAGTGGGAAGTGGTCAGGTGGTCAGGTGGTCAGGTGCAGCAAGGTGCGTAGGGGGAGATGCCGGGGGCAATAGGGGCGACGCTAGCGACTGAACCGTTTTCCGCTTCGCGTCGGGCAGAAAGAGGTAGCGCAGGGCAGGCGCCACCGCAGTGAGGTTCATCGCGGGTCCGTCCTGCCTACCCCAAGCTAACTTGCTGCGCGGCCACGCACAGGGCGTCCATCGCGCCGATAATTTCGCTCTGGCGGGCCGCGAGCAGACGGTCAGCGAGCGGATACAGGATGTCGACTTCTTTCAAATTATGTTGTCTCATAGTTATGTGCCATGTCTCGGCGTGGCCGAAAAAATCATTCGCCTGGTGCTGCGAAATTGATTCAGACAGGCGCTGGATGATCCCGCGCAGATATTTGTGTTCTTTGCGCATGAGCTTGGTGGGGCCGTCGTCGCTGCCAATGGCTTGTTCGAAAGCCCTAAACATGACCTGCTCTTCCATTGCCAAATGGCGCTCCAAGGCCAGGCCAAAGCTTTCGATGCCGATCCCCGCTTGAGCCCATTGTCCGCGCTCGACGCAGGCTTCCGCTTGCCCGAACAAGCCGTTACAGTGCGCTAGATCGCCGTTCAGATAACCGCCAATGGTCGCCATGTCGTTTCCTCGTCGATTGCGCACCACGCATTTTTACCCTGAGCCAAGGGGGATTTCCTTGATCCATGTTAAGGATTCACCGACTGCCTTCGCGTTACAGTTCTCTTTCGTAAAATCGGAAAGTATACCAATGTGGTGGGCGCCGTCCATACCTCCAAGGTGATATCATGGCTGCCGATTAGGAGGGCAAGGGACGTCTGCGCGCGCATCGTTTGGCCGCCAGGTCAGGTTGGATGCGCTTGCCAGCATTGCCCGCCCGCTCGACTCGTGCGTTTCCTCTGGCGCGAGGCGCGCGCCGATCGCAGCTGTGGCCGGCCCTGCGGCTTGCTGGCGGCCTAGGCGACACCCATTGGATCTCCCTGCAGGCTCGGCCTGCCTTGTAACTTACCAGAACGCATGACATATCAACATGACCAATACCGCGACTTCGATGCATGCCAATCCCGATTCCACCATGGCGCCGCAAACTCCGATCGACCTGGTTTGCCCGGCCGGCAGCCTGCCGGCCCTGAAGGCGGCCATCGATAACGGTGCCGACTGCGTTTATCTGGGTTTTCGCGACGCCACCAATGCCCGCAACTTCGCCGGCCTCAATTTCGACGATGCCGCGATCGACCAGGGCATTCGCTACGCGCACGAGAGGGGGCGCAAGGTCTTGCTAGCGCTAAATACGTATCCCCAGCCATCGACCAGCGCCCAGTGGCGCAGCGCAATTGACCGCGCAGCCCGGGCCGGCATCGACGCCGTCATTTTGGCCGATCCCGGCCTCATGCGCTATGCGGCCGACCACTACCCCGATCTGCGCCTCCATCTGTCGGTACAGGGTTCGGCCACCAATTATGAAGCGATCAATTATTATCACCAGCATTTCGGCGTGGCACGGGCCGTGCTGCCGCGCGTGCTGTCCTTGGCGCAGGTGGACCTGGTGGCCAAAAACACGCCAATTGAAATCGAAGTGTTCGGCTTTGGCAGCCTGTGCGTGATGGTTGAGGGCCGTTGTGCCTTGTCGTCCTACGTCACGGGTGAGGCGCCCAACACGCACGGGGTTTGTTCGCCGGCCAAGGCGGTGCGCTGGCAGCAGACGCCAAAAGGCTTGGAATCGCGCTTAAATGGCGTGCTGATCGACCGTTACAACGATGAGGAAAGCGCCAGCTATCCGACCGTGTGCAAGGGGCGTTTCGACGTCGCCGATGAAAATTATTATGCGATTGAGGAGCCGACCAGCCTCAACACGCTCGAGTTGTTGCCGCAGCTGATTGCCATGGGGGTGCGTGCCATCAAAATCGAAGGGCGCCAGCGCAGCCCGGCCTATGTCGCACAAGTGACGAGGGTCTGGCGCGACGCGATCGACCAGTGCCGCGCCAACCCGCAGCGCTATTCGGTCAAGCCGGTCTGGATGAAGGAACTAAACAAGGTGGCGGAAGGACAGCAGCATACGCTGGGCGCTTACCACCGTTCGTGGAAATGATACGGTCTGGCGGCTCGCCAGACATTTGGGAGAATGCATGTTGAAACTCGCCTTGGGGCCCATCTTGTACTACTGGCCGCGCGCTGCGGTCTTTCAATTTTATGAGGCCGTCGCCGCCACGCCGATCGACATCGTGTATCTGGGCGAAACAGTGTGTTCACGCCGGCATGAGGTGCGTCTGGCCGATTGGCTGAGCATTGCCGAGCAGCTTGAGGCAGCGGGCAAGCAGGTGGTATTGTCAACTCAAGCCCTGCTTGAATCCGGAGCCGATTTGACCACGTTGCGCAAGATCACCGGCAACGGGCGCATCGCGGTCGAAGCGAACGACATGGGGGCCGTGCACTGCCTGGAAAATCAAGTTCCATTTATCGCCGGGCCGCACTTGAACATCTATAATCCGCCGACGCTCGAATTGATGGCGCAAGCCGGCGCCCAACGCTGGGTCATGCCGCTGGAAATGGGCCGCGACGGTTTGGCACTGATGCAGGAAGGACGCCCGAGCGCCATGGAAACCGAGGTTTTCGCCTACGGCCGCATGCCGCTTGCCTTTTCAGCGCGCTGCTTTACCGCGCGCCATCGTAATTTGCCGAAGGACGATTGCCAGTTCAGCTGCCTGGAATATCCCGATGGTTTGCTGCTGCAAACGCGCGAGAGCGCGCCCTTCTTGATCTTGAACGGAACCCAGACCCAGTCCGCCCTGGTCTACAGCCTGCTCGGCGAAATGCCGCAAATGCAAGCTCTTGGCGTGGACGTGGTGCGCCTTAGCCCGCAATCGGAACACATGGCCGACATCATCGCGGCGTTCGACCGGGTGCGTCGGGCTCTGCCCGCGCCGAGCTCTAGCGTGCCGGAACTCGCCCAGTGGATGCCGTCGCAGGCATGCAACGGCTATTGGTACGGCAAGCCGGGACTCGATCAAGTTGGGAGCGTAGCATGAGCCGCGCCGTCAATGCCTTGCCGCCGGCGCTGGGAAAACTGTTCTCCTTGCTGCCCGTGTATCCCGGTTCGCTGCTCTTTGTGGCGGGACTCAACCTGGTCATTGCGAAACACTTGCCAGCCGATGTGCAGCTCGCTTTGACCGGTAAAAAATTGCGCATCAAGGTCATCGATGCGCAAATCGCTTTCAATTTTAGCTGGCGCGGCGGGCGCTTTGCGGCCTGCCGCGCCGACGCCGTGAGTGACTTGACGATTGCTGCCAGCGCCCATGATTTCCTGTTGTTGGCGCAGCGCTTAGAGGATCCCGACACTCTGTTTTTCAGCCGGCGCCTGGCCATGGAGGGTGACACCGAACTCGGACTATTGGTCAAGAACACACTCGATGCGCTCGACTTGCCGGTGTCCGACCTGGCGCGTTTCCTGCCCGCCCGCGTGTTTGCGCTGCTCAAGCGGACGGCGCCACGATAAAATGACAGGGCCGTCGCGGCCTCCTCGCATGCAACCGCCGCCGGTCGCCCGGTCCAATCCGGATGCTCGGGTGCGCCAGCGCGGCATGGGGCGCCGGCCGGCCTAACAGAAGCTGCGAGAAGCTGCGCCAGGCAGCTGCGCTCAATGCGGGCGCGGGGCCTGTTCTCTAAATTTTGCGGCGTGCTTCGAGCCCCGTGCCGCTACCCGTGCCTTTTCGTCCGGTTCCCCGCGCCCGGCGCATTGATCCCAAAGTCGAAGCCGGCGTCGGCGCCCTTAATTAAAGAGAATATAAATGAATCTGTCGCTATCATTGCTAACGGCCCTAAAAGATCATGGGGCGCGAGAAATTTTCGGAATTCCTGGCGATTTTGCGCTCGCGTTTTTCAAGCAAATCGAGGAATCGGGCATTTTGCCCTTGTATACGCTCAGCCACGAGCCGGCCGTGGGTTTCGCGGCCGATGCCTCGGCGCGTTTTTATTCCCGGCTCGGCGTTGCCGCCGTCACCTACGGCGCCGGCGCGCTCAATATGGTCAATGCGGTCGCCTCTTCGTATGCCGAGAAGGTGCCGCTGGTCGTGATCTCGGGCGCTCCTGGGGCGGGCGAGCGGCATCAAGGTTTCTTGCTGCATCATCAGAGCAAGAGCCTCGATTCCCAGCTGGCCATTTTTCGCGAGATCACTTGCGACCAAGTGGTGCTGGACGACCCTGCGCGGGCTCCGGCCGACATTGCCCGTGTCTTGCAAAGCTGCAAGACACAATCGCGCCCGGTCTATATCGAACTGCCGCGCGATCTGGTGACGGCTTCTTGCGCCGCGGTGACGCCGCTCCCAGCGCCCGAGCACGACGGCGACGCGCTCGACGCTTGCGTGGACGAGCTCTTGATTCGACTCGGAGCGGCGCAGACGCCCATCATGTTGGTGGGAATTGAAATCAAGCGTTGCGGCATCGAGGACAAGGTGGCGCAACTGGCGCGCTTGCTCAATTTGCCGGTGGTCACGACCTTTATGGGGCGCGGTCTCTTGGCCGACGCCGACGCGCCACTGCTTGGCACCTATCTCGGCGTGGCTGGCGCGCCTGACATCACGCGCGCGGTGGAAACGTCGGACGCGCTGTTAATGCTCGGTGTGATCGTCTCGGACACCAATTTCGGGGTCTCCGAGCGCAAGATCGACATGCGCAAGAGCATCCTCGCGTTGGACGGTCGGGTGACGATAGGGTATCACGCCTATGCACAGATACCACTGGAAGCGCTGGTCGACGGCTTGCTGGCGCGCGCCCATCGTCTGCGAGAGCAACCTAGCGGCGCCCACCCCCCGGCTTATCCGCGTGGCTTGGAGGCCGATGACGCCGCCATTGCGCCGATGGATATCGCGCGCGCCGTCAACGACGTGATGGCGACTGCGGGCCGCATGCCGATCGCCTCCGATATCGGCGACTGCCTGTTTACCGCCCTCGACATGGAAAACACGGCGCTGGTGGCTCCCGGCTATTACGCCAGCATGGGCTATGGCGTGCCGGCCGGCCTTGGATTGCAGGCCGGCGGGAGCCAGCGCCCCCTGATACTGGTGGGTGACGGTGCCTTTCAGATGACCGGTTGGGAATTGGGCAACTGTCAGCGTTATGGCTGGGACCCGATTGTCATCGTGTTCAATAATTGCAGCTGGGAGATGCTGCGCACGTTTCAGGCAGAGTCTGCTTTCACCAACCTGAGCGACTGGCACTTTGCCGACATGGCCGGGCCGCTGGGCGGAAACGGCTATCGGGTCAACACCCGCCGTGAGTTGCATGCCGCGTTGCAGCAGGCGCTGGCCACGCGCGGCAAGTTCCAGTTGATCGAAGCGATGATACCGCGCGGCGTCTTGTCCGATACCTTAGTACGGTATGTCAATGGGGTGCGGCGGGTTCAGTCTGGCGGCGTGGATTAAATCGAATCCGGATGGCAAGGCTTTGCGCCAGCTATGCAAAATAGCCGTTCCGCCGAGGGTGTATTTAATTTTGCGCTTGATCCTTTGTGTTTGCCGCAGTCATTGTTGCCGGGCGCCAGTCCCAGGCATGCCGTGAAATGCATTTCAGTTGGCCAGACGTCCAGAGCGGTGCCCACTGCTTTGATCAGTTGCCACACCGTGTTGGCGCCGGCAGCTGCGATCGGTCCTGTCCACCGCCAATCCGCGAGGCGCGCCGATTGGCGGTATCTTGTACCGTGATACCGCCGCGCAATGCCTCGATGACGACCTGCTCTTTCCCGTGCCGGATCTGCCCATCGCTGTGCTGTCACAAGTGGGGCGAACGCTCGCCTGCCACGATTGCGCATACCACCGCCATGCCGCTGACGCCGGCCAGCTAGGAAATGACATCGGACAGTTTGATGTTCATGGGGAGCACGCAGAATTCGGA
>PKWL01000025.1 GCA_003133225.1 Janthinobacterium sp.
TTGACACCGGGGCCCACCTTAGATTACCAGGGGAATTAACGCCAGCGCCGGGATATTGCGGATCATCTGCAAGGTTGTGTCGAGCAGCGTTTCGGCGTACTTGAAGGAACCGGTCAGCAGGCCCAGCGCCAGTCCCAGACCGGCGCCGACAATAAAGCCGGAAATCGCGCGCCACAGGCTAATTTGCAGATGAATCCACAATTGACCCGACGCCGCCAGCGTCCAAAATGCTTGTCCGACGGCCCAGGGCGCGGGCAGGATCCGGCTCGACAGCCAGCCCGTCTGGGCGGCCACCTGCCACGCCACGATTAGCACCGCAGGCAGGGCCCACGGCGCAAACCAGGATGGCCGGAGGGCGTCGCGTGTCACCTTGCGCCGCCTGCTGCTGCAAGAGGGTGCTGGTCATGGCCTCGCCGAAAGGTCTGCGCCTTCGTAGGCGCCGCAAATGAGCGTGCGCGCGGCCGAAGGCAGCGTGGCGTCAGGCCACCGCTTATTGGCACCAACAGGGGCCTTGAACCCGACGGGCCCAATGAACTGGCGCCCACTAACCATCTGCTCATATTTTCCATTTCTTCGAAGTGAACACTGCGCGGCGCAGATGAACAAAGTCTAAGGGGCCGGCCCCAAATTTGAAAAGAATTGTTTCGCTCTTCTATATTTGGTTTTTGGATGTTGAGGCGCCCGTCCGGGATAGCGCAGTTTGCATAGGCAAAGACGGGTATCTTCGTGTACCGGCTGGCGCCGGCAGTGCAATACTGACCCATCGACACCCTAAAGAGGCAGAACGCAGTGCTTGGGGTCGGGCCATGCGATTTTCCTCGATGCCGATCAAGCGCACGGTGATTGCCATCCGGGCGATTTGGAAGCGGCGGCGTCTGCCGTGACGCATCATCCGGAAGGCGCTGGTGGCATATCACCGTGCCCGCCATGCAAGCGTGCTTAGACAATGGTATGCAAAAACGTCATATAGAACGATGAAATCCTTCGTTTTATTTGTAAACATTCTCCCGTACTCTCATGCTTATGCAGTTCGAACCATGAAAGGGAATACAGATGCCATCAAGAAAAATATTATTCGCAGCAGCTTTTGCCGCACTCGTCTTGCTGCGACCGGCGCTGGCTGCCGATATTTCATTACTCAATGTGTCGTACGACCCGACCCGGGAACTGTATCAGGACGTCGACGCTGCGTTCGCCAAGAGTTGGAAAATCAAGACTGGCGACACGGTCAAGATTAAGCAGTCACACGGCGGCTCCGGCAAACAGGGCCGTGCCGTAATCGACGGCCTGGAAGCCGATATCGTCACTCTGGCGCTCGCTTACGATATCGACGCCATCGCCGAGCATGCTCTATTGAACAAGGATTGGCAAAAGCGTTTGCCGCACAACAGTTCGCCCTACACTTCGACCATCGTATTTCTAGTGCGCAAGGGCAATCCCAAGCACATTAAGGATTGGGACGACCTGATCAAGCCAAGCGTCGCCGTCATTACGCCGAATCCGAAAACATCGGGCGGCGCCCGTTGGAATTATCTGGCGGCATGGGGCTATGCTTTGAAGCGGACGGGCGGCAACGAGGCGTCGGCCAGGGAATTTCTCAAAAAACTGTATAAAAACGTACCAGTGCTCGATTCGGGCGCGCGCGGCGCGACCACCACCTTCGTCGAGCGCGGCATCGGCGACGTCCTGATCGCCTGGGAAAACGAAGCATTGCTGGCCGTGAAGGAACTGGGACCTGGCAAGGTCGAGGTCGTCGCGCCATCCGTTAGCATCCTGGCCGAACCGCCGGTCGCCGTGGTCGATAAAGTCGTCGACCGGCACGGTACGCGAAAAGTGGCGGAAGCCTATTTGACCTTCCTGTACACGCCAGAGGCGCAAGAACTGATCGCCAAAAACTACTACCGCCCGGCGACTGAACAGGCGGCCAAGAAATACGCATCTCAATTTCCAAATGTAAAATTGTTTACGATTACGCAAGTAGCCGGGGGCTGGAACGCAGCCCAAAAAACGCACTTTGCGGACGGCGGCCTATTTGACCAGATCTACCAGCCAGCGCAATAGCAACGCGACTGACGTCCGATATCAGGAGGACCATGACGGCTTTGCTCTCTCATTTTCGAATCTTGCTGGTGCCCGGCTTGCATAACAGCGGACCGGATCACTGGCAAAGCCGCTGGCAAAATTTGCATGCCAGGTTCGAGCGCGTCGAGCAGGAACAGTGGGATGATCCGCAATTGCTGGCGTGGTCGGCGCAACTCGATCGCGTTCGCTCGCGCGACCGGCGCCCAACACTGTTCGTGGCCCATAGTTTTGGCTGCTTGACGACGGTCCACAGCGCCGCTCGCGACGCCGAAAACGTGGCGGGTTTGCTGCTGGTGGCGCCGGCCGATCCGGATAAGTTCGGTGTGGCCGGCAGCTTGCCGCAGGCGGCGCTGCCTTTTCCGTCGATCATGATAGGTAGCAGCGACGATCCATGGATGGGCGCGTCGTGCGCAGCGCTGTGGAGCCGCCGTTGGGGCAGTCAATTTGTCGAGGCCGGCGCTCTTGGCCATATCAATGCCGAATCGCAGTTGGGCGACTGGCCGTTTGGCTACACGCGCTTGTTGGCGCTGGCCGCGATGGCGACCCATCAGCAGCGCCCGAGGGCGGCTGCCGGCGGCTGATTTTTTTAAGCACTCTTGCAACGGCAACCGACCCCGGGGGCCGGCCCAAACGGATGTTGAAAAAGGGAAGAGGCCACCCACGCGCGGGGAGCACCTGCTACGCGGGCGACTTTTTGCGCCCGCCAGCGCCGAGCGCGACTAGCGAATTTTCATCTAAGCAAATGACTAATGGTTAGTTTGTTTTAACATTTTGAAATGCGATTATCCGCTCTCGTTAGTCGCAAAAAGAATAAGAGGAATTTGCATGTCTGTTGCCGCGCTGCCCGTTCCGAACAAAACGCAGGGGGCGCCATTTCGGGTCATGCCAGGCTTCAAGCTGTCGCTGGGTTTCACTCTTTTTTACCTCGCGCTCATTGTCTTGATCCCCCTGTCAGCCGTCTTCCTAAAGACCTTCACCATGACTTGGCCCGCCTTCTGGAGCGCAGTGACGTCCGCGCGCGTCATGGCATCGTACCGCTTGAGCTTTGGCGCTTCGCTGATCGCCGCCGCCATCAACGTCGTGTTCGGCGCCATCGTGGCGTGGGTGCTGGTGCGCTACACCTTTCCCGGCAAGCGCATCGTCGATGCCTTGGTCGACTTGCCGTTTGCCTTGCCGACCGCCGTCGCCGGCATCACGCTAACGGCCCTGTATTCGACCAACGGTTGGTTTGGGCAATACCTGGAAGCGATCGGCTTGAAGGTCGCCTTCACGCCATTGGGGATCGTAGTCGCTTTGACCTTCATCGGTTTGCCGTTTGTCGTGCGCACCGTGCAGCCGGTGTTGGAGGACGCCGAGCGCGAACTGGAAGAGGCTGCGGCCAGTCTGGGGGCGACTTCGCTGCAGACCTTCGTGCGCGTGCTGTTCCCGACTATTTTGCCGGCGCTGGTGACGGGTTTCACGCTCGCCTTTGCGCGTGCCACGGGTGAATATGGTTCCGTCATTTTTATTGCCGGCAACATGCCGATGGTGTCGGAAATTACGCCGCTGTTCATCATCACCAAACTAGAACAGTATGACTACGCGGGCGCTACCGCGATTGCCGTCGTCATGCTGGTGGCATCGTTCCTACTGCTGCTGACGATTAACCTATTGCAAGTGTGGACGCGCAGAAAGTCGGGCAAGTGAGCGCGATACCTACTGTGCCGGGCGGCGTGCAACGCGCCCAGTTGCCATCCCAACGCGCCGCGTTGGAACCGCTATGGGTGCAAACCGTCCTCATTGCCGTCGCCCTCACTTTCCTCACCTTGTTCCTGTTCATGCCGCTCGCCACGGTGTTTGCCGAGGCGTTCAAAAAAGGCTGGCAGGCATACCTGGCGGCCATCGTCGATCCCGATGCGCTTGCGGCCATCGAGCTCACTGTCATCACGGCGGGCATCGCGGTCCCGCTCAATTTGGTGTTTGGCGTGAGCGCCGCCTGGTGCATCGCCAAATTCGATTTCCGCGGCAAGAGCGTGCTGCTCACTCTGATCGACCTTCCCTTTTCCGTCTCGCCCGTGATTTCCGGCTTGATTTATGTGTTGATCTTTGGCGCCCAGGGCTGGTGCGGGCCTTGGTTGCGGGAACACGACATCAAGATCTTGTTCGCCGTTCCCGGCATCGTGCTCGCGACCATTTTCGTCACTTTTCCGTTCGTCGCGCGCGAGCTAATTCCCCTGATGCAGGCACAGGGCAATGAAGAAGAAGAGGCCGCCCTCGTGCTCGGCGCCTCCGGCTGGGACACTTTTCGCCGCGTCACTTTGCCCAACATTAAATGGGGCCTGTTGTATGGCGTGATTTTGTGTAACGCGCGCGCCATGGGCGAATTTGGCGCCGTCTCGGTGGTGTCGGGCCATATCCGCGGCGAAACCAACACCATTCCGTTGCAGGTGGAAATTCTTTACAACGAATACAACTTTGCGGCCGCGTTCGCCGTGGCCTCGCTCCTCGCTTTGCTCGCTTTGGTGACGCTGGCCTTGAAATCCCTGATCGAATGGCGTTTGCAGGAAAGCGGCGCCGACACGACGGCAACCCGTTTCCAGGAGCATCTTGCATGACGATCGAAGTTAGAAACATCCACAAGCGCTTCGGCGATTTTGTCGCCTTGGACGACGTGTCGCTCGCCTTTCCGGCCGGCGGCCTAACTGCGCTGCTGGGACCGTCCGGCTGCGGCAAGACGACCCTGCTGCGCTGCATCGCCGGCCTCGAGCATCCGGACGCGGGTCAGGTCTTGCTTGATGGAAAGGACGCAGCGGCGCGCCACGTGCGCGAGCGCCAGGTCGGTTTCGTGTTTCAGCACTATGCCTTATTTAAGCACATGACCGTGTTTGAAAATGTCGCTTTCGGTTTGCGCGTGAAAGCGCGTGCCGAGCGCCCGTCCCAAGAGCAGATCCGGCGCAAAGTGCACGACTTGCTGCAACTCGTACAGCTCGACTGGCTGGCCGAGCACTATCCGCCGCAACTGTCGGGCGGGCAGCGCCAGCGCATCGCCTTGGCGCGCGCGCTGGCCGTGGAGCCCCGCGTTTTGCTGCTCGATGAACCATTCGGCGCCCTCGATGCCAAGGTGCGTAAAGAATTGCGGCGCTGGCTGCGCCGATTGCATGACGACTTGCATGTCACCAGCATTTTCGTCACCCACGATCAGGAGGAAGCGCTGGAAGTGGCCGATCAAGTGGTCCTGATGAACCAGGGCCGAATCGAACAGATCGGCGCACCCGACCAGGTCTACAACCATCCCGCATCCGCATTTGTCTACGGCTTTCTCGGCAACGTCAATTTATTTCATGGCCGCGTGCACGAAGGCGTGATGGCCACCGGTGACGCTTTTTTTCCAGCGCCCGACCATGCTGGAGTGCAAGACAGCCAGGGCGTCGCCTATGTCCGCCCGCACGACTTGGAAATTGACCGCTATACGCCAGGCGCCACCGGCATCATGGTCAAGCTGAACCGCGCCCATGCCATAGGCCCCTTGGCCCAGCTTGACTTGGAGCGCACCGACAATCAGGAAATGATCGAGGCCGTCATGCCCAACGAGCGTTTCGCCCTGTTGCAGCTAAAGGAAGGCGAGACCCTGGTGGTGCGCCCCAAACGCGTGCATGTGTTCGTTGATCCCGCGCCCCGCTAACGGCATCACCCCATATCACCCCATTGGAGTTGACATGAATTTTCAGCAATTACGTTCGATCCGCGAAGCGGCGCGCCGCGGCTATAACCTGACCGAAGTGGCGAATGCGCTATTCACCTCGCAGCCCGGCGTGAGCCGGCAAATCCGCGAACTCGAAGAGGAGCTTGGCGTCGTCATTTTCGAGCGCAACGGCAAACGCCTGACCGGATTGACGGAGCCGGGCAAGGGCATCTTGACCATCGTCGAGCGGCTGCTGATCGAAGCGGAAAATCTGCAACGAGCCAGCCTCGAGTATACCGGCCTGACCAGCGGGACCCTGACAGTGGCCGCCACCCATACCCAGGCCCGCTACGCCTTGCCGAAAGTGGTGCTGGGGTTTCGCGCCGCCTTTCCCGACGTGCGCATCGCGCTCCAGCAAAGCGCGCCCGAGCATATCGCCGAATGGGTTCTGTCTGGCAAGACCGATATCGGCATTGCTACCGAAGGCTTGAGCCAGTTTCCCGACCTGGTCTCGTTTCCATGCTACCGCTGGACCCATCTGATTGTGGTGCCGGACGGCCATCCGCTTCTGGGCCGCTCCCCGGTCCGGCTGGAAGACTTGGCGGAATTTCCGCTTATCACCTACGATGTCGGATTTACCGGGCGCGGCCATATCGACGCCGCTTTCGCCAAGGCCGGCATCAAAACGGACATCGTGCTAACGGCGATGGATTCCGACGTCATCAAGCAATATGTCGCGCTCGGACTGGGGGTGGGCTTGGTGGCGTCGATGGCCTTCGACCATGGCCGAGACAAAGGACTACGCGCGGTGGAGGCGTCGCATTTGTTCGCCGTCAACACGACCCGGCTGGCGGTGCGCCGCGGCGCGTTTTTGCGCTCTTACGCCTACGAATTCATCCACCTGTTAGCGCCTGATCTGACGCGCGCAGAGATTGACCGCGCCATGGCCGGCGAACCCGCCATAGCCGGCGAGTCCGCCTAAGCCGGTGGAGACAATTGCATACAGCGCCCCGCGCGACTCTGAAGCGCGGGGGAACAAATTTAGGCTGCCCCAAACTAAGCAACTAACGGGGCAGCAACTAACGCGACGCGGGCCGGAAGCAGGCTGCGCGTCAGCTTGCAGCACGGGCCGGAACCAAATTTACCTGAATAATTAACTTAAGGATTAGCTACATGCCAGCCTTCAATGCGGAGCGCGTTCTCAGCGTGCACCACTGGAACGATACCCTGTTCAGCTTCAAGACCACCCGCGATCCCGCCCTGCGGTTCCACAACGGCCATTTCGTCATGATAGGCCTCGAAGTGAACGGAAAACCGCTCATGCGCGCCTACAGCATCGCTAGCGCGAACCATGAAGAATACTTGGAATTTTTGAGCATCAAGGTCCAGCATGGGCCCTTGACCTCGCGCCTGCAGCATTTGAAGGAAGGCGATACGCTGTTGGTGAGCCGCAAACCGGTCGGGACCCTGGTGATTGACGACCTGTTGCCGGGGAAAAACCTGTATCTGCTGAGCACAGGAACCGGCTTGGCACCATTCATGAGCATTATCAAGGATCCGCACGTGTATGAGCGTTTTGAAAAGGTCATTTTGGTGCATGGCGTGCGCCACGTCAGCGAGTTCGCGTACCAGGACTTCATTAGCGAAGACTTGCACGAGCATGAATATCTGGGTGAAATGATCCGCGAAAAACTCATCTATTATCCTACTGCGACGCGCGAAATGTTCCGCAATCAGGGCCGTTTGACCGATCTGATCCAAAGCGGGAAACTGTTTTCCGATATCGGCCTGCCACCGTTCCATCCAGAGATTGATCGCGTCATGCTGTGCGGCAGTCCGCACATGTTGAAGGACACGGTCCATTTGTTGCACGAACGAGGCTTTAGCGCATCGCTGCATTCCGGTCAGCCTGGCCATTATGTGATTGAACGTGCGTTCGTCGAAAAGTGATGCAGTAGCGCCCGTGGCGACGGCTCGCTCCTGCTAGGTTTCATTGACAGTGTCGCGTTCATCTGCCGCCTGGGCAATATCGCCACATAGAAAAGTCTCGTCTTCATCCCCCGCCACCATGAAGGGCGCTCACGCGAGCAGCTAAGCTGGGCGACCGGCCTCAGCCACCCATGCCGCGCGCGCATGGGGGTGACTCTTTCACCGGAGCTACCGGATCGACTGCTTTGCGCCAGTTGGCCCTCCGGTTTTTTGGGCAAACGATTTTTCCGGCACTAGCCCTAGCGCAGACATGACTCGTCGCAGAACTTGATCCGGTCCCAGCCGCCATAGGCGTTGCGCCTTAGATCGGGCAGCATCGTCAGAGACCTGGCAAATTTTACTGTGTCATTGGTTTTTGGAAATCCTTGCCGCTTCGCTCACTTGCGAATACCATACCGGCTGTTCCTAAAGAGATATTTAAAGCTATCCTTGTTTTCACGATGAAATTGGTCGTCAAAAATCGGTCTTGCGATGGATTGTTGATCGAGTTCATTTGCGATGTATAGGTACAAAAATTTAGCAATGAATAGTTCCAGCGCCTGATGGGTGTTTAATCAAAATAAGCACACATGCGCTACTTTGAAAAGAAATCAAGCATCAGTTTTAACCTCCTAGCGCTGAAACCCGTTGACAGTGCAATAACCTTGCCGCAAGGGTAATCGCATGCGCAACATTTCAACATGACATTACCGCCTGCGTTAGAGAAATTACCCATGAACGTTCTTTCACTTGCATCATGGCGCGGCCGTGGCATGCAGCGCCTTGCGATCTGCGTCGCCGCGGGCGCGCTGTCGGCTTGCGTTAGCATGAGTGGGATTCAATCGAATGCGCACGTCAACGCGCCGGCCGTCACTACTGACGCCACGTCCTTGCCCGGTGAAGGCGGACTATGGCCGGGAGCGTCCTGGGCTACCGGCATTGGCGGCGCGCCCCTGCAACAGCTCATCGATGAGGCGCTGGCCGGCAATCCGGGACTGGTGCTTGCGGCAGCGCGCGTGGCGGCAGCGCGCGCGATGGTGGACGCGGCCGGCGCCGCCTCCAAACCGCAGGTCGGCGCCGGCTTTTCGACAACACGCGAGCGTTTTTCGGAAAACAGCATTTATCCGCCGCCTTTCGGCGGTGCGTATGTGACGGATAACGAACTGGCGCTGAACTTGTCCTATGACTTCGACTTCTGGGGCCGGCACGGCGCCGAGTTACGTTCCGCGTTGTCGCAGAGTAAAGTGGCCGAAGCGGAACATGATGCGGCGCGTCTGCTGTTGGCAACCACCGTTGCCAAGGCATGGGTCCAGCTGGCCCGCCAATATGCGCAAGCCGATATGGCCAACCAGCAAGTCGCCTTGCGCGACCGCCTAAACCGCCTGACCCAACAGCGCTTTTCTGCCGGCCTCGACACTCAAAGCGACAATTTGCAAAGCCTCGTGCAAGTGGCCAACCTGAACGCAGAACGAGCGCAGTGGAACGAGGCCATCGCATTAACGCGCAACCAACTGGCCGCACTGCTAGGTCAAGGTCCGGATCGGGGCCTGCGTATTTCGCCAGCCTCTTTGCCGACGGATGCCGCCATCGCCTTGCCTGACCAATTGCCGCTCGGCTTACTGGGGCGGCGCCCCGATATTGTTGCGGCGCGCTGGCAGGTGGAAGCGGCCCAAAGCGACATCAAGGTGGCGCAGACCGCATTTTATCCCAACGTCAATCTGTCGGCGATGATCGGTCTTTCTAGCCTTAGTTGGAGTAGCTTCCTAAGCCATGGCAGCATGGTCGATGGCATTGGACCGGCGCTCCACTTGCCGATCTTTGAAGGCGGCGCCTTGCGGGCCCAACTCAAAAACCGGGTTGCCGCATACGATGGCGCGGTGGCGACCTACAATCAGGCGCTCACCCAAGCTCTGCATGACGTCGCGGACACGGTCCAGTCGTTACGGGCCGCCGAAATTGAGAAAAATAATCAGCAAACGGCAAGCGATGCCGCCGAACGGGCCATGCAACTGGCGCGCCAGCGACAACAGGTCGGCACCGTCAACATGCTGCAAGTTGTCGGCGCCGAAATCGCCTATTTGTCGCAACGCAAGCTGGAAATAGATACCCGCGCCCGCCGCGCCGATCTGCGTATCGGTCTGATTAAAGCGCTGGGCGGTGGCTTTGAGGCCGACGCCGAAGGCTTGTCTCTAGAGCCAAATCGCAGTGCCGAAGGCCCTAGCAGCACATCACGATCGAACCGCCCACCTCTTGCGAATGCCGCGCCATGAACCCACCCAACCAAACCGATCAAGAGTCTCCGACCCCGACATCCGCCGCCGAACTCGGGGTGCCGGAAATTGAAAAACCCGTAGAAAGCCCCAGCAAGCGCCGCAGCCTGCTCATCGCCGTCAGCGTCGTTTTGTTTGTTTTGCTGCTCGCCTACATCGTCTGGTGGATGATCTATGCCCGCCACTATGAGAGCACCGACGACGCCTACGTTTCCGGCAACGTGGTGCAGCTAACGCCTCAAGTGGGCGGAACCGTGGTCGCTATCTACGCCGACGATACGGAATTAGTTGAGGCGGGCAAGCCACTGGTCGAACTCGATCAGGCCGACGCCAAAGTCGCCCTCGACCAAGCCGAAGCGCAATTGGCCCAAAGCGTGCGCGAAGTACGCACGCTATTTGTAAACAACGGCGCCTTGACCGCCAACGTCAGCGCACGGCGCTCGGAAGTTGAAAAAGCTCATTCCGATTTGGCCCGCCGCCAGCAATTGATTGGCACCGGCGCCGTGTCCAAAGAGGAATTGGAGCATGCCAAGGAAGCCTGGCAAGCTGCCGATGCCGCTTTGCAAGGCGCCAGCGACCAACTGGCGTCGAATCGCGTGTTGACCGACCATACGACGGTGGAACGGCATCCGAACGTGTTGCGCGCCGCGGCCCAGGTACGCACGGTGTACCTCAGCTATGCGCGCACTACGCTGCCGGCACCGATCACCGGCTACATCGCGAAACGCTCGGTACAAGTCGGTCAACGGGTGGCCGCCGGCATGCCGCTGATGTCGATCGTGCCGTTAAATGCCTTGTGGGTCGACGCTAACTTTAAGGAGGTGCAGATCGCCAGCATGCGTATCGGCCAGCCGGTGACACTGGTATCGGATTTGTACGGCTCCAAGACGGAATACCGGGGCACAGTTTCGGGCCTGGCGGCGGGCACCGGCTCCGCTTTCGCCTTGTTGCCAGCGCAAAATGCGAGCGGCAACTGGATCAAGATCGTCCAGCGCGTGCCGGTGCGCATCACTCTCGATCCTAAAGATTTGGCAACCCATCCGCTGCGAATTGGTGTCTCCATGGACGTCAAAGTTGACATCGCTAAGACCGAAGGCACCTCGCTCACAGCCGGTTCCGCGGCGCGCACGACGCCGGCCTACAAGACCGAGGTATTTGACAAATCGGGCGCCCAGGCCGATGCCATTATTCGCCGCATCATTGCCGAAAATAATGTTGCGGCAACGCGTTGAAAGTACGTGTGAAGCCGCGAAATTGACTGCTCGGTTGGGATATGGCGTAACAAGCGCCTATTTTTCAAGTTAACGGGAATGGAAATGCAGGCATGAGTTTTCCTAAAGCACACCAGCCCCTGGTGCCATTGACGGGTGGAAAACTAATTCTGGGCACGGTGGCACTGTCGCTCGCCGTGTTCATGAACGTACTCGACTCGTCGATCGCGAACGTCTCGATTCCTGCCATCTCGGGCGACTTGGGGGTCTCACCGCAACAAGGCACCTGGGTCATCACGTCGTTCGCGGTGGCCAACGCAATTTCGGTGCCACTGACGGGCTGGCTAACTCAGCGCTTCGGTCAAGTGCGACTATTCATTACCTCGATTATCTTGTTCATCTTGTCATCGATGCTGTGCGGCTTGGCGCCGAGCATGGAAGTCTTGGTCGCGGCGCGCGTGTTGCAAGGCGCCGTTGCCGGTCCCATGATTCCATTATCGCAATCGCTGCTACTGGCCAGTTACAAGCCGTCCAAAAGTGGCATGGCGCTGGCATTTTGGGGCATGACGACCCTGGTCGCGCCCATCACGGGTCCCTTGCTGGGAGGCTGGATTTCAGACAACTACACCTGGCCCTGGATTTTTTACATCAACATTCCCATCGGCCTATTTGCAGCTTGGGCCACGTGGTCCATCTATGCCTCGCGCGAGACGGCGACCCGGGTGTTGCCCATTGATGCGATTGGCCTGGGCCTGCTGGTGGTATGGGTGGGCTCGTTGCAGATCATGCTCGACAAAGGTAAGGAACTCGATTGGTTCAATTCGGGGCAGATCGTCATTCTGGGCGTCACCGCCGTGGTTGGCTTCATCTATTTCGTGATTTGGGAGTTGGGCAGCAAACACCCGGTGGTGGACCTGTCCTTGTTCCAAACCCGTAATTTCAGCGGCGGCGTGGTGGCCATTTCGGTCGGCTATGGCCTGTTTTTTGGTAGCCTGGTGATTTTGCCGCTGTGGTTGCAAACCCAGCTAGGATACACGGCGACCCTGGCGGGCGAAGTCATGGCCCCGGTGGGAATTTTCGCCATCATCTTGTCGCCCATCATCGGCAAGATATTGCCCAGAGTTGATGCGCGCTGGGTCGCCTCGGCAGCTTTTTTTATCTTCGCCGTGGTGTTCTTCATGCGCGCCGCATTCACGCAAAACGTCGACACCATGACTTTGATGATCCCAACCGTGATTCAGGGGGGCGCGATGGCCATGTTTTTCATTCCGCTCACTTCCATCATCTTGTCGGGGCAGCCGCCGGAGAAAATTCCGGCAGCGGCCGGTCTGTCGAACTTCATCCGCATCATGTTCGGCGGCATCGGCACCTCGATTACCAGCACCTTCTGGGATCGGCGCACGGCTTTGCATTATTCACAATTATCCGAGCATAGCGGTCCGCACAATCCGGCCTTTACCGCCGCCGTGGATGGTCTGACGGCGCAAGGGATGTCGGCGCAAAGTGCCTATGCCACCATCGACCGGCTGATGACGGTCGATGCCAGCACCAGGGGCGCGACCGATATTTTTTGGATATCGGCGATCTTGTTCTTGGGCCTGATTGGACTCGTCTGGCTAACGAAACCAATACGTTCGGGCGCGCCGGTGGATGGCGGCGGCGCCCACTAAACCACCCGCGCCGACCAGGGGCTAAAAGAGCTCGGTCGCTGCTCCAGCTATGACAGGGAGCGAGCCGCTAAGGACGGTGCCGGAACCGATCTTGTCCCGAAGGCCCTCGACGGGTTGCATGAGACCGTTCGAAATGGCTCAGGTTCTCGGCCCGAGCGATATAACCGCGCGGCCGAATTCCTACAAGATCGGCCCGGTTTAGGAGGCATTGCGTTCGCGCGATTCCATATCGCGAACGCTCGCTTCGATGATCATATGGGCTCGCGTCATGCAGTCCTATTCGGGAAAGGTGTCGCCGAACATAGGTAACCCACTTAAGGACGACGCGCGCGTAGCCTCGTCCTGAATGATATCCCAATGCTCGGCAAGGCGGCCCGAGTCAATGCGGACAATGTCAACAACAATCCAGTTCGCAGGTTGGCCGATGTGGGAATATCGACCATGCAGCATTAGGAAGTTTCCTTCCGCCATGATCAACGCGTTTTGGTATCTCATTGCCTCCGGCGCCTTCTTGACCAAATCGAATAGGCCCTGGCGACCGGGTGGGATATGGGCGCTGTGCTGGATATAGTTGGGGGACCAAAATCGTTCCGCTCCGGCGAGGTCCCGTTTGTTGAACAACGTTTCAAATGCTTCGAGAACAAGCGCCTTGTTCTTCTCTTCAATCGCTTGGGTCATCTTTTTCTCCTAGGTTAGTACCTGTGAAAATTTTCCCAGATTTGCTTGCCGCGCGCCATCCCGATTCCCGGTTTTGTCTTTTCAGTTTTTTTATTATCTATATGGCGCAATGTACAATCACGATGCATGTCAACCTTTACCCGTAAAAATGGCCTCTTGGTGTCCTAGTGGGGAGCGGAACGATGAGGGGCTGGGGCGATCAATGTATTTTTTTACAGGCAATATTTTGCGGAAGTCGTCGCACGTCCTTTAACGATACCCGGTTCATGGTCCGTGTGCGGTTTCGAAACCGAAGACTCTGTGTGAGCGGCAGGCAGGTGCGGCGGGTATTCCTCGAACTTCGCGCCCAATTGGGCTGGGTGGATCGTGGGTGAATTCGATCTTCTGCTCCATCATGAATGCGAGGTCAGACGCCGCTCTGACCTTTTTCATTTCCGCACAAACGCCAACGTTTGCATGCTCTCACTGACAAATACGAAGGGCAGCCATTTCAAAAATTCGGAATTTCGCCGATTTCCCTGGTCTCTACGCTCTCCGTTCTCTGTTTGTGCGAAGGGCGCGCTGAACCGACAGTGGGGAAGTTGACGTTGGTTATACTCTTTTGCATATTTTCTGTACTTACAACCTCAGCTAGCCTCAGCCCTTTCGACGGGCCGCACGCTGAGGTAGGTCAGGTTTGGAGATAAGCTCCCGCGCAGCAGTTTGAGCGTGCAGACGCGGTGCACACGGCTTTCATCGAGCGTTTGATGCAGGCGATCCACCGAATCGATGGCTATGCCGTCAAGTCCGACGATGAGGTCGTCAGCTTGCAGCCCCGCTAACGCGCCGGGACTGCCTGCTCCGACGGACATGACGCGCACGCCATGGGTCTGCGGCAAGTCGTAGGCGACGGCGGCGCGACGATGGAGTACTGCCGTGCTTCCAACCACGCCAATGTAGGATCGCCGCACGCGGCCATTACGCAGTAATTGCGGGATCACCCAGTGCGCGATATCGATGGCGACGGCGAAGCAGATCGCTTGTGCGCCTGCAATGACAGCGGTATTTACCCCGATTACTTCGCTGCGGGAATTGAGCAAGGGGCCACCGGAATTGCCTGGATTTAAAGCGGCGTCGATTTGGATCACGTCAGGAATCAATCGGTCCGTGCTGGTTCGCATGCTTCGACCGAGCGCGCTGACGATACCCGCCGTTACCGTATGCTCAAAACCAAGTGGATTGCCGATGGCAATCGCAATTTCCCCGCGCCGCACAGCTGCAGACCGCCCAAGCGGAGCGTGCGGCAGCGCTCCACGCCCATTGCCATCGATACTCAGCACGCCGAGATCGGTATCGGGGTCATCGCCGACCCACTGTGCATCGAATCTCGCGCCGTCTGCGAGTGACACGTGGCATCGCACCTGTCCCGTCAGCCGCTTGAGCTGACCGGCGCGCATCACATGCGAGTTGGTGAGCAGAAAGCCGCTAGAGGAAAATATAAACCCCGAGCCGCTACCGCGAGCTCCGTTAGCTTGCCTTGGTACAATATGCACTGCGGCAACGCTAGGGGCGACACGCTCGACCACTTCAACCACAGTTTGTGAATAGCTGTCGAGCAGAAACGCATCATTTGCACCCATGGTGTCCTCCAGAAGTTTAATACCTGGGGGGCGATCCAGCGTTTGCAAGTGTTCTTCAAGGCGTGCGGGTTCGTTCGTTCGAGATCATCTTGCTATAGAGTGCGAAACCCTGCCCTTGCGCATGGAGCGGCACTGCAGCAACGCTCTCGCCATCGCTATTTGGCCGCAGGGTCATCACAAGGTGGCCTGGGTTAATTACCCTGGACTGGAGGGCAAACGGTATGTCGGCCTGGCAAAGAAATACCCGCCCAAGGGCGCCGGCGCCATCCTGACGTTCGGTATTCTCCCACCTGGCCAATATCGGGGACGTGAAGAGTCTGGTCATCATCCCGCCTCCACCACCCATCGCCAGTTGTCGGAAGAGCAGCAGATCGCGGCCGGCGTGCGACGCGACCTGATCCGCCTGTCGGTGGGACTGGAATCGCTCGACGATATCGTCTGGGGCAGTGCGAAGGAGACGGCACCCCGCCAATTTCTGTGATGCCGGCGCCGTTTTGTCACCGACCAGAATTTCCTTGGGGTAATGTTCGCAACGCGCGCTGTTCTAGCGGGCTGATTCAAGAGCGTCATGGCAAGCCGGCCAACCAAGCGGCCATTTGCGCGTAAGCCCAGACGGGTTTGCTGCAAATACGAACTTACATTGCAAAATGGGAGCGTGTCGTGGGCACCCCGCCAAGCGGGCTCAGACGTTCCAGCGGCAGTCCTTTTTCCCTTGGGTGCAACAACGCCAGGCAATGGCGTTTTAGATCGGTAAATCGGGGCGACGTGACCAGTTCCGCGCCGCGCGGACGGGTAAATTCAAGACGAATTTCTTCAATGATGCGCCCCGGACGCGGACTCATCACCAAGATGCGGTCGGCGAGGAACAGCGCCTCGTCGATATCGTGCGTGATGAAGACGATGGTGGTTTTGATACGGGCCCATACTTCCAGCAGTAATTGCTGCATCATCAAACGCGTTTGCGCATCGAGCGAGCCGAACGGCTCATCCATTAGCATCACGCGCGGATGATTGATCAAGACGCGGGCGATTTCGACCCGCTGTTTCATCCCGCCCGATAGCTGGGATGGATAATGGTTTTCGAATCCTTCCAGTCCGACTAGCATCAGCAATTCGCGCCCACGCTCGTGCCGTTCTTGTCTCCCAACGCCTTTCATTTTCAGCCCAAACGCGACATTTTGTAGCACGTTCTTCCACGGGAACAGTGTATGGTGCTGGAACACCAGGCCACGATCAGGATGGGGGCCGTTTACCGGCTGGTTATCGACGTGGATCGTGCCACGGCTTGGCAACAAATGCCCTGCCAAAGCACCCAATAGAGTTGATTTTCCGCAACCTGAGGGACCAAGCAGGCAGACGAATTCCCCCGGTTCGACCGACAGTGAAATATTTTGCACTGCCTCAAAAAGGCTCGGCTCATGACCCAGATGAATATGCAACCGGTCAATTGTGATATTTCCTTGCGTAGCCTGACGCATTATTTTTCTCCCCTTTGATTCCAAGGCATCAGCGCGTTGCCAAGCCGCTTGACCAGGGCGCTGCTGCCCATGCCGAACAGGCCAATGAATAGCATACCGACCACAATGTCGGCATAATTTTGAATCGTGTACGATGCCCAAGTGTAATAACCGATGCCAAACTGTCCTGATATCATTTCAGCTGTCACCAGACAAAACCAGGCCGTGCCCATGCCGATTGACAGACCGGTGACGATGCTTGGCGCAGCGCCGGGTAGGATCACTTCGGTGAAGACCGAATAGCGCCCGCTACCGAGACTGCGCGCTGAGGCGATCAGGCGCGGATCTACGCCTTCTACACCGTGGATGGTATTGAGCAAAATCGGAAATAGCGCTCCCGCGAAGGTGATGAAGATCATCGACATTTCGGACGAGGGAAACATCAGGATCGCCAGCGGAATCCAGGCCACGGCTGGGATCGGCCGCAGCAATTCTAGCGGTGGCAACAAGGCATCCTCGGCCCACCGCGAACGTCCAATGACGAGACCGAGCATGATGCCAACCACAGCCGCCAGCAGAAAGCCGCCAAACACGCGCGCCAGGCTGGCCGTCAGATCCGGCACCAATTTTGGCGAGTGCAGCAGCGCCCATGCGGCTGCCAGCACCTCGGTCGGTGGTGGCACATTCTGGAAGGTCACGAACCCCAAGTTAATGTGGTTGCCGGCTGCCCATTGCCAGGCCAACAAGCATAGCGCTCCCGATGCCAGGCGCAACATCGTACGACTTGCGCCGCTGCGGCTAACTAGGGCACTTTCGCGCGCTTCGAGCATGGTGATATTCATCGTTGGGTCCCTGTTTCGTTTAGCTGTTGGCGTTGGCGCGGGCTGCATTGAAATCGCATACCGTGCCGCCGTGTTGCTTGGCCCAGGCATCAGCGGATTTTTTCAACAGGAACGCGCTGATGTCATTCTTAGCATCGACGAACCAGGCATCGGACGCGAATAGCTTTAAGCCACTGTTTCGATCGTGGGCATACACGACGCGAATTTTTCTGCCTGATTTTTCAAGCTTGCGTAGTTCAGAAAAGGCCGCTACAGGCGAAGCGTAGTTGCGCACCAGAGGTTCGCCCGCAACCCAGATTTGCATCAGATGATTAAAATTTGTGATCGACTTGCCAGTATCGGCGTCTTTGCCGATCAAGGGCGCCTTCGCATAATTTCTCAAGGCCGCGTCGTAATCGAGGCCTTCCTGCCTGAACGCGGCGCGGATGTATTGGTCGTCGATGAAGGCGTTGGCATCGAGATTGATTTCAGTGCGTTTCATCAGGTGCAACGTGTCGATCGAGGTCTTCACCGCTTGCCGATATTCCGGTTTCCAGGTGAAGTCGCGTGTTTGCAAACCGAGCGGGCCGTGAAATAGGTAATTGACTTCAGCCTCGATGCCTGTCGTTTTGGCGATCAGTTCACTGTACTTTTCCGGTTCTGCAGTCATGAGCTTATCGGCTTCGATTGCCGCGCGCAGGAAGGCGATCACGATTTCAGGATATTTTTTTGCATAGTCGGCATCGACCAGGCTGCCGTGCAGGGTCGGCGCATTGGCTTGCGATCCGTCATAGATCTTACGGGCAAAACCGCGATGTGGAAATAGTTCCGCAAACGGGACGAAATCAGCGTGAGCGTCGATTTTGTTGCTTTGCAGCGCAGAGCCGGCAACTTCCGGCGACTGCGTCACGATGGTGACATCTTTTTCAGGGTCCCAGCCTTGTGCCTTGACAGCGCGCAGCAGCATGCCGTGGGCGGTCGATGCGAACGGAACGGAAATGATTTTACCTTTCAATTCGGCCAGCGATTGCACCTTCGAATTTTTCGGCACGACGATACCGTTGCCACTGCCCAGTGTGCTGCCGGACAGGACATTGATGAACAGGCTTTGCTTGCCGGCTTTTTGAAATGCGGCGCCGTTGAAGGCCCCGGGAAAATCGGCCATCGATCCAAAATCCAGTTTGCCCGCCACCATTTCATTAGTCAGTGGCGCGCCCGAGGTGAAATTTTTCCACAGGATGTCGTATTGAGCATTTTTGTATTTGCCCTCGTGTGGCAGATATTTTTCGAGTAGTTTCAATTCGCGGATCATCAGGCCACCAGTGGCGCAATTGACGGTCGTGTCTTGAGTGCCGATTGCGATGCGGATGGTTTCGGCGTTAACAGAGCCCACGGCAATGGCCAGCAGCCCGACCAGTGTTAGGTTCAAATGCATTTTTTCTCCACGACTTTATTTCAATTGGTTATCCGGTTGGTGCATCTGCCCCACACAGTTGAGGCAGGCAAGGTATATCGTTCGGCCCGGTCGGCATTTTTTTTAATAGTTCGATTCCAGAACGCCGATTCGTTCCGCTTTTGCCAAGACGGCAGCGAAACAATGCGAGATAGACACTGGGGGCCGGTCGTTCTCGAACTTGATGCTGACTTACTGCATGGCATCGATGATTTGCATTTTGGTTTCCTGCTCTTGGTTGGGTTCGCCTGAATGGCGTGCGATTTGCAAACGGTACTGAAATGCATGGCCGAGAAAGTACAGATATTCAAAATCGAGCGGTGTGCCATCCGCCGCGTGCGTCAGACGCTCCAGCCGCAGTAATGCAGTGCCTCGTTCGACCTGCAAGGCCTGCGCCAGCGTGTCGTCGGCCAGCATTGCATCAATCTGCAAATCAGCGTGACCTAGCGCAATGCCGAAGTCGTTTTCCAGAATCAAAAAGATATCGCGGCCGGCCAGATCCTCTTTTTGCAAACGTGCACCGATGGCTTCAGGCAGGTAGGTAATTTCCAATGACACGGGCTCGCGATTCAAATGGCGAATACGCTTGATTTCAACAATCGAAGTGCCGACCACCATGCGCAATTGTTGTGCTATTCGCGCCGAGGCCGGCAACGTTTTATGGCTAATCACTCGATTGTAAATCTCATAGCCCATGCGTGACATTGCTTCGCCAAAACCTTCCAGTTGCGTTAATTGCTGAAATGCCTTGGGCTTGGAAACGAAAGTACCTTTGCCCGGTATCTTGAAGATAACGCCTTCTTTTTGTAAGTCGCCTAGCGCTTGCCGCACGGTGATGCCGCTAACGCCGAAGATACTGCTCATCTCGCTTTCTGAAGGAATCTGCGCGTGCGATTTATAACTGCCGTCCAGAATTCGTTCGCGTAAAATCTCCCTGACCTGGCTATACAAAGGAACCGGGGAGGATTCTAGCGAACGGAAATTTTTCATCGGTGACGCTTTCTATGAACTGGTCATGACAGGTGAATATGAGCAGATGAGTATGACGATGGATTAGGAAATCGAGAACTAATTAAATCGAGATAGCTTATATAAAAAATGCGAAATTAATAAATTGGTATTGTATGAACATCAATTACGACCCGTAATCCTCTGGTATTTTAATAGCAGTTCCTGTTCGCTTTCGTGGCGTTGCGGATGGACGATGATGCATTCCACCGGACAAGACTTGATGCACTGCGGCTCGGGATAGTGGCCCGTGCATTCGGTGCATAGGTCTGGGTTTATTTCAAATACCTCAGGCCCTTGCGAAATCGCTTCGTTCGGGCATTCTGGTTCGCACACATCGCAGTTGATGCAATCGTCCGTGATTAATAAAGCCATTAGATCAATCCTTTTTCAATCAGTGGTAGGCATTAGCGCAGCAAGGTATTGGGCGCCATTTGGTACGCCAGTACCAATAGGAGAACCGTTACGGCATACAGCATGAAGGTAATCCGCGTGTTACCCAGTCGAATCGTTTGGCGCGCAAGCGAGCCGCAGCCGATGCGCAGGCTCCAGCCCGCCGCCGCCAACAGCACGAAGGAGCGGATCCATGGCAGGCTGCCTGCAACTTGCCAGCCTTCTGCCTTGAGAATCGCCAGAGAATGTTCCAGCGCGCCTAGAAATAAACCCAGCCCGCCCATCGGAATTAGCCCATACGCCAAGCGGAACGCCTGTTGCAGATTGCAAAATGCGGCAATATACAGTAGCGTGCTGACCGCACTGCCAAGCACGGCGGTTGCCAATAGGATCGCCGATAGGGTGGCAAATCCGGATTGCCATGACACGGGGCCAGTGTCCGCATTGCCAAACACCCACCAGGGAGCGGCGGTCTGTGCCCATGGCGTTTCGCTCAGCCAGCGGGCAAATGCCAACTGCGCATGATCGTGCCAGACACTGCCATCCCAATGCATCGCGCTATATGCCAAGCCGATTAGCACAAATGCAATACCAAGTGCCTCCCAGGGACGGACTTCGTCATCTTGCAAGGTCTCGATCTCAAACCCCGGCGTGCGCGCGCTAAGCGCCACGGCACTACGATGACCGCTACAGCGGCCGCACATATTGCATTTTTCATTACTGGTCAGGCGGCGCACGTCGAGCAACACCGGGCAATCGACCGGTTTGGGTAGCGGGCGCGACGCCGCATCCCATGTCTTTCTATCCACGCGGAAATGTAGCACCGAGCAGCGTGCCAGCAATGAGAAGACGCCGCTTGCCGGACACAGATAGCGGCACCAGATCCGTTTGCCTCGTCCATACAAAAGGCCGATGCTGACCGCCAGCAAGGACATTCCACCCACGACCAGAAGCGTGGCACCCGCTTGGCGATGCGCATCGATCAAGTGGCTGTAGAGGGTAAGCATAAAAAAAGCAGCCAGCGGCAAGACTGGCCGGCGCAGCCACGCTGGGATCTTTAATCCTTTGCCGTAGCGGCTGGCAAATTCGTTTAGGGTGCCGTCCGGGCACAGCAGACCGCACCAGAACTGGCCGATTATCATCGTGCTGAGAATAACGCCGGGCCACCATATCCCCCAGAACATCGCTTCGGCGAATCTGCCGACACTCGTAAATACGCTTCCATGTTGCGCTTGCGGCAAGATGGCCGGTATCAGTAGCAGGCTGAAATAGAGTGTCACCAGCGCCCATTGAATACGCCGCACGCCATCTTGCCGCGCTTTCAGCGTATTGCCTAAAGTTTGCAAGAAGTGCGGCTTCCAGAACGATCGTATCGACTTAAACAAGGACCGCTCCTTTAGCGTGACACCGGCTTTGCCAGTAGACTAAGCGAGTGCGATGCGATCTTGCGCACCTCCAGGTCCGGGTCGTCCAGCGCGGCCGTTAACGCCGGCACTGCCGCGCTGTCACCGATCGTGCCCAGGGCGCTGGCCGCTTCCTTACGCAGATTGCTGATGGTGTGCTTGAGTGCATTGGCCAAGGCGGGTACGGCGCTGCTTTCCCGCAGGCGGCCGAGCGCTGTGGCGGCTTTTAGGCGCACCTGCCAGAATTGGTCCGACAGCAGCGCGGTGATGAGGCCGCCAGCCGAGCTGGGCAAGAGTAACTTGCCCAGCGTGACAGCACTTTCTTCACGCACTTCCCAATCGCTGTCGAGCAAACTTTGCAGCAGCGCGGGCAGGGTCGAATCGTCGCTAGCATAGCCCAGCGCCCCGACCGCGGCGCGGCGTACTTGCGGGTCGGCGTCGCTCGCCGCTTGCGCCAGATGCGGCAGGGCTTGTGGTGCGCGTAGATAAGCTAGTACACGCACCGCTTCGCGGCGCGTGGCGGGCAAAGGGTCGGCCAATCCCTGTTGCGCCAGCGCTAGGGATTCCGGCAGGCGCAGATTGCGCAGGGCGGCGAGAATGGCGCTCCGCACGTTTGAATCGGCGCCGCCAAAACGTTCTACAAGAAGCAGTCCGGCTGCAGTGTCGCGCAATTCGGCAAGCGATGCTGCTGCGGCATTGCGCACTCTTATATCGGCATCGCCCAGGCATTCGAGCAGTGTGGTGACCGCCTCCGGTGCGGCCGCACCTTCGAGTGCGCGCACTGCTTCCTGTCTAACTTCCGGCGCCGGGTCGCGCGCCGCATGCACGAACAAAGTCACGTCGTCGGCGGCGACTAGGTCGGCCGCCTGCAGCAACGCCACGCAGCGCACGGCAGGATCCGGATGGCAAAGCAAGGGCCGCAGAGCCGCCAGCTCGGGATGGATGAAGGTGTCAGTCATGGGCACCCTCAACGCACGAAGTACGGGATCTCGACCCGGATTGCCTTGGTCGGGCAATCGTGTTCGCACGGCAGGCAGTACCAACATTCGTCGTAGGCCATGCGGATTCTGGCGGTCGCCTGGTCGAACGCCAGAATGTCGGTCGGGCAGACATCGACACATACGCGGCAGCCTTTGTCGGCGATGCACTTGTCATGGTCGATGATCACGGAAGCGGAAAACTCTATGTCATTGCGTGTCATGTTCTTTCCTTTTTCTTAAGCAGCGGCCGGCGTTTCAACACGCATCCGGTCATAGGCGTCGCGTTCGTCCGCATCGATCGGAAACAGATAGGCAGGCACCGCCCGCTTGAAACATTCCGGCTGGCCGTCGGCACCCTTGCGCACCTGGACGAAGGTGAACCAGTCCTGGTCATTACGTTCCGGGAAATCAGTGCGATAGTGGTACAGACCCCAGCGGCTTTCGGTGCGAAACAGCGATGCATGCGCGGCCAGTTCGGCGCAGTCAAGAATGGCATGCACTTCCATCGCCCGCATCAGCTCGTGAGGGTTACTGGCCTTGATATGTTCGAGGTCCTCGCGGATTTCGGCAAAACGGCGTAGGCCGATTTCCATTTTTTTGGTCACCTTGGGCGGCTGTAGGTAATCGTTGACCATGCGCCGCAGCTTGTATTCCACCTTGGTCGGTTGCAGGCCTGTTTCTCGTTCAAGCGGTGCGAAGATGCGCTTTTGCTCGCGCTCCACGTGCTCCGGGTCGAACTCGGCTAAGGCGCGGTTTGCAGCGAAATCGACGGCGTCCTCGCCGGCGATCTTGCCGTACACCATGGCGCCCATCATGTAGTTGTGTGCCACGTTGCACAGATCGCCCGCCGCGTACAGTCCAGGCACAGTGGTACGGGCGTTTTCATCGACCCATACGCCGGAAGCGCTATGCCCGCCGCATAGCCCGATTTCAGAAATCGACATTTCCACCAGGTCATTTCGGTAATCGACCTTCCGGCCCGCATGGAAACGACCGCGCGTTGGACGCTCCGTGATATGCAAGACGTTCTCGATCTTGGTCACCGTCTCGTCAGCCAGATGGTCAAGCTTAAGAAATACTGGCCCGTTTCCGCCTTGCAGTTCGCGCCAGAATTCCAGCATCATTTGGCCGCTCCAATAGTCGCTTTTGATAAAGCGCTCCCCCTTGGCATTGACAGTGTAGCCGCCGAATGGACCGGTGACGTAGGCGCAAGCCGGCCCGTTGTAATCCTTGATGAGCGGATTGATCTGAAAGCATTCCAGTCCCGATAGTTCGGCGCCGGCGTGATAGGCCATGCTATAGCCGTCGCCGGCATTGGTCGGGGATTCGTAGGTGCCAAATAGATAGCCGGAGTCCGGCAGTCCCAGGCGCCCGGCCGCTCCGGTGCAGAGGATGACAGCCTTGGCGCGCACGAGCACGAAATCACCAGTGCGGGAATCGAGCGCCATGGCGCCGGCGACGCGCCCATCTTTGCCGAGCAACAGGCGGGTCGCCGTCAAGCGGTTGTTGATCTCCACGCCGGTCTTGCGCAATTGGCGAAAAAGCACTTTCTTGATGTTGTACCCCTCCGGCATCGGCAGCACGTAGGAGCCCATGTGATGCACCTTCTTTACCGCGTAGTCGCCCGTTTCATCCTTCTCGAACTTCACACCCCAAGAATCTAGCTCGCGGATCATGTCGTAGCTGCGCGACGCGTACGCGAACAGCGCCTCCTGGTTGACGATGCCGTCGTTGGCAATGGTGATTTCCTTGACGTATTGCTCCGGCGTGGCATAGCCAGGAATGATTGCGTTGT
Organism: Janthinobacterium sp.; assembly: GCA_003133225.1. Classification (GTDB taxonomy): domain Bacteria; phylum Pseudomonadota; class Gammaproteobacteria; order Burkholderiales; family Burkholderiaceae_D; genus Janthinobacterium. The sequence goes on from PKWL01000025.1 coordinate 24,470, forward strand.
TCACACTGTCCATGCCCTCGGCAATGGCGCCGCTGCGCTTGACGTTGGCTTTGTCTAGCAATAGCACGAGTGCCTTTGGAGCCTTTTGTTTGGCCTTGATTGCCGCTATCGGGCCGGCCGTGCCGCCGCCAATGATTAATATATCCACTTCGATTGTGCGGGTTCCCATGCGTCTTTCCTCTTATGTTTCCAAGGCCGCTGTTCGCGCGGACCAAGTGGTTGCAATTGACCGGCGCGCGCTTCCAACGGGAGCGCTCCGCCTCACTTGTTATGACAAGTTATGATCAATAAGTGAGGGCGATGTTACTTTCCGATTGCGGCCGCGTGAACGAATCAAATCGTGATTGCTTATGCAAAAAACGTTAGGGAAAATGCGACCGGCTTCGCGCTTGAAGTGACGTTCTTGCGGCAGCGACTAAGCTGCTGGGTTGATCAGCAGCGGCGACGAGGTCATTTGGGTCACCGCGAAAGGACGTCTTTTTGCCCGGACCGTCGCCATGGTTTGACCAAGTTGATTTGACGCCGGAAAGCAAAGTGGGCGCGACATTGTGAGTGGGAAAACTTCGCGCCAAAGCAGGCATTGCCGCACTCCGACAGCGTCAGCCCAATGAATGGTCCGCGATACCGGCGAGGCAGCCAGCGCCGGGGAAATGCCGCCGAGCGGGCACCCGCAGTTTTCCAGAGTTTTTTGTTCACGACCACGACGTATCTGCCTGCCGATCTTGTGAAATACGCATCGGCACCGACACCATCGCCCATGCGACGCGTGAAATCGCCACCGGTAATCTTGATCTGTCGGGCCGAACCGAATCCCAGGCCAGAGCGCTGGAACAAACCGCATCCTGGGCGGAAGAACTGACGGCTACCGTCAAGCAAAATGTCGACAACGCACGACAGGCCAATCAACTGGCCCGCTCGGCCTCGGCGGTGCCCGTCAAGGGCGGTGCGGTGGTCTCGGAAGTGGTGCTCACCATGGGCTCGATCAATGAATCATCGCGCAAGATCGTCGACATCATCGCCATGATCGATGACATTGCCTTCCAGACCAACAGCGTTGAACGCCGCCGTGGAAGCGGCGCGCGCCGGTAAACAAGGCCACGGATTTGCGGTGGTGGCGGCGGAAGTGTGTTACCTGGCGCAGCGCTCGGCTGGTGCCGCCAAGGAAATCAAAGCCCTGATCAATCATTCGGTCGAACCGGTCGACAACGGCGCTCGACTCGTGGAATTGATGCGTTAGGATTCTGCCGGCCGGGCCGGGCCGGGCCGGGCCGCGCCGAGGTAGGTTGATCCGGCCCGTCTTCGACTTTGGCCAACGCCGCGCCGCCGCCTGCAAAACTGCATCGAAGCGGATCGGCGAAGTGCCAACATCAGAGCTTGTCGGGCTTGTAACCGACTTCCCGACCGCGCCGCGTAACAAGTTACCGATCCAAGACCGCCAAAAAAGTACGCCCGCTGTGTTCCTCGTTCAATATCCGGATATGGAAGATCGAAAGTATTCGTTCTTCATTTTGGCGCGGCCGGTTAACCTGCCGTATCAAAACAAGCTTCGGTTTCGCGCTGCCGCGCGTTCGCCAGAACTCCGCAGCCCCAATGCCGGCACTAAGCTCATGATATGGGGGCAGGACGGGCCTCAAGCGAGCGTTGCCACCGCTTCTTGACATGCCGGGGCGACTCCCGAAACACACTAACGCGTCAAGACAAAAAGAGGTATTCATGTTTTTTCCCGCTTTGGAAAAATATCTCGTGCAGCTGCACCGGACGCAGCCGACTGCAGCCCGCGTCTGGCTGGACGGGCACGGCCGGGCGCTGGGACGCTACTTCAATGCGACATTAACCAGTGCATTTCAGCCGATCCACATTTTGGGTACGCAGCGTATTGCCGGATTTGAGGCCTTGGTGCGCAGCTATTCAAAAAGTAAGTCTATGGCGCCTGCTGGACCAAGCCGCCAATGACAAAGAATCGGTGGCGTTGGATCGACTGTGCCGCATGCTGCATGCCATTAATTTTTACCGGCAGCAGCGGGCCGCCGGTCACGACTTGTACCTGAGCGTGCATGCGCGCTTGTTGGCGGCAGTCGACAGCGCCCATGGCGTCGCTTTTCGGCGCGTGCTAAACGGGTTGGAACTGCCGCATGAAGACATTGTGTTGCAGTTGCCGCAAGTGACGCAAAATCAGAACTGGCAGCTGAACGTCGTGGCAGACAATTATCGACGCAATGGCTTTCGTCTGGCGCTAAACGCGGCCGATGCGCGGCAGGCATTCGACTTGCTTGATCAAGCGCGGTTCGAGGTCATTAAAGTTGCCGCGCGTGAAATAAACGATGAGGAAGCCACCTTGCGCTTATTGCGCGAGGCAGCCGCGCGAGGCATGCGCCTCATTTTCACGCGCGTGCAAACGCAAGCCGTCCATGCGACGCTGCTGCGCTTGGGTGAGCAGGCGCAGCAGGCCATTTTCGCGCAGGGCTGCCTATGGGATTTGCCGGCAGCGTCGCTCGATGCAGCGGGCGCCGTTGCTAGAGCGACCGATTTCGCGGCAGGCTGACGTCGGCGATCGGTGCCGCTGGGTAATACTGCCGCCATGCAAGAATTTATAAGAAACTGACACCCTCGCGGGCGCGGTGGCGCTGCTGGCCCGTTACGGGCGATGGGAGCTCCGCGCCAGCTAGGCAGTGGGAAAATTGTTCCCTGTGCCAAAACGCACCGGCAATTCTGGGTGTGCGAGTGATTTTTCGCATGCCTTCACTGCACCCTCGACGCACCGTGCTCACATCACCAGAGAAGTGAGGCGAAGATCCGAGCGCACACAGCTCGTTTGGCGCGCCTGCTTGGTCAATAGATCGATTCACTTTCCCCGCCGCCTGCTGGCACCGCGGCTGATCAGGAACGCCCGCGTCGGACACGACGCTCGCTTAAAACAAATTTCTCATAATCAAACGCGTTTTAATTCGTTTGTCGAATAAGCGCGTTCTTGCATACTAATTGCAAGCTCATTTCTCCCGAAGAGCACGGTTTTGCTGTCAGACCCAAGTCAACGGTTTTGGTTAATTGCTGCACTAAATTGATTTGGCGATTGGTACGCAACAATTCTGACACCTCCTTAAGGATTATAAATTGAATAAGAAACTCATTGGTCTTGGCATGTTGCTCGCGGTAAATGGAGCATTTGCTCAAACGGCTGATCCGTCTTCGGTTGAGGTGTATGGCATTATCGACCTCGCCGTCGGGCATGTCGCCAACTCGCTCAGCGCGGATCCTAATTATGGCAACACTGTCAACACGGTATCGCCGACGAAGACAACCGTAAATACGTCCGTCAACGGCATGTTTAATGGCGGCGTCCAAGGTTCCCGCTGGGGCGTGCGTGGCAGCGAGGACCTCGGTGATGGACTGAAGGCATTTTTTACGCTGGAGTCGGGCTTCAACGCGCAAGACGGTGCGTTATCCAACAGCGCCGCCTCGCTGGCGTCGAACTCGCCAAAGGCGACGTCCGTATCAGCCGGCGGTTCGCTCGATGGCCAACTGTTTAACCGGCAAGCCTTCGTTGGTTTGTCCGATGCCAAACTGGGCTCGATTACCTTTGGTCGTACCTACAACCCGATCTATGAGATCGTCACCGAATATGATCCGGTCTTTCAATCAGCACTGTTTTCGCCTTTTGGCGCGTCGGGCGCGATTGGCGGCGGCGGCGGTCTTTCGGAAAATGCCCGGATTGACAATACCATCCGCTACAAGAACAAGGTGGGTCCGGTCGACTTTGGCGTGCTCTACAAACTGGGCGGTGTCTCTGGCAATACCTCGGCGGAATCGGGCTACGCCTTGAATCTACAATATGTACAGGGTCCCTTCGGCATCGAGGGCGTCTACGAGGCATTTAAAGACGTATTGCATTCCGCCACAAGTAGCGTGGCGGGCGAGATCAACGTCACCAATTACAACACGTCCGCTTATTTCATCGCCGCCAAGTATCAAATTGACCAAGCGACTGTTAGAGGCGGTTATGAGAGCTTTACATTGAAGGCGCCGTCTGACACATTTAGTAGCCTAGGCGCCAGCACTTTATTTGGCTTCCCCCTCGGAAATGCAAGCAGTGCCAGCGCAAACTTCGTTGGCGCCAAGCAGACCACGGGCGTGTGGTTTATCGGTGGCGATTATAACTTTACCCCGGCGCTCAATCTGGCGATCGGTTTTTACGACCAGAAGCCCCATGCATCCGATGACAACAAGCAATTGAGTGGCAATGTTTACAGCTATTCGGCATTGCTCGATTACCACTTTAGTAAGCGTACTGATGTTTATGCGGGCACGATGTATTCTTCCTACAAGGGCGCCAATTACTCGCTTCCGCTAGTCGCGGACAATTCCAGCAACTACGTTGTCGCAACGGGAATTCGCGTCAAGTTCTAAACTGGTTCCATGACACGCTTTGAGGCGAGTCGGGAGCGTTGTCCAACCACCTGCCTGCAGGTGGTTTCTTTTTTTGAAAAGGGTCGAGCGCGGAGAAACCTGGTGTGAACGACACGTTCCGGCCGCGCGAGGGTGTCCGTACCGGGTGTCGCCCAAACCATTCTTGCGCTTGGCAAGATGCTCAAGGGCCGGTGCCTGGCGGCGCTTTAGCGGCCGGCCCAGCCGCGCCTTTGCCGCGGCTGCCGTGCGTATGGGTGGCTTCATTGGGGGCGCCGGTCGATTTGGCGTCCCGCGTCGACACGACCACTTTGGAGCCGTCACGCAATTTGTCGGCGCCATCGACGACGACTGTCTCGCCGGAGGCAAGACCGGCATCAATCGACGCATAGTCGCCTTCCGTCACGCCCACCTTCACCAGGCGCAAGGTGACCGTACGGTCGGGCTTGATGATGTAGACATAGGTGCCCTGGCTGCCGCGCTGCACCCCGGCCGAGGGAATCAAGAGGACTTCGCGTTTGGTGTCGAGCAGCAAGCGTGCGTTGACAAACTGGCTCGGGAACAAGGCGTAATCGCCGTTGGCAAATTGGGCCTTCAATTTGACGGTGCCGGTGGTCGAGTCAATTTGGTTGTCGACCGTGAGCAAGGAGCCGCTGGCCAGTTTGTTCTTTTGCGAGCGGTCAAACGTATCGACGGGCAATCTGATGCCCGCTTGTAGCTTTTGCATGACGCCGGGAATATTATCTTCGGGAATAGAAAACACGACCGTGATCGGCTGCAACTGGGTAATGATGACGATGCCCGTGGCGTCCGCCGCATGCACGATATTGCCCGGATCGACCTGGCGCAAACCGACGCGCCCGTTAACGGGCGACGTGATGTGGCAATAAATAAGTTGTAATTTTGCATTGTCAATTTGAGCGCGGTCGATTTTGATTTGGCCTTCATCCTGACGCACCAAGGCGTCTTGTGTTGCCAGTTGCTGTTCGGCGATGGAATCTTGCTTGAACAAGGTCCGGTAACGCTCCAGGTCAACTTGCGCGTTCTTGAGCAAGGCAAGGTCATGCGCCATTTGTCCTTCGGCTTGCTCCAATTGCACTTGGTAAGGACGGGGATCGATTTCAGCGATGAATTGCCCCTCTTTGACGGTCTGGCCTTCGCTAAACAGCACTTTCATCAATTCGCCGTCCACATGGGTCTTGACGGTGACGGTGCGAAGGGGAGTCACGGCGCCCAAGCCATTTAAATAAACGTTGATATCGCCCATTTTGGCGTTGGCGGCGACTACTGGCGTTGCTTCCCTGGCTGCGCCCCCATGCCGGCTGCCTCCTTGAGACGATGCATTTTGTTGCGCATCGCCCGCTGGGCGGCGCACATAGAAATACGTGGCGCCCCCTATCAGAACGATGAGTAGCAGCCATATCCACCAGCGAGGCCCTCGCTTGGGGGCGTTGGTTTGCGGCACTGCGCTCATGGATGGGTCAGTCATGGCGGGGAATCACATCGTGTTTGGCAATGGGGGCCGGGCGAAAAACAAGTCCAAGCGTCACGCCATGGTTCCGTCCTCTGTGCGCACGTGAGGGTGGCGCAGGGCGTGATTGCATAAGTTGCGATTTGGCCGACGATTCCCATTTTTCGCTACTTCAAAAATTTTGACGAATCTTTTTTCGTTTGTTCATTTTAGCGCAGTCGCTCATCTACTTGGCTGCGCGTCCCTGTCAATTGCGATCACAAAAAAACGCTTGCACCGCGTTTGGCGTGCGAACTTGATGGGAGTCGCCGTTGCCCACGATAAGCTTTTCGGATTTTTTCGTGCAGGCTGCGCCCCCGGCAAATGGTCGACATGACTTTAGCTTGATGGCATTAGGAAAAGCCGTGCTACGCTTGGTATGAATGTTTCTTTGGAAATAAGATGACGACGTGGATGCCGAAGGAACTGAAGAACAATGCGAACTTGGCTGGCTGCGGTGCGATCGCGGGAGCGGCGCAAAGCGCCGTGCCTGCGCTAACTGGCTCCCGATTCTGGCATAGCACCGAGTCCAATTAGGCGTGTCGCCTCCCCCAGAACACGCGAGCGGTCACGGGCGCCCATCTGCGACTAATTTGCGCCCGAATCGCACAAGCCAGAGCGCTAAACCGGAATTTGCGGCAAAATGCGTCCCATGACAATTGACTTGGATACCGCATGACTCTCCCCTTTCCCGACATTGAACTATCCGAAGGCTTGATCCGCAAGTTCGATAAATCGGGGCCGCGCTACACGTCGTACCCGACGGCGGACCGCTTCCGCAGCGACTTTAGCGAGCAGTCCTACCAACATTATCTCGGACAACGCGCCGACAACGGCAGCAACCCGCCGCTGTCGATCTATGTGCATTTGCCGTTTTGTGAATCGCTTTGCTATTTTTGCGCATGCAACAAGATCATCACCAAGGACCATGGCCGAGCGGCCGAGTACCTGCGTTATCTTGACAAGGAGATGGCACTGGTCGCATCGCGCATCGGCTCCGATCGCAAGACGGTGCAGTTGCATCTGGGCGGGGGCACACCGACTTTTTTTAACGCCGACGAATTGCGCCAACTGATGGCCATGCTGCGCAGCCATTTTGATTTCGCGCCCGATGCCGAGCTCGGTGTTGAGATCGATCCCCGTACCGTTGGGGACGGCACCTTGTCCATGCTAGCCGAGCTCGGGTTTAACCGGAACAGCTTCGGGGTGCAGGATTTTGACCCGGCGGTGCAGCAGGCCGTCAACCGCATTCAGCCTCTCGAGATGGTGGAAAAGGCAGTGGCGGAAAGCCGCAAGGCCAATTTTCAGTCCATCAACGCGGACTTGATCTACGGCTTGCCGAAACAGACAGTGGGCAGCTTTAGCATCACTCTCGATAGCCTGATTCGCATCGCGCCAGACCGCATCGCACTGTACAACTATGCCCATTTGCCAAGCCGCTTCAAGGCGCAGCGCCAGATTGTGGAGAGCGACCTGCCGTCGGCCGAAGAGCGCCTCCAGATTTTCCTGATGTCGACGCGCCGCTTGCTCGATGCCGGCTACGTCTATATCGGATTGGATCATTTTTCCAAGCCCGATGACGAATTGAACAAGGCGCGTCTGGACAATAGTTTGCACCGCAATTTTCAAGGGTACACGACGCGCGCCGAATGCGACTTGATCGGTTTTGGCGTTTCCGCGATCAGCAAGGTTGGCCATTCATACAGTCAGTCGGTGCGGACGGTGAGCGCCTATTATCAGTTCCTCGACGCTGGCGCGCTTCCCGTTGAAAAAGGGATTGCGTTAAATAAGGACGACTTGCTGCGCCGTCACATCATCATGACATTGATGTGCAGCGCGCCTTTGGTGATGGCGGCGATCAACAGCGCCCATGGCATCGATTTCGAGACTTACTTCGCACGCGAAATGTCCTTATTGCAGCAATACGCGGACGCCGGGCTGATCACCATCGAGCGCGAAGCCATCCGGGTCACCGCGCAAGGGCGTCTCTTCGTGCGCGCCGTCGCCATGGTGTTTGACCATTATCTCGTGCAGCCGACGACGTCGACCTACTCCAAGTTGATTTAAGGTGTTTCCGGCACTTGGGGGCGTCGTTTTCCCCCTTCGGTTTTAGCAAGTGAATGTCGATCGAGCCCATCCCCTTTCAGGTCATGCTTGGCGCACTGACTTGAAAGGGCATAATCCGATTGCCAAATTGGTGGCTCGGGGGACTCGCCAGGGTAAAATTATCGGCGCTATTTTGTGGCTAAAGCTAACTAGCTGAGGTGAAAACAGATGAAACAGAAACCAAAGTGGATTATCCGCCATATCGACGTCTGCGGACTAGAGCCCCCCGAGCCGATGGTGCGGGCGCTAGACATGCTGTCGCAGTTGCCGAAAAATGAACGATTAGCCATGCTGATCGATCGCGAGCCGTACCCGTTCTACCAAATTCTTGATAATAAGGGTTTTGCGCACAGCACGCGTGCTCGACCCGATCAACTGTACGAGGTCCTCATCTGGCACAAGGATCAGGGCCTCGAATGAGTGGGGGCCCCTGTCGCAAAGCAAAGCCGTAACGGACTGATCTAAGGGCCGGGCGCGGTGCCAATGAGCGCGCTAATGGTGTTTCCTGAGCACCGCAGCCGCGAGGGCTGGCGCGACATCTTGACAGGCATCGAAGTGGTACGGTCTGCCAAACGTTCAAGGCGAGCTGTTAGATTGGTCCACTTGATGGCGGAAAATGCGTACACCGAATATGACTCCAACGCATAACAAGGCAACACCGAGCAGAACCTGGGCGGGAGGAAACACACCGCGCAAAATGAACGCATACAGCAGGGCAAACAGCGTCTCGAAGACGATTAACTGCCCCGCCAGCGAGGTTGGCAGGCGCTGGCTGGCATGATTCCACAGCAACGTTCCAATCCAGGACGCAAAGAGGCCGACCAACAGCATCAAGCCCATGAAACGGGCCGGGTGCGGCCCCAGCGGAAACGCAAAAGCACTGCCCGCGGCAGCGGCAAACAAGCCATAAGCTGCGAGGCCAAACATGGCCATCGGCAAGCTGGCTAGGCCTTGCGCCGTGGCCCAGGTGCTGGAACGGACATGCGGGTTAGCCTTCATATAACGTGCATTCATGATCGGATACCAGGTCCAGGCCGCCACGGCCGCCATGGCGACGCCACAGCCGGCCGCATACTGGGACGAGCTGCGTTGGCCGTCCATATGCGCGAGTTCACTGGCGTTTACCAGCAGTAAGCCGCTAAGGATGATGGCCAGGATCGACAGCAGCTTTTTCCAAGCGACGGATTCGGATGGATGGCCGGGCGACCAGTTCGAGCAAATCGAAATCACCACCGGCAAGGTGCCGACCAACATGGTGGGCAACGGTGCATCCGCCAAGTGAATAGACGACGCCAGCGCGGCGTAATAAAACAAGTTGCCGATCAGCGCGAGCTTGAATGCAACGCGCCAGTCGGCCCCCGTCAGGGCCGCGATCTGTTTGCGGTCCACGCAAGCCGGGACCAGCGCGATGACACCGAAAGCAATATAGCGCCCCATCGACAGGACGACGCCGGGATAATCAGGCAACAACAGCGGCACAACGAAAACCAAGCCCCACATGAGGCCCGCGCCCACTGCGCACAAAATTCCAATCAACATAAAAGGTATCGCAGATAACAAGAATGCAATGATGATGCCAGATTTTCGGAGGCCGCGGCACTAACCTCGCGTGCTGGCATGCCGTTTTCCGTAGGGTCGGCAGCCAAGCCGTTCCCAATGGGCGCCACGAACGGCGAAGCGCCGGCCGGGTGAAGATGAGGGATACTTGACGGGTTTGGTCCGCTATCAGAAATGTATTATTAATGATAGAGTCGAGCGGAAAGCAGAAACAAAAAAACGGCATCCGAAAAAACTAATTCGACAAATGACATGCAAACCCATGAATCTGATCCCCGTGTTTTTTTTGCTGCCGAACGGACTCTTCTCGCTTGGATTAGGACCGCACTTAGCATCATGGCTCTGGGTTTTGTGATTGCTCGATTTGGCCTTTTTCTACACTTGATTTCACTTCAAGTCCCAGCCGAACATATTCGTTCCAATTCCGGGCTTTCGGCCGGTCTTGGAATTTTTTTCGTGATTACGGGTACCGTCGCCACCTTGATCGCTTCAGTTCAGCATCAGCGCTTCATCGCTACCTTACCCGCGGCAGATCTTCCACCCTCGTATTTACGGGGCTTTACTAGCAGATTTGGGATTTTCATCAGTATTCTTGGTCTGGGGCTTGTCGTCTATCTCTTAGTTTCCCAAGCTTGAAAACCTGTCGCTCGCGTACGTTATTCTTTCAGCGCTCATGCTCGATTGGCGATGGCGCCGGACCCGATTCCGGTGGCAAGACGAAGCGTTGAGACAGCAAGGTACGAACGAAACAGATATGTTCGCGAAGTCCATAGAAAAGTTCGCCGAAAGAAGCTGGCACAGTAATTTTACTGACCGTGATTTCGATGTGGTCCAAGTGTCGCAAAAGCTCGCTCCGTCTTTTCGGGTCACTTGACGGCTTGAACGCGTCGCGTTCGAGGTCTAACAATGCCCGGTACCAGCGGTGTATGCGAGATTCGATGCGCCAACGGTAGATTGCCGGGGCCGCCTTCAATGCCGGTATCAGCAAGAGAGCGAGCGGCAAGACGACGGCGATGACGCGGGTGATGACGCTTGCGATTCCAAAGGGGAAGGTACGGTAGAGATAACTTTTGCCGGATGTGTAGTAACGGCTGGCATCCGGGCTGATGCGAAATTCATGCTCTTGCGCAGCCGGGAATTCGCCGCGCTTTTTGAAGATGCCGGGAGCGCCGTGAACTTCCCGCGCGGCCTCAAGGAGCAGGTCCGATAAAGCCGGGTGCAGACCATCCCGGGCAATGATTTCGACCGTTGGGCCAATCAAATAGGTGTCTTCGGCAGGAATGTCTTTGCCAAAATCAAGTGAGCCTTTGGGCAGGTCCAGTTTGTTCAAATAATTGATGCGGCGGGTATAGCCATCGGCTTGGGTAAAATTGAAGAGGTGGACATTTGGTGCATGCATCAACTCGCGCATCATGTCGGTCGAGGTCGAGTCCCCCATCACAAAAATCGCATCAATTTGTTTGTCTCGCAATGCGCGCACCATGTCGCCGGAGATCATATTGACAAAAGTGGTGTCGGCGCCAGCCTCAATGCCATTGGCCTTCAGAAGCGCGAGCGCCAAGGCATGGGTACCGCTGCCATCTTCTCCAATGAACAGGCGCTGGCCCTTGAAATCGGAAAGGAGTGTCTTGGGCTCGCCGCGGTAAAAAATCATCAACGGTTGGTAGGAAATACTTCCCAGCGACATCAACTTGCCGATATCAGCCGCATTGACTTCACCACCCAGCACGAAGCCGACATCGACCGCGATTTTCGGGTCGGACAACATATGAAAGTTGTCCATGGAACCTTCGGAAGGAAGTATTTTCAGAGTGACTCCTTCTCGCGCCAGGATTTTTTTGTATTTCTCGGCGTTTCTCTCGAAAGTACTCCCATGGGGCCCGCTGGCGATGGTGATGCTGTTTGGCGCAGCAAAATTCATAAACATGAAAATAGCCGTGCCAAGCACCAGTCCAACGAGGAGAATGATACTGATTGTTATGATCTGTCCCCGCCCAAAATGACTGTTGAGTTTCGCGAGCATCCTCACCACGTTGATTTTTGGACTCACTGAAGTAGCCCTCTGCGGCGTGGTTGCGCTTGTGAACTAATGGGCGAAAGTGTGGGCGGCGTTTTAAATGAGGTTGACATTAAGTTATTGAATCCGATTATTTGTTTGTACTGCGGCCGTTGATTATTCCGGCGCGCAACCATGTGCGCCACTGCGCATTCTTACACACGGGGCCGATATCGGTCGGCCAGTGCGCAAACGAACGGGCAATTGGGCTGTTGACGTGCGAGCACTATTGTTCAAATCAAACCAAAAATCGTCTCGATCGCTAGCCGGCCAAGAAGCCGACATGCTTAAGGTATGGGATAGATTTGCCGCGCGCCGCTTTTTGTTGCGATACCGCACAAGCCGTCGCCTCCAAACGTGCAAACTGATCAACATGATCCGCGTCCCTATCGAGTGAAATCAAAATGGCTTGCTGGACCAGCAAAGCGGCGTCGCTGTCCGGAAATTTCCCAACGATGCCGTTCACGGAGCGCGATCCTATTGGCAACGGATGCGTGATGACCGTTTGCTTGTCCGCCATAGCGATGTCCTAACATAGAGCTTGACAGATGAATATCTTAGTTACCGGCGGCCTCGGCTATATAGGTTCTCACACCTGTGTCGAATTGATGGCGGCCGGTCACGAAGTGGTCGTGGTCGATAATTTGTCCAACAGCAAGCGCTCCGTGTACGAGCGCGTGCGCCGCATCACCGGCAAGGCGTTCGTGTTCCTGGAAGCCGATGTCCAAGATGGCCTTCGCCTGCAGGGCCTATTTGCCCAGCACAGGATCGATGCGGTGATCCATTTTGCGGGCCTAAAAGCAGTCGGTGAATCGGTGGCGCAGCCCTTGCGTTATTACGGCAACAATATTTCTGGCAGCTTGGCCTTGTTCGAGGCGATGGAAAAGTCCGGTATCAAGACACTAGTCTTCAGTTCTTCGGCCACCGTCTATGGCGACCCCGCCTCGGTGCCGATTTTTGAACATTTTCCGTTGTCAGCGACCAATCCTTACGGCCGCAGCAAACTCATGGTGGAGGATATCTTGCGTGACGTCGCGCTCGCCGATGCCACCTGGCGCATTGCCTTGCTGCGCTATTTCAACCCAGTCGGTGCCCATGAAAGCGGCTTGATCGGTGAAGACCCGAACGGGATACCGAATAATCTTCTGCCCTACATCGCCCAGGTCGCGGCTGGGCGGCGCGAGCAGTTGTCCGTGTATGGCCATGACTACCCGACCCTGGACGGGACGGGCATGCGTGACTACATTCACGTGGTCGATCTTGCCCTCGGGCATGTCAAGACGCTCGACAAGCTGGCGGCAGGCGCGGGCGTGTACACCTACAATCTTGGAACCGGCCGCGGCAATAGCGTCCTTGAAATGGTGCGCGCGTTCGAACAGGCCAGCGGCAAGGCAGTGCCTTACAAGATCGTGGCCCGCCGTCCCGGCGATATCGCAAGTTGCTATGCCGACGCCAGCTTGGCCGAACGCGAACTCGGCTGGAAGGCTGAGCGCAACCTTGCCCAAATGTGCGCTGACTCATGGCGCTGGCAATCGACGCCAAAGCCATAGCCATGCTTTGGGGGCGGGCGCTGACCGGCTGGCGGCCTTTGATGCATGGGCGTACGAGAGGCGCCGCTCCTGCGACTTGCCCGTACGCCGACCCCCGCTACGCGCAGCGCAATGCTGATCGTCTGCACGTCAGTGGGGACGATGTTTCGCATCAAACAGTAGGCGATCCTGTCGCATCACGTTCGCGTCGTTATGTGCCAAGTCAACGCGGTGTCAACCGAACCCTTCATGATCTAAGCAGATGGCTTTTAAAGAACCTTCCCACTAGGGCCTCCACATAATTTTCTGTGCAAATGCCGTGGAATTTCCACGGGAAATTCGAGTAAGCGCGCTCATGGTCAAGAAGCAACTTCTATGCGTGGCATTAGGGACCTTTTCCAAGGTGGCCGATCAGAGCTACGCGCGCGAAGGCTGGGAAGTTTGCACGGTTTGGAGTCTAAAGGAAGCGAATCGGGTACTGCGTAGCCAGGCTTTTCTCGTCGGTTTGCTGCTGGCAACGGAACATGATGAGACTTACGAAGGCGTGGACAGCTTTTTACGCGAACACTGGGCCATGCAGTGGGTTGGCGTGTTTCCTGCGCGGGCTCTCAAATCGACCCTGTGCCGGCAGTTGGTGCTCGACCATTTTTGCGATTTCCACACCCTGCCGATTGACGTTTTCCGCCTCAACCATACGCTCGGACATGCCCATGGCTACGCGACCTTGTGCGAGATCCCGGAACGGCAATCGGCGCAGCCGCGCGACATGGCGTTAAAAGGTGAAAGCGCCGCCATCAGCAGGCTGCGCCAGCAAATCGTCAAGGTGGCCAGCGCGTCCGCCCCGGTGTTGATCTGGGGCGAGAGCGGCACCGGCAAGGAACTGGCGGCGCATGCCATTCATTCCCATTCCGTGCGCGCCGCCGGGCCTTTTGTGCCCATCAATTGCGGCGCCATTCCCTCCAACTTGATCCAATCGGAATTGTTCGGACACGAACGGGGCGCCTTCACGGGTGCTGCCAAGGAAAAGCTGGGCCTGATCGAGTCGGCGGCGGGCGGCACCATCTTTCTCGATGAAATCGGCGACCTGCCGATGGAATTGCAGTCGAATTTTCTGCGCTTTTTGCAGGAAAAGACCATTTACCGGGTCGGTTCGACCCAGAGCATTGAGGTCGATGTCCGGGTCATTGCCGCCTCCCACGTTAATTTGCAAGAAGCGGTAAGCAATGGCAGTTTTCGCGAGGATTTGTATTACCGGCTGAACGTGCTCGCGCTTGACGTGCCGCCGTTGCGCGAGCGCAAGGACGATCTGGTTTTACTGGCAAACCATTTCTTCTCGCAATTTTCAAGTGAACGGGCGCCGCGCGTGAAAGGCTTTAGCGCCAAAGCCTTTCACTCCATCGTGCAGCACGACTGGCCCGGTAACGTGCGCGAATTGATCAACCGCATACGGCGCGCCATGGTGATGGCCGAAGGGCCCCTGATCGCGCCCGAGGACTTGGGTTTGGAATTGCAATTTAGGCAAATTGATGGCGCCGCGCTAGATGGGGCGCGGATCCGGGCCGAGCGTGAAGCGATTGATGCCAGTTTGGTCGCGGCCGGCAATAACATCAGTCGCGCTGCCCGTAATCTGGGCATCTCCCGCATGACGCTCTACCGTTTGCTGGCAAAACACGGCATCCAGACTTAAGCGCTGGCTTTGGGGGGCCGTCCTGTGCTCGAGCGCAGCTGTGGAGGGCGGCCGACACCCCCATGGGCGCGACCCCGCAAAAAGCGATATGCGTGGCGTGATACTTCCCCAATGAGCCTAGGCCGCCAAGCTTGGATGGGACACGAACCAGCGCATCCTCGCCTATGGCTGTGGTTGTTCTGACCATGCTGCCCCAGTTGCGCCCTTGGGACAGGGCGAGGGGCGGTACGGCAAGTGATTGGGGACGGCATTGCAACATGGGGCCAAGCCCAAGAGGGGGGAGGCTTGATTTAGCCAACGCCACCTTCCGAGCGCGGTCTGCCTCAATGACATATTCTAGTCACATTCGCCCATTACCATGTAAGGATCCCACGTTCGGAAGTGAGCATGCACAGCGACCCCTTACAGCCGTCATTTCTTGCCGACATGCGGCGCACCATCTTTGCCAAGACGGGCAAGGGTCGCAATGAAATCGCCCAACGCAGCGCCAGTTTAAGTGCCAAGCAACGCACAGTCTTGATCATGTTAAACGGCAACAAGCCCTTGGACGACGTCGACACCATGTTGCCAGAACAAGACGTGGCCAACATCGTTTTGTTCCTGTTGGAACAAAACTTCATCACGGCGCAAGAGGGGGCGACATGCCGACCCGACGCGGCCATTGTTCCCGGTTTGCCCCTGTCCGTCATTACTCCGCCGGCACGCTCAGCGGGCCTGACAACAGACCCCGTAAAGCTCAGGGAAATCAAAGATTTCATGAATGCGACGGCGCGAACTTATCTGGGGCTTCTGGCAATGGAACTGGTACACCGGGTGGAGCATGCCGCGGACGCGGCTCAATTGATATCCGTGCTTGGCCAATGGCACATGGCCTTGAGGGAATCTAAAAACGGCAAGCTTCTCGCCACCGACTATGTGGAACAAATCAAGGCGAGCTTTCGGGGCGAACCGTTGCCGGCAACGCCACACAGACACGCTTAACGGATCTCTTGCCATGCTGACCTAAAGGTCGGCCCATCCCTCTATTTGTGGTGTGAGACTTAGCTGCGATGCTTCGCTGTCACAGCCGGCGCCGCTCACAGGTTCTGGCGTAGGTTCTGGTGTTGCCTTGGTGTGGCCCCCGTGACACGCCGGCTCGGGCACGGGACTAGCGCCGGCCAGGCGCACGACGCCCACCAGTGTCAGCGTGCCACCCAGCCATTGCCAGGCGGTAAGAGATTCGGACAATAGCAGGGCCGCCAAGCCCACCGTCACGATCGGCTCTAGCGTCGATAACATGGAGGCCAGCGATGCACCCAGGCGCTGCAGGCCGGCAAAAAAAGCAAGGATCGCGATCACAGTCGAAATGATCGTCACGCCCGCCACGCCGGCCCAGCCGGTGGCCGTGACGGGAAAATGCGGCGGCATGCCCATTTGCGAGCGCGCCAGTGCCAGTAATGTCAACACCACCGCAGCGGCCAGGCAGACTACAGTCGTCGTGACAACCGGATCCACGTCGCGCGTAATTTTCGCTCCTACCGTCACGTACACCGCATAGATGACCGCCGCTCCTAATGCCAAACTGACGCCAAGCGTCGTTGCCCCGACGCCGATGCCATTCGCGCCTATGGTTAGCAGTGTGCCCAACCCGCAAAGAGCCAGGGCACTGAGCTTGAACATGGTGATTCGTTCGTGTAAAAACAGGGCGGCAAGTAGCGTCACCATGATCGGGTACGTGTATAGCAACAGGGCGACCAACGACGCTGGCGCGTAATTAAGCGCAGAAAAAAAACAATATGACTGGCCGACATAACCGATGCCGCCCATGGCAGCTAGTAGCGCAACAGTCGCTAGCTTGGGCCAAGCTAAGCCGCGCAGGAGGGCGACCATCAAGAGTATGAGTCCGGCGATCCAAAAGCGCGGAATGAGCACGCCGTACAGGTCAGCGCCATGCGCATAAGCCAGTCGCGTGAAAATTGCCATCACGCCAAAACCGACAGCGGACAGGGCGATCAGCAATATTCCGTCGAGGCGCTCGCGGGCCGGGCGCGTCATAGTCGTCATGATCCAAAATTTTTCATAATTAATTTAAGGCAGCGCAAACGCTCGTCATGGAGCCGATCTTGGTTAGCTGTGTGGTTCAGTTTTAGCATCTCAACAATGCATTTAGAAGGAGCCGTGCGCGCTTTTGCTGAGGCCCTTCGAGCCATGCTTACTGGGATCGGACACCTATTATTGCATAGGAATATACTGCCTCTTCCTAGCGCAGCTGTTGTCGGTGCGCTAGGCGTGGTTATTGGATCATTGCCAATTTTTGAATCGAGTGATATTTGCGCTTATTTTTAAGACGAGGCCGAAACCGGGCAAAATCGGATGAAAAAAATCCTTCGCCTCGATCTACTCGGGCGCGTCATTTATCCGGAATGACGAGTATTTTTTACATGCATCTAGTCCAATTCAACAATGAACGCCTAGACGCATATTTTTCCACCGGACAAAATGCGCCGCCGCCAGGAGCGGTTGCCGTGAAACGGCGATGTAACCTCGGTGGGCGCCTTGAAGGGGGACCGCCATGCGCGAATTCGGCCAAGATAAAGCGCGTCGCCTCTGGCACCGCTGCTGCGCTTCTGCCGTGACCTATACAATGACACTAGCGTAAAAGGCGCACATGAAACCAGAAATTTTAGTGTTCGCTCCCATCGCTTCCCAGCCGGTAATGAATCAGCTGGAGCAGCATTTCCACTGCCACCACGCATGGCGCCTCACTGCGGCCGAGCAAGACGCTTTCATCCACAGCGTCGGGCTGGCGGTGCGCGGCGTGGTGACGACCGGGTCAATGGGTATCACGGCGGCGCGCGTGGCCATGTTGCCGGCACTGGAAATTGTCGCGGTCAACGGCATCGGCATCGATGCGGTCGCGTTCGACGCCACGCGGGGGCGCGCCATTCGAGTCACCAATACGCCGGGCGTGCTAACCGACGATGTGGCCGATCTGGCCGTCACCCTGTTGCTGGCGTCGGCGCGCCGCTTGCCCGCGCTGGACCAGTACGTGCGCAACGGAGATTGGGAGAAATGCGTGCCGCTTGCGCCGGCGTTCTCTGTGCGGGGCAAGGTGGCCGGCATATTTGGCTTTGGTCGGATCGGCCAGGCGATAGCGCACCGGCTGGCCGCATTTGGCATGCAACTTTGTTATTACCAGCCATCGGTGGTGGCCGCTTGCAGCGTCATGCGCAGCGCATCGCTGTTGGCGTTGGCGGCAGCAAGCGATTACCTGCTCGTATGCGCCCCGGGCGGTGCCGCGACCCGCCACGTCATTGATGCAGAGGTCTTGGCGGCTCTGGGGCCGCAAGGCACGCTGGTCAATATCGCGCGCGGTTCGCTAGTCGATGAAGCGGCCCTGCTCGCCGCTCTGAGCAACGGAACGCTGGGCGCCGCCGCGCTCGATGTGTTTGCCACTGAACCGAACGTGCCGCACCCATTGCGTGCGATGAAAAATGTCGTGCTAACGCCCCATGTGGCGAGCCTGACCGTGGAAACACGTCATGCGATGGGCCAGCTGGTGGTCGACAACCTGCTGGCCCATTTCGCGGGTAACCCGCTGCTAACGCCGGTTGCGTAAATATCGGAGATGTCGTGCTTCGACAATGAAATTTCCTGGCGGTGACAAGAAAAAGCAGGACTGATGAGAGTCGATAATGAGTGCTTTTTTAATGCCCCAGGAATCCCCGCGCTGGCCCGACAGTGAGCTTGCTCGAATATTGAGTGAAACGAGTTGTCCAGGCGATGGCTGGGCCTGCAACGATCAGCGACCTGGTCGCAAAAAAATGGCGGCGCCCGCAAGCGGCGAGGGCCGCCATCGTAAAACTCATCTAGGCCCAAATCAGGTTGGCGCCCGCAAGGGTCTGGGCGGAAGTAAGCGGCTAGCTCATCAAGCCACGCTTGCCGTCGTTACGTACGAAACGGTGCTCGCCATCTCAAAGGGCTATTATTCCAGTTGGGCCGTCTTGGCGGCCGCCCCACCGATTGATTGAACACCCGCCCCTAGCACGGCCGTGAAAGCCCAAATTTGAGAACAGCATTTTTCCTTAGCTACCTGAAATCCCCGGGCTCAGTAGGCGCCGTCGTGCCGTCGTCGGTATTTTTGGCTAAGGCCTTGTGCCATCACGCGCGCGGAGCACGCCACCTCATTGAGTTGGGCGCGGGCACGGGGGCCATCACGCAGCATTTGCGTGCCGAGTTTCCGGGCGCAACATTAGTGGTGGTCGAGCGGGATGCAGCGATGGCCGCAGCGTTAGGGCGGCGGTTTAGAACATGCACAGTAGTGGCCGATGCCATCCAAGCCCGAAGAGACTTATTCGAAGGCATCCCTGAGCAATCGGTGACCGTATCGTCCTTGCCTTTTCGTAGCTTGCCTGAAAGCATCGCCGCTCAGGTTATTACTTTATTAAGAGATTTTTTGATGGCGAGCCCGAAAAGGCGTCTCGTTCAATACACGTATGGGCAACGGGTTCCGTTCAACTCGCCGCATCAAGCCCTCGTTTGGAAGCGGCGCAAGCTCGTTTTGCGTAATTTCCCGCCGGCCTGGGTCTGGACACTTCAACAGGTGGCTACAAAGCCACTCTGAAAACATTATCGACAGCTAGTCCTATCCATGGCAAGTTGGAGCATCTAGGCCTGACGGTACGTTCGTGCGGCAACGCGGGCTGGAAAGCAAGCGCGACGACGGCTTTCGCAACTCGGTGGACCAACCGCAGCAGTACTACGATATGAGTCGCAACCTGCACATCCCTGGTCATGAATCAGCCTTTCTGGTGCAGTCGCTAAGGACTTGCCAACAACCCGCAAACCCGGCAAGACCCCCGGCCTTTACACACCGGAGATGGGGCTGATGCGGTGCCGCCAGGCCGACGCCGGTGTTGAACTGAGCGAGACGTTGCAGGTTGCAGGCCTAACCTTGTGCCGCAATACGACCACTAAATACTTGAGTCGGACGAACCTCGAATACACGGCAGAGACGCGGGGCTAGGCGCGGCGTTCGCCCGTCCCATCCGGCTCTAGCCGCGAACGTCGGGTTTGATTTCCCTCACCTTGCCCGGCGCCGCCCTATGCGCTTTTTTACGGCTACGGGGCAAGCGAATTCACATGTTTTAACTTTTGTCAAGTTTAAAAAATTAATTCGTGGAATTATAGTGCAAGTTTGCAATTTTACTGAGCGCGCAAATGACGCCGAGCACGTGTTTTTCAGCTGCCGATGAGAAAATATATGGCACCGATATCCATCTCCGAAAGATCCACAAAGTTAACGGCGACGCTGCTGCGCCCTGGCCGGCCAAATTTGCCGGAATTCATCCAGGGTAACTCTCCCCTCAGCCGCTTTCATCAGTCTAATTTGTAACCGGAAATTTTCGATGTGTAATAACACGCCAGCGACCAGTCGCGAGTACCTGCTCGATCACGGGGAGACGATAGTATCTACGACTGACTTGCAAGGTACCATTAACTATGCCGATCCGCATTTCATTCCGGTTAGCGGTTTTTCAGAAGAAGAATTGATAGGGGCGCCGCAAAACATTTTGCGCCACCCGGATATGCCAGCTCAAGCATTTGCCGATTTGTGGGCAACGATCAAAGGCGGACGATCCTGGACCGGCATGGTTAAGAATCGGTGCAAGAATGGCGACTTCTACTGGCTGCTCGCCAACGTGACGCCGGTCATGGAAGACGGCCACCCCGTCGGCTACATGTCGGTACGTACCAAACCCAGCCGTCAGCAGGTCAATGATGCGGCGAAACTGTATCAAGCGATCAAGGATGGGAACGCCGGCCGGATCGCTATTAGCCAGGGAGAGCCCGTCAATACGGGTGTGTTCGCCATATTGAGCGCGCTCAAAAACATCTCGCTTGGGCAACGCATAGGATGGAACCTAGGCCTTCTCGTTGGCGTACTGGTGGCACTCACGGCCAATTTAGCGCTGGGCGCAACAGGACCTGGCCATACTTGGCTCACGGTACTGGCGGCGGGGGCCATCGTCAGCGCCCTCTATTTCTGGCATTCCCTGTATGGCTGCTTGATTTTGCCGTTGAAACAAGCGCTCAAGGCAAGTCAAGTAATGGGCGGTGGAGACCTGACAATGGAAATACAAACCGGGCGCAGGGACGACATCGGTCAGTTGCTACGCTCCTTGCGCCAACTCCGTGTCAACTTGCATTCCATCGTGGGAGATGTGCGCAGCCACTTCGAACAAATCGCTACGGCGCCGACAGAAATTGCTGCCGGAAATATGGATCTTTCCATCCGCACAGAATCGCAAGCTTCCGCGCTGGAGGAAACAACATCGAGCATGGAGGAACTCGCTTCAACTGTACAACAAAATAACGCCAATGCGATGCAAGCTAATGAAATGGCGAGTAAAGCGTCCATGGTCGCCGGGAAGGGTGGCGAGATCGTGTTGCAAGTCGTGGCGACGCTGTTGATCGACGTTTCGGTGCAAAAAGTTGAAACCGGCATGGTGCAGGCCGAGCATGCGGCTGCGGCGGCCAGCCTTCACGATCAAACGAGGATAGTGGTTCAGATACTGACCGTGGTCAAACTCGATCGCCAGCACGTTGCAGCATCTAATGCGGCGTCTCCCAGCATGGCGGGGGCGTTTAAAGAAACGAGTCAATCATCGGAAAATAAATCAGCGCTGTTCGCCCTTGCACGTCGTTCAGGACAATTGGCAGTGAGGAACCGCACAAATTATGCCATTTTCACATCCATCGTGAATGCGAAACGCACCCTATCGCGCCAAATTGCAGCCATTTGGCCCGCAATATCTACCACTGTACCTGCAGTTACCCGTAATGGAGCATCGCCGTAATCAGTCCGGCGGCGACCAGCAATAGATGCAACGAAAAGGAGATAAAAATGAAATTTACGACACCAAACTTTGTGGTGGCGGTTTTTTCACTCTTTCTACTTGCCGGCTGTGGTGGTGGCGGTGCTGCTGGCGGTACCGCAGCAACGACATCCGCGCCCACAACATTCCCGCTTCGACAAGTAATTACCAATCTCTATATAAGTGGCTACCAAAAATCGGTGACTGTTGGTGGAACGTTCAACTCGGGCGGGGCTGTCTATCCGGTCACAGGATCGCTTCAATTGACAGAATCTCCAGCTAATGTCAGCTCCACATTTAACGGCCAATCCGCGCTTCAACAATCGGGCTCGATCACCGGGCCCATGAACGTCAACAACGAAACACTCAATTTTGCAAATACAGGTGACGCCTATCTGACAACAAATTACATCCCGCTTGGCGAAACGGGACCGAATTTGTACTGTGTCGCAAAAACTGCGGTCCCATTACCTGCAACGGTCATTATCGGACAAACTGGACCATACGTTACGTCCTCTTGCTTCACAGATAGCACAATGGCAACGGCATTAGAAACAATAACCACTAGCTTCCAAATCGGCGCGGGCATCTCAGCGACGACGGCAACAGCTTCCGTGATTGACGTCGTTGTGAATACAGCAAATCAACAGACAGAAACCACACAAACCAACTATATTATTGACACATCAGGAAATTTTAGCTTTCAATCTATAAATATCATTGTGACGATCAATGGCGCATTATTGAATATTACGGCCCAATAGCTGTCTGCCCAGATCGTGGCTGGCATCAGTTTGACGTCCCGGCCGCCAGCCTTGATGATCTTATCGGAGACCTTGGCCTTTGCCAGCGTTAGTTTGACGCCGGACTGCGCGCTGGCGAGCACTTTGCGCGCTTCCGCTGGCGGCAGCTGCTCGATCAGCTTGCCGCCGCCAGCCTGGGTCTGGACACTTCAACAGGTGGCTACAAAACCACCTTGAAAACAGGGTCGACCAACGTCGATTTCCACCTTTGCCACGAATTTGGTGTTGCTTTTTTCGCCCAAACCTGATCCCCGACCAAAATGATGCCTTTGGAAAAAGCGGTGTAATTTTTATTTGGTTTTTCCCGTCCGTTAATAATGAGACTAGGGTGAGGGTGTCGTTTCATAATGAAGGCGCGGCTGCAGCTGCAGCGCCAGCGCGCGTTCGGCGCCGCTTCCTTTCCAAATGGGACCTAATGCATGCCAAGTCGAATGGCCCCGGGCATGCTAGAAAACTGATGAGCGGATGCTGGGTCGAGCAGACTTGCGCCTGATATCGCGTGCATCATTCGTGACCATCAGCGTTGCTATAGCAATCTCAAGGCATTGTATGGGTTTTTAAGGAATGGGTTGTTTGACCGCGTTTTGATCGAGCGTCACGTCAGTTTGAGCCAAGAGTCGGCCTGTGATCGATGCGCCAGTCTTCATGGAAATCGATGTTTGAGACAGGATGATCCCGTTAAATTGCGATGTCGTTCCAATATCGGCAGCAGCGAATGTCTGCCAGTAGATGTTCTTGGCCTGTGCGCCGCCGGCTAAGATAATCTGCGCGCCTGAGCTTACCGTGAGGCCTTGCGCAATCTGGAAGATCCAGACATCGTTCGGACCGCCCGTTAGCGTAACGTTCGTCGGAATTAACACATTGCTGCTCCATTTATAGGTGGCAGGGCCGAGATTGAGCCCGCCGATATTTCCGGCCCCTAATTCAGTGTAATCGGGCGCGCGGCCGGCGGCATCTGTGTAAGCGGTTTGCATATCGCTTACGGCCGTGGTCAAGTTGCTGGGAGTAGGCACAGCATAGTCGGCCGCGAATAGTTCTCCGGTGACTAAAGGCGATGTTGAAAATGTATTTGTGGAATCGGCAATCAGTGAAAATCCAGTTATGAAACTCGCGGCGCTTGGACTAGCGCCAATGTTTCCAACAATGGCCGTGGTTCCAGTGGTTGAGACCGCTGTTTTCGCCAGAATTACAAAATTTCCAGCTGCTCCAAGGTTCACTGGCGCCGGGCCTCGACCAACGCCACTACCTGCCCCAATGGCACCGGCACCGGTGCCGGCACCGGCCGCCGTGAGTGATGCGGCGCTGCTTCCAATATCACTATTGCCACCTCCGCATCCAGTTACGCAAGCGGCGAGGAGCAATGCCATGGACCAAGTGACTGGTTTTTTGGAAGATTGTTCGAATTTGATCATTTGGTTCTCTTTTCATTTTAAGTTCGCCAGGATTGGTATCGGTAATTTTTTGCAAGTGCCGACTCGATTCGTTTCAATAGTGGGCCAAAGACGCAATAACTAGGAGCGCCAATTTAATCCGTTTTCCAAGTTAAATTTTGATTATGTGGCGCAGGCCATTTGTCGATGACACACTTATCCGCTAATTGACGAAGATAATCGGTTGGTTACCGTACATAAGGCGAATTAATGAAAAACTTATTCGATTTATGCCTGCAATGAGGCGATATCATGACTGAAGCAGCTTTCGCCTAACTCCACCGGATGGGGCTGGTGACGCGCCCACCTGTCTTCTAAAGCGCGAGAAAACACTCTGGAGGCGTCGAGTTGGACAGTGGAGCGAGCAAAAGGCCTTGCGCAGGCGAAAATCTATGCATGGTTTGAGTTACATCAATCCAATAAAATTTCTTGTCGTCAATAATGGCCTGTTAACCAAGGGGGAGCGGCTGCCAGGACGGTCCGCTCGGCTCAGGTGAGCATGGGTTCGCAGGAGCTTTCCCCATCGCCTACCGCGTCTGGCGGCTTGACGCCGCCAATGAAAGATCGACAGTTGCCAACATCGTTAGCATGAACTACACCGCCATAGCGAACATCGTGAAAATTCACAAGCTTCAGACACGAATCGTGCTCGCGTTTACCTTGCTTTTGTTGCTGATCCAGGCCGCCAGCCTGATCATGATCAACCGCATCCTGTCAGACAGTACCCACCATGATATTCAGCGCAACTTGCTGGCCGGTCAGCGCGTTTTCAATTTGCTGCGCGACGACAATAGCCGCCAACTGACGCAATTGGCAAGCATCATGTCTTCCGACTTCGCTTTCAGAAAAGCCATCGCGACGGCCGATGACGGTACTGTTGTGTCCGCGCTGATCAACCACGGCGCAAGAATCCACGCTGATGTGATGCTGCTGGTAGGCCCCGACGGCAAAATGATCGCTGACACCTTGCCTGCCGGACATGACGAACCGGCATTTCAGTTCCAGGAACTAATTACGCTTGCGCAGCAAAGTCAGTCGCATGCGATGGTTGTGCTAGACGGAGTCCTCTACCAAACGGTGGTGGTGCCGGTGCTTGGGCCATTGCCCATCGCGTGGCTGATCGTCGGCTTTAGCATCGACGATCAATTCGCCCGCAAGCTGCAAACACTCACTTTGTTACATGTGTCGTTCCTCAGCAGTACCGGAGCAGATAGCAAGTGGCAGCTGCTGGCCAGCACGCTCTCGCGCGCCACGGCAGCGGCTCTTCCTCAGGCCATGTCCGGCTTACTCAGTACGAAATCGGACGACATCGCTATGCTCCATTTGGGCGACGAGGATTACATCACGCTGTCGTCGGAGTTGAAGACGCAAAGCGGGACCCATATCGTCACTATTTTGCAGCAGTCATTGCAACAGGCCTTGGCCCCGCTGCGGCGTTTGCAAACATTTCTCCTGATTTTAAGCGGCATCTCCATCTTGGCCATGTCGGCTGCAAGCTATAAAATCGCGCGGAGCATCACCAAGCCGATCAGCGCATTAGGATCATTGGCCAGCAAAATTCAGCAAGGCGATTATTCACAATCGGCCTCGCTTGATCGTGAGGATGAGATCGGCGAACTAGCTTTCGCCTTCAATCATATGCAACAGGGACTGGCGCTGCGCGAAGCGAAAATCTCCGAGCTCGCCTACCGCGATCAATTGACGGGGCTGCCCAACCGTACGCTGTTCCACGAGCGATTGGAGCAGGCCGCCAAGCTGGCCAGTCGTGCCAAACAAAATTTTGCGCTGTTGATCATTAACCTAGACCGCTTCAATGACGTCAATGTCATTTTGGGGCACCATATCGGCGACTTGCTGTTGCGGGAAATTTCCAAGCGCCTGGCAACCACGTTCACACGGGATTCCGACACGCTCGCGCGCCTCGGTGGCGATGAATTTGCCGTGCTGCTGCCCGCCTGCGACACGCAGGGCGCGACCATTGTCGGTCGCAAGATTGTGGAGACGCTAAATCAGCCGATTCGCCTGGAAGGCCAGGAAGTGATCGCCACCGGCAGCATTGGCATCGCCATTTACCCCGAGCACGGCGACGATATCAAATCCCTGTTGCGGCATGCGGACATCGCCATGAATGAGGCGAAACATGACAGTAGCGGCTATGCACTGTTCGACATGAACTACGTCGAGCAAAATCAGCAGCATCTGTCGCTGCTAGCTGAGTTGCGCCATGCCGTAGAGAAAAACGAATTTGTCCTTTATTACCAACCGAAGGTGAGTTTCTCCACCGCTGCCATCGCTCATGTGGAGGCGCTGGTGCGCTGGCTGCACCCGCAGCGCGGCATGATCCCACCCGACCAATTTATCCCTTACGCCGAACATACCGGATACATCAGAACCATTACGCTTTGGGTAATCGAGGCGGCTCTGCGCCAGCGCCGGCAGTGGGAGGACATGCAGTTGCCGCTGACCATCTCGGTCAACATATCGGCCAGAGACTTGATGAATTCGGACCTGCCCAAGCTGGTCGCCGCGTTGATGAGCAAGTATGATGCGCAGCCTCATTGGCTGTGCCTGGAAATCACTGAGAGCGCGATCATGGGAGACCCGAAACGGGCCTTGAAAATCCTGGAAGAACTTCACGGCATGGGACTCGACCTGTCTGTCGATGACTTCGGCACGGGCTACTCTTCGCTAGCTTACCTCAAGAAACTTCCGATATCCGAGTTGAAGATAGACCAGTCGTTTGTCCTTCACATGGCCGATGACAAAGATGACGCCACCATCGTGCGCTCGACCATCGACCTCGGCCACAACATGGGCCTGATGGTGGTGGCGGAAGGCGTTGAGGATGAGGCCAGTTGGAATATGTTGATTGGCATGGGCTGCGACTTGGCGCAAGGTTATTACATCAGCAAACCCATGCCTGCCGACGCGCTCTTCAAGTGGATCTCGCAAGCAGCACGGAAAGTGGTATAAGAAGTTACCTATGGGAAAACAAGATTGCGCCCAAGCAGCGACGGCGGACATGGTAATTGTCTTGTCGGTCCGCACTCTCGCATGGGAGTCCCACCATGTTTTAACGGATAAAAGAGATGTGGATGTTGAAAAAGCTCGGCAAGGCCCTAATTTGCGTCATCCTGTCGCCATTGGCCGCTCCCCTGGCGCACGCGGAATGGGTCGGCAATGTCGATCTTGGCATACGCCACGACAGCAATATCAACAACGCTCAATTGGGTAGCGATATTGCAAGTGACTCCGTGTCGAGCGCGGATCTTTTGGCGACCGATTTTTTTGCTCTGGAAGATGGCAACAGCGTCAGCATCACGGGACAGTCCAAAGGCGAAGTATTCCATCACTACACGGGCTTGAACAACGTCGCTTTGGGCGCCGCGCTAGGCTTTAGGAAGAAGTGGGCACTGGGTCCTTACGCGCCTTGGTCCGGCTTGTCGCTGTCTTCGCAGCGGATAAACTTCACCGATGCTTCCCGTAACGGGTGGCGTAACCAGGTCGCCATTAGCTGCGGCCAGCGCCTATTTGAGCGCTGGGATGTAGGGGCCGAATACATGCTGGAACGGCGTACGGCCGCCCCTTTGGCTGCCGACCAGCCGGGAATCTCAGGTGACGTGTTTAGCCAGACCAGCCGCAGCATGACCCTCAATGCAGAGTACGCATGGAGCGAGCGCCTGTTCTTGACGTTGGGCTCCTTGTGGCGTCGTGGCGATGTCGTCAGCTCCGCCCGTGAAACTTCAAAAATTATCTCGTCTTCGCAAGCGATCGCGGCAGATCAGGTGTTCGGCCCAGATTTCTATGCCTATAAGATGAGGGGAACCACCTACGGACTCGATGTGGACATGACTATCGCCTTCACGTCGCGCAATCTGTTGCGCGCCTCCATCTCGCGCCAAGTGACTCATGCGGGCGGCGACAACGACTACGCCAAGACGGTCGCGATGTTGTCTTGGACCTACCATTTTTAGCGTCGCCTAAATGTCAAAAATAAAATTAATTTTACGGTGTTTGGTTCCCGCGTCAGTGGTTTTTTGGGCCATTCTAGTTAGCGCCGGAGAAATGCATGTACTCGTCAAAGACCAGAACGGTCAAGCCGTCGAGGATGCGGTCGCGCTGGCCACGCCTGTTGACGCCAGAAATCTCGCGCTGCCCAAACAAGCCATCAACGAAATGGACCAAAAGGACACGGCCTATGTACCCCATGTGAAGGTGGTCACGGCCGGCTCCAAAGTGTATTTTCCCAACCAGGACAACATCCGGCACCATGTGTATTCCTTTTCGCCCGCCAAGGTCTTTGAGCTGCCGCTCTATTCGGGCCATGCAGCCCCTCCCATACTGTTCGACAAAGCGGGGCCGGTGATGCTGGGATGCAATATCCACGATTGGATGATCGGCTATATCTACGTTGCGGATACGCCTTTTTTTGGCAAGAGTGCGAAAAACGGCAAAATTCTTATCGCCGACGTTCCGCCTGGTGCTTACTGGGTGCGGATATGGCATCCGAACCTGCAAGGAACTGAGGAATCAACCATGCGCAAGGTGACACTGGACGCCACCAAAGCTGCAAACATGGAATGGCAATTGACCCTGAAACCGGTATTTAGAATACCCCAGGCCTCGGGTCGAAGCGGCGCCGCCTATCGCTGAGGCCCTGTCAGGGGGGCGAGAACAAAGTTCATGCTAGGGCTGGCGCGAAGGGGGCCGCACCCCTTGCGTCCATGCGCCCCTGACCCATTGGCAAGCATGAGGAGCCGTGCAAGAAGCTCGATTTTAGGCGGCCTCTAAAGCTCCGGGCAAATTGTTGTAGTGGGCTGGTGCCGCCTTTGCTGGCGGCGCCAGTTGCACCGAGCGTAGCACATTCATCTGCTGGCGCATGGCCAGGATGATCACTTGCAGTGTTTCATGCCGCTTTCTCGCTTCTGAGCGTTTTTTTGAGGCAATCTCTTCCATTACCGGCGGCGCCAAGCTGTCGCAGGCCAGCTGGAAGTTACCATCGGTGCGGCGCTGGGCGCCCATTTCCTTCCACACGGCGTCATAGTTGGCGTGCACTCGTCCTTGCCTGGTGGCCGAACACACGGTGCGGTTGAGGTTGCCGACCAGAATCAGATCCTTGCAACCATAATCGTGGCCAAGCTGGCGCACCAGGCGTACCAGCAGGTTTTTCGGGCGCAGCCCATGCAAGTCGCGCGTGGCCTCCCGGATGCGTTCGAGGCCATCATTGCCGCGCGGCCCTTGCATGGCGCCGATGCCAACCGCCGGATGCCGCCCCGATTGGAAGAACGAAAACGCCACCGAATAGATGAGTTGCGAGCCGCTGGTCAGTTGCAAAATCAGTTCGCCTTCGCGCTCGAAAATGCTAATCGCGCGCAGCTCGATTTGGTAACTGGCGCCCGATTTGCCGCTGCAGGTGGCCAGCACGACATGACCGCGCGCCGCCTGCGTGACGATCGGGCCCATGCCTTGCGTGAAGACAAAGCGGTAATGCGCCATCAATAGCCGGAGCCGTTGCTGGCACGTCATCGTATTGCTCAGATAAGGACGGTAGATCTTGAGAATTAGACGTGGGCAAGATTTGACTAGGTCGCCAAACAGAGGATTGGCATTCAAGTGGCGCAACCAATTGCGCGTTTGGCGCCAGTGCAGCCAAGCCCGCAGCGTCAGCTTGATGGCTTCGCGCACATAGGGCACGCGGCCGGGAATGCCGGTCAGGCAGGAACCAAGGGTAATCGATTGCTTCATGCGGAGGCTCTTCTCTTTTTAAAGGGCGATCTTTTCCGGTTCATGGGCCATGCGCCGGCGAGCAGAGCATGGCGACTTGAACCTCAGAGCTTGGTACACGATCCTTTGCGTAACGAAAAGATAATCTTCTGGTTAGTGTGCGTGGGCGGCTTGCCCCGCGGGGAAAATGTCCAGCCATTGTCACTTCATCACTTCGCCCAGCGGAAAACAAAACGGAAATAGGCTAGGGTGCTGCCATTGTAACGTAATGTATCAAGTCGCTCAGGTCTTTTCTGCATCTTGAACCGACAAGCGATCACTATTACTCAACACGCAGCGTGACGCCGCTGAAGGCCCCGGGCCACTCCACCATGGAGATTGACGACGGCTGAGAGGCAGATGGCGGTCGGCACGTCGTGATCGCATGCCAGAAGGACTGCAGCAGCCAAGCAACTTGCTTCTTGAGTTCGACGCGCATGGCACCGAGCGCTACAAGGGCTTATTCAATGTTCGCCAAGTCCGCGCGCGCCGATGACGCCGCCACCTGCCATCGCGTATCCATTCTGTCTTGCCTAAAGTTGTTTTGTTTCATACACTTATGATGATATTATCAGTGCTTTGGATAATGTCTTCACAGCAATTAATGAAGGGAGATAACATGAAATTATCTGCTCAGATTTTGGTCGCTGTTGGCGGTCTTCTCGCCGCTGTCTCAACGCCGCTGGCGCAGGCTGATACGGGTTCCAATTGGTTCAATGCTGAAGTTGCACAGGTGCAGCTGCGTATCGATTTGCGCAACCAGCTCGACGATGACTTGGTCCGGTCGCAACTGACGTTGGGCTACAGTGTTCCGGAATCGCTAAATCCAGACAGCAAGAGCATGCAGGCACGTGCGGATGACGACGCTTTTGGTGCTGCAATGAGACAACTGCACAGCACCATGCGGATGTACGCAGTAGTGGATTAGCAGTACGCCCCGACTCGGGTTGGCAAGCGAACCGATACATGGATCCAAGGGCCCGATGGAGCTCGGTGTGGGCGGCGGTCTGCCCAAGCATTGCAAACAAGTATACGTGATGGCAAAGCGTGATGGCAGAGCGGCAATAAAGCGACCCTAACCTGAGCAATGGAAAATGAATTTAGTCAAAAAGCAAGATCTCAGCCGCACCGACAGCTTAATTTTTCCGCACACCATTGCGGCAGATTTGCAGCCTCAGCAACTGCAAGATGGGATGTTCGCTGCACGTCCGCAGCATATGACCATCGAAAAAGCGCATCAGCGCTCCGCCGCCTATGGTTTGACGCAAGGTGCCGCGCCAGACTTTAGCCCAATGGAAAAATCCAGTTTGGCGCAGCTACTAGAGCAGAACCGTGTGTTGTATACGCACGCGTTGCCGGTGATGGAAATTTTGTACGAGCAGATCATCAATACCCATAACATGGTGATCCTAAGTGACGCCAACGGTCTCATTTTGCATTCGCTAGGTGACAACGACTTCCTTGAAAAAGCCGATCGGGTGGCGCTAAAACCGGGGGTGCTCTGGTCCGAGGAAAGCAAGGGCACCAATGCAGTTGGCACCGCCATTTTTGACCGCTTGCCGACGCTGGTTCATGCCAACGAACATTACCTTCGCGCAAACCATTTCATGAGCTGTTCCGCCGCACCAATTTTCGATGACCAAAACAACTTAATTGGCGTGCTGGACGTCTCCGGCAACCAGCGCAGTTTTCATCAACATACGATGGCCTTGGTCCGGATGTCGGCCCAAATGATTGAGAACCAATTGTTTTTGGATGCATTTCAAGATGCGATTACCCTCCACTTCAATACACGGCCGGAATTCATCGGTACCCTGATGGAGGGGATCGTCTCATTCACAGCCGGCGGTCGTTTCCTGTCGGCCAACCGGATTGGACTGTTTCAACTGGGCCTGCCCTTGTCCGCATTACAGTTGCATACCGTCAGTTCACTGTTCGGATTGCCGGTTTCCGCCCTGTATGACCACTATCGCACCGCCGCGCCAGGTCTGCTGGAACTGTGCTTGGTTACGGGGGTGCGGGTCTACGGCCGCGCCAAGTTGCGCCTGGCTGGCGCTTTATGCCAGCACGCGTCATCTGTGCCCGGTGGCACCACCAAGGGCGCAGTGACACCCACCCAGCCGAGCGAAGGGGCGCTGGCAGCGCCGCGCTCGCCCGGCCTGCACTATTTAAACACCGGCGATCCCCAGTTGGCGGCCATCATCGACAAGGTCAACAAGGTACTGGGGCGCGACATCCCGATACTGCTCATGGGCGAGACCGGCACCGGCAAGGAATTGCTAGCGCAGGCGATCCATAGCGACTCGCCGCGCGCGCACGGCCCCTTTGTGGCCGTCAATTGCGCCTCCATACCGGAGACGCTCTTCGAATCCGAACTATTTGGCTATGAAGAAGGCGCGTTCACCGGGGCCCGCAAGAAAGGCAGCATTGGCAAGATTATGCAAGCTTGTGGAGGCACGCTATTTCTCGATGAAATCGGCGATATGCCGCCCAGCATGCAGGCGCGTATGCTACGCGTACTGCAAGAGCGGATGGTGACGCCGCTGGGCAGCACCGCATCCATTCCTGTCAACGTCGACCTGATTTGCGCCACCAACCGCAACCTGCGGCAACTGATGGCAAAAGGCGGCTTTCGCGAAGACTTGTATTACCGTCTGAATGGATTGGTCGTGACGCTGCCGCCCCTACGTGAGCGAACGGACCTGGAAATTGTCATCAACAGGATACTGGCCGCTGAGTCGCGCGATCTCGTCTACACGGTAGCGCCCGAAATCATGAAGCTATTTAAGCGCCACAACTGGCCCGGCAACTTCCGCCAGTTGACCAACCTGCTGCGCACCGCCGTCGTCATGAGCGATAAGAGTCAAGAAATTGGCTTACAGCATATGCCAGATGATTTCCTTGAAGACGTCGCATTGTCGCAGGCGCGCGACTCGACCAATACGACCGAACAACTCAATTGCACGGGCGCCAACTTGAACGCGGTGGGCACGTCGTTGATCCGCAAATCGCTCGCGTCGCATCGCGGCAATGTGTCAGCCACGGCAAGGGCGCTGGGTGTGTCGCGCAACACGGTCTATAGGAAAATGCCGCAGCCATAACGGCGCGCCGGGCTATATCGGCCGTTTGCGTTTGCTCGTTGCTCCCTAGCTTGCCCTGATTCGGGCGCAAGCTTGCGGAGACAGTCCCGTACGACGATGTGGCAGGACGTGCCCCGCAACGGAATAAAGCCTGCCTATGCGGCTTTAATGTTCGAAGCTTGCTTACCCTTAGGGCCTTGAGTAATTTCGAACTGGACCTTCTGACCTTCGGTTAGAGTCTTGAATCCGTCCATGGTGATTGCCGAGAAGTGGGCGAACAAATCCTCACCACCGCCATCTGGCGTGATGAACCCGAAACCCTTGGAATCGTTGAACCACTTCACTGTGCCTGTTGCCATAATTGCTTCTTTCCAAAATTAAATTACATCGGATGTCGCAGGATAAAGACTGTCGTCTTCCGCCATGCCACGAGTTTGCCAAGATTGAAATCCACGCAGAATCGTTATAACGCCATTTCGATTCCATGTGGCACTTACTGCCAATCTTATTGATGCTGCGCAAACTGGCGTCCAAGTTGCATCCCAATGTTCCATAGCGAACCTTGGAGTGGTTGCGTTTCTTCGCTAATACGCGCGTCCAATCCCGTTGCCAACCTGATCCTTTGACAATGCCGCGCATCGGGGCCATTATTGCATCCTGCCAATTTCGTCGCTCCACATGAAATGGTCGTTGTTCGGCCCTCGCTGTTCAAGGCGAAGACCGGTTTGCTTACCGTTTGAGGTTGAAGTCGTATCAGCGCTACCGCCTTTTTCTTGCCCGTGCCTAGCCAATTTCCGTTGAGCGAGCTAATCCGCGCCGTTTTTACAGGTCGCCTTGCCAGTTCGCTGCCGAGCAAGGCCCTGGTATGTGCGATGCGCGGAGCCAAACCGTCTGCCGTTTTTTCGCAAAATCAGCTACTTCTAGAGCTGCAGCGCAGGAACGGCAAAAACAACGCTCATTCGCTCCTTGGGCTTGCTCCGATTTCCTGCGCGGCCCGGCTCGGTCCGCTTCCGTCCGAATCCCCCAATTCGCTGATGGCCGGTAGCATCGAGATTGGCCACCAGCACGGACATCTTGACAGTTCACCGGGCAACGGCACAAGACGGCGCGCGTTAATGTCTTCTCAAAAAGCTCCCGCTCTGGCTGCGCAGTCCAAGCCCAGGCGGATCCAGTGCCACACTGCGATGAGATGACGATGCAAGGCGATGATTTTTACTGCCGTCAGGCCAGCGCCAAGCGGCCACTGCTTCATGATTACTTCCTGTTTGTTTGCCCGCCGTTGTCCGCTTCAACGCCATTTCATCGGGGCCACGATGCCTTGTAAAAGAACCGTCAGCGGGCGCTCGCGCGCCGCGCCAGCAAAGGGGCGCGCTTTCCCTGGCCCGCCTTCCTCCATCTCAGTAATTTCTGGTTTTATTTCGAAGTTCGCACCAGCATCACCCCCTTAGGAGAAAAACATGACCACATCCACCTTCTTTATGCCATCCGTAAACATGCTTGGCGCTGGCTGCCTGAAGGACGCCGCCGCCACCATAAAATCGTATGGCTACCGGCAGGCCCTGATCGTCACCGACAAAGTGTTAAACAAACTTGGCGTTGTCGCAAAGGTACAAGCCTTGTTGGCCGAGATGGGAGTGCAAAGCGCAGTTTATGACGGCACTCACCCGAACCCCACCACCATCAACGTGGCGGAAGGCTTGGTGATTTTAAAAAATAACCAGTGTGACTTCATCATTTCCCTGGGCGGTGGTTCGCCCCACGACTGCGCCAAAGGAATCGCTTTGGTGGCAGCTAACGGCGGTGAGATCAAAGATTATGAGGGCGTCGATCGCTCTCCCAAACCACAGCTGCCCTTGATTTCCATTAATACCACCGCCGGGACCGCGTCGGAAATGACCCGCTTTTGCATCATTACCGATGTCGAACGTCATATCAAAATGGCCATCGTCGATCGGCATGTGACTCCAATCTTGTCGGTCAATGATCCGGAGCTGATGGCGGGTATGCCGCGCGGTCTGACGGCGGCAACCGGCATGGATGCCTTGACGCATGCCACCGAAGCCTATGTTTCTAGCGCCGCCAATCCGGTGACCGACGCCTGTGCCCTGAAAGCGGTTACCCTGATCAGCCAGTCGTTGCGGGATGCCGTCGCCAATGGCGATGATATGAAAGCGCGTGAAACCATGGCGTACGCCCAGTTCCTAGCGGGAATGGCGTTCAACAATGCGTCACTCGGTTACGTCCACGCCATGGCCCATCAGCTAGGCGGATTTTATGACTTGCCACATGGCGTTTGTAATGCCGTGTTGCTGCCTTACGTGCAAAGCTTTAATGCCAAGGTCAGCGCGGGCCGCCTTAAGGATATCGCCGCTGCCATGGGCATCGAAGTGCAGGGCATGAACGATCAACAAGGGGCGAACGCCTGTATTGCCGCCATTCGCCAACTGTCAAAAGATGTCAACATTCCGGCAGGCTTGGCCGAACTCAATGTGAAGCTAGAAGATTTGCCGACGCTGGCCACCAATGCCTTGAAGGACGCCTGCGGGTTCACCAATCCGATCCAGGCCAGCCACGAACAGATCGTCGCCATCTTTAAAGCGGCGATGTAATTTGCCCTTTCAGGCCGTAGCGATGGGTTTTTCACCGCCATGGGGCTGGTGGCTACCCATCCCCGGGCCTTGCCAGCGGGACATGCGCCGGACCGGTCAGTGCTGCTTCACCAGGTCCGGCAAACGCAGCTGAGCTTAGTTTTTAGTGTAGTAGCCGACTCCGAGCAAGACATTGCCGACGCGCTGGATCAAGGAATGTTTCTGTTCGATGGCGTTGGTAGCTGGGTTACGCCAGACATAGGCAACAGTGCCGCTGCCCTTTTGTTTTGCTAACGCGATCATTTCCTTGAACAGCGGCTTGCCAGCCGCGTCACTCAGTTCCCGTACATCGGCCCCGGTAAGAGTCGGCGACGCACCGGAGGCAAGATACTTGCCATCATCGAGGTTAATGGCGAAAACATACTCGTCGTTGATGACATAACCGCCTTGCGGGTTATTGAAGGTCCGAAATGCGGTCTCGGTGCCGGATCTTTTTAAGAACGCAACCGCCTTGCTCAACAGGGCTTTGGCCTCCTCGGCGGATGCGCGGGGGATGTAATAGCCAACGCAGACCAGATAGTTACCCACTTTGCGAAATTGCGATGTCTTGTTTTCCAGGTGGTTATCAATTTGGTTTAGCCAATGATATTCGACTACGCCAGACTCGTTGGTCTTGGCCAGCTCCAGCATATCGCGAATGAAAGATTTTCCGGCTGCATCGCGCAAATTGAGGACATTTAAACCGACCAAGCCGTTTGATGCCCCGCCACTGGCGTACAAAATACCATCAGTTCCCACTGCAAAAACATAAAATTCGTTGCTGGTAAACGTGCCCTTGCGCTCGTTAAAGGCGCCAAACGACTGCTCCGGGCCGTTTTTCTGCAGGTAGTCGACGGCGCGATCTAGCAATGCCGTGGCCCGTTTCGCGTCGCCGCGCTCGACGGAGCCGACCGCGGAGGTCCTAATCGGCAAGTCGGTAGTTGCCGCATTGACGATGGGCGCGATGGTCATGGCCACAGACAGGGCTAGCATGAATAAGTGTGGGCGAGTAAATTTCATATGACTCCAGGTAAGGTAAGTGACAACAATACGGGCAAAGCTTTAAGGTGTTCACGACGTTTTACACAAAATAATAATGACTAATTTAACAAGGTAATCTAGGGCTCTGCCAGGCGACTTAGCAAACCCCTGACCTGCTCTCCCGGCTGCCCAAGCTTCAGTCTCGACCATGGAATTGCACAAAGAAAGAGTATCAGAGTTTGATCCGTATCAGAGGAGACTAAAAGTACCACGGTTTATTCCGAAACGCGGGGAAAAGGCGATTTTTCGGCGCGGTGCGCGAAGTTTGGATGAAATTTTAAAGCGGCCTTGCCAAAAGAGGTGGTTGGACGGCAATACCGGGCCTGTGTGGGCGTTTGTGAGAAGCGTCCGCCACCCCGTTACATCGCAAAGGGAAGAGCGCGCTATAGCAGTTGTAACGACGTCAGAAACCGGGCCCTGGGCACGAGGTTCGGGCCGGGTGAGGCGACGGTACGTGTCAGGAAAATCGGCCGCAACCGGCTGGTTGTTGCATGGCCTGCGATGGACCAGTTCGCGCGATGGCTGTGATGCGCGGACCAGGAAGACGCAATGACCAGGTTTGTGCCCGAGTCCCAAGAGCCCAAGAGCCCTGTAGCCCAAGAGCCCTGTAGCCTTAAGGTCGCTTGGACATTCCCGCCTCGGCCAATGCGCAAAGGGCAACGGCGGACCAGTCATATTCAGCACCAATGCCTTTCGAGCGCGCCGCCAGGAAGCGCTCGTGAAGCATGCTCGCAAGTGGCAAAGGAACGCCAAGCGCGTCGGCAGCTGCCAGCATTAGGCGGTTGTCTTTTTGGCCGAGGAGCAGCGAAAAACCGGGCGGTTGGAAGCGCTGCGAAGCAATCAACTGGCCGTAAACCTTATACGGTGGCGCGTTGAAGATCGTGTTAGTGAGGAGCCCGACGAGGTGCATTGGGTCAATGCCCGCCTTGCCCGCCACGCCGCAGGCTTCGCCCAAAGTCTCGATGATCACGGACAACATGAAGTTACCGATCAGTTTCACGAGGTTTGCCTGCGCCGGATCGGCGCCCACGATACCGACCGACTGCCCAAGCTGTTCGAGCAGGGGCACGGCAATTTTAAGATGCTCGTCCGCGCCCGCAGCCATGATGAAGAGCTTGCGCGCTGCCGCTACGTCGGGCCGGCCGAACACCGGCGCCGATACGAAGCCAAAGCCCGCTTCACGATGCCAGGTTGTGAAGTCCTGTGCGGTGGCGACACCGACAGTGCTCATCGAGATATGTACTGCGCCTGGTTTCAAGCCTGCGGTCAAGCCCGTCTCGCCGAATGTGACTGAGGTGAGCGCGGCATCGTCGGCCACCATGGTGAAGACGACGTTGGCCAACGATGCTGCCTGCGCCGGGCTTGCCGCGACCGTGGCACCCGCTTTGCGCAGCGGTTCGGCGCGCGCGCCGTTACGGTTGAAAACGTGAACTTCGTGTCCGGACTCGACCAGATTCATCGCAA
This sequence comes from Janthinobacterium sp., assembly GCA_003133225.1. Lineage (GTDB taxonomy): Bacteria > Pseudomonadota > Gammaproteobacteria > Burkholderiales > Burkholderiaceae_D > Janthinobacterium. Next base: position 62,381 of record PKWL01000025.1, read on the forward strand.
TCGCAGTGCCCATTGAGCCTAGCCCAATAAATCCAATTTTCATGATGAACTCCAAGTATGAATGGAATGTTGCAAACATCCAAAGCGCATTTGAAAAAAGCGCTCCAGCGATGGGGCCGGCCAGCTGCCGTTCGTGCGAAGATTGATGCGTAAAGAGCGTCACGGCATGATGGCAATCGCCCGGCAAAAGCGCGGCGCCGGCGCCACGCATTTGGAGGCGGGTGGCATCAATTCAAGCGCTTTCAGACATGCGCTGCGGCCCCGAACGGGTAAATCGCAAAACGGCTCTGGGTCGGGCGGCAAAACTGTGTGTCCGCTGAAATACCACTTTTTGCTTGCTTATCGGGCGTAAAAAATAGGCTGTGTGCGTTGACCGCCGAGTCGCGCGGCATCCAGCCAAAGGTGGCGGAACGATCGTCCGGCGCGTGTGCCTTGCCATCCCCTCCGCTTTTGGCGAGTGGGGCGGAGCTTGGTGACGGGAGTTGCGCAGCAGCTGCCATGCTGGCCACGTTGTTGTTATTTCCTTGGAGTACGACGACAAACTGAACTGCAGCAGCCTGAGGGTTTTTGCGCATTTTGCCGAAAACTGTTTCGGCAAAATATCCAATATCAACTTCTAATTCCGGCGCCGGAAAACGGTAATCCAACGGGTTGAATGGGGGCGGGCCGACGTGTCATTCTCAGTTTGGTTCAGCTGCCAGCGCCTTCAACAATGCCTGGTGAAACTTGCCCGGATCTTCCATCTGTGGCGCGTGGCCGAGGCCCGGAAATTCAATCAACTGACCGTGCGGGATGCGCTTCACGGCTTCCTTGCCAAGCACGTTGTAATGGCCGATTTTTGCCTTCACCTCCGGCGCCGCGAGGTCGCTGCCGATCGCCGTGGTATCGGCAGCGCCGATCATCAATGTGGTCGGCATCTTAAGCAGAGGCAATTCGTACACCACCGGCTGAGTGAAGATCATATCGTAGATTAGGGCCGAATTCCAGGCCACCAACTGGTGGCCTGGGCCCTGATTCAAGCCTGCCAGCATGTCGACCCAGCGCTCGTATTCTGGCTTCCAACGGCCCCCATAATAGGTGCTTTTTTCGTACTGGCGCACGCTTTCGGCTGTCAGCTTCCATTCGCGCTGGTACCACTGATCCACCGTACGACCAGGTACGCCCAGTGCCTTCCAGTCTTCCAGACCGATCGGATTGACGAGAATTAAGTGAGCCACTGCCTGCGGGAACATCAGCGCATAACGCGTGGCCAGCATACCTCCCGTCGAGTGCCCCATCACAATTGAACGGGGCACGCCCAGTTTCTTTAGCAGCGCCGCCGTATTGGTGGCCAGTTGTTGGAAGCTATACTGATAAAAGGCCGGTTTGCTGGAGGCGCAAAAGCCGATCTGGTCGGGCACGACCACGCGGTAGCCGGCCCGGCTGAGTACGGTGATCGAGTCCTGCCAGGTGGCGCCGCAAAAATTCTTCCCGTGCATCAGCACGATGGTGTGGCCATTCGGTTGACCCTGTGCCGCGACATCCATATAAGCCATCTGCAGTTGCTGGCCCTGAGAGGAAAAGCTGAAATGCAAGAGCGGATTTGGATACGCGAATCCCTGCAGCTCGGGGCCATAGACAGGGCCGGGTGCAGCGAGAGCGGCAGAGGCTACCAGCAGCAAGGCCGGGAAAAAAGTTTGGACGGCGCGGCGCATCGGTGGCGGTTCCGTTAAAAAGACTGGGGCAGTATAAACCGTGCGAACGGCGCCATCAATTCCATTCACCAGGAAGGCGCACGTCATACCCAAATTGCCAAACGGATGTTTTCCTTTTCAGCGCATGGTGACCTGTCTGCAAGCGAGCAAGACGATTTATCGTTAGTCCATGCCATATCCGGACTGGAAAATGAGCAAGAGGATGCCGGGGCAGCGTACTGAGGTGTGGCTTATGGGTGTGGGCGGCGTTCGCACGAAGGTCTTGGGATGCGCGAGGCTTGGCCATCAATTGGAAACATGCGCGTTGCGGCGTTTGGGGGAGGCTACTGGCAGCCGCAGCGATCAACGTGGCGCGAGGGCGGGCGAGGCAGAATGGCGAAATTGGCAGGGGAGGAAGGATTCGAACCTTCGCATGCCGGAATCAGAATCCGGTGCCTTAACCAACTTGGCCACTCCCCTAACGAAACAATAACACACATGGCAGCATGTCGGGCGCAGAAAATACGTCTGCACAACAATTCGATGGCCAAATTTTAGCTCGAACGCGAAATAATTTGGTCTTTCAGCGCAACCTGGAAACGCTCCGAAAGGCGCGGCTTGGTGCGCCTCTTTTCGTCAGTTGAGTGGCCAGACGGATGTCGTGGTCAAGCCGAGGCAGCAGCAAAAAACCTTCCTGTGCCCGCCGCCGGTGCAACTGTGCGACAAGCAGTTGGCGCTACTTCGGATGGGCCACCTTGGTTTTGCATCACTGGCCGCTATGCACGGTAACCAGCGGTCCGGGCATAGGCCACACTCCGCTTGCTAACAAGTGGCTACCGTTAAAGAGCAGCCAACTCTGGGCGCCGTAATGGGGCAGCGGCCGCAGCAGCGCGTTGAGCGCGATGGCGTCGCTGGCGGCGATCACGGCCAGCGGTGGACCCAGCGCATGTTCGACCGTCCACACTTGCGCGGTTCCCGCGCCCGCTTGCGCCGCCAAACTGGCCGGCATGGCTGGCAGGCCCGCTTTTGCCAGTGCCGCATCGACATCGGCGCGCAACCCTACCAGCAAGACCGGTTCGTGGCCAAGACGAAGCTCATCTGAAGCAATGGTACGCGGCGCATTCTCGAACAGCCGCAGTCCCAGTGCATTGGCAGCCTCGTGCACAGCAACGGTTGGCGACACGATCAAGACCCGCGGCGCCGTCGCCGCCACCCATTGGCGCAGGATGGGCGCTAGCTGTGTTCGCTCCAGCCGACGCCAGACGCGCACGTCCGGATCGAGCCGTACGCCCTCCGGCGCAGCAGCCACAGCCAACGTCACTACATTTTGATTGCGCTCGCTATCGATCCAGCGTGTCTCGGAATGGTCAGCATAGACAATTTCGAGAGGCAAGCGCAGAGCATAGGCCGGCGCGCGCTGCTCTAATGCAAGAGCCAGCCGAATCTTGCCGCCCTGATAGCTGGTGCTGGCGCTGGCAATCTTCACTTCAGGCGCGCCAACACGGTTCAGCCACTGCGCAAAAAAAAGATTTAATTGCCGTCCCGATGCTTGTTCGAATGCTTGTCGCAAGTCATCCCATGAAGCGACCTGGAAACGGTGCTGGCCCCAAAACAAGCGCACAGCGCGCTGGAACGCGTCGGCACCGATTTCATCGCGCAACATCAGAAACAGCATCGCCGATTTTCCATAACCGAGCGCAGCAGCGGCGCCATGGGCACGCGAACGGAACTCAGCCAATGGCTGCTCGCTACTGAGCGGCATGGCGGCGTAATCGCGCAGCCATGCGATCCGCATCTGGCGCGCGGCCCCTTCTGATTGGCGCTCCTTGTATGCGTAGTCGGCCATAAACGTGGTCAGTCCCTCGCTCCAGTTGCCGCTCGCGTCATCGATAGCAACGCCATTTCCCCACCAGTTGTGCAGCACTTCATGGCCGAGAGAACTAGCGCGAATAAAGGGCAGCTTCAACACGTCGGCGCCAATATAAGTTAGGGTCGCCATGCCAAAACCGGTTGGTAGGGGGCTGGCCACAATTGAAAATTCACTGAACGGATAGGCGCCGATCTGCGCGCTATAGAGTTCGATGTAGCGCCGCGTATCGTCCAGGTAGCCTGCGGCTAGGCCGGCAATCGCATCGAGTTCAGCTGTCAAGTAGGTGCGCAGCCGCACGGGCCCGCCGCTGGCGCGCGCCATATTCTGCTCGCGAACTAGCCACGGCCCGGCCATGAGGTCAATGCCGCTGGCCGCATGCAAAAATGCGAAGCCGGCCCGATAACGGCCCCCAAGCTCAGTCGGCACTTGCTCATATAACAGCTGCCCCGGCACCAGTGCGCGCTGAGCGGCCGGCAATGACACACTGACCTTATAGGCGAAGCGGGCGGCCGGTCTTGGGTACCAGGCGCCCCCGGATGGTAGAAAGCTGCCTTCGCTGGCAGCCATCGGCGGCAAGGCCTGCAAAACGCCCCGTTGGTCAAGGCTACGGTCTAACGGCGGCAGCGTGCCCCCGTATTCAAGCCGCAACTTGCCGCCAACGGTCGGCAGCGCCACGGACCAGCGACGCAGCGTGCCAACGCGCTCAATGGCAAGCACTTTCAAGCGCTTGCCATTGAGCGAGGCCGACCGCACTTCGAGCGTTTCATGCAATTCGAAACGAAATTCGCGCGCCGGCGCCTCGAATAAAGCCACGGCGTCTAGGCGGCGTGTCCCAGGGTCGAGCTCGAGTTGCAATTCCAGTTGGGGTAGGGCGGCCCGTGCCGGAACCTGTGCGAGGATCGCAAGCAACGCCAGCAGCGCGCAACAGGCGGTCGACAAGAATCGGGAATTCACGGGGTAGTTGGCGCTCTGGGTGGAAACTTTACCACCAGATCGAGCGTCGCGTTACCGCGTTGTAGCCGTAATGGCAGCCAGCTGCCTGCCGGTTGTTGCCCGACCATGGCAACAACTGACTCCACTTTCTTTACCCGTATGCCGCCCATCAAAAGCAAGCGGTCGCCACTTTTTATTCCCGTCCGATCAGCCAGGCTACCGGCGATGATGGCAATAATTTGGATCGCGTCCCCTTGTTGTTCCAGTTGCACCCCAAGCCGCGGCGGCTCCGGCTCTGGCTTGGCACCAGTTTGTAAAGGCAATGCGAAAACGGCATCAGCTAGGCCGGCCCGCAGCTTCTTGCAGTCAGTATCGGCGTCCAGCGGCAACAAGGTACCGACATTGTTCACGCCAAGGTCATGCAACTGGTATGGCACGCCGTAGCCGAAATGCAAATGGCCGCTGCCGATGATGCCTACCACGAGTGGCTTTCGACCAGCCACGCCTGGCAGCACCCGATGTGCGAGTGCTTCCGCCATGGCGCGGTCCCAGGTCGTTTGCGATTCGACAAAGTGGTTGAAAGCATCGTCACTCTTACCCCCTGTGCTCTTGCCACCGCCGATAGCCATATGCTGGCCATACATCTTGAACAGGAACTCGCGATAGGCAGTGGAGGGCGGTGCGGCGCGGCCGACGCCTTCGCGCTCGGATGGCGGCACGGCATCCCAGCCTTTCCTATAAATGGTCTTGCTGAGCTGATGGTCAATATTTAACGCGACCATGGGAATGCGGTTGATGCGCGCAAACTGGAAAAGCGGCAGATACAGATCAAACGGCAAATTCCAGACGGTTTCCCATTCAGATTGTTTTAGAAATTGCGTGAGCGTTAATTCGCCGGCGACCCAGCGCTCCAATACCGGTTGCAGGCGGCGCGGAAACATCTCAAAGCCGATTACCATGTCGGAGCGCAGTACGTACAAAGCTGCCAGCGCCTGGAGTTGCCAGCGATGGTGATCGTCCTCGCCGTGCGATTCGCCCAGCAGCACCACATCGCGTTTGGCGATTGCCGTCAGCAGCGTTTTAGACGTGGTGGCGCGATAGCGGTCACCATCGGGCACGTTCCAGGTGCCTGGAGTGAGACAGCCCGGCGCGGCAGGGGCGGCAGCGCCCGCGTGGGCGCCAATGGAGATACCAAGCGTTACCAGGACAGCTAGCGAGTACACCAGTGGTTTCATCAGATTTGCTCCGAGAAACCTCGGCCCTTGGGCCGGGGGAGTGAAAGGAGGCGACCCTCAAAGCGGTCCATGCCTCTTCTTGGGTAACCCGTCGTTGCACCGCAAATGTTTGCAGTCTGTGCCGTCTACAGCGTCGCGAGAAACTAACCGTTTGCCCTGCCCGCGCCGGGCACTCACTGCCTTCCAACTTTGCCTTGCTCCATCGCCAGCCAAGCCCCACATCTAGCGCAGCGGGCCTTGTGACGCGCGGGAGTTGGCAGTTTCCCTTCTGCCTTGCCATGCCGTTTCGGGCGCAAGCGGTATCGCGAAGTGGTAAGGCGAGATGGCGCTATCAGATTAGCACAGCCGGCAACCAGATCTGGGGGCGAGGTAATTTTTTATCGCCTCTAGGCCGATTCGATCAAACATGGCGTTTCTTCAAACTTTTTAAGGGGCCCCGTTAGGCTATTTGTGAAGGCTAACGGCGGTCGTCTGGATGAGCGCGCGCTGACGACGGCCTTGGCGTAATCGGGCCTACGCTCTGGTCGCGCCGCCGCGCCCGCCGAAACCGATAACATGTCGCGCGCCAAATGCGTCTATTGCAGCACGTCGGTAGACAGCACCAAGGTTTCCTTGATTTCCTCCATCACCACATAACTCTTCGACTGGGCTGCGCCTGGCAGCTGCAGCAGCATATCGCCCAGCAGTTCGCGGTATTCCGCCATTTCGTGGATGCGCGCTTTGATCAGATAGTCAAAGTCGCCCGACACCAAGTGGCATTCTTGCACAGCAGGAATTTGCAATACCCCGCGCCGAAATTGTTCAAACGCGGAGGCGGATTTTTGGTTCAGCGTAATTTCCACAAATACCAATAACTTCGCACCGAGCGCAACCGGATTGACCTTGGCGTAATAGCCTGTGATGACGCCGTCGCGCTCCATACGTTTCACGCGCTCGATGCTAGGCGTGATCGAGAGCCCGACGCGCTCGCCCAAATCCTTCATCGAAATGCGCCCTTCCTGTTGCAAAATACGCAATATATTGCGATCAAGCTTGTCCAGGCCGCGCGCCGATTCCTTGTGAATTCTCATTATTTTTTACTTATTAGATAAGCCTATTCAATAATAAATACCAATTGTCTTCGCAATTATAGTGGTGAATATTTAAAATCATATTATTTACCTGTAAATATTTATATCTAATGTTTTTGCTTAAAAAGAGGCGCTCCGCCAACGTCTGCGGTGGCAGCGTGGTCGTCGGATTGGACCTTCTGAAAATGTCGTTGTGGCTGGCGCCGTGCTGCGCCGTTGTTTTGCATTGGATCAATGCAGCAATGTTTTTCACCTACTCCTACATTTGGATGGCCCTGCGAATTGATGAGGTCAATATGACCGTCCATTTGCGCTGCTCGTGTTGGGGGCGCCGCGTCACGGCGGGCCTCCACACTGCGCCAAGAGCAGGATACTTGAATTGACGAAGTCGGAATCGGGCGCGCTTTCCCTGATGCTGATGAAAAGCTGGGACGGCTAAGCGTGGCGCTCGGACAAATGCTCAAAGCTGAAATCCAACGGCACGCACCATGCCTTCAATCACGTCGCGCCACCAAGGTGGATTTTGCGCTAGGTAGGGGGCCGACTTTTGCGTATACCGTTCGATCCAAGAGGCGAGCCAAACGATTTCCGCCAGCCCATAGAAAGCCGTGGTCAACTCGAAGTTGAGGAACAGGCTGCGCCCGTCCAAGTTGGCTGATCCGCACAGTGCGAGCTGCTCATCGATGATGACCGCTTTTGCATGGATCATTTCAGGAAATAAATAGATGCGCGCGCCGGCGTCAGCTAGTTCCCGCAGCGATCGTTCCCTTGCCCAGTCCGCCAATCGGTGATTTGACCGGGCCGGCACCAGCAGTGTCACCTCGACGCCGCGCCGGCAGGCCATGCACCACGCTGCCAGTAGTGCGTCATCCGGGACGAAGTAGGGCGTGACGGCCAAGATGCGGTGCTGCGCCTGAAACGCTGCCGTCAGAAGCAACGCATACACAGTGTCGTCCGCATAATCCGGGCCGCTTGGCACCAGCTGTGCAGGTATCCCATTGGCCACGTCCACCACTGCCGCTATGCTGCATGGCCGATCCCCGTTTCCAGCCACATGCCAATCGCGCTCGAATAACGACTGCGCTTGCGCTGCAAGGGGGCCTCGGACGACAAAACTAAGGTCGGGCCACGCGCGTTGTCGATTGACGTCGATGAAATATTCAGAAGCGAAGTTGCGCCCTCCGGTCCATAAGGTCGCGCCATCACTCACAACAAGCTTGCGATGATTGCGCAAATTCATTCGCCCATGTAGAGGATTATGCAGTAGCGGCATGAACCAGCGCACAGTCACGCCGGCCTCACGCAGCGCGCCAATCTGTGATCGGGATGATTGCAGGCCGCCTATGGCGTCAAGCAAAACACGCACGCGGACGCCGCCACGCGCGCAGCGCATCAAGGCGGCGACCAGCGTGTTGCCGGTCGCGTCGGCGCCCAGGATATAGTTGCATAAGTCGATGCCTTGGCGGGCACCTTCGATCATCGTCAGCAGGGCCTGCTGCGACACTAGCCCATCCTCGTGAAAGCGAATCGAGTGGTTGCGCGTCGGCGCCGGCACGGCTAGAACGGCGAGCAAGCTGATGGCCCAAGCCGGCCCTGCTTGCTCGCTTGGTGTCTGCCGTGGTGGCTTCAGCTGGCGAATCGGGCGCGCAAATTTTCGCGTGCCAAATAGCAGAAACAGGGGAATGCCAATATAGGGCAGGACGGCGATAATCAACACCCAGGCGATGGCTGCCGATGGATGCCGGCGCTGATGGCCGATTCGGGTCACCAACACGTAGAGGAGCAATCCGCCAAAAACAAAGGCACCGTGTTCCAGGACTGAGCGTGAGAATGCCCAGTGAACACCGGATACAACTTCAGCCGTCATGCGGCGACAAGGCCGCCAGCGGCCGGTATTTTTGGGTTTTGGTCGGGTTGCATGTTTTTCTCTAAGGTCATGGTTTGGTGTCGCACACGATAGACTGCCTGCGGCTAGCAGCATAGCTGATTTGCATTCGTCCGGGCTGGCTCGCATTTCGTGACAACGTGCTCAAACTATCTACAAATGAAATTTCTGGATAAGTCGGTAGACCGTTACCTCCCTAAGGTGAGCTCAAGGAGTGAATTTCATTAGCGGTAGGAACCGACCCCAAGTTTGTCTGCAAATACTTCGTTGACATCGCAGTATGGTTTTCAGGTACTTACCTCGGGGCGCTGATGGAACGGTTTAAGTTCGTTGGACAAAAAGATTACACAACGCGTCCGGAAGGCGGAGTAGCTCACTGAGTCCACAGCCACCGACCCCGAGGATGATCGAAAGCTACTGTCGCCACTTTACGACAAATTTTATAACACAAGCGCATGGCGGCCTTTTTCGATCAAGAAATCAGACGGCGCCTCGGTTCCCAAGGTGCTCCAATGCCTTTCACCTTGCGGCCTCTTTCCCAGGCGGTCGTGGCCTAAAGACATTCCTGTCCCGCAAGCATGGCCGGAGGTTAAAACTGATGCTTGATTTCTTTTCAAAGTGGCGCACCTGTGTTTATTTTTATTAAACACCCATCACGCGCTGGAACTATTTTTTTTGCTTGTGCTCTCTTGTTAGCATTGACAAATTTTGACCCTATACATCGCAAATGAACTCGATGTGAATTTGTCGCAAGACAGATTTTTGACGATAAATTTCATCGTGAAAACGAGGATGTTCCCAATGCTCCAATGCTGTGCTGCCGAATGAAATTGCTCAACCAAACGCGTTCGATATCGTGAGTTGGGCGAGCAATCGCGTCAACCAAGTGCGGATAAATCCTATAAGCAGCTTTGAATATTTTTTTAGGAACAGTTCAATGTTGACAGACATCGCAGGGATATCGGATGCATGTCAAGAACAAGAAAGAACCATAGGGCCAAACCGTCACTCGTTTCCTCTCGCCCGAAGGATTGCTGGTGGGCATCACTTTTGCTCCTGCCATGCGAAAGAAAAATGATTAAGGGTGCGACGCGGGCGGAAATTTGCAGCTGCCCGGGGCCGCTATGGATTGAGTTATAGGATTGGGCTTTTAATGGGAGGACCGTAGTTGTTCACGCCGGTTGAAATGCTCAGTCGCAGTGCCTGAGAGCTGCCGTCCGCGAACGCCACTTACGGGTCGTGAGCTGCCGATGATCGACGCTCCGCGAATGTCAGCAGCGCAGCGAAACCGGCCTTTCGTGATCATCGCATGAACGCGTACAATCGGCCAAAAAGAGCGAGTCGGGACTGGCCGCAGTGGAAGACTGTTGCAGAAAATGAAGCCTTACAGGCTACGTACCCAAAATATAATCAAGGAGAACATCATGCGAAAAATAGTTTCGTTTGTACATGTGTCACTGGATGGTTTTGTTGCCTCCACCGATGAGGGCATGGCTAGCCTGGGCTGGATAAGTTTGAGCGACGATTTGTTTGGATATGTGGAGCAGCGGATTCAGCAGACCGACACCGCGTTATACGGGCGCGTCACCTACCAGATGATGGAGTCGTACTGGCCAACCGCTGCCGAGCAGCCCAACGCCAGTCCGCATGACCATGCGCATTCGCGCTGGTATAAAACCGCCCGCAAAATTGTGTTGTCGAAAACCCTGTTGGAAAAAAATCATCCTAATATCCAAGTCATCAGTAGCAATTTAAGCGATGAAATCAGCAAGCTCAAACACAGCGCGGGCAGCGAGATTTTAGTGTTTGGCAGCCCCTCCGCCACTCACGCGCTGATGGCGGAAAACCTCATTGACGAGTATTGGCTATTCATCAATCCGATTCTGCTGGGGCAGGGTATTCCCTTATTCAAAAACATCAAGGACAGAGCCGCACTCACGCTGATGAAAAGTAAAATTTTTGCGTCGGGCGTAGTGTGCCTGCACTACGAGGTAAAACGAAATCAATGATGCAAAGTTGTGATTTTTCATTGTGGTGATGGCTATTCGGTTGAACGTTCGCTTAGTGGTCAGCCTGTTGAGTCGGCACATGTAGCACTTCGTTTTGGGCAGTCATGGGAAATCCGCGACGTACTATGAACGACAGCAGCGCAGCGAAAGCTGACGGTCGGGCTTCTTGGTCGACAGACAACACACGGCCAGTAGCGGACGTTGGTCTCCACATATGTTGCAACCTGGCATGAGGCCGGGAGCCGAAAATCGGTTGTGGCTCGCATGGTAGACTGTATTACTATTTGTACCGCAGGCGTAGCCGTGACCATCATCGAAACTTCATTCGTCGACATCGAAATACGGAGCTACGACGAAAGACCGACATCGGACAAACATGCCTATGCGCAACTGGTTCTGCCTGTGACTGGCGAAGTGCACCTCGAAATCGAAGGAGCGCGTGGACGACTAGATCCGTTCCACGGTGCTGTTGTGGCGGCGGGAGTGTGGCACGCGCAGCGCAGCATCGTCGATAACCGCTCCCTTATCCTTGATGTCAACGAGGAGGTCCTTACTAACGAAGGCTGGGCAGGCTTACTGGACAGACCGTTCAAAGAAATCAGCCCAGCGGCACGTAAGCTGGTTGAATTCATGCACCTGTGCATCGAAGGAGGAACGGCACAACCAGCGATGATTCATGGCTGGATGCCTCTGCTCTTCGATACGCTTGCATTAGGTTCGCCGCAAGTTCGGTCGCGTCTGACCGCATTGCTGGCACAAATCGAAGCACAACCGGCCTTGCCATGGTCCACCGACTCGATGGCCCGTTTCGCACGCATGAGCGTTAGCCGGCTGCATGCATTATTCCGAGAAGAGCTCGATACCAGTCCACGTGCTTGGCTTCTGCACAAGAGGATCGATCTCGCGTGCGAGCTTCTAACGCATACAAACCGGACAATTGCGGACGTCGCACTTAGTACGGGATTCGCCGACCAAAGCGTGCTTACACGGGCCATGCGTCAGAACATCGACACTACGCCGGCAGCATACCGTGGCCGGCGGCGGGAGACCAAGCCAAAATAACAGTAGCCTGAGCCAAGACGTTCTAATGCGATCCATCCACAATCTTCGTTTTCTGGAGATTAACGTGATCGCAAACAAGACCTCACTTGGTATAGCCGCTGGTGTCCTTGCAGGCGCCCTTTGGGGACTTGTGTTTCTGGCGCCCGAACTGACCCGAGGATTCACACCGACCCAGTTATCGGCAGGTCGCTACATTGCGTATGGCATCGTGGCCGCGATTCTCATCGCGCGCTCCTGGAGTCGTCTGGTTATTTGCCTGACCTGGAAAGAGTGGCGAGGCCTTATTTGGCTCAGCCTTACAGGCAACATCGTCTATTACATCTTCCTAGGAGTCTGTCGGAGTCAG
>PKWL01000050.1 GCA_003133225.1 Janthinobacterium sp.
ATGACATGATCGTCTTTTTTAACCGAAGAAACACCGGCGCCAACCTCCAATACAATACCGGCCCCTTCATGCCCCAGGATCGAGGGAAAGATGCCTTCCGGGTCGGCACCAGACAGCGTGTAATAATCAGTGTGGCAAATTCCCGTCGCCTTGATCTCGACTAGCACTTCTCCCGCCTTCGGCCCCTCCAGGTCGACCTCTTCAATCGTGAGCGGTGCATTGGCCTTCCATGCGATTGCAGCTCTGGTTTTCATTAGTTCGCTCCATTATTGTTGTTAAGTCAAAACCAGCCCACCACCTCTTTTCCCAAAGGTATTGTGATGAGTTCGATCACAGCAGGGTATGCATTTAACGTGCCATCCATCTGGCAAAAGGCCGCGCGCAGCCAATGCGTTCATGAGCCTTTCCTGCTGCGCGGCACCATGTTCCGTTCCATGAACAGTCAAGGCACTAATTTGCGCCGCTTTCGTGTCAGGGGCTGCGGGCGGCGCAGTCACCGATTAAACGCCCGTCCATCCAGGGCATTTTGCGCAAAATAAAAAATAGTTGACAGCGCCTTGTCTCCTGCGGGCCGCCATCTGATGGGTGCATGCCTGCTTGTGCGGGGCGCAGGAGGGCCGGCAACGCCGACGCTCAGCGAAGCTTATGTAAAACATCGCGCAAACATCCCCCGTTTTAATTGATGCCAGAATCAATCCAATTTCTTCTGTGTTACCCAAGCTAGCGAATTTCCTGAGCCAGCCGTGGCGAATCTTGCGCAGGCCTCCATCCTGATCCGAAAAATATGCCTCCATTTTTTTGCGGCGCATCGTCCATCGCTTTCAATCCTTTTTGCTGGCGCCGATCGACGAAGTGCCGACTTCTCTAGCTCGACGTGATCAGCCTTTTCGACTGCCACTAATGTCCGGCCCCGGGCGTGCATCGTGGGAAAGCTTGGGCGCGGCCAAAAACCTTGACACGAAAGCGGCACAAAGCATTGAGTTGACTGTTCATGGAACGGAACATGGTGCCACGCAGCAGGAAAGGCTTAAATAGAGCGCGCCCGCGCGCTTTTATTTTTTAGTGCTGATGGATGCGGGCCGGGCGCGGCCCCCTTGCCAATGCAGTGGCACGCTAAATGCATACCTCCTGTGTTCGAACTCATCGCCCTCGCCCTTTGGAAGTGCGGTAAGAAAATAGAGCCTGACGCAATAACAATGATGGAGTGAACTTATGAAAACAAAAGCGGCAAGCGCATGGACGGCCGGTGCCGATCCGGAAGGCATCTTTCCTTGGGTCCGTGGCGACGAAGGCAGCGGCATTATTTTAGGTGGCCCCGTTTCCTCGATTGCAAAGGACGATCATGGGCTTGCGCCTCCTATCCCAAAATGCCGCCAATGCGAAGTCTGCCATTGTGATTCAAAAGATGCTAACTCCCGTTAGTCAATTCATCACGTATTTCTAGCAAGGCTCCCCCCATAAAGACGGGCCGCGGCAAGAGTGTGGACGAAGCCTAGGCGCAGGAATGCGCCGCGGCGGCCTATGGGGCCAACGACGATGCCCGCGCCGCGCTTGCGGCGGCGGGTAACAAGCGGCATCTTTATTGAACCACCAGTGTCGGTCATGGTGGTCAAAAAAATCAACGTGACAGAGCCATCATCACAGCTTGCTGGAAGCTTCGTACAAATTTTGCATTTTGACTGATTGGGGTAGGTATGAGTATCGAAAAGCAGGTCGATTCAGGTCGGCGTGGCTTGCTCGCCGCTACGTGCGCGGCGGGTGGTGTGGCCGGATTGGCCACCGCAGGAGCTTTGGTGTGCACTTTTCAGCCATCCGAACGAGCCAAGGCCGCCGGCGCCCCGATAGAAGTAGATATTGCGGATTTAAAGCCCGGCGAAATGAAAATTTTTGAATGGCGCGGCAAACCCGTGTGGGTTCTTAAACGCACCCCGGAAATGATGGCAAGCCTAAATAGGACCGAGGACAAGGTCGCGGACCCGAAATCTGAAAAGTCGTATCAAATGCCGATGCAGGCATATTGCAAGAACCAGCATCGTTCGCGCGAAGAGCATAAAGATATCCTGATCACCGTCGGCATTTGCAGCCATTTGGGCTGCTCGCCGGGAAAAAAATTTGAATCCGATTCCCAAGCGTCGTTGCCAGATGACTGGGCGGGCGGCTTCTTGTGTCCGTGCCACGGCTCCACTTTCGACTTGGCGGCCCGCGTCTACAAGAACAAGCCGGCGCCGGCCAATCTGGATATCCCGCCGCATATGTACCTATCCGATACCAAGATCCTGATCGGTAAAGACGAGAAAGGTGAGGCTTGACCATGGCACGCATTGAGAAGAAGCATCGGGCCGATGCGCCAGTCGCAGAAAAAGCGCTCAATTGGGTCGATGCTCGTTTCCCGCTGAGCAAGCTGTGGAACGACCAATGGGGTCAATATTACGCGCCGAAAAATTTCAATTTTTGGTACATTTTCGGCTCGCTGGCAATGCTGGTCCTGGTTCTCCAAATCGTTACCGGCATTTTCTTAACGATGCATTACAAGCCGGATGCGAGCTTGGCGTTTGCCTCGCTGGAATACATCATGCGCGACGTGCCGTGGGGCTGGCTCGTGCGCTACATGCATTCCACAGGCGCTTCGGCTTTTTTCATCATCGTCTACCTGCACATGACACGCGCGCTGTTGTATGGCTCGTATCGCAAGCCGCGCGAATTAATCTGGTTATTCGGTGTCGGGATCTTCCTGTGCTTGATGGGCGAAGCATTTTTCGGCTATCTCTTGCCATGGGGACAAATGTCGTATTGGGGCGCGCAAGTGATCGTGAACTTGTTTGGTGCCATCCCGCTAATTGGCCCAGATCTTTCGCTGTGGATTCGCGGCGATTATGTCATTTCCGACGCGACCTTGAACCGTTTTTTCGCCTTCCACGTGATTGCCATTCCGCTGGCCTTGTTGGGTCTGGCTGCGGCGCATGTGATCGCTTTGCATGAAGTGGGCTCGGGCAATCCCGACGGCATCGAAGTGAAGGATTATCCCGGCGCCGATGGCCATCCCCTCGATTCGATTCCATCGCATCCTTACTACTCGGTGCATGATATTTTCGGTGTCAGCGTGTTCTTACTGGTTTTTAGCGCAATCTTATTCTTCGCACCGGAAATGGGCGGATATTTCCTCGAATCGAACAACTTCATTGCGGCCGATTCCCTAAAAACGCCACCGCATATTTCGCCAGTCTGGTATTTCACGCCTTACTACTCAATCCTGCGCGCAACCACTTCGCAGTTCGTCTATGCGCTGATGGCGGCCGTTGTCGCCTACACCGGCCTGATCGTATTTAAAACCAAATTGAACCGTTTCAGCAAGACTTTGCTCGTGGCCGGCGGCGTGGCAAGCCTGGTCGCGTTAAATGTGCTTGAGGCCAAATTCTTCGGCGTGGTACTGATGGGCGTATCCGTTATGATCTTGGCGGCGTTGCCGTGGCTCGACCAGTCCTTGGTCAAGTCGATCCGTTACCGTCCAAACTGGCACAAGCATGTGTACCTCATTTTCGCTCTTGCATTCCTGCGCCTCGGCTATCTGGGCACGCTGCCGACGAATGACGCGCGCACGCTGGAGGCGCAAATCTGGACCTTGGTCTACTTCGGCTTCTTCCTGTTGATGCCATGGTGGAGTGCATCGGGCACGTTCAAGCCGGTACCGACTCGCGTCACATTCCATGCGCACTAAGCCGAAAGGGAAAAGCGAATGAACTTGCTGAAAAAAATGACCGCATTGATGGCTATCCTACCGGCACTCGCGCTAGCGGGTGACGGGGGCTTTGCACTTGAGCACGCACCGGACCGGACCAACAATCTAGTTGCGCTGCAACACGGTGCCAAGTTGTTTGTCAATTACTGCTTGAACTGCCACGCTGCATCCATGATGCGTTATAACCGCTTGCGCGACCTGGGTCTGAGCGAAAACCAAATCAAGGCCAATCTGCTGTTTACCTCCGACAAAGTGGGCGGACTCATGACGGTGGCGATCAACGCCAAAGACGCGAAAGAATGGTTTGGCGTTGCACCTCCGGATTTGTCGGTGATCGCGCGCGCCAAGGCTTCCGACATAGGCTCGGGCCCGGACTGGATCTACACTTATTTGCGCAGCTACTATGAGGACGACAGTCGCCCCACCGGCTGGAACAATATGCTCTTCCCCAATGTTGGCATGCCGCACGTGTTTTGGGAGTTGCAAGGCGTGCAGCATGCCGTCTATACCGATCGCAAAGATGCACAAGGCAAGGCCGAGCACAAGTTTGATCACTTCGCATTGGTGAAACCTGGCAGCCTGTCCAAGGTGGAATACGATGACGCCGTTGCCGACCTGGTTGCTTACCTGGACTGGATGGGTGAACCGGCAAAAAATATCCGCCACCAATTGGGTCTCTGGGTATTGCTGTTCGTGGGTGGAATGGTTGTCCTCAGCTGGCGTCTGAACGCTTCGTACTGGAAAGAAATTAAATAAAAGTAGGCAGGACGCCCTCTCGGCGAGGGCAAGCGCTTGCCCTCGCGCTCATTCCAGCTGCCGTCTGTGCTGCCTAGTTTGGCTACTGTGACATGGCAATCGAAGCCTGCCAGCCGCCAAAACAAGAGCCGCTGTCTTCCAATTATTAAGTCACAGGGTGTGTGAATGAACCGAGCTAATTTACCTTTTATGAAGTCCACGTTCGTCGCTCTACTTGCCGCATCCTCGGTCGCGATCGTCGCCTCCGGCGCAGCGCAAGCCGTGACTGCCGCCAATCTTGGCAAAGGCGAGGCGCTGTACGCGGGTGGCGACGCCGTGCGCGGCATTCTGGCATGCGTGATTTGCCATGGCCCTGCGGGCAATTCGAGCATCGTGCAGAACCCGAAATTGGCGGCCCAGCACCAAGCATACATCGTCAAGCAACTTGCCAATTTTAAGAGCGCCGAGCGCACTAACCCGATCATGATCCAGGTCGCCAAAGCGCTAACTAGTGATGAAGCCAGAAACGTTGCAGCCTATCTCAATGCGCAAATCCTAAAGCCGAGCGCAGCGAAAAACAAAGTCACGATTGAACTTGGTAAGAAGATCTACCGTGCCGGCATCGCCGAGAAGAATGTTCCCGCTTGCGCCGGTTGCCACGGCCCCAGCGGCTCCGGCATCCCCGCGCAGTTTGCGCTTATCGGCGGACAGCATCAAGAATACACAATCGCGCAATTGAGCAACTTTAATTCCGGCGCCCGAAGCAACAATCCGGCCATGATCACCATCGCCAAACATCTGTCGCCAGACGAAATACAAGCCGTTGCCAACTATGTGGCGGGCCTGAAATAATGGAACTGGGGGATCTTGAGGACGGGCGTTCTGAAGAAAGCCGGCGCGCCAAAATGGACATGTTCGGCAAACGGATTTCCTGCCGAGCGCCATTTTTAGCGTGGCCACGGGAGGCAGCTTAACTGCCTAGCCACGACCTTGCACGCACAGCGACACCTTGCGGCGGAACCTTTCCCCCGCAATTGCCGCGATGCGCAGCCCCATAAAGCCAAGCCCGGCGCAAGCGATGGTGAGTGCCTTTGAATTCCAAACGTTGATCGCTCTGTCCCGTGCGCTCAGCTAGCTTCCCGAGTCGTCCACTGTGGGCGTTCGACGACTGCGTTCCCCTTCGTGCTTCTCCTTTTCTCAACCATATTTTGCACGGCAAGCTTCTATTGCAATCTGACACTTATGAAATTGCCGAGGCTGGCAGCATCATCCCGCACTGTCCCGTTTGCCGAAAAATGAATGCCAGGCGTGGCCGACGCTGCCGAAACCTGGTGCGTTGGCTAGTCGCGCTGCGACGGCGGCGCATGATTTAATCGATTCAACCATCATTGCCAGGAATTTCCGGCCATCGCGACCCGCCAGTTGGAAGCGTTGTTGGAATTTTCTTCAAGCCTATGGCGGGCGTTTGCGGGCAAGCGAAAAAAGCGGCATAAGCCGCCCCTGCGAAGAGTGAAAAAAGGGAGAAACTCAGTTCGGCTTGGCCGCCCACGCAACGCAGTAACCTGTTGGTGAGATCTCAGCGTCGCCCGGGAACAACTTGCACCCCCCCAAGGCCTTAGCGCTCTTTCCTGAAACAAACAGCAAACAACCGCTACAAGCCTTCTCACCGCTTGGATTGTTCTGGTACTTCATCGCATTACGCAATCCTTCATTGCTGGCAGCGGCGGCCTTGTCAGCCAAGACCAGCAGCGGTATCACGGTCATGGCTGCGCAGCCGATCTTGATGAATTGGCGCCGAGCGCAGGTAATTTCTTTTTTCATAGCGAATTCCTTTCGTGGGGTGAAAAAAAACAATTCGGGAGCGCCACCAATACGGCCAATCTGGTTTGGGACTAGCAGCACAAAATTCTCGGCGATCCTGCTGCATCGGCTTTTCGACAGCTGGGGCGACCGGCCTAAAGACATCAGGCTCCCTATTTGCGATTACCGCCGGCGGATAACGGAGAGCGCGTTATCACGTTTGGCATTATCTATACTGCAAAATTTGTACCAGCAGCCATGGCGGGCCGCATTGTCATACATCGTTGTTATTGCGGCGCTTTTTGGTGCGGCCCAGCCAAGGGCCGCGCAGTGTTTAATTGGGAGCATGGGCGCGTTGAGTGACAATTCGCCGCACCACAGCATGAACTGCAAATTTACTGCCACCAATGGATATGAAAAACTTAATGAAAGCGCGGCCGTCATGTAGGAATTCGAGTGGTTTCATTTTCCCATTGCGGATGGGATTGAAATCGAGTCGGACACGGTTTCCAAGCGCAAGGATGCTAGGATCGGCATGATAAGAATGAAAAGGTCGCAGGCGGATTATCCGAATAGGGAACCGCCCCAAAATGACCTCCGCATCCATCAGCGCAGGCCGGTTTGCGCGTTGCGCCCAAACCGGCGGCCAGTTACCGCAGTACGCCGTTGGCCTTGGCCGTGTGGGTGGCGATGGCATCCATCAACGCCGGCGACAAGCAATCGTAAGGGGGGAGCCCCAGTTCGACCAGCCTTGCCCTGACTGCGCCCATGTTATCGGGACTGGCGCCGGATTCAATAATTGACGATACGAATGCGG